>JAIXHQ010000003.1 GCA_030145715.1 Sphingopyxis sp. | reverse complement strand
TGTCGCGGAAGCGGCCGCCGGGCAGCACATGGAGTTGCTGTACCGGCAGGGCCGATGCGGTCGCGGCCCGTTCGGGCGCCCGGGCCAGATTTGTCCACAGCGAACGAATATGATCACGAAGCGGCAGAACCGCAGGTGCCGCGCCCTCGGCGACGGTGGGCAGATCGAAATTGGCGGCGATGAAGTGGCGCAGCGCGTCGTCGCCCGCGGGCAGCGCCGCGAAGTCGCGCATGATCTCCGCTACCGGGCGCCTTGGCAATGCGTCGACGAATGTCTTGCCGTCGGGCAGGATGGCGCGTTCCTGCACCTTTGCGAGGAGCGGGCCATAAAGATCGGCGGGACTCGCCTGAGCACCCATCAGCGTTCCAGATGTCTGGTGAAGAAATCGGCCTGCGCAGCAAGCGCCACGTCGGTCTCCGGGCATTCGATCCACGCCCAGAATGCATGGGCCATGCCTTCATAGACGCGCAGGTCGACGTCCACGCCGGCGCGGCGCAGCGCAAGGTCGGCGAGTATCGTATGGCTTAGCAACTGGTCGCGCGTACTCGTCATCATCAACATCGGCGGCAGGCCCGACAGATCGCCGCGCGCGGGTGAGAAGAGGGGGTCGACGGGGTCACAGGCGCCGCGATATTCGGCCAGCGTTTCGGCCGCCGTGCGCGATCCCATGATCGCGGGCAGATAGGCTTCGCAATCGCCGACCAGCGAAAGATCGGCCGCACCTGAAAAGACACCCGCAGCGGCGGGCATCGGCAGCCCTTCAGCCTTGATCCGCGCGAGCAATTGCAACGTCAGGATCGCGCCCGCTGAACTGCCATAGATGCCGATCGCGGCGGGCGCGCGATGGGTCAATGCGTCGGTGTAAACCAAAAGCGCATCATCAACCGCGGCAGGAAAAACATGTTCGGGCGCCATGCGATACAGCGCCGTGACCACGGGGATGCCGGTCAGTCCGGCGATCGGGATCGTTTCGGTCAGCGAGCCGGAATCGACAATGAAACCGCCACCGTGGAAATTGATGAGCAGCCGCTTGTCCGCCGGATCACTATCGCGACGTCGTATGTATTTGACCGGAACCCCGGCAATTTTGCCTTTTTCGACATCGACCCCAAAGCGTTGCGCGCGGCCCTTGTTCAATGGCTTCAGGTGATTGGCAGCGGCTGCGCGAACCGCCGCGCGGGTAATCGGATTGCGCAGCAGCGTCGCTGTGACCTCCGGCGCCCCGCCACCCTTGCGCATCGGGTCCATCACCGCCCGCGCCTCGGCGCTGACGGTCATGGCAAAGGGAGGTTGCGGCGGCGACGCGGCGGTCATCGGTCAGCTTCCGAACCGATAGCCGATCCGTACGCCGTACATCCGCGGTTCGGTATAGGTCAGGCCGACCGTGCCCGAACTGCCCGCATATTGATCGAGCACGCCGACCGGTTTCGCCTCGTCGGTGATGTTGGTTGCGAACAAGGTCAGGTCGATGGGGCGACCGCCCACATCCCTTAGCCCGACACTGGCGTTGAGCAGACCATAAGCGGGCAGGAAATTATAGAAGCTGCTATTGGTCTGTGCGGTCGAAACCTTTGTCTGGCGGACATAATTGACGGCCAGCACCAGGTCGCCCGCGCCGCCCATCGGCGTTTCGTAAGAGCCGCCGATCGAATATTTGTGCTTTGGAGTATAGGGGAAGGGCGCGCCGTTCAGAATCGCCCCGGCACTGGCGTCGGCGACGACGGTGTAACGCGCATCGATATAGGAATAGCTGCCGTTGAGCGTGAAGCCCCGCGCCGGCACAACCGCGACATTCAATTCGACGCCCTGAATCCTTCCTTTCGCGGCGCTTCGCGTGACGTTGAGCAGCACCGGGCCGCTGGGCGTCTGGACCGATTCCACCGTGGTTCGCTGAATATTGTCGTACATGCCGCGATAGGCCGCGACGTTGGCGCGCACGTCCATGGCGCCGATCGAGAATTGCGACTTCACGCCGAATTCGATGTCCGACAGGCGTTCCGGCGGGAACGTGCGAAATGCCGAACCGGTGGGTACGGGGCCGTTGACACCGCCCGATTTATAGGCGTCGCGGGCGGTGACATAGACATGGACGCCCGGCGTCACGTCATAATCGAGCGTTGCGGTGTAACTGGGATATTTGCTGTCGACCGATCCGGATACCGCCGGCGGGGCGCCGATCGTCTGTGACGTGAAGCTATGCTCCCATGTATAGCGCAACCCGCCCGTAACGCTGAGTCCGGTCAGCGCGCCCGACAGCTTGCCAAGGTTGACCGTCGCCTGCCCGAATATCGCCTCGCTGCGGTTGCGGTTGTCGAAATAGCCGAAGATCGGCGGAATCAGGGTGCCGATGGGGAAGAAGGTATATTGTTCGATCCCGGCGGGATTCTTCGTGGTCGTACGATCGAGATAGCCGCCGACCGCGAAATCGATCGCGTCGTCCAGCAAGGTGCCCTGAAGCTGCAATTCCTCGGTAAAGGTGTTCGGCGCCAGAGTGTCGATATTGCGCGACGACTGCCCCGCCAGCGGAAAGGGCGTGGCGTCATAGTCATAGCCGTAGCGATTGCGGAACTGCGAATAGCTGATGATGTTGCGCAGCTTGATATTGTCAGTGAGTTCAATCGAGGCCTGATTGATCACCTGCCAATATTCCGTTCGGGAAAACTGGTTGAGGTCATAGGACACGCGGCGCGGGCCCCGTGCCCGCTGTTCGCTGACAATGGTGGCGGCACCCGGATGAAAGGCGAGGACGGGGATGAAGCCAAAGGGCGGCCCCAGGTCGGCGCCGGCCGCGGGATTGAACGCATCGATGACGGTGCCGCCGCCATTATTGGCCGACTGGTAATAACGCAGCATCGTATAGAGTTCGATGTTGTCGGTCGGCCGAAGCGTCAGTCCGAAGCGAAAGCTTTCGTAGGACAGATTGTCATAATCCTTGCCCGCGAAATTCGGCCCGACGTCGCGCGTATAGCCATCACGCCGACCAACCTCGCCCGCGATCCGCAAAAGCACGCGGCCTGGCACGATCGGCGTGTTGAGCGCGCCCTCGATCCGGCGATCGTCGTAATTGCCCAACTGGACGCGGACATAGCCTTCGAATTCGTCCTTCGGCTTGACCGGTTCGAACAGGATGTTGCCGCCCGTGGCGTTCTTGCCGAACAAGGTGCCCTGCGGCCCGGACAGGACCTGGATATTGGCAAGGTCGAAATAGGTGCCGACGCGGCCGTCGACATTCACGCTGTTGGGGACTTCGGCGAAATAGTTGAGGACGCCCGGGGTCGAGCCAAAGGCCGGCCCTTGACCCCGCAGCGCAAAAAAGGCCGCCTCGCGGGGATAGCCGCCATTGATGGTGAACAGCGAAGGCGTGTTGTCGGCCAGCGAGGTGCGGTCGGTGATGCCTTTTTGCGCGATCCCTTCCTGCGTGAACGCTGTCACCGCGATCGGTACGCTTTGCAGATTTTCCTCGCGGCGGCGGGCGGTGACGATGATGTCGCCAAGCTCGCTGCCATCGGTCGGGGACGCCTGTTCCGCAGGCGGCGTTTCAGTCTGCGCAAGGGCGGCGGCGGGCAACAGGCTCGCGCTGCTCGCAAGAGCAAGCAGCAAGGCGGAACGCATCGAAATCATCTCTTCCCTCCCAAAGGATAGCCGGATTCCCCCGGTCAAGGTGAGGAATGTGATAAAATGGTATCGATGTCAATAGCCCTTGATACCGGCACGCAAAACGCTATCGTTGACGCGCACTCGGCGCTGCTATCGATAACATATGGGGTGGTATGAGCGACATGGAACAATTCGGCCCATGGGTCAGCGCCGAAGCGAAGGCACGGTTTGCCGCGCATCTGGGCGAATCCGCCGCGCCCGTCGATCTGGCGGAAGCACGGCCTTTTTTTGCCGATTACAACCAGCGACTGCTCGACAAGGCGTTGAAGAAATATCCGGTCGAGATCAGCCGGAATATGGTCGGCGGGGTCGAGATTTATGACGTCGTTCCCGCCGACGGCGCGAGCCATTCACCCGCTCTGCTATGCCTTCACGGCGGCGCTTTCATGTGGGGAGAGGGGCCGGGCGCGCTGTTGGAGGCCGTACCGATCGCCGCCGTGTCGGGGATGCGGGTGGTCGCGGTGGATTATCGCCTTGCTCCCGAACATGTCTATCCGGCGGCGGTCGACGACGCGGTCGCGGTCTATCGCTGGCTGATCGATCAGGTCGATCCATCGCGGATCGGCGTCTATGGCTGCTCGGCGGGCGCGGTGCTGACGACGCAGATGGTCGCGCATGTCCTGCGCGGCGGGGTGCCGCTTCCCGGTGCTCTCGGCATCTTTCATGGCGCACCGCTCCCTTTTGCAGGCGATGCGGCGCGCGCGCAAAGGCTGTTCGATCCGCGCGGAGGATCCGGCGCGGCGCCGAAGCTGGAGGAACTGCCTTATTTTGCGGGCGCGGACCTTTCGGATCCGCTGGTGCTGGCCGCCGACCATCCCGAACTGTTGGCGCGATTTCCGCCCAGCCTGTTGATCTCGGCAACGCGTGATTTTGCGGCCAGCGCGGTCTCCGTCATGCACCGCCGGCTTCTTGCGGCGGGGGTCGCGGCCGACTTCGTCTTGTTCGACGGTCTCTGGCACGCGCATCATATGGACGTCGATCTGCCCGAGTCGGTCGAAACCTATGCAATCGTCGCGGAATTTTTCCGCAAGCGCCTTTAGCGGCTCGTCTCGCGCGCGATCAACTGCACGGGAAGGGCGCGGGCCGCAGCGGGGGCGTTCCCCTCGATAAGCGCGATGACGGCGTGGGCGAGCGCATGGCCCGCTTCTGCCCCGTCCTGCCGGATCGAACTGATCGAGGGGCGATGCACGCTGGCGATCGGGGCGTCGTCGAAACCGATAATCGCAACGTCGCCCGGCACCGAAAGGCCCCGCGCCGCCAGCGTATCACAGGCGCCCGCTGCGATGAAATCGCTGGCGGCGAACACGGCATCGAATGCCATTCCGCCGTCCAGAGCCTCCCCGACGGCCTGGGCGCCGCCCTCTGCGGTAAAGGGACAGGACAGGGCGCCGGCGAGCCGCGCATCGCTGGACGCCAGCGCCTCGCGAAAGCCTTCCAGCCGGGCCGCGATTTCGGGATGCTGGACATCACCCAGAAACAGCAGACGGGTGGCGCCGCGGTCGACGAGATGTTCGGCGGCAAGCTTTCCGCCCATGCGATTGTCGCTGCCCACGACCTTTGCGCTGACGCCGGGAACGGGTTCGCCCCAGACCACCATCGGCAGGTTCATTATCGACGCCTGGCTGACGCGATGCGCCCCTTCACCTTGACCCAGCATGACGGCGCCGTCGGCCCCGACCGCGCTGGACGACAGGAAATGCTCGTTGGTGGTAAGCAGCGTTGAATAGCCGGCCGGGGTCAGCGTTTCGAGAAGGCCGCCGATGATCGACAGAATCAGCGGGTCGGTGTGCGACTGGCGGCCCGGATCGATCTGGTCGATGACAACGGCGATCGTGCGGGTCTGTCGCGTGCGCAGGCTGCGCGCTGCTACGTTCATCCGATAACCGACCTCGTTCGCGACCTGTATGATGCGTTCGCGCACCTCGGTACGGACAAGGTCGCTTCCGCGCAGCGCGCGCGAGACGGTGATTTTCGAGACGCCAGCCAGCGTCGCGACCCTTTCCATGGTCGGACGTGCGTCCTTGCCGATCCTGCCCATTACAAACGTCCCCCGATAATGCCGGATATTATGCAGTCGCGAAGTAGCGGCGGACTAGCCCCCCGATCAAGTCGTTGGCGGCCCTGACCGCAGGAATCGTGATCGGCAGGAACTGAAATCCGTGCGGCAGACCCGGCAGACGCTGCGCCAATGTTGCGACCCCGGCGCGGACGAGGGCCGCGGCATAATATTCGCCATCGTCGCGTAGCGGGTCTTCGGACGCGGTCAGCACGATCGCCGGGGCAAGGTCGGCATGGCTTTCCGCGCGAAGCGGCGACACGAACGGATGCGCTTCAGACATATCGCCGAGATAATATTCGCGGCAGACGTCCAGATAGGCTTTCGATAGACCGGGCACGACAATCTCGGTGAACGAGGGAAGTGAGAAGCGCATATCGGTCGCCGGATGGATCAGCAGTTGGAATAGCGGCTGCGGCTTCCTTTCGTCACGAAGGCGCAGCGTCGCGGCGGCGGCGAGGTTCCCGCCGGCGCTTTCGCCGCCCAGCCCGATGCGATCGGGATCGCAGCCCAGCTCGGCAGCAGACCTGCGCGCCCAGCCGAGTGCGATCATCGCATCATCGAGTCCGGCCGGGAATTTATGCTCGGGCGCAAGGCGATAGCCGACACCGAGCACGGCGCAGCCGCTAGCGGCCGCGAGGTGGCGGGTCATGGAATCGTGGGTGTCCAGGTCGCCGAACATCCAGCCGCCGCCATGCAGGAAAACCAACAGAGGCAAGGGGGCAGCGGATGCGGGGCGATACAAACGGACCGGAACGCCATCGGCATCAAAGTCTGCGACATGGTCGATGTCCGCCCCTGGCATCGCCGCCGCCATCATCGCCATATTGGCGCGCAGCAGGGGAATGAGATCCGGTGTCAGTGGCGGCATTTCGGGGGGCGTGCCGATATGGGCCGCTATATCAGGATCGAGCATGAAAGTCCTTCCGAATGGTATCGATACCAAATATGAGCCTAGCAAATCAATAGACATTGGCGGTCCGAGACTCGCCTCGCAGCGGCAGGACACCGGAGGCCTTGAATCTTCATTTTATCTCTATATAATAGAGGTTTAGTGGGTAGAAATGAGGCTCTGGCGCCAAACGGCCTAGGCTGTTAGTGCAAATTCCGAAGGCAGCGGTCATGGATTCCGATCCAGTCCGCTGCACCAGATGGCTTCAATCGGCTGTTGAAGCCGCATTTTCGCGCGAGATTGGGCGGCGATGTACGATCTTTTGAACGGCCTTTCGGTGATAGAGGCCTCTTCGTTCGTCGCTTCCCCCACCGCCGGGCTGTACTGCGCACAAATGGGAGCGGAGGTAGTTCGCGTCGATCAGATCGGCGGCGGGCCCGATTTTCGCCGCTGGCCCGTTACCCAGGCCAATGACTCGCTCTATTGGGAAAATCTCAACCGCGCGAAAAAGTCGGTCGCGCTCGACCTTGGGCGAGCCGAAGGGCGCGAACTGCTGCAGGGGCTGATCCGCGCGACCGGACAGTTTGTGACGAATTTTCCGGTGAACGGGTTTCTGTCGCACGATATTTTGGCCAGGGATCGCCCCGACCTGGTTACGGTGCGGGTGATGGGATGGGCCGACGGATCGCCCGCGCTCGATTACACGGTGAACAACAGCGTCGGTTATCCGATGCTGACCGGCGCCGGGCCTGATCCGGTCAATCATGTGCTGCCCGCATGGGACCTGCTGACCGGCGCCTATGCTGCCTTTGCGTTGCTGGCGGCGATACAGCGGCGCGGCGCGACGGGCGAGGGCGGCGAGGTTCGCGTGCCCTTGTCCGATGTCGCGATCGGCACGGTTGCCAATCTGGGCGGCGTCGCCGAAGTCCTTTATGCGGGCACCGACCGACCGCGCCTTGGCAATGCGGTCTATGGCCTGTTCGGCCGCGATTTCGTGACCCGCGACGGCCACCGTACGATGATCGTCGTGGTGACGCCGCGTCAGTGGGCGAATCTGGTCGTCGCGCTTGGCCTTGGCGAAGCGATCGCCGCAGTCGAAGCGGCCCTTGGCCTGTCCTTTGCAAGCGATGACGGGCTGCGTTTCGACCATCGCGATACACTGTATCCGATATTCGAGGCGGCGATCGTGGGCCGCGACCATGCCGACCTTGCCGCGGCGTTCGACGCCGGCGGGATCGTCCATTCCCCCTATCGCACGATGCATGAGGCGGTGCAGGATCCCGCGCTCGTCGCGGGCAATCCGATCTTTGGAACGGCGCAGAATCCCAGCGGCTTTGCCTATCCGGCGGCGGGAAGTTTTGCGACGCTGCCGCAACGCGACCGCCAGCCTCCGCGCCCGGCGCCGCGCAACGGCCAGCATAGCGAAGAAATATTGAGCGAGCGCCTTTCGCTTTCTTCGGGGGAGATCGCGCGCCTGATCGATGCCGGTATCGTTGGCGCCGACCGCCATCCGGAGACTTAAGACATGCCCGCTCGTTCCGCCACCACGGCCATTTTTGAAAATGTCGTTTAGCATGATCGACCTTCGCGCCGCGCTTTGTGCCGCCGAAACCTATCGTGGGGCGGCCGAGGGATGCCTGGCCCAACGGCTGGCACATGCGCCAATCGATCGAGAACAGCGCGCGGCGCATGGGTTCGCATGGGTCGCAACGACGGTCGCGGCGCTGGAGGCGGTGCTGCAATGGTCCGAATCGCGGACGGAAGCGCGCCCGCTGGATGATGCCGTCGCTACGCTCGCTTTCGCCGAGGCCATCGGCCAGCTCGTCGGCGGCCTGCCGATGGGGCAGAATGAAATCTTTCGGCCGGCCGACCTGGGGCTGAGCGCGGCGGCACGATCGCTCGCCGAGACCTGCGTCGAACTGCTCGACGCGGATCATGCCGGGTTGCGCGCGAACGTCGCGGCGGCGCTGGCCGACGGCCAATGGCCCGGCGAATCGCTGAACGATCTGGACCTCGATTCGATTCGCGATCAGTTTCGGCGCTTTACCGACGACCAGATCGTTCCGCACGCCCATGGCTGGCACCTCGCCAACGCGCTGATTCCCGATACGGTCGTCCGGGCGATGGCCGACATGGGCACGTTCGGCGTCTGTATTCCCGAAGCCCATGGCGGGCTTGGCCTGTCAAAGCTGGTGATGTGCATCGTCACCGAAGAATTGTCGCGTGGCTGGATCGGCGCGGGGTCGCTCGGCACGCGGTCAGAGATTGCCGGCGAACTGATCATTACGGGCGGCACCGACGCGCAAAAGGCGCAATGGCTGCCGCGGATAGCCAGCGGTGAAATTCTGCCGACCGCGGTCTTCACCGAACCCGACACCGGATCGGACCTCGGCTCTCTCCAGACGCGGGCGCGGCGCGGCGATCGAGGCGAATGGGTCATCGACGGTGCGAAAAACTGGATCACCCATGCGGCGCGATCGGACCTGATGACCTTGCTTGCGCGCACGATGCCCGACGCAAAGGGCTATGCCGGGCTGTCGATGCTCCTCGTTCCCAAGCCGCGCGGCGACGAGGGGAACCCGTTTCCGGCCAAGGGGATGACCGGCAGCGAGATCGAGGTACTCGGCTATCGCGGGATGCGCGAATATGCCTTGCAGTTCGACGCGATGACGGCGCCCGCCGATGCGCTGCTGGGCGGCGCGGAGGGACAGGGTTTCAAGCAGTTGATGCACACGTTCGAGGGCGCGCGCATCCAGACCGCGGCGCGCGCGGTCGGGGTGGCGCGGCGCGCGCTTGAACTGGCGCTGGACTATGCGCTCGCGCGCAAGCAGTTCGGCAAGGCGATCGTCCATTTCCCGCGCGTCGCGGACAAGCTGGCGATGAGCCTGGTCGACTTCGTCACCGCGCGCGAGCTGAGCTATGCTGCGGCGCGCGCCAAGGACAGCGGCAAACGCTGCGATATTGAGGCGGGTATGGCAAAGTTGTTTGCGGCACGGACCGCCTGGTCGAACGCCGACGCCGGCCTGCAGATTCACGGCGGCAACGGCTATGCGCTGGAATATGAGATCAGCCGGGTTCTGTGTGACGCCCGGATCCTCAATATTTTCGAAGGCGCGGCGGAAATTCAGGCGCAGGTGATCGCGCGCGGCCTGATCGAGCGGCGCAACTAGCCTTCGCGCACGGCGACGTCTGGCCTCGCTTCCCCGTGACGATATGCAGGTCGCGCCCGCTCGTCGTCCTGATTGGAAAAAGCGTCGGCGAACGGCGTGACCAACTTGATTTCGACTCGTGATGCTCTATTCCAAACCGGTGCAAGGCGACCCCGACAATTACATCAGCCTGCTGTCGGCGGCGCAGATTGAAACATTGCGGCATGTTTACGAGCACAAAAATTCCAAGCAGATCGCCCGCCTGATGAACGTGTCGCCGCACACCGTTGATGAACGCGTGCGTCGCGTCCTTAAGAAACTCAATGTTTCCAACAGGATAGAAGCGGCTCGCATCTTGGCTGTTAACGGTGTCTTTGACCATGTTACCCCTTATCAGCCTTTGACATATCAATTGATCGACCTAGGCGACATCGCTCCGCCGGACGATGCGGATGTGGGGCGAAGTTCGTTTCGGCGGCTATTCGATATTGGTTTGCCATTTCCTACCGCGTCCCAGCCGGCCAACCGGCACGGGTTGATGGAAAGGATAATCTGGCCAGTTTTGATCGCATTTGCGACGATCCTGGCTTTCTCCGCCCTCTATTCGATCCTTGTCGGACTCGGTCGTGTTCTGACCTGACATGTTCGAACGAATGCTGCGGGGGGGAACCGTTAGCATTCTTTTTCAAGGAAAAGACGATGCTGAATGAACGAGTTTCTGCGGCGAAAAAAATCGCTTCCGACCTGCACCGCGCCGAAGACGCGATCGACGAAGCGATGATCCGCATCGCTCAACTGGCCGCCACCCTGCCGACCGCACGACGCGAAACCAACATGTCGGCGATCGTCGGGCAGGAAGCGATGGCGAAGGTCGCGAACGCGCTTGCCGCCGCCGGCGAGGTCCGCCAACTGCTGACCGATGCGCATCTGGCGCTGACCGTCACGCAAAAGGACGTCGGCCTCGGCACCCGCATGTTTGGCGCCGGCGTGAAGCCGGCCGCCGCGAAGCTGGTCGACGAAGGCAGCAACGACCGGTCGGGCACCCAAATCGCCGCCGCGCCGGTCGCGCAGGCTTCGTGAACTCCAGTAAAGATTGACTGCCACAATGTGGTCCGTGGCGATCTATTATGTCGTTCTGCTCATCACGGTGGCCGTCGCGATCAGACGCGGCGGTCCCTTGGAACGGTGGGCGGCCTATACCGCCCTGATCGCCTCGGTCCTCACCAGCGTCCTAAGCCCGTATCCGACCTGGAAAAATATTGAAGTCAATATCTTCGTCATCGACTTGCTGGTTCTGTTCAGCTTCTGGCTCATTGCCCTGAAGACGCACAATTTCTGGCCCTACTGGATTACCGGATGGCAGTTGATCGCCATTTTCGGCCATATTCAGAAGTTCATGTTTTCGGAGATAATGGCGCGACCCTATTCGCTGCTTTCAGTATATATTTCCTACCCGATCCTGCTCTTGATTATCTATGCATCGGGTTCGGCCAGTCGGCGAAAAGCATTTGCGACCCAGTGAACGTGGCACCCCAAGGGGTATGCTTATATGCAGCAATTTTCGAACCAAGAAATTGCCGAATTGAAATCGCGGATCGACCAGATCCAGGAATTGTTGGCGAACCGGAGCGACGATGCCTCTCGGCCGGCGACGCGGGTCGGCGCCGATCCGCGTGCCGTGCGCTCGCCCGCCGGCCCCCGACCGGCGCTTGTCGACCAGTTGGCATTCAGCATCCAGGCGCGCCGGATGCGCCGCAGCCATTTCGGCAGCGGTGAATTGTCGGGCCCGAGCTGGGACATGATGCTCGACCTGATGCTGGCGAATACGCATGGCCGCGCACTCAGCGCGAGCGACCTCGCCACCGGGGCCGCGGTGCCATTGTCGTCGGGCCTCCGGATGATCAGCGCGCTCGAACGGCTGGGGCTGGTGAGCCGTTCGATCGACGAGCGCGACCGGCGCCGCACGATCGTCCGGCTGACCGACAGCGGAACCGAACGGATGGCCAGCTATTTCGAGACAATCGGCACGGCCTGGGAAAGCAGCCGGACGATGGGGGCCTGATCCCGCCCGGCGTCCGGCTTCATTCGGTCATCTGGCGCATCATTCGATCGACCTTGGCCATCGCCTCGCGCTTGATCTGGCAGATGCGCGCCGCGCTGACATCCAGCGTCAGCCCGATTTCGTGCAGGTTGAGTTCTTCGAAGAAATAAAGCTGTAGCACCATCTGTTCGCGCTCGGACAGATGGCTGACGCATTGGCGCAACGCTCCCATCAGGTCCGCCTGTTCGCACCGGTCGTCGGCGTTGGCGCTGTCGTCCGCTGCCATAAAGGCGCCGATTTCGGTCAGTTCGTCCAGCGAGGTCGATCGGCCATGCGTCGCATTGCGTTCGAGGGCGAAATAATCCTCCGCCGAAAGGTCCAGCGCCTCGGCCATTTCGGCGGCCGTCGGCGCGCGCATCAACTGCTGCTCCAGCGCGCCGCGCGTCGCCTGAAGGCGCTTGGTCGCGATCATCCCTGACCGGCCGACATCGGCTTCGCGGCGAAGCTGATCGATCATCGCGCCGCGGATGCGGGTCGTCGCATAGGTGGCAAAGGCAAAGCCGCGCTCCTCATAATTGCGGCTCGCTTCGATCAGCGCGATCAACCCGGTCTGGATCAGATCGTCCAGCTCGCTCGTCCGCGATACGCGCGAAAACACCTGCCACGCGATCTTGCGGACCAGCGGCGAATATTCCTCGACCAGCGCCTCGACATTTTCGCCATAGCCGCGCGGGCGCCGCCCGCGACCGGTTGCCCCGGCAAATTGCTCGGCGGGCTCAATTCTCATGCGATTGGTCCTCCATATGGGCATCGGCCCCGGACGCGAGACGCGGCACTTCGGCGCCGATCGTCGCGACAATTTCGGTTTGCTTCGTCGCCGGAATCTCGAGGTAAGAGATGACCGCGACGTCGGGAAAGGTTGCCCGCACCAGCCGCGACAGCGCCGACCGGCAGATCGGCGAGGCGACCAGAGCAAAGCTGCGCGTCTGAAGCAGCAGCGGCTCGACCGCCTGTCCGACCTGTTCGATGATCTTCATCGCCATGCCATGTTCGAACGGCCACTCGGCGCCCGGATTGGCGCGCACCGACTGGTTGAGCAGCATTTCGATGTCGGGGCTGAAAGTGACGACGGGCAGCGGCATCCGGCTGGGCACGATCGTCTGAACGATCAGCGCACCGATGCGCTGGCGTACCGCCTCGACCAGCTCGATCTCGCCCAGTTGCTGCGCCGACAGCGCGACCATGGCTTCGGCTATCTTGCGGAAATCGCGCAAGGGGACGCGTTCGACGAGCAGCGATTTGCATAGGCTCGCGACGCGCGGCAACGGATAGCCACCGGGCGTCAGATTCTGCGCAAGCTGCGGATAATGGGTCTTCAGATTGTCGATCAGCGCCTGGGCATCGTCGATGCCGAACAGTTCGGCGGCCGACCCGACGATGCTGTTGTTGAGGTGGGTTGCGACGACGGTGGCCGGATCGACGACGGTGTATCCGGCCGCGATCGCGTCGTTCTGCATCGCCTTTGGAATCCACAGCGCGTCGAGGCCGAAGGTCGGATCCTTGCACGGTCGCCCGGTCACCTTGGTCACAAGGTCGCCGGAATCCAGCGCGAGCATCTCATTGGGAAATACCTCGTCTTCGCCGACGATCACCCCAGCGACCGAGATGCGATAGACGTTACCGGGCAGCGACAGGTCGTCGGTGACCTTCACCGGCGGCACGACGAAGCCCAGTTCCTTTGACAATTGGCGACGAATGCCGGTGATCCGCGTCATCAGCGGCGATCCCTTGCGCTCGTCGACCAGCGTGACCAGCGCATAGCCGATCTCCAACTGGCACGCGCTGGCGTCGCTGACGTCGGCCCATTCGATATGTGCGGGATCGGGCGCGGGGGCGGCGGGTTCGGGCAGGTCGGCGACCGCTGCGGCGCTGCGGCGCAGTTGCCAGCCGATGCCGAACGACAGCGCGGCGGCCGGCAGGATCAGCATCTGCGGCATCGATGGCACCAGGCCAAGGATGAACAGGATGCCGCCGACCGCCATCCACACGGTGGGCGATGAGAATTGGCTGCTGATCTGGCCGCTGAGGTCGAACGGCGAAGCAACGCGGGTGACGATGGCGGCGGCGGCGATCGACAGCAGCAGCGCCGGGATCTGCGCGACCAGCGCGTCACCGATCGCCAGCGTGACATAATTGCTGCCGGCTTCCGAAAAGCTGAGGCCGTGGCTGAAAATGCCCAGGATCAGCCCGCCGACGATATTGACGAACAGGATCAAAAGGCCCGCGATCGCGTCGCCCTTCACGAATTTCGAGGCACCGTCCATCGACCCGTAGAAATCGGCTTCGGTCGCGACCTCGATACGGCGCGCCTTCGCTTCTTCGGGGGTGAGCAGTCCGGCGTTGAGGTCGGCGTCGATCGCCATCTGTTTGCCGGGCAGGGCGTCGAGGGTGAAGCGCGCCGACACTTCGGACACGCGGCCCGCGCCCTTGGTGATGACGACCATGTTGATGATCATCAGGACGAAAAAGACGAACAGACCAACGACATAGTCGCCGCCGATCAGCACCTGGCCGAATGCCTCGATGACATGGCCGGCCGCCGCCGTCCCCTCGTGCCCGTGGACAAGCACCACGCGCGTCGAGGCGACGTTGAGGGCAAGCCGGAACAGCGTGGCGAGCAGCAGGACGGTCGGGAAGGATGAAAAGTCGAGCGGCTTGGCCGCCGACAGCGCGACCATCAGGATCGCAAGGCTTATCATGATATTGGCGACGAAGCTGATGTCGAGGATCAGCGGCGAAACCGGAATGACCATCAGCCCGACGAGGATCAGCATCCCCACGGGCAAGGCCGAAGCGCCGACGATCCGGGTCAAGGCGTTCATGTTGAAGCCCGCGGTCATGCCGCGCCTCCCGACAGGGAAGCGAGGCGGCGATAGGCGTCGGCGGCGAAACCCATCGACAATTTTTTCGGCATTGGCTGAATATCCATCATCGGTAGCGGCGGGCGTCCCCCGCCGGAATCGGCAAGGCCGCTCGAACTGCTGGCGGCCATGAGCCAGCCGGCCGGCGCGAGCGGTTTCCCATTTTCGGTGCTGCCGCCCTCTTCGAGCTTCACGCGAAAGCGGTCGCGAATTTCGGCCAGGCTGCGCATGCTGCCGTCGGGAGCATAAAAGACCGACCGGTTCGCGGCGGCGGCTTCGGGCATCATCGGTGCGCCGGGCTGGTCGGGATTGGCTTCCAGGGCGGACAGGAATTTGGCCGCGCCGCCGCTGCCCAGAAAATGCGCGAGATACAGGTCGACGGGTTCGGCGCTGCGGCCGATCCGGCTTTCCAGATAGGCGCGATTATCGCCGGTCAGGGCCGCAGCCATGTTCGACGACGCCCCAGGATCGTCGCGCAGGTCGAAAATCTGCTGGCGCAGCGCGGGATCGGTGACCGACAGTCGGCCCGATGCATCGCGCCCGATCGCATCGGCCGCCCAGCCAAGGCCATAGTCCGCCCCATGGCGGTCGAGCGTGGCGAGCCACGTCTGCTTGGTGAACTGGAACAGTCCGCGGGCCGACGATGTCGCCGCCTTTGCCGTGGGGTTATAGCCGCTTTCGACGCGCGCGACATCGACCAGATAATTGAAATCAACCCCCGTCCGCGCCGACGCCGTCTGCACCGCGTCCATCACGGGAACGGTGCTGCGGGCTGCGCCCAAGGGGTTGTTGATCGCGTTCATAACTCTGGTTCCGCCGGTTCAGCAGGGCTGTGTCGGCAAACCAGAAGCAATCATCATGCCATTTATGATTAAAGGCAGTTAATCGCCTGATTATCAGTAGGTTAAAGCGATGCCTCGATGGTGGGTGCCGCGAATCTCATGGCTCTTGTCAATCCGCTGACGCGTCCAGTCCTTCAGGATGTTGACGCGGATCGCGGCGGCTTCGAGCTGTCCCAGCGTCTTGCCGATCAGGGCGCGGGCGCGCTGTTCGCTGCCTGCCGGTATGGCGGTGCCGCGAAACAGAATCACGGCGGTGGCAAGATCTTCGGTCGCCGCGATGATCGCCCCGGCGTCCTGCCCGTCGAGCGCGCCGACCAGCGCGTCGAGCCGCGATTGTACGTCGTCGAGCATCATTCGGCCCCGGCGCCGTAAAAATCGATCATGGCGCTCGCGATGATGGCGGGATGGACGCCATAGCTGCCACTGGCGATGGCGCTGCGCAGCGACGCGACGCGGGCGACATCGACCGGCGGCTGCTGACTGGCGATCGTTCCCGCAAGGCGGGTCAGGCGCGTGGTCGGCAGGCTGTCCGGCGCGGTCTGCGCCTGGATGGGAGCCTGGGCCGATGCAGCGAAACCGCCGGCGATGTTACGCAGCGGGCCGGTGCGGCCGATGCCACCGACTGGGCCGATCTTGCTGTCACCCGCCATAATTGCCTCCATCAGGCGCCGTCAGAAAAGTGACGACGCGGTTCACGAAGGCTTTAACGGACGGGGTTCGGGACGATTAAGGCGGTTCGCCGCAAAAAGGGAAAAAGAAAGGCCCGGCGGTGTCGGAAAGCCGACGCCACCGGGCCTGAAGGCTGGGCGGAAGGGAGGATCAGTCCGTCATTCGGGCGCGTCCGGCGCCGGTGACGGTGGCGCTCAGCAGCGATTTCGCATCGGCGCCGCGCAGGGCGATCGTCTCGCCAATGCGGCCATCCTGCGTCGCGACCGCGGCATAGCTGATCGAAAAGCTTTCGGTGTCGATCGTCACGCGGACATTGTCGCCGCGGCGGATCACCGGTGCGCTGGACGCGGGGCGGACAAAGCCCGCGGCGGTCGGCGCGGCATTGACCGCGCCCGTCATCGGCACGCGCAGGCGCCAGCCGAGCGAATTGCATCGCACCGCCAGCGTCTGGGCATCGATCGCGGTCACGGCGGCCTGTTCGGGGCAGCGCGCCAGCTTGATGCGGCGGTCGATCGGGCTTGCGGTGCGGCCCATTGCATTGGCGACCATCGCGGTCAGCACGTCGATCGTCTGCCAATCCTCATTGCCCTGTTGGGCAGCGGCGGGAATGGCGAGGGCAGAGGCCGATGCGGCCATGGCGGCAAGGCCTGCAAGAAATTTACGGGACAGGGGTCATCTCCTTCGGTCCAAAATGATCGCCCGGATATTTGCAGGGATCGTGCCAGTCGCAGATTGGCGCGTGGTTTCACATCGATCCACGGGCCGATGTCGGTATTTTGACGGGACCGGCCCGCCGCCTGCATCGATGCACATCATACACCTGAAAAACATGGAAAAAATCCATTTGGCACGGCCGTTGCATTCCACCTTCATGTTCCGCGTGTCCGTGGCCGACCGGCCCGGTCTCCGGTGGAAAGGAAGTTGATGATGGCATCCGAGAAACTTTTTGGCATGCATGCGACCGCGCTGCAGTTGCGCAGCCAGCGCATGATGATGCTCGCGTCGAACATCGCGAATGCCGCGACGCCGAATTACAAGGCGCGCGACCTCGATTTCTCGAAGGCGCTCGACCTCGCGCGCCAGGGCGGATCGACCGAAGGCGCGATTTCGTACCGGGTGCCGGTTCAGGCCTCGCTCGACGGCAACACCGTCGAAATGGCGACCGAACAAATGGCCTATGCGGAAAACGCGCTCGCCTATCGTTCGAGCCTCGCCTTCCTTTCGGGCCGCATCAACACCCTGTCGCGCGCGATCAAGGGAGAATGATGATGAACGGCAATTTTTCTGTTTTTGATATCAGCGGCCGCGCCATGTCGGCGCAGCTCGTCCGGTTGAACACCACCGCATCGAACCTGGCCAACGCCGGGACAGTGTCGGGCAGCGAGGTGGGTGCCTATCGTTCGATGAAGCCCGTGTTCCGCACCGTGATGGACGGACAGGGCCGCGCGACGGTGTCGGTCGACCAGGTGACGGCGACGAAGATGGCGCCGTCGAAGCGCCATGATCCGTCGAGCCCGCTTGCCGACAAGGACGGCAATGTGTGGGAGGCCGCGGTCGATAGCGCCGCCGAGATGGTCGAGATGGTCGAGACCGCCCGCCAGTATCAGAACAATGTCCAGGTCCTCGAAACCGCGAAGGGCCTGATCAACGAAACACTCAGGATGGGACAATAAGATGAGCGTCAACAGCATCACCACGAACAATAACCCCGTTATCAATCCCAAGGGGACCGGGCAGCAGATGGGGCAGAGCGATTTCCTTCGCCTGATGACCGCGCAGCTATCGCAGCAGGACCCGTTCAACCCGGTCGATAACCAGCAGATGGTTGCCCAGATGGCGCAATTTTCCAGTCTGGCCGGGATCAGCGAAACCAACACCGCGCTGCAAAAGATTTCCGATCAGCTCACCGCGCAGACCCAGCTTCTCAAGGACATAAAGGCCGCCAACCCGGCGCCCAAACCCACCACGCAGGAAGGATAAGTCCATGTCATTCTATACTTCGCTTTCGGGCCTCAAGGGCGCCCAGACCGACATGTCGGTCATTTCGAACAATATCGCCAACGCCGGATCGGTCGGGTTCAAGCGCAGCAAGGCGCAGTTCGGCGACATCTTTGCCTCGTCGCCGACCCAGTCGACGAAGATGATCGCGGGACAGGGCACGCGGCTGAACGGCATCACCCAGCAGTTCACGCAAGGATCCTATGAATCGAGCGAAAAGACGCTTGACCTTGCGATCGTCGGCGAAGGCATGTTCATCGTGAAGGGCGATCCGCCGCGTGAAGCGATCACCTATACGCGCAACGGTTCGTTCGAGCCGACCCCCGATCGCTATGTCATCGATTCGACGGGCGCAAAGCTGCAGTTGCTGCCGATCGATGCGAACGGCAATGTCACCAACAACACGCTGGCCGGCGCGTTCGACCTTCGCTTGCCCGCTGGCGCGCCGACGGATCCGAACTCGGGTCTCGTCAACGTCTCGATCGGCCTCGACGGCTTGGTCACCGCGACCTTCGCGAACGGCGAAGCGCAAAAGCTTGGCAAGGTCGCGATGGCGACATTCCCGACGATGTCGGGCCTGCGCCCGATCGGCGATGCCCATTGGCAATCGTCGGGCGAAAGCGGCCCGCCGACGATCGACGCCGCGACCAACGGCCCGATGGGTGCCGTGCGCTCCGGCGCGCTCGAACGCTCGAACGTCGATATTACCGAGGAACTGGTGATGCTGATGTCGGCGCAGCGCAATTTTCAGGCGAATGCCAAGGCGATCGAGGGCGCTTCGCAGCTCACCCAGACGATCATCGGTATGCGCTGATCCTGATCTGAACGCCGCCTGCCGGGAGAATCCAGATGGACCGCCTCATCTATACCAGCCTGACCGCGATGCGGGGCAGCATGTCCCGGCAGACGGCGCTCGCCAACAATCTGGCGAATGCGCAGACGCCGGGCTTTCGCGCCGAAATCGCGGAAGCGCAGTCGCTGTGGCTCGACGGGTCGGGCTTTACGACCCGTGCGATGACCTCCGAAGAGGTGCTGGGCGCGGCGATGGACAAGGGGCCGGTCACCGCGACCGGGCGCGATCTGGACGTCGCGCTCGAAGGCGACGCGCTGCTGATGGTTCAGGCGCCCGACGGCGAACAGGCCTATACGCGGCGCGGCGATCTTCAGCTTTCGGCCAGCGGACTGCTGGTGACCGGCGACGGCTATCCGGTTCAGGGCGGCCAGGGTCCGATCGTCATTCCGCCCGCGGATTCGATGAACATTGACGCGCAGGGCCGCCTGTGGATCGTTCCGGCGGGCGGCGATGCCGCCAATCCGCAGGAAATCGACCGGCTGCGGCTGGTCACGCCGACCGGATCGGACATCGCCAAGGGGCTGGACGGCCTGTTCCGCGTCAAGGGCGGCGGGCTTTTGCCCGACGATCCCGAGGCGCGGCTTACGGCCCGCTCGCTCGAAGGCTCCAACGTCGCGGCCACCGCGACGCTGATCGGCATGATCGAAGCCAGCAAGGAATGGGATTCTCAACTCAAGCTCATCAGCAGCGCGCGCGACATGGACAGCGCGACCGCCAATCTGATGCAATTGCCTCGATAAGGAGACGAAGACATGAGCTTCGGAGCATTAAAAGTCGCGCGCACGGGGCTCGACGCCCAGAATTTTCGCATGCAGGTCATCGCGAACAATCTCGCCAACGTGAACACCACGGGTTTCAAGCGCGACCGCGCGAATTTTGAAACGCTGAGCTATCAATTGATGACCGCGCCGGGGGCGCCCTCCACGGCACAGAACCGCTATGCCACGGGGCTCAACCTTGGCACCGGCGTCACGCTTGCGGGCACGTCGCGCATCGACACGCAGGGCAGCTTTTCCACGACGGGCAACTCGCTCGACATCGCCATCGACGGCCCCGGATTCTTTCAGGTCCAGATGCCCGACGGGCGCATCGGTTATACCCGCGCCGGCAATTTCGGCCGTTCGCCCGAGGGCGCGTTGGTCACGTCGGACGGCAAGCCGGTTCAGCCGCAGGTTCAGTTTCCCGAAAACGCGACCGGCATCTCGGTCGGCGCCGACGGCACCATATCGGCCACCATCGCGGGACAGGACGGCGTGACCGAACTGGGCCGGCTGGAAATCGCCCGCTTTGCCAATCCGGCCGGGCTTCAGTCGATCGGCAACAACATGCTGGTGGAAACGCTGGCATCGGGGGCGCCGCAGGTCGGCGCCGCGGGGATCGAAGGGCGCGGTTCGCTGCGCGGCGGGATGCTGGAGGGATCGAACGTGAACGTCGTCGAGGAACTGGTCGACATGATCGAGACGCAGCGCGCCTATGAGGTCAATTCCAAGATGATCTCCGCCACCGACGAGATGATGAAAAATGCGACGCAGACTCTCTAGCCTGGCGATCCTTGCCCTTGCGCTCGCGCCGCTTGCGGTGCAGGCGAGGGACAAGCTGCCGCCCGACGCCTTTGCGGCGACGATGCCGCTGCCGCCGGCCCCGCCGCCTGCCAATGGGTCGATCTTTCAGGGTTCCTATGTTCCGCTTACGTCCGGCGGCCGCGCGGGCCGGGTCGGCGACATCATCACGATCCAGCTCACCGAACGCACCGCCGCGACGAAAAGCAACGCCGCAGGAACCCAGCGCGACGGCAGCATCGGCCTGATGCCGCCCACCACGGGGCCGCTGTCGCTGTTCAACCCGAGCGATATTGCGGCGGGCGGCGGCCAGCAGTTCAAAGGCAAGGGCGACGCATCGCAATCGAACGCGCTGTCCGGCGAAGTCAGCGTGACGATCGCCGCCGTCTATCCCAACGGCACGATGTTCGTGCGCGGCGAAAAGCTGCTCACGCTCAATCGCGGCGACGAACGCGTCCAGATTTCGGGCATCGTCCGCGCGATCGACATCGGACCCGATAACCGCGTCCTGTCCACCCGCGTCGCCAATGCGAACATCCGTTACGTCGGCAAGGGCGAGATCGCCCGCGCGAGCCGCCAGGGCTGGCTGCAGCGTTTCTTCTCGATCGTCAGCCCCTTTTAACCGAGGAATTTGAAGTGACCCAGCGTCCGACCCTGTTCACCCTTATCGCGTTTCTGTTCGCAAGCTTCGCCTTGGCGGCGCCCGCACAGGCCGAACGTATCAAGGACATGGGCCAGTTTCAGGGCCTGCGTGCCAACCAACTCACCGGCTATGGTATCGTCGTCGGCCTGGCGGGCACCGGCGACGACAGCCTCGATTATTCGACGCTGGGCATGAAGGGCGCGGTGTCGCGTTTCGGCCTGACGCTGCCGCCGGGGGTCAATCCGTCGCTGAAAAACGCGGCGGCGGTGATGATTACCGCCGAGCTGCCACCCTTTGCGAAGCCCGGCCAGCGTCTTGACGTCACCGTGTCGGCGATCGGAAAATCCAAAAGCCTGCGCGGCGGGACGCTGGTGCTCGCGCCGCTTTATGGCGCCGATGGACAGATTTATGCGATGGTGCAGGGCAATCTCGTCATCGGCGGCCTAGGTGTCGATGCGGCGGACGGGTCGAAACTGACCGTCAACGTCCCGTCGAGCGGCCGGATCGCCGGCGGCGCTACGGTCGAGCGCGCGGTCGATACCGGCTTTGCCACGAGCAGCGAACTGACGTTCAACCTTCACCAATTCGATGCGACCAATGCCAAGCGCGTGACCGACGCAATCAATGCCGCGATCCCCGGATCGGCGACGATGCTGGACGGCGCGAGCATTGCCATCCGCGCGAGCGGCGGCGGCGACGAACGTATGCGGCTGATCTCGCGGATCGAAAATCTGGGCGTCCAGCGCGCCGAGCCGCCCGCAAAGGTCATCGTCAATGCGCGCACCGGCACCGTCGTCATCAATGGCGCGGTTCGTGTCGGCACCGCTGCGGTGACGCAGGGCAAGCTGACCGTATCGATCAAGGAATCGCCACGGGTCGTGCAGCCCGCGCCCTTCAGCCGGGGTGAGACCGCGGTCGAACAGTCCAGCGACATCGACGTCGAAGAGGATTATCGCCCCGTGATGCTGGTCAAACAGACCGCGTCGCTTTCCGAACTCGTCGATGCGATCAATCGCATGGGCGTTCCTCCCGGCGACCTTGTCGCCATCCTGGAGGCGCTGAGCCAGGCCGGCGCGCTCACAGCGGAACTGGTAATCATATGAGGACGCCCACATCCTCCGTGTCGCGCACGCCGCTTTCGGCGCCGACGCCCTCGGCCGCCGGGGGCGGTGATGGCGGCCTTCGCAAGGCGGCCGAAGCGTTCGAGGCCGTGATCCTGCGCCAGTTGATGTCCTCGATGCGGCAGGCAAAGCTGGGCGACGACATCTTTGGGTCGAGCGCGACCGACAATTTCCGTGAAATGGCCGACGCGCGCACCGCCGACAGCCTGGCCGGGATGCGCCAGTTCGGCATCGCCGACATGGTCGAACGGCAGTTTCGCGGCCAGTTCGCGGATCTTGCCGACCGGTCCGGGGGAGGGGTGAAATGAGTGACCTGCTCGGCATCGGCTATAGCGGGCTCAAGGCCTATTCGCGCGCGCTGGCGACGGTGGGCGACAATATCGCCAACGCCCAGACCCCCGGATATGCGCGCCGCCGTCTGGAGATGATGGAGGCCGTCGGTGGCGGCAACTCGGTCTTCTATCGCGGCAACACCAATCCCGGCGGCGTCGAAATTCGCGGCATCGACCGTTCGGTCGACCAGTGGCTGATCGAGGATTCGCGGATTACGTCCGGCGATGCCGGCCGGTCGGCGACCAAGCTGTCCTGGCTGGACAAGGTCGAAAGCGCGCTCAGTGACGATAGCAATGGCATCAAGACCGGCCTGACCAAGCTGTACACGACCGCCGATCAACTCACCGCCGATCCGTCGAACCGCACGCTGCGCGCGCAGTTTCTGCAATCGGTCGACGATATTGCATCGGGATTCCGCGCCGCCGCGAAACAGCTCGACCAGTTGGGGAACGGGATAGAGGGCGCCGCGAACAGCGCGACGGAACAGTTTAATGCGAACCTGAACGCGCTCGAACAGATCAATATCGGCCTGCGCAAGGCGCGGCCCGGATCGACGAACGAGGCAAGCCTGCTCGACGAACGCGACCGGCTGCTCGACACATTGTCGTCGCAGGCGGGGGTCAGCGCGACATTCGACAATAATGGCGCGGTAACGCTACGCGCGGGCGGGTCGGGCGACCTTCTCGTCGGGGGCGGTGTCGTGAACCCAGTCACGGTAACGGCAGCCGCGGATGGGCGCCTGTCGTTCAGCGTCGGCGGCTCGCCGCTCGCGATTTCCACCGGCTCGCTGGCGGGGTTGTCGGAGGCGTCGAACCAGGTTGCCGATCAGCGCGCGTCACTGGATACGATGGCGGCGTCCTTTTCGGCGCAGCTCAACGCCGCGCAACAGGCGGGCATCGATGCCAATGGCAATCCGGGCCAGCCGCTGTTCACCGGCACCACCGCCGCGACGCTGACTGCGGCGGCGCTGACCCCTGATCAGGTGGCGGCGGCGAACGCATCGGGCAGCAACGGCAATATGCTCGCGATCGGAACGATGCGCGGGGCGAATGATCCCGAAGCGCGCTGGTCGGGCTATCTTGCGACACAGGCGCAGTCGGTGTCGGCGGTGCGCGCACAGAATGCCGCCGCCGCAACGCGCGCCGACGCGTCGGCCGCGGCGCGCGACAATGTCAGCCAGATCGACCTCGACACCGAAGCCGCCGAACTGTTGCGGTTTCAGCAGGCCTATTCGGCCGCCGCGCGTACGATTCAGGTCGCGCGCGAAACGATGCAGACACTCCTGAGCTCGCTGTAGGGAAGGCAGGATCATGATTAACGCCGTTGGCAATCGCATGACGCGCGAAATCGCGCGCCAACAGAAACTCACCGACGCGCTCGAACGGACGCAGATCCAGATTTCGGGCGGCAAGAAGCTGCTTCGCATGTCCGACGATCCGGTCGCGGCGCGGCGCATCGCGACGATCGGCACAACGCAGGCGAGCATGACCGCCTGGTCGGCGAATATCAATTCGGCCGCGGCGCTCGTGTCACAGGCCGATGGCGTGATGAAATCGGCCGGGGATCTGATGACGCGCGCGCGTGAACTGACGATTGCGGCGTCGAGCGATACGGCGAACCCCGCCGACCGCGCCACGATTGCCGCCGAACTCCGCACGATCGCCGACGAATTGGATGCGCTGACGGCGACGCGCGATGCGAATGGCGAACCAGTGTTCGCGACTGGCACCGCGCGGGTCATGCGGTTCGATTCCGACGTGACCTTTGCGCCCGTCCCTTCGGCCGCCAATGTCTTTGTCATGGGCGGTAACAGCCTGTCGACGGGGATCCGCGACGCCGCGACGGCGGTCGCCGCCGGGAACAAGGCCGGCATGACCGCGTCGCTCGGCGTGCTCGCCACCGCGATCAGCCAGACCGCCGACAAACGGGCCGAAATCGGCCTTTCGGGGGCGCGTCTTGATCGCATCCGCGATGGGCTCGCGACGCGCGGCATCACGCTCAAGGAAGAACGTTCGACGGTCGAGGAAACCGATCTGGAGGTCGCGATCGCCCAGCTTAACGCCCAGGATTTGACCCGGCAGGCCGCCCAGACCGCCTTCGCCAGGATCAACCGCCAGACCTTATTCGATATTTTAGGCTGACGGCCCTCAATTTTCCGGCGCGCCTGTCGTTAAACATCAAGACGTCCCCGAATTGACGGGGGACCGGCTTCGATAACCGGCTTCCCAATGGAGTTGCTCGCATATGTTTCCCGTCGTCGGCATCGTGGTTCTCATCCTGCTGGTTTTCGGGGGCTTTGCGCTGACCGGGGGCAATCTTGGCCCTGTCATGGAGGCGCTGCCGCATGAAATGCTCATCATCGGCGGGGCGGCGCTCGGCTCGCTTATCATCGGCAATTCCGGCGCGGATCTGAAAGCACTCGGCGGCGGACTGGGCAAGGTGTTCAAGGGGCCGCAATATAAGAAGCAGGACTATCTCGACTGCATCCTGCTTGTCTCGACGTTGATGAAGATGATGCGGACCGAGGGACCGGTCGCGGTCGAACCGCATATCGAGGATCCGAAAAATTCCACCATCTTTCAGCAATATCCCAAGCTGTTGAAGGACGACACGCTCGTCCATCTGATCTGCGACACGCTGCGCCTTGTCGTGGTCTCGTCGGGTACGCTCGATCCCCATGCGGTCGAAGAGGTGATGGACAATGCGCTCAAAAGCCACAATCATCACAGCATGAAGCCCGCCGACGGGTTGCAGAACCTGGCCGACGCGCTGCCCGCGCTGGGCATCGTCGCGGCGGTGCTGGGGGTGGTGAAGACGATGGGGTCGATCGACAAGCCGCCGGCGATCCTGGGCGGCATGATCGGTTCCGCGCTTGTCGGCACCTTCCTCGGCGTGCTGCTCGCCTATGGCCTTGTCGGGCCTTTTGCGACGCGCGCCAAGGCGGTGATCGAAAGCGACAACGCCATCTATCACACCGTCAAACAGCTCATCATCGCATCGCTCCACGGCCATCCGCAACCGCTGGTGATCGAAGCGGCACGTTCGGGCGTCGACCATGCCAACCAGCCCAGCTTTGCTGAGGTGTTCGACGGGATGCGAGGCCGCTGATGGCTGCGCGTCCGAATACCCCACCGCGCCCGATCATCGTCAAGAAGATCATTCAGGAAGCGCACGGCGGCCATCATGGCGGCGCGTGGAAAGTGGCCTATGCCGACTTTGTGACCGCGATGATGGCCTTTTTCCTCTTGATGTGGCTGCTCGGCGCGACGAACGAAAAGCAGCGCAAGGCGCTGGCGGATTATTTCGCGCCGACGATCATCGAAACGAAACAGGGCAGCGCCGGGTCGAACGGCGTGTTCGGCGGCGATTCGATCGTGTCCGCCGACGATTATCCCCATGCCGCGGGGCAGACAGGGTCGCGATCGATCACGATTCCGCGCGATGTCGTCGGTGGCCCCAAGGAAGCGTCGGGCCGCGAGACGGAGAAGATGAAGTTCCAGCAGGTGGCCAAGTCGCTGATGGAACGGATACAGCAACGCGGCGACCTGAAACGCCTCGCGCGCAATCTGCGCTTTACCGAAACGGTCGAAGGGATGCGTATCGACGTCATCGACGACGCCGATTTTTCGATGTTCGCGATGGGCACCAGCCAGTTGACGCCGGAAGGCGCGCGGCTGTTCGGCGAAATCGCGAAACCCGTGGCCGACGTCACCAACCAGGTGATGATCCGCGGCCACACCGACGCGGCCCCCTGGTCGGTCAAGTCGGGCACGAACAATTGGCGGTTGTCGGTCGACCGCGCAGAGGTGGTTCGGAACTATCTGGAATTCCGCGGCGTTGGTGGAAATCGATTTGCCCGCATCGAAGGTGTCGCGGATCGCGAACCCTATGTCCCGGCCGACCGGCTCGATCCGCGCAACCGCCGCATTTCGATCACGCTCGGCTGGCGAACCTCACCCGATAATTAGTGCCGATATGGCGGCATATTGGAGGATGATAACGGTTTTGCGGCACTATTGATGCCAATATGGCAATAGAATGCCGTTTTGATTGGGTTATCTTCCGGCCAATAATCTTTTGTTTACCATTTTCGTCAATCTCTGTTTGCACCGAAAGGGCGCCGAATTGGGGGGCGCGGTGGAGACCGAAATGACTGTGGGGAATAACAATGCGGCGCTCGATGCGCTGATTATCGGCAACAGTGCCGCAGCCACGCGGCTGCGCGACATGATCCGCCGCGTCGCGCGGTCGAATGCGTCGGTCATGCTCTGCGGCCCGTCGGGATCGGGCAAGGAGCTGGTCGCCCGTGCCATTCATGACGAAGGTACGCGCGCCGGCCAGGCATTCGCCGCGATCAATTGCGGCGCCATTCCCGGCGAACTCATCGAATCCGAATTGTTCGGCCATGAAAAGGGCAGCTTTACCGGCGCCCACGCCCGCCGCATCGGCCATTTCGAGGCGAGCGAAGGCGGCACGATCTTCCTCGACGAAATCGGCGACATGCGCTTTGACATGCAGGTGAAGCTGCTCCGCGTGCTCGAAGACCGGACGATCGTCCGCGTCGGCAGCAGCGAAGTGCGCAACATCGACGTCCGCGTGATCTCTGCGACGCACCAGGATCTGGGCGCCGCGATCGCCGACGGCAAATTCCGCGAAGACCTGTTCTTCCGGCTCGGCGTGGTTGTGCTGCAGGTCCCCAGCCTTGCCAGCCGTGTCGAGGATATTCCCGCCCTTATCCGCCATTTTCAGCGCAAGATGCCGGCCGACGTCAAATGCCGCTTCGACGATGCGGCGATGGCCCTGCTGATGCAACATGCATGGCCCGGCAATGTGCGCGAACTACGCAATTTCGTGGAACGCGCCAGCGTTCTCCATGGTGGCGAGACCCTGGGTCTCGAAGATGCCGCCATGCTCCTGAACCCCACCGCCGCGCTTGCGCCGCGACAGCCGGTCCCCAGCAGCCCGGTCGCGGTGCAGGTCAGCGCAGAGGATTTCGCAGCATTTGCAGCGGGCGCCGCGCCGCATGCCAAAACGCCTGCACCGGGCCGCCCGATCGACCTCAAGCGCGAGATTGAGACGATCGAACTGGAACAGATCCATGTCGCGCTCGACCTTGCCGACGGCATCATTTCCGAAGCCGCGCGCCTGCTGACGCTGAAGCGCACGACGCTGATCGAAAAGATGCGCAAATATGGCGTTCATCAGCAGGCCGCCTGATCGGCCCGCGAAACAGATTTCATCAACGCTGAAACGGGGGCTCTGGTCCGCCCTCGCTCGCCCGGTCGCCCGCCCCCACCCTGGGCGGCCGGGTCCCATCTGCGCATCCGGATAGAATAGCAACGGCCCGCCAGCGCGGGAGAAACGGAAAATTTAGCGCAGTTGGCGCCAGGCCGAACTGATCGTCAAAATGCCCTCAAGCAATTCCGTCAGTCCCTCGGCGCTGTTCGCTGCGACGGCGTCGTCCAGCTTGCGGCGCATGCTGCGATAGACGCGTGACAATGCAGTGGCGACGTCGCCGCCCTTGTCGCGGTCCAGATTGACGTCGAGCCCGATCAGGATCGCGCGGGCGCGATGCGCGGGTTCGGTCGCCGAAACGCGCTGGCCCTGCCGGATCATCGCGGCCAGGACGCCGACGGCGGTTTCCAGTTCGTCATACAGCATGGTGACCAGTTCGACGGGGTCGGCGGCCGCGGCGCGGCTTTCGGCCTGCAAGCGGCGATACAGTCCGGTCGCCCGGACGGTCGAGGCGGTGGCGGTCACGGCGACGGTCCTCAATTATTGCCCTGGTTCGACCAGAGTTTGATCTGTTGTTCGAGATAGGTCTGCGTCGCCTTGAACGACGCCAGCCGCGTTTCGAGCGAGCCATATTGTTTTTCGAGCCGCTTTTTATAGGCGGCTTCGCGGTCCTCGATCTTTTGAAGCTGGTCGGCTAGATCGCCTTTTTTGGCGTCGAGCGATTTCGACACGCGATCGATCGCGCCATTGGCGCCGACCGCCTTGTCGCGGATCGCGTCGAGCGCGAAGGCGATGCCCGGATCCGTCGCCTCGGTGCGCGTTCCATCGCGGCGCGGGTTGAACAGGGCTTCGACCGCGCCCGCATCGCTGGCGAGCACCTTGTCGAGCTTTGCGTTGTCGACGGCCAGCAAGCCCTCTTTCGTCGTGGAAATGCCGATGTCGGACAGCTTGTTGATCGTCCCGTTGCTCGACAGCACCTTGTTCACCAGGTTTCCAAGCTCGCGCTCCAGTTCGCGCAGCGAGGTCCCCGCGCCCGATATGTTCGACGCGGCGGTCAGGCTTTTCTTGAGCTGGTTATAGACGGAGACGAAATCGCCGACGGTCTGCTTGATCACGTCGAGCGGGCGACTCGCGCCGATGTCGACTCCCTGTCCGGGCGCCGCCTTTTTCAGCGTCAGCGACATGCCGGGAACGACATCGTCGATGATATTGCTTGCCCGGCTGAACGCGACCCCGTCGATCGTGAATTCGGCGTTGGCGGCGCTCTGTCCCACCGTCATGCCGCCGCCTGTCGAAAAGGCGGTCAGCCCCGGATCGGCTCCGGCATCGGCGGTGAGCGAAAAGGCGCCGACGTCGCCGGTGGGGCCTTTCAGGATAAGGCGCTGGCCGCCCTCGTCGGCGATGATCGACGCGGTCACGCCGGCGCCGCTGGCGTTGATCGCGGTGGCCAGGCCATCCAGGCTGTTGTTTGCGCCGTCGATCGTGATCGTCTTGGCGACGCCGCCGACCGTCAGCGTCATCGTCCCTGTGCCGATGGCGGCGGTGCGGTCTGCCACGACGCCCGAATAATTGGTCTGCGCGCGGGCAAGCTGGTTCACCACGACGGTCGCGGCGAAACTGTCGGCGGACAGGCCGGCGCGGCTGGTGGCGGTCAGCACGCTGTCGTCCGAAACCGTCGGGGTGCTGCGCAGGGTGCCGTCGCTGACCATCTGGCTCAAAGAATCGGCAAAATTGTCGAGGTCGGATCGCGCCTGCGCCATGGCGCTGATGCGCGTCTGATTGGCTTGCGTAAGCTCGGTCATCCGTTTGACCTTGGGGTCGCGCGACGCATTCGACAGGTCGGTGACAAGCTGTTTGACGTCGATACCCGAACCGAAACCCAGGCTGTTGGCGATTGAACTGACCATGGCAAATATCCTTCGAACCCCTTAACGGCGGCGCGGGGACAAGTTTAAGCCTGTCGGCGACCTTCGGGATCGAAACGGTGCGAGGGCGGGACATCGACCGGCGGCTGGACGATGCCATCGGCGACTGCGCGTTCGAGTTGAAAGACAAAGGCGAGTACGGTAGCCACCGCGACGAACAACTCCTCGGGGATCGTCCGTCCCGCGCGGGCGGTGAAATAGATCGCACGGGTCAACTGCGGATATTCGAGCAGCGGGACATGGGCGGCACGTGCCAGCTCGCGGATCGACAGCGCGACATCGCCGCGCCCGCGCGCCACCACCATTGGCGCCGCGTCGGTTCCCGGGCGATAACGCAGCGCGACGGAAAAATGCGTGGGGTTGGTCAGCACGACCGTTGCTTCGGACACGGCCTTGCGCGCCGATCCGCTCAGAATTTCGTGCGCGCGCTGGCGCTGCGCCTGCTTCAGTTCGGGTGCGCCGTCGGATTCGCGCATCTCCTCCTTCACTTCCTGCTTGCTCATCATCAGCCGCTGGTTGCGCTGGAACCATTGAACCGGCACGTCGATCAGGGCGATCACGACCAGCCCGCCGGCAAGGACCATCATCGCATGGCCGATCGCCTTTCCGGCCAGGCCGATCGCGGCCATCAGGTCGGTCGATGCCATCGTCATGATCGCGGGCAGGCCGTCCGCGACAAGCCAGTAACCGATGGTGCCCAGCAACAGCACCTTGGCCAGCGCCTTGCCCAGTTCGGTTAGGCCCTGCATCCCGAACATGCGCTTCAGCCCGCTCATCGGGTTCAGGCGGTTGCCCTTGAAATGCAGCGCCTTGCCGCGCCATCCGAACGATCCCAGCAACGCGGGCCCGGCGATCGATGCGCCCAGCGCAAGCGCGAACAGACTGGCCAGCGGCAGCAATATTTCGACCCCGTTGCGCATCAGCGCCTCCGCAGGCGCGAAATCGGCGACGTCATCGGCCGTCAGCGTCAGGCCGCGGCGCACTAGGTCGCTCGCCGACTGTACGAACCAGCCGCCCGCGGCGACGATCCATCCCGCGGCGGCCAGCATCATCAGTGCGGTCGCCAGTTCGCGCGAAATCAGCACATCGCCTTCACGCGCCGAATCGGCCAGCTTTTTCGCCGTCGGCTGTTCGGTTTTCTGGTCCTTTTCGGTCGCCCCGCTCATCGCGTCAGATCCCGGCCATCATTCGTGCGGCGTCGAGCGCGTCGGACAGTATGCGGGCGATGGCTTCGGCCATCGCCGGGGTTGCCACGCCCAGCAGGACGATCCCGGCGAGCAGCGTCGCGGGGATGCCGACCGCGAACAGGTTGAGCGCGGGCGCCGACCGCCCGATCACGCCCATGATGACCTGGACAAGGATCAGGACAAAGCCGACCGGCATCGCGATGGTCAGCCCGGCGGCGAACATCAGGCTGCCGAACCGCAACAGGCGGCCGATTGCATCGAACGAAGGAAAGGCATTGCCGGGCGGCAGCGCGACATAGCTGTCGACGATGATGCCGATCAGGACCAGATGGCCGTCGGCGGCAAGGAACAGCGCGACCGCCAGCATCGACAGAAACTGGCCGATCGCCGAACTCGACGCGCCGCTCAGCGGATCGACCATCGACGCAAAGCCCAGGCCCATCGCGTTGCTGATCGCCTCACCCGCCAACAGTGCGGCGGCGAGCCCCATCTGGAGGACGAAACCGATGGACACGCCGATGATGACTTCGCCGATGACGAGCAGGAATCCGGGGACTGACACGATGCCTTCTGCCGGAAGCGTCATGCCCGATGCCGCGACCGCCGGGACACCGACTGCCAGCGCGATCACCAGCCGCAACTGCACCGGCACGTTCGACGCGCCGAACACCGGGGCGGCGATAAAGGCTGCACCCGGACGGATCATCCCCAGCATCCAGAGCTGTAGCATCGCCTCGATATTCGGGATGTCGGCCGGATTCATCGCCTTAGCGGACGAGCGCCGGGATCTGAGAGAAAATCTCGCGCGTGAAATCGGTCAGCAGCACCAGGATGCTGCCACCGAAAATCGCCAGGCAGATCGCGGCGACGATCAGTTTCGGTACAAAGGTCAGCGTCTGTTCGTTGATCGACGTCGCCGCCTGAACCATCCCCAGCAGGACGCCGATGACCAGCACCGGCAACAGCAGCGGCGCCGAAGCCAGCGCGAGAATCCACAGCGACTGCTGGGCCACTCCGATGAAATAATCCGCTTCCACTGACCGCCCCCTAACTGACGAAGGAGGAGGCGAGCGATCCCATCGTCAGCGCCCAGCCGTCGACGAGGACGAACAGCAGCAGTTTGAACGGCATCGATATGATCGTCGGCGACAGCATCATCATACCCAGAGACATCAGCGCCGACGCGACGATCAGGTCGATGACGAGAAAGGGCAGAAAGATCAGAAAGCCGATCTGGAACGCGGTCTTGAGTTCGCTGGTGACGAAGGCGGGCAGCAGGATCGAAAAGGGCACGTCGCGGGGGCTGGCATAGGCTGGCGCCTTCGCGATCTTGGCGAACATCATCAGGTCGGTCTTGCGCGTCTGTTTCATCATGAAACCGTGCAGCGCGACGCCCGAACGCGACACCGCCTCGCCAATGTCGATCTGTTCCTGGCCATAGGGGGCGATCGCGACCCGGTTCACCTCGCTGATGACCGGTTGCATCACGAACAGCGACAGAAACAGGCTGAGCCCCACCAGCACCTGGTTCGGCGGCGTCTGTTGCAGCCCCAGCGCCTGGCGCAGGATCGACAGCACGATGATGATGCGCGTGAAACTGGTCATCATCAGGAGCAGTGACGGCAAAACCGTCAGCAGGCTCATCAGGACGAGAATCTGTAGCGACAGGCTGAGCGGGCGGCCATCGCCGCCGATTTCCCCGACCGCGCGGCTCAGGCCGTCGGCGGCCTGCGCATAGGCGGCGGGCGCGGCGCATAGCATCGCGGTGCCACCGGCGATCGCCGCGGCGCGCAGCCAGAGCCGGCGATCAGTCCGCATGGAAATCGCCCTGGCTGTCGTCGGCAATGCGCGTGATGCCGTTGCGCGATACCGCGATCAGCACGCGCTGCCCCGCGAATTCGACGACCGCGAGTTTCGATCCGGGGCCCAGCGGCAGCACGTCCACCATCTCGATCGCCCGCGCCTTGGCGGTCCCGCCAACCAGCGGCACACCCATCTGGACACGTTTCCACAGCCACAGGCTGCCCCACGCCATGCCGCCGATCAGCGGCAGCAGGATAAGGAGGCGAAGAATATATTCGAGCATCAACCTCTCCGCTCAAAGCCTTCAAGCCCGCGCGCGGGCGCGACCAGTTCGGCGACCTGGATGCCATAGCGACCATCGACGCTGACGATCTCGCCCTTCGCGATCAACGTGCCATTGGCATAGATGTCGAGCAGGTCCGTCGCGGCGCGGTCGAGTTCGATCACGCTGCCTTCGTCGATCGCCAGCAGTTCGGAAAGCGTCATCGACGTCGATCCGACCTCGACCGAAACGCGCAGCGAGACGCCGGCGAGCAGGTCGAAATTCGGCGCGGCGGCGATGCTCTTGTCGCGCCGGTCGGCGCGCGCCTTGGGGGCGTCGCTGATGTCAGTCATTGTCGGGTCCTTTTTCGATATGTTCGATCATGATCGCCGCGTTGCCATTGGCTTCGCCGATGCTGCCCAGCGCAAAGCTGCGTCCGGCGACGGTTACCGGGACGTGGCGCGGCATGGAAATCGGAATGATGTCGCCGACTTCGAGGCCCAGCAGCTTGACGAGGCTGATTTCAGGGCGCGCGAGGACCGATCGGACGGGCATCCGGACGTCGCGCAGCGCCTTGTCCAACGCCCCAGCCCATACCGGGTCGGCGGCGCTGGCGCTCTGCATTTCCGGCAGCAGTTCGTCGCCGGCGACGCCGCGCAACCCGGCGACGGGATAGGCGCACATGATCGTCCGCCCGTCAAAAGGCGCACCGCGCAGCGTGAAACGCTGAACGAACAATTCGTCGTCGGCACGGACCGCCGCCAGTTTCGCGGGATCGGCGGTGACGCAGTCGAGTTGGGGCTCGATGACGATCTTGTCGCGCCAGGCGGCGGCCAATTGCATCCCGATGTCGCGGCCCAGGCGCGCGGCGAAACGATCCTCGGCGTCGGTCAGCTCTTCGCGTTCCGCGGCAAGCTGGCCGCGGCCGCCATAGAAAATATCGACGAGTTGAAGCAGCAGCGACCGCGATCCGGCCAGCAGCACCGGACCCTTGAGCGGCGGTGCGTGATAGCGCCAAAAGATCGCGGGAGCGGCAGACGCGCTCCAGTCGGCAAAGCTCATCTGTTCGGCGCCCGTGCGTTCGATCTGGATTTTTGGCGCACCAAGCGCGCGGATCAGATCGCGCAGGCTGCGCGCAAACTGGCTGGCCACGCTGTCAAGCGCGGGAAAGGCATAGCTGCCCTCCGCCTTGCGCAGCAGCAACGACGCCTTCGCATCCTCCGACGGAGCGGAGGGAGCGGCCGGCGCCTTCAGGGCCTTTACCGATTTCGTGACAGCGGTCACTGAATCACCAGACTCGTAAAATAGACATTGTCGATACCACCAAAACCTTCTTTCTCGCGCAGCACGTCGTTGATCGCGGCGGTCAACTGGCGCTGAAGCCGTTGCTTGCCCTGCGATGACGATAGCAACGCCGGATCCTGTTCGGCGAGCACCATAAGCACGACCGAACGGATCGGGACAGCCTGCCGTTTGATATTATTGATAACCTTGCCGTCATAAAAGGTCGAAAGGCTGATGCCCACCTGTAAAAAGCCTGATCCGTCGGCCAGGTTCGTCGTAAAGGCGTCGGTGATCGGATAATAGGTGATCTCATATTTCTTGGGATCGACCCTGTACCTGTCGTTCGGAACCGACACCGTGCCGACCTTTAGCGGGGCCTCGCCGCCGCCTTCGCCCTCGGCGGCGGGCGCTTCTTCCTTGTTGCCGCGTTCGACCAGCTTGGGATAATGATCCTCGGGCTTGGCTTCCTTTGCCGACAGGGCGCCGAAATAGATGGCGGCCCCCGCGCCCGCGCCGATCAGCGCGATCGCGGCGACCCCGACCAGCAACAGTTTCTTGAACTTGCCCTTCTTCTTGGGCTCGGCTTCGCTTTTATCCTTGGTCATGACGGAACCCTTTCTGGTCAGGCAAAGCGGCCGCGGCGGTCGGCGGCGCGGCTTTGCTCGCGCGGCTCGGCGCGCTCGGTGGCGGTTTCGATAAGATGGGCGGTGTCGGTCGCGCCAGCGCGGCCCTGACCCTGGCCCTGCGACTGGCGACCGGCATCACCGGGGGTGACGGTCACTTCGGTGCCCGATACGCGGACGCCCTGTTGGCGCAGGTCGTCGACCAGCCGCGGCTGCGCGGCGGTGACGATTGTCGCGGCGGCTTCGTGCTGGGCATCCAGCTTCAGCGACATGCCCTCGTCACCCATGCGCATCGCGACATCCAGCCGGCCAAGGTGGCGGGGCATGAGGCGAAAGCTGATGTCGCCATTGTCGGATTTGGTGGCGGCGATGTCGCGGGCGAGCTGGTCGATCCACGCGCCGTCGCTGTCCATGTCCAGCACTCGTTCGGCGATCCGCGCGGGCCCGGCGGCGTCGGCGATCTGCGCGGTGCCTTGGGCCGGGGCGGGGGTGAAGAGGACCGTCATCGACGGCGCGGCTTCGGCGGGCCTGGCGGCCGGTGGCTCGCTGCCCGCCAAAAGCGGCATCGGCAATGCGGCATCGCGCGGCCGCGCCGTGACCGGCATCGCTGGGGCGCGATCGCCCGCATCAGCGGTCGCCGCCGGGGTCTCGCCGGGCTTCGCGGCCTTGGCTGTGGCGGCGGGGGCGACGGTGGGGGCGGCGATCGCCATGATCGCGGTCCAGCCCGCGGCGGGACCGGCCACCGGGGCCTCGCCCGCGTCGGCGGCCTCGGCGCCATCGTCAACCGTCGGCGTCGCCGGTGCGGGCTTGGCCCCCACCGGTCCATTGCCGGGGATCGCGCCGCTCAATGCGATCAACAGGTTCGCGGCAATCTCTGCGGCCGGCATCGTGCCCGATATGTCGGGCTTTGCGGCGGGTGCTTTTCCGGCGGGAGCGGTCGTTACCGGGCCCTCGATCGCCGGTTCGGCAACGACCGGAACGCCATCGGCAGGCGCGGTGTCGGCAGCGGGCGCGCTGGTGCCGACGGGTAGGGCGGGCCCCGCCTTGGCCATCGCGGTGGCATTGAACGGCGCGGCGGCAAGCAACTGGTCGAAACCGGCGCTTTCGCCGCCGTCGGCGGGCATCTGCCCGATATTGGCGAGGAAGGCGGCAAAGCCCGCGGGCATCGCCGGGGTCGCCATGGGGAGGGCGGGGGCGTTCATCATGCCGCGCCGCCTTCGATCAAGCGCAGGCGCATTCCGCTGCGGATGCGATGGGGACGGTTGGCGTCGCTGCGGCGTTCCATTTCCTGTTCGGCCGATTTGCGGCTGCGTTCATACAGGCGTACCGCCGATTCTTCCTTGACCATTGCGCTCTGGGCGACGGCTCCGGCCTGATCTCGGCGGGCGCTTGCCTGGTTCAGCGGCGCGGTCAGATTTTCCTGTGCGATGTCGAGCCGCATGGCAAGTTCGCCGATCGTGTTGAGCGCGCCCCCGGCAACCGCGCCCTTGGCCATCGCCAGATCGACGCGCAGCGTCTCCAGCCGCTTCGCCAGTTCGACGAGGTTCGCCAGTTCGCCGTTGGCGCGCGCCAGATTGGCCTCTGCCATCTGATGTTCGACGGTGCGCACGCGGATGATACGTTTGCGGCGCGCGGTAGAGGCGTTCATGCGGAATATCCTTCAATCAGGGCTTGGCGGGAAATATCGAAATCGACCCGGGCCTTGGCCGGCTGCGACACAAAGGCGAGCTGGTCGGCATGGCGGGCGATGGCTTCGTCGAGCACCGGATCGCCGCCGGCGACATAGGCGCCCATCAGCATCAGGTCGCGATTCTCTTCATAGGCGGACCAGAGCTGGCGAAAGCGCGCGGCCGCGGCGGCATGGTCCGGGTCGACCGAATCGACCATCGTGCGCGACAAAGACCGCGCGACGTCGATCGCGGGATAGACGCCCTGTTCGGCAAGCTGGCGCGACAGGATGATATGGCCGTCGACGATCGCGCGCGCACTGTCGACGACCGGATCGTCGATGTCGCCGCCATCGGCCAGGACGGTATAGAGCGCGGTCACCGATCCCCCGGTTTCGCGGTCGATACCGGCGCGTTCGCACAAGGATGGGATCAGCGCGAAGACCGACGGCGGATAACCTTTCATCGTCGGCGGTTCGCCCAGCGTCAGGCCGATTTCGCGCTGTGCGTGGGCCACGCGGGTCAGGCTGTCGATCAACAGCAGCACTTTCTTGCCCTCGGCCCGGAACGCCTCGGCGATCGCGGTCGCGCGCATCGCGGCGCGCAGGCGGAGCAGCGGCGGATGATCGGCGGGAACCGCGACGACGACCGATTTCTTGCGGACTTCGGGGGGCAGCTTGGTTTCGACGAAGTCGCTGACCTCACGGCTGCGCTCGCCGATCAGGCCGACGACGATGACGTCGCATTCGGTGCCCGCGATCATCTGGCCCATCAACACCGATTTGCCGACGCCCGAACCGGCAATGATCGCGACGCGCTGGCCCTCGCCCACCGTCAGCAAGCCGTTGATCGCGCGCACGCCCATGTTCAGCGGGCGCGTGACGCGGCCACGGCGCAGCGGGTTGACCTTGCGGCCTGCCAGCGGCCACTGGAACTGCGATTTGATGGCGGGGCGTCCGTCGAGCGGATTGCCCTGTGCGTCCATGATGCGGCCGAGCAGCGTCTTGCCGACCGGAACCATGCTGCTGGCGCCATGCGGTTCGACCGGCGCGCCCGTGACGAGCGGCATGTTGGTGTCGAACGGCAGGACCAGGCTACGATGACCGCGAAAGCCCACGACCTCGCCATAGACATAATCGCCCGTTGCCGACCGGATGCGGACATTGCTGCCCAGCGGCTGGGGAAAGCCCGAAACCTCCAGCATGATGCCTTCATGCGACACCAAAGTCCCGATGCGGCGCGGGCTGGCGTTCGTCAGGTCGACGGGGTCGAGCAACTGCTGCGCGCTCATGCTCATGCGGCGCGTCATGCGGCCTCTCCCGTGCCCAGCGCGGCGCGCAGTTCGTCAAGATAGACGGCGCGGCCATGTTCGATCCAGCCGGTGGTTGTTTCCAGGCGAACGGTGCCGCGCACCATCGCCGCATCGCTTTCGATGGTCAGCGTCAACGGGCATTCAGCCAGCAGCACGGCATCGTCGGGATGAACCCACAGGGTGCGTGCCTTGTCGGCGTCGGCAACCATGGCGGCGGCGGTTTCGGCCTGCGCCTGTAGCCATTCGGCGTCGATCGGCGCGGCGGCAACGATCTGGCGCACCAGCCGTTCGACGGTCTCCGCGATCAATTGCGCCAGTTCCTCGCTGGGCTCGTCCTGCAAGGCCTCGGCACTGGCAAGCAGGGCCAAAAGCTGGTGGCGCTCCGCGACAAAGCCTGCTTCGGCAAGACGCTGACCTTCGGCAAGGCCGCGGGCAAAGGGGTCGTCGACATCGGGCTCGGCCTGTATGTCGGGTTCGATTTCGGTCGCGGAGGCAATCGTGGGCGTGAAGGAAAGCGGACGAAATCCGCCGTCGCGCGCCATCGCACGGGCCAGGGCGACCGGGACAAAGCCGGTTTCGATCGTCCGGTCAGACATAGTCGTCACCGCCGCCCGCGATCATGATTTCGCCCGATGCGGCCATCTGGCGCACGGTCTGCATGATCGTTTTCTGCGCGTCCTCGACGTCGGCGCGCTTGACCATCGTCATTTCGGCCATTTCGTCGCGGATCGTCTCCGACGCACGCTGCGACATGGTGGCAAGGCACATGTCGACCATTTCTTCGTCGGCGCCCTTGAGCGCGATCGCGAGCAGCGCCGCGTCGACAGAACGCAACACGGTGCTCAAGCTTCTCTTGTCGAGGTCGCGCAGATTTTCGAAGATGAACATCTCTTCCTCGATTGTCTGGGCCAGGATGCGGTCATGCTTCTTGAGCGCGCGGATGGTGCGTTCGCTCAGTTGCTTCGGCATCTTCTTCATGATCTTTGCGACGTCGCTGGGGCCGCCGATCGCCTGTTTGGCGACCCGCTGGCCATCGACATTGGCGCTCGCGAGGACCGATTCCAGATCCTCGATCGCCGCGGCGGGGACAGAGGTCAGCATCGCGGCGCGCAGCACCAGATCGGCCTGCAGCACTTCGTCCAGCGTCTCGATCGCGCGGGCGGCAACATCGGGGACCAGGACCGACAGGATCAGCGCGCCGACCTGCGGATGTTCGCTGGCCAGCAGGCCGCTGATCGCATTGACGTCCATCCAGCGCAGCATTTCCAGCGATGCGGCGCTGCGCTGCGGCGCGACGGCGGCCAGGATATTGTCGGCGCGGACATTGCCGACGGCTTCGTTGATGACGGTGCGAATGCGCGTGTCGGCACCGATCGCCAGCGCGCTGACATCGCGGCTGCGCGTCACGAACCGGTCGAGCGCCTGGCCGATCTGCTGTTCGCTGGCGTTGGCGGTGTCGAACATCGCCTTGGCAAGCAGACGCACCTCTTCGGGGCCAAGCTGCTTCAGGATCGTCGCCGCTTCGCTTTCGTCGAGCAGCATCAGCAGGATTGCGGCGGCGGACGATCCGTCGATCGCGGCGGGCGTTGCGACCTGGTCGATTTCAGCGGTATCAGGCACGGGCGCCCTCCTGCATCAGATGGCGGACGACCAGCGCGGCGCGGGCGGAATCCTGGCGGACAAAGGCACGGACAAGGTTGGCGCGCGCTTCATAGCTTGGCGCCTGTTCGATCATTTCCAGCGTGATCTCCTGACCATTCTGGCCGCCGGCGATCGCAGGGCGCGTGTCGGTCGCGGCGAGCAGCGACTGTTCGATCATCTGATTCTGTTCGGCGCGTTTCGCGGCGCGGTCCTTTGCGGCGCGGATCATCGGGCGACCGATGAACAGAAAGGCGAGCAGCGCGGCAAGGATCGCACCGACCTGTTTCACCAGCGGCATGAACCAGCCCTGGTCGTAAAAGGGCGGCGACGTATCTTCGACCTGTGCGAAGGGGCGCTGGTTGATCGCAACCATATCTCCGCGGGTTGCGTCGAAACCGATCGCACCCTTGACCAGATTGTCGATCTTGGTGAGGTCGGCCTGGGTCAGCGGCTTTTTGCCCTGGTTGAGCGCGACGGCGACCGAGACGCGGCGCAATTTGCCCTGCGGCTGGTGCGTCACCGAAATCTCGCGGCCAACCTCATAGGCGCGGGCGGCGTTCTCGTTGCTCGCGGTGCCCGGCGCCCCGGTGAGAGGCGGCGTCGGCTGCGGCCCGTTCGCGGTGACGGTCGTGGCCTGCGGCACCTCGTTCGACAGAGCCCCGGGGATGCCGACGGCGGGGGGAGGAACCGAACCGCTGGTCGACCGGGTGATCTGTTCGCTGGTCAGCGCGCGGTCATTCTCGGGAAAGCTCTCGCGCGTCGCCTGGCTTTCGGACATGTCGAGATCGGCGTTGACCTCGACCGTATAATTGCCGCTGCCCAGCATCGGACCAAGCAGCGTGTCGAGCGCGCGGCGAAAGCGGTCCTCGATCTGCAACTGCAACTGAAACGCCTTCATGTCGCTGCCGGTCGCGGTGTCGGACAGCAGCGCGCCGCGCTGATCGATCACCGACACCTGATCGGCATTCATACCGGGTATCGACGATGCGACCAGGAAACGGATCGCCTGCACCTGCCCATCGGACAGCGAACGGCCGTTCTGCAGGGTCAGCATCACCGATGCCGTGGCCGGCTTGTCTTCGCGCACGAACAGGCTCGGTTCGGCGGCGGCGACGTGAACGCGCGCGCTTTTCACCGCGTCGATGGTTTCGATCGTGCGCGACAGGTCGGCTTCGCGCGCCGACCGCAATGCTTCGCCTTCGATCGCGCGGCTGGACCCCATGGGCAGCGCGGCGATCAGGCTGTCGCCGCTCGGCGCCGCCTTGGGCAGGCCCTGTCCGGCGAGTGCGATGCGCGCCTGATGCAGCTTGTCGGCATCGACCGTCAGCGCGCCCGTCGAGGGATCGATATTGTGGGCGATGCCCTGTGTTTTCAACGCATCGGCGACGGCAGCCTTGTCGGTGTCGTCGAGCCCGGCGAACAATTGCGCCTGCGGGGCGGCTTGCATGGCGAAATAGGCGAATGCGGCGATACCGATCGCCGACGTCATCGCGATGGCGGGCAGCGCCCGCTGTACGGCCGGCTGGCGCATGAAACCGGTCAACGGCGCCAGCCGGTCGCCCAGGGCGGGAAGGCGGTTAGGGGCGCCGTCGTCCATGATGGTGGGGACGGGGGTAAGGATCTGTGTTTCGGCCATGGATTACACCGGCATGTTCATGATGTCGCGATAAGCGGACAGCAGCTTGTTGCGGACTTGCAGCGTGGTTTCGAACCCGAGCGACGCCTTTTGCCGTTCGATCATGACGCTGACGATGTCGTGCGTGTCGCCGCGTTCATAGGCTTCGCTCAACTGGCTCGCCTTTGATTGCTGGGCGTTGACCTGTTGCAGCGCATTGTTGATCGCGGCGCCGAAATCGGGTGCGCCGCCCGCGCCCTCGACGCCGCCTTCGGCCGCGCCGATGCCGCCGCGACCGGCGGCGCGTTGCAGCGCCTGGTTCTGATTGAGAATCGAACTGCGCATCTGCAGCAGCCGGCTCGGGTCAATCGTGCTCATTGCTTTTCATCCGTCCTGTGCGCGGCCTCGCGCCACGCGCCAAAGAAGAATGCAAAGTCCGTGCCAAAAATATTTAATCTATATTTTCAGTGTGTTATGGATATGAAAGGGGCGGCGTCGGCGGCTTTCGGCGTTTTTTTGACGCGCGCCCTTAATCGGCAGGGGTCCCGGCCGTTACTGCTTTCCGTGACCGCTCCTCGAGCCCTCACATAACGGGAATGGCCATCGAGGCCGGAAAGGAACAATAATGACTGTCATCAACACCAATGTGAGCGCGCTTCGCGCCCAGAATAACTCGCGTGTTGCCAATCAAATGCAGTCGCAGGCGATGGAACGCCTGTCGAGCGGCAAGCGCATCAACAGCGCCAAGGACGACGCGGCCGGCCTCGCCATCGCGACCCGCATGGACGCCAATGCCCGCGGCCTGACGCAGGCGATCCGCAACGCCAACGACGGCATCTCGCTTGCGCAGACCGCCGACAGCGCCGCTGGCAGCATCTCGGACATCCTCGTCCGTATGCGTGAACTGGCGCTCCAGGCTTCGACCGGCACGAACGGCACGACCGACCGCGCCGCCGTCCAGACCGAAGTTGCCGCGCTGATCTCGCAGATCGGCGACATCGCCGGCCGCACGACGTTCAACGGCAACACGCTGATCAACGGCGGCACCTCGACCACCGCTGGCTTCGACATTCAGACCGGTTTGAACGCCACTGAGGTCGTGAACGTCAAGATCGCGAACCTCAACGCCACGGGTCTGGGCGTCAATGCGCTCGACTTTTCGACCGCAGCCGGCGCCACGGGCGCGCTGACGACGCTCGACACGGCGATCCAGACGGTCGCTACCGAACGCGCGAACCTGGGTGCGCAGCAGAACCGCCTGACGGCGGCTGTCGATAATTTGACGTCGAGTGTCACGAATATGTCGGAATCGAAGTCGCGTATTCTGGATGCCGATTTCTCGGTTGAATCGACGAACCTCGCGGCTGCCGGCATTCTGGCGCAGGCATCGACCGCGATGCTGGCCCAGGCGAACCAGAGCTCGCAGGGCGTGATGAACCTGCTCCGCGGCTAAAATTCGCGAACAAGTTTCAGGCTATATTTGGTTGGTCCCTTAGATAGCCTGATCGGATGCCCCGGCCCCCACAGCCGGGGCATCTTTTTTTTCGGGTCATAACCGAACAATGGCGGCCCCGACCCGCTCCCCTGTCCGGCCTCCGCCGGAAAATTTATCTCAATGGAAATCCCGCGACCTCGGCAGGATGCGGACATCGCGGGGGTGGCCATGCTTCGCCGCCGGGCCGCGCGGTTGTTGCGGGTGTCTGACCTCGTCGGCGCGGCAGACGTCGGGATCGAAGCGCCGCTCGCTGCCCAGCGTATCGAGCATCGCCGTGCGATCGACGATATGTGTCGCTATCAGGTGGATGACGCCCTCCTTGCTTCGTTGCACCTCGCCCGTGGCCAGCATCAACCGCGATGCCATGACGGCGCGGCGATAGCGTTCGAAATGACGCGCCCACAGCAGGATGTTGACGACCCCGCCCTCATCCTCGATCGTGATGAAGATCGCATTGCCCTTGCCCGGCCGCTGGCGGATCAGCACGACGCCGGCGGTGCGGACGATCGAACCGTTCTTCGCCGCCGCGACCTCTGCCGCGCTCAGCACGCCTTCGCGTTCGAAGTCGCGGCGCAGAAACGCCATCGGATGCCCTTTCAGCGACAGCCGCGTCGTCTGATAATCGGTCAGCACATGTTCGACCATCGGCGTCGGTGGCAGTGCGGCATTCTCCTCCGTTCCCAGCTCGTCCGCCCCGGCCGCGCCAAACAGCGGCAGCACCCCCTGCCGCACCCGCCGCGCATCCCACAGGGCGGGCCGCCGATCGAGCCCCATCGACCGGCACGCATCGGCATCGGCGATCAGGCGCAGCGCGCGGAGCGGCAGCGCGGCGCGGCGGGCCAGTTCCTCGACCGAGGTAAAGGGGGCGGCGTCGCGGGCTTTGACAATCGCGTCCGCCCAGTCTTTGCGCATCCCGTCGACCTGCCGAAAACCCAGCCTGAGCGCGAGCGTGCTGTCATCCCGCCGTTCCAGGCCATTGTCCCAATGACTGGCATTCACATCGACTGCCCGCACCTCCACCCCATGCTCGCGCGCATCGCGGACAAGCTGTGCGGGGGCATAAAATCCCATCGGCTGCGAATTGAGCAGCCCGCAGGTGAAGACGGCGGGGTGATAATGTTTGATCCATGAGGAAACATAGACGAGCCGGGCAAAGGACTGGGCATGGCTTTCGGGAAAGCCATAGCTGCCAAAACCTTCGATCTGTTTGAAGCAACGTTCGGCAAACTCGCTTTCATAGCCGCGGCGCACCATGCCGCCGACCATCTTTTCGCGAAAATTGTCGATCGTTCCGACATTGCGAAAGGTCGCCATCGCGCGGCGCAGGCCATTGGCTTCTTCGGGGGTAAATTCGGCGGCGGTGATCGCCAGGTTCATTGCCTGTTCCTGAAACAGCGGGACGCCATAGGTGTGCCCCAATACGCCGCGCAGTTCATCGGGATCATGGGGCGGGGCGGGCGAAGGATAATGCACCTCTTCCTCTTCATTGCGGCGCCGCAGATAGGGGTGGACCATGTCGCCCTCGATCGGACCCGGCCTGACGATCGCGACCTGCACGACCAGGTCATAAAGCTTGCGGGGGCGCAGGCGCGGCAGCATGTTGATCTGTGCCCGGCTTTCGACCTGAAAGACGCCGATGCTGTCGCCCTTGCACAACATGTCGTAAACCGCGTCGTCGCTGGAATCGATGTCGAGTTCCAGCGTGTGATCGCCCAGCCCATGATCGCGCATCAGGTCATAACATTTGCGGATGCACGTCAACATGCCGAGCGCGAGAATATCGACCTTCATCAGCCCCAGCGCGTCGATGTCGTCCTTGTCCCATTCGATAAAGGTCCGACCTTCCATCGCCGCATTGTGGATCGGCACCATTTCGTCGAGCCGTCCCTGGGTCAGCACGAAACCCCCGACATGCTGTGACAGGTGGCGGGGGGCCTTCAACAATTCGCCGACGAAGCGATGCAGCCGCTCGATTTCGCCATTGTGCGGATCAAGCCCGGCCTGGACGAGCCGTTCGATCGGCACTTCGTTGCCCCAACTGCCCCAGCTTGTGTCGGCCAGGCGCGCGGTGACATCCTCGCTCAGGCCCAGCGCCTTGCCGACTTCGCGGATCGTGCTGCGCGGGCGGTAATGGATGACGGTCGCCGCGATCGCGGCACGGTCCCGCGAATAGCGGTCATAGATATGCTGGATCACCTCCTCGCGCCGTTCATGTTCGAAATCGACGTCAATATCGGGGGGCTCGTCGCGTTCGGCCGACATGAAGCGGGAAAAAAGCAGGGTGTTCTTCACCGGATCGACCGATGTCACCCCCAGCAAGAAGCAGGTGATGGAATTGGCCGCCGAACCGCGTCCCTGGCACAGGATCGGTGGTTCCTGCGCGCGGGCAAAGCGAACAAGGTCATGGACGGTCAGGAAATAATAGACGTAATTTCGTTTCCGGATCAGCCGAAGTTCGTTGCCGATGAGCTTGCGGACCTTGGCGCTCAAGGGGGTGCCATAACGTGCCTCGGCCGCAGTCTTCACCAGATGGTGGAGATAGTTGAAGGGCTTCCATCCGGGGGGCACCGGCTCGTGCGGATATTCATAACGCAGATCCCCCAGGTCGAAACCGACGCGGGCCAGCAACTTTGCGCCCTGTTCGACCGCCTTGGGATAACCGCCGAACAACCGCCGCATCTCGGCAGGCGGCTTCACATGGCGTTCGCCATTGGCGCGCAGCAATTTGCCCGCCCTGACAATCGTCGTGCCCTCGCGGATGCAGGTGATGATGTCGTGAAGCGGGCGCTGCGCCCTGGTCGCATAAAGCGCATCGTTGGTGGCCAGCAAGGGAACGCCCGTCGCGGTCGCCAGCCGCTGCAGTTCGGCCAGTCGGCGCGCATCGGCACCGGATTGCGGCATCGTGGCCGCCAGCCAGACCGCCTTGGGACGCGCGCGCTTGAGCGTACGGAGCAGCGCGTCGTCCCCCTTCATGGCGATCAGCAGCAGGTCGTCGCAATGCTCCAGCAAATCTGCGAGGCGAAGGATGCAGTCACCTTTTTGCGCGCGCAGATTGCCGACCGACAACAGGCGGGTCAGCCGCCCCCAGCCTTGGCGATTGGCGGGATAGGCGACAATGTCGGGCGTGCCGTCGGCAAAGACCAGCCTGGCGCCGACGGCCAGCCGAAACCCTTCCACCATCTCGGGATTCTTGACCTGAAGCTCTTTCAGGAAAGCCCAGGCCCGCACCACGCCGGCGACGCTGTTGCGGTCGGCGATGCCGATGCCGGTCATGCCCAGATTGATCGCCGCCGCGACGATGTCGGCGGGATCGGATGCGCCGCGCAGAAAGCTGTAGTTCGTCGCGGCGACCATTTCGGCGAAACCGGCGGCGGGCTTTTCATTCATGCGAAGACCCCGTGGATGTACCAGCGCGGATCGGGTTTTTCGTCATAAAGGCCGTGGCGGAAAAGCCAGAAACGGCGGCCCTGGACATCCTCGACCCGGTAATAGTCGCGCGTCAGCCCGCCATTGTCGCGGCGCCGCCACCATTCGGGGGCGATGCGTTCGGGCCCTTCGTACCGGCGCACCGCATGGGTCGCGCGGCGCCAGCGAAACTGGTGCGGCGGGCCATCGGGAACTTCGGCGATGACCTCGATCGGTTGCGGCGGGTCGAAAAGATGGAAGGGGCGCGTCGGCGGCTCGCCGGGATCGGGCATGGTCCATGGCTGTGGCGGCGGGGCATCGAGCGCGGGCAGGGCAAGCTGCGCCTGTTCGGGAATATGCGTGCTTTCGGCGTGCAGGCGCCGCACGCGCTTTCGCCCCAGCCGGATCGTCATCCGGTCGACCAGTTCGTCCATCGCGGCGCCCCGGTCCGATGCGCGGGCCTCGCCGCCTTCGAGCCGCAACTGTGTCGCGCCGAGCCGGTCGAGCCGCGGAACCGCAAGGCGGATCATGTCAAAGCCAAAGCCGGGGTCGAGAGGATCGGCGAGTCCGTCCATGCGTTCGGCGAAAAGGCGCATGACCAGCCCGGTGTCGCGGGTCGCATGGCCGGTCTCGACATCGATGCTCCGCGCCAGGCCGTCGCTGCGGAAAAAGGTCGCCCGGAAATGGCGACCGCCCTTGCCGCGTTCGAGCATATCCTCGCCCGTTTCGGCGATCAGTTCGGCCAGCACCTTGGTTGCATGGGCGGTGCTGCCCAGCGGTTCGGCAAAGCGGCGTTCGGCCATGATGGGAAAAGGGGCGATGCGCGGGTCGAGCGGGCTGGGCGCATCGCCCAGGATACGGCGCAGCGCAGTCGTGGCGTCGCCGCCAAAGCGCGCGGCGATATTCGCCATCGGGCGGCTTGCCAGGTCGCCGATCGTCTTCAGCCCGGCGCGGATCAGCGCGGTCGTCGCCTCGGGCTCCAGTTCGAGCGCGGCGACGGGGAGCCGGCGGACCGCCTGCACCTCGTCGGGGGCGGGCCGCGACTGGTATCGGGCAAGCGCGCGGGCGGCATCGGCGGTCGGACCGGCGGCGTGGCGGACGGTCATGCCAAGCCGCGACAGGCGCGTTTCGGCGTCATCGATCAGCCCGGCTTCGTCATCGAACAGATGCGCGGCCCCCGCGATGTCGAGGATCAGCCCGTCGGGGGCGTCGAGCGCCACCAGCGGCGTATAGCGGTGACAGCCGAGCGCGAGCCGGTCGATCCAGGCGTGATCGGCGACCGGATCGTGCGGAACGGCGATCAGTTCGGGCACATGGGCGCGTGCGTCGGCAAGCGACATGCCGACGGCTAGCCCGGCCGCCTGCGCCGCTGGATCGACGCTTGCGATGCGCAGCGCGCCGCGCTGTTTTTCGGCAAAGACGAGCGGGGCGTCAGGCGGCTGCGGCGCCGTGCGCAGGAAGCGTTCGGCGGGCAGGAAGGGAAAGAAGAGGGCCAGGTAGCGGCGTTTCCCCAAGGCGGTGCCCAAAGCTTTTGTCGTCATGGTTCCAGTCCAGTCGCCAGCGGCCGCCCGCGGGGCCCGCGCGCCAGCGGAGCAGTTCGAGGTCAAAGGCGGGCGCGCCGGGGGCATCGGCGGCAAGCATGTGCGATGCGGCAGGGGCCACGCTCCAGCGCGTTTCGGCGACGCTGGGCGTGGGCGCGGCATTCAGGCGGAGCATCAGCAATGTCGTCCCGGCATCGCGCGCGCCCAGCACGAGGCGGCGGCCTGCGGTCAGGTCAAGCAGCGGAAATTTCCCCCAGCTTTCGACGATCACCGCTGCCGATCCGGCGCAGCGGATCGCATCATTTGCACAGGCGAGCAGCATTCGGGGGTCGGGGGTTTCGACCAGCAGCAACCGATCGGGATCGCCGCCCAGTTCGGCGATGCCGGGGGCATAGATATGGCCGGTGCGATTGGCGGCGTCGGCGGTGCGCAACCAGATCAGCGGTGCCTTGCCGGGGGTGCGCAGCGCAAGCAGCGCGGCAAAGGCCGCCGCGCAGGTGCCGTCGAGGGCATCGGCAGCGAAAAATTCATGCGCCTTGCCAGTCATCAATCCCCCGCCGATCGCGGCATCGAATCCGGCATGACCGCTCGCCAGCCGTCCTTCGGCCGGACGGCTGGCGGGACCACCATCGGCGGCCAGCCGGGCGATCTGCTTTCGCAGTCCGGCGAGAGGGGAGGACGACTCGCGCATATGTTCCTGATTTGTTCTATTAGCGCGCGAGCGGGGTGGATTGTCAAGCCGGAGTCGAATGCCGCCTGTGCCTTGCCGGACATGATCCGGGGTTCCTTGTGGGATCAGGGCGTGGCGGCGCCTGCGCTGCTGTCGCCGCCGAGTGCGCGGAACAAGGCGATCCGCGTCTGGACCAACAACAACTGGGTCCCGATTTCGCTTCGCCGCGCGGTATAAAGGCTGCGTTCCGCGTCGAGGTTCGACAGAAAGCTGTCGACCCCGCCCTTGTACCGCGCGCTGGCCAGCGCCGCGGTATCGGCAGCCGCCGCCGTGTTGGCCGCCGCGGCCCGCGCGCGTTCGGCGATCATGCCCTGAACCGCCAGCGCGTCGGCGGTTTCGCGAAAGGCGGTCTGGATCGCGCCTTCATAACCCGCGATCGCGGCGTCGCGCTGCGCCCTGGTCACATCGACCCCGGCGCGCCGCCCACCGGCGTCAAAGATCGTCGCGCTGGCATTGCCGCTTGCCGACCAGTTGAACGATCCGCTGTCGAACAGGCCCGTCAGGGCGTTGCTGGCAAAGCCGAGCAGCCCGGTCAGCGAGATCGTCGGGAACAGCCGTGCCCGCGCGGCGCCGATGTTGGCGTTGGCGGCGCGCAACCGATATTCGGCCTCGATCACGTCGGGACGGCGGAGCAATATCTGTGAACTGACCCCGGCGGGCAGGGCGACGATGCCGGGCGTCACATCGGCAAGGCTGGCGGGAAGCAGGGCGGGGTCGATGTCGGCGCCGACCAGCAGGCGGATCAGATTTTCGTCCTGCGCGATCGCCGTCGTCTGCTGCGCGATCGAATCCTCTGCGGTGGCAAGGATCTGTTCGGCCTGGCGCAGGTCGGTGCGCGGTGCGATGCCGCCGTCGAGCCGCGCGCGGGTCAGCCGCACGCTTTCGCGCGCACTGGCGGCGGTATCCTTGGCAATCTTCAACAGGTCGCGGTCGGCGCCATAACCGGCCCAGGCATCGGCCAGGTCGGCGATCAGCGCCAGGCGGATGGTGCGCGCCGCGGCTTCGGTGGCCAGTGCGGCGTTGCGGTCGGATTCGGCGATATTGGCCAGACGGCCGAACAGATCGATCTCGAACGCCGTCACCCCGCCGCGCAGCGAGAAATTGCCGGCTCCGGCTCCGGCTCCGGCGCCGCTGCCGTCCGAATAGCCTCCGGCAGCGTTTACGCCGAGTGCGGGGAATTGTCCCGCGCGGCTGAGCCGCGCCTGCGCCCGCGCCGCGGCGACATTGGCATAGGCGACGCGCAGGTCGCGGTTGTTCGCCAGCGCCTGATCGACGATCGCCTGCAGGCGCGTGTCGCCGAACACGCTCTTGTACGACAGGATAGGCAGCGCCGCCTCGCTTTGCAGCAGATAGGCATCGCCGACCGGCCAGCTTTGCGGCACCGGCGGCGGCGGCAACACCGTCTTTGGCGCGAGCGAGCATCCGGCAAGCGCCAGCGACAGGGCGATCGGAGTGATCGCAGCGCGGATCATGCCGGTGCCCCGGCGGCATCATCCTTGCCGCCCAGGCACCGCCGCGCCGCCGCCAGCCCGTCGCGCACGCCGCGCCGCACGAGAACGAAGAACAGCGGGATGAAAAAGATGGCAAGGATCGTCGCGGTCAGCATCCCGCCGATGACCGACGTGCCGATCGCGACGCGGCTGTTGGCGCCGGCGCCGGTGGCAAGGGCAAGCGGCAGGACGCCAAAGATAAAGGCGAAACTGGTCATCAGGATCGGACGCAGGCGGATACGCGCCGCCTGCAACGCCGCGTCGATCACGCGCTTGCCCTTTTTTTCTTCCTGTTCGGCAAACTCGATCATCAGGATCGCATTTTTCGATGCGAGCCCCATCGTCGTCAACAGGCCGATCTGTAGATAAATGTCGTTCTCCAGTCCGCGAAGCGTCACCGCGAACACCGCGCCGACCAGGCCCAGCGGAATGACCAGCAAGACCGCGACCGGGATCGACCAGCTTTCATAAAGCGCCGCAAGGCAGAGGAAGACGACGAGCAGCGACAGGGCATAGAGCAGGGGCGCCTGCCCCGACGACAGCCGTTCCTGATAGGAGGCACCCGACCAGGCGACGCTGGTTCCGGGGATCTGCGACGCCAGCCGCTGTATTTCGTCCATCGCCTCGCCCGAACTTGTCCCCGCCGCGGGCTGGCCCTGAATTTCAAAGGCAGACACGCCCTGAAAGCGCGACGTGGTGCTGGGCGTCGTCGACCAGCCGATCGACGCAAAGGCCGAAAAGGGCGACATCGCGCCGTCGGACGACCGCACAAACCATTGACCCATGTCTTCGGGTTTCGACCGGTAAGGCGCATCGCCCTGAACGAACACGCGCTTGACGCGGCCGTTGTCGATGAAATCATTGACATAACGGCCGCCCCAGGCGGTCGACAGCGTCGTGTTCACGTCGCCATTGGTCAGCCCGTAAGCGGTCAGGCGCTGGGTATCGATGTCGATCTTCAGCGACGCGACATCGGGAAGATCGCTCAGCCGCACCGATGTCAGCTTCGGACTGGCATTCGCCATGGCCAACAGCCGGTCGCGCGCCGCGCCGAATTCCGTGCGCGTCATTCCGCTGCGATTCTGAAGCTGCATTGTAAAGCCGGACGCATCGCCCAGCCCGCGCACCGCTCCGGGAACGAGCGCGAATATCTGGGCATCGCGCAGCCCCGACAGCGCCTGGCGCGTCCGGGCGGCGATGGCGTCCGCGGTGTTGTCCTCGCCGGGGCGGCTATCCCAATCGACCAGGTTCATGAAACCTTGGCCGGTATTCTGTCCCGATGCGCCGGCGCCCCCGCCGGCCACCACGAACAGCGAATCGATGTTCCGCTTTTCCACGCGCAGCAGATAATTCTCGATGGCGTCGCGCACCTCCAGCGTCCGTTCCTGCGTCGCACCGGCGGGCAGGCGGAATTGAAGCTGGACCCGGCCCTGATCCTCACCCGGAATAAATCCGCCGGGAAGACGAAGGAACATCACCGCCAACAAAAGCAGGATCAGCGCGTAAAGACCAAGGAACAGCCATTTGCGGGCGACAACCCTTTCGACGCTGGCGACATAGCGATGGGTGGTGCGATCGAACCGGTCGTTGAACCAATGCTTCGCCCGCTGCATCCACGCCTCGAATCGGGGGAAGCGACCGGGTGCGGGGGTGCCATGTGTCCTGGGCTTGAGCAGCGTCGATGTCAGCGCAGGGCTGAGGATCAGCGCCACGAAAACCGACAAGGCCATCGCCGATACGATGGTGACCGAAAACTGGCGATAGATCACGCCGGTCGATCCACCGAAAAAGGCCATGGGCAAAAAGACCGCGGACAGGACCAGCCCGATCGCGATCAGCGCGACCTGCAATTCCTTCATCGACTGGATTGTCGCCTCGCGCGCCGACATGCCCGGATTGTCTTCCATCAATCGTTCGACATTCTCGACGACGACGATCGCGTCGTCGACGAGCAGCCCGATGGCAAGAACCAGGCCGAACAGCGTCAGCGTGTTGATGCTGAACCCTGCCATATAGAAGATTCCGAATGTGCCGAGCAGCACCACCGGCACCGCGATCGCCGGGATCAATGTGGCGCGCCAGCTCTGCAAAAAGACGAACATCACGATAATGACGAGGACGATGGCTTCGAACAGCGCCTTTTGGACCTCGCTGACCGACAGGCGGATAAAGGTCGTCGTGTCGTTGATATATTTATAGTCCAGCCCATCGGGCAGGTTCTGCGCCAGTTCGGTCATGCGCGTCTTGACCCGTTCGACGGTGCCCAGCGCGTCGGCGCCGGGCGACAGCGAAATGGCCATGCCGGCACTGGGCTGGCGGTCCAGGCGTCCGACCGAGCTGTAATTTTCCGCCCCGATCTCGACCCGCGCGACATCGCCGACCCGCACCGACGATCCGTCGGGCAGCGTCTTGAGGACGATATTCCTGAACTGTTCGGGGGTTTGCAGTCGCGACTGGGCGGTCACGGTCGCGGTCAGCAACTGGCCCTGCGGTGCAGGCAGGCCGCCGACCTCGCCCGCCGCGACTTCGCTGTTCTGGGCGCCGATCGCCGATATGACGTCGCCGGGCATCAGTGATACCGCCGCGAGCCGCTGAGGATTCAGCCAGATACGCATCGCGTGCGGTGAACCGAACACGGTGACCTCGCCGACGCCTTCGACGCGCGACAGGGGGTCCTGGATGCTGGTCGTCAGATAATCGGACACGTCATAGTTCGACCGAGTCCGGGTCTTGTCGAAAACGCTGACGATCAGCAGCGTGTCCGAATTGGACTTGCTCACGCGGACGCCCTGCGCCTGCACCTGCTGCGGCAGGCGGGAGATCGACGACTGGATCTTGTTCTGCACCTGCACCTGCGCGATGTCGGGATCAGTGCCCTTGGCAAAGATGGCGGTGATATTCGCCTGTCCGCGCGAACTGGACTGCGAACTGAAATAGAGCAGGCCGTCGATTCCGGTCAGTTGTTGCTCCAGCACCTGGGTGACGCTGTTCTCGATCGTTTCGGCCGACGCGCCCGGATAGGAGGCGCGGATATTGACCTGCGCGGGCGCGATGTCGGGATATTGTTCGATGGGCAACGCGCGCAGCGCACCGATCCCCGCAAGCATGACGATGATCGCCAGAACCCAGGCGAATATCGGTCTGTCGATGAAAAGGCGCGACATCGGCGGCTATTTGCCCTTGGCGGGGGCGCCGCCCTTGGGTGCTCCCAGCCGCTGCGCGCTGTCTGCGGGGACAGGGCGGACGTCGGCGCCCTGCTTCAGGGTGCCGATCCCCTGGGTGATGACGCGTTCGCCGGGTTTCAACCCGCCGGTGACGACCCAATTGGCGCCCGATGTCCGATCGGCGACGATCTTGCGCCGGATGGCCTTGTTGCCCTTGTCGACCACATAGACGAAAGCCGATCCGTCGAAATCGCGCTGGACCGCGGGTTGCGGCACCAGCATCGCGGTCGGATTGATCGCCTGTTCGAACAGCGCGGTCACGAACATGCCGGGCAGCAACAGGCCGTCCGGATTGGGAAAGCGCGCGCGCAGCGTCACCGTGCCGGTCGCCGCGTTTACGGTCACGTCGGAAAATTGGACGCTACCGACAAGGCCATAGCTGCTGCCGTCTTCCAGCTTCAGCCGAACGGCCGTGCTGCCGCGCGTCACGCCGCCATTGTCAAGCGCGCGGCGCAGACGGATCAGGTCGGCGCTCGATTGCTGGATGTCGACATAGATGGGATCGAGTTGCTGGATCGTCGTCAGCGGCGCCGCCTGACTGGCGCTGACCAGCGCGCCCGGTGTGGCAATGCTGCGGCCGATCTGTCCGCTGATCGGCGCGGTGATCGTCGCAAAGCGCAGGTTGATGCGCGCTGTTTCGAGCGCCGCGCCATTTTGCGCGACGGCCGCGCGCGCCATGCGTGCCTGCGCCAGCGCATCGGTATAATCCTGTTCGGCCACCGCCTGCATCTTGGCTAGCGGTTCCAGCCGCCGGGCGCGTTCTTCGGCGGCCTGCGCGCTGGCGCGGGCGCTGGCCAGGTTGGCGTTCGCCTGATCCGCCGCGGCCTGATAAAGGCTCGGGTCGATCTGATACAGCGGCTGGCCCGCGCGAACCAGGCTGCCTTCGGTGAACAGGCGTCGGCGGATCAGGCCCGTTACCTGCGGGCGAACCTCGCTTGTTTCGAAAGCGACGGTACGGCCGCCCAATTCGCTCGTTACGGGCACGGCTTCCTGCCGGACGACGATATAGCCGACCTGCGGCGCGCCGCGGCCGCCCCCGCCACTCTCGTCCTTGTTCGTGCAGGCGCCAAGCGAAAGCAGCGTGGCGCACAGCGTTCCGGCCAGCAACAGCGACCTTTTGTCCAGCATCGTCGATAAATCTCGTGTCGTTCGCCAGGGGGCGATTGAATATATCCTATTCAACCGATTGCTTGCCGCCTTGCAAGCGCAATGCGGGCGTTGCGACAAATTACGACAAATTCGGCCGGCTCGCCTGAACTTGCGCAGTCAATGCCCCGGTGGCGGCGCCACCGACTGGCGTTCGACGAAGGTCGAGGCAAGGACGGCGCTTTCGTCACCGCCGCCTTTGGCGTCGGGACCCAGAAAATCGGGGACAAGCGTTTGCGCCGCGCGCACGCCCATCTCGCGGATCGGCCAGCGCACCGTGCTGAGCGCAGGCCAGATATGGGTCGCGGTCGGGCTGTCGTCGAAACCGATGATCGACAGCGCGTCGGGCACCCTGATGCCTTTGCCGTGCGCGACGCTCATTACCCCCGCCGCCATCTCGTCGTTCGAACAGAAGATCGCGGTCGGCGGGACGGACAGCGACAGCAAGGCCTCTCCCGCCTCGACGCCCGCAGCATAGCGGTAATTGCCCGGTGCGTTGAGTTCGGCGGGCAGGTCGAGTCCCGCGTCGGCGAGTGCTTCGAGGAAGCCCTGTTCGCGCTCTGCCGCCGATCGGAAACCGACCGGCCCCCGGACGAACCCGATCCGCCGATGACCGAGCGACACCAGTCCGCGCACCGCCTGCGCGACGACCTCGCGGTCATTCGAAGAAATGCAATGTGTCGCATCGTCGATGCGCGCCGAACCGATGCGGACATAGCGCACACCCAGATCGTCGCACAGCGCGGCCAGATCGTCGTTTTCCGAGATTGGCGGCAACAGCATCGCGCCAATCGGGCGCTGTTTTTCCAGGAAGGTGCGAACATCTTCGAGCATCGCGTCCGATCCCCGGTCGACCGGCCGCACCAGCAGCGCAAGGTCACTGTCCTTGATCGCGTCGAGCACACCGCGCTGGAAATTGAGCACTGTCTGGGCGTTCGGATTGTCGTGAAGCAGCGCGATCAGGAAATTGCGGCGAAAAGCAAGCGCGCGGGCCTGTGGATTGGGAACGAAGCCCAGTTGCTCGATCGCCTGTTCGACTGCCGCGCGAGTCTTGTCGGTCAGGAATTGCGACCGGTTGATGACCCGGCTCACCGTCTTTTTCGAAACGCCCGCCAGCGCCGCCACATCGTTGATCGTAGGCTGTTTGCCTCCCGGCCCGCTGTCCTGTGCCGCCATATTCGTCTTTCCTCTGCGAGTGCGGCCAAGGCCGACCCCGCCTTTTTCCTCTGATGGCTGCTCGTAACGGTAAAATCAACCGGTTGCTGGGAAGGGTGACAACCCTTGACACCGGTTACCATCAAATCTAGCAAGGCGGCAAGCCAGAAATCTGAAGCGAGGATGCCACCGATGTTTTCCAAGACCTATTACGCTACCCATCCCGTGATGATGGAAGAGGCGTCGAACGCGGAACTGCGCGACCGCTACCTCATCCAGAACCTGTTTCGTACCGGCGAATGCGTCCTCAACTATACCCACGCCGACCGTTTCGTGATCGGCGGGGTCGCCGTCGGTTCGGCGCCGGTCAAGTTGCCGACGCAGAGCGAACCGCCCTCGGCCGCGGGCCACCCGTTCCTTGAGCGCCGCGAACTCGCGATCGTCAATGTCTCGTCGGTTGAAGGCACCGTCACCGTCGATGGGGAGAGCTATACGCTTGGCAACAAGGACTGCCTCTATGTCACGATGGGCGCAAAGGACGTCAGCTTCGCGGGTGAGGGCGCGCGCTATTATCTGGCGTCATGTCCGGCGCACAAGGGATTTGCGACGCGCAAGCTCGGCATCGCCGACGCCAATGCGCTCGACCGCGGCAGCCTCGCCGAATCGAATGCGCGCACCATCTATCAACTCGTCATTCCCGGCGTGTGCGACAGCGCCCAGCTTGTCATGGGGCTGACCGTGCTCAAGGAAGGCAGCGTCTGGAACACCATGCCGCCGCATATCCACGAACGCCGCAGCGAGATTTATTTCTATTTCGAACTCGACAATGTCGATACCGACCGTGTCATGCATTTCATGGGCGAGGGCGAGGCGACCCGTCATATCGTGATGCAGAACGAGGAAGCGGTGATTTCGCCGCCCTGGTCGATCCACATGGGCGCGGGCACGAAATCCTATGCGTTCATCTGGGCAATGGCGGGTGAGAATCAGGACTATACCGACATGAACGTCCTCGACATTTGTCAGTTGTCCTGATGGCGGGGCTCTTCGATCTTTCGGGCAAGGTCGCGCTGGTCACCGGCGCCAATACGGGCATTGGGCAGGGGATTGCACTCGCGCTCGCCGCGGCGGGGGCCGACATCGCCGCCGCAGGCCGCTCGCCTGCCGACGACACGGTTCGCCGGGTGCGCGAACTGGGGCGCCGGGGGGAAAATTTCGCCGCCAACCTGGCGAGCGTCGGCGCGGTACAGCCGCTCATCGACGCCGTGCTTGGCGCCTATGGCCGCATCGATATTCTCGTGAACAATGCGGGGATTATCCGCCGCGCCGATGCGGTCGATTTCACGGAAGAGGATTGGGACGCGGTGATGGACACCAATCTCAAGACCCTGTTCTTCCTGTGCCAGGGCGTCGGCCGCCACATGATCGCACGCGGTAACGGCAAGATCATCAATATCGCGTCGATGCTGACCTTTCAGGGCGGCATTCGCGTACCAAGCTATACTGCTTCGAAATCGGGCGTCGGCGGGCTGACCAAGTTGCTCGCGAACGAATGGGCGGCAAAGGGGGTTCAGGTCAACGCGATCGCGCCGGGCTATATCGCGACGAACAACACCGCCGCGCTGCAATCGGACGAAGCGCGCAACCGGCAGATCATGGAACGTATCCCCGCCGGGCGCTGGGGCGATCCCGCCGACATCGGCGGCGCGGCAGTCTTTCTGGCGTCTGCGGCGTCGGACTATGTTCAGGGCCATATTCTCGCCGTCGACGGCGGCTGGCTCGCGCGGTAGCGTCGCGCGATGGCACCGCGCCTCGTTTTTTTCGGCGAATTGCTGATCCGCCTGACCGCGTCTGGCAACGAACTGTTGATGCAGTCGCCGTCGTTGTCGCTGCACGTCGGCGGGGCAGAGGCGAATGTCGCTATCGGCCTTGCGCATCTGGGCCATGCCTGCGCGATGATCAGCCGGGTTCCTTCGAATGCTCTGGGTCGCGGAGCGGTGGCGGCAGTGCGCGGCGCGGGCGTCGACTGCGCCGCCGTCACACCCCATCCGGGGCGGATGGGGCTTTATTTCCTCAGCGTCGGCGCGGGGTTGCGGGCCTCGGAAATCGTCTATGACCGCACTGGGTCCAGCTTCGCGGCGACCGGCGCCGAAGACTATGACTTCGACCATCTGCTTGCCGGTGCAAATCTGCTCCACCTGTCGGGGATCACCCCCGCGCTCGGCCCGCGCTCGGCCGAAGCGGCGCTGGCGGCGGCACGCGCGGCGCGGCGGATCGGCGTGCCGGTCAGCTTTGACGGCAATTATCGCGCGATGTTGTGGGATGCGTGGGACAGCGATCCGCGCGCGATCCTGTCCGAACTGATCGGCAGCGCCGACATATTGTTCGGCAATCACCGCGACCTGTCGCTGGTGCTGGGACAGGATTTCAGCGGCGAAGGCGCCGAGCGGCGGCGCGAAGCGGCGGAGGCGGGATTTGCCGCCTTCCCCAACCTTGCGCTGATTGCGTCGACCGCGCGCCATGTCGTCACCGCCGATCATAACCGCATCGCGGCGCGGGTCGATCTGCGCAGCGGCAGCCATCAGACCGACGAGGTCGACGTCACCGGTATCGTCGACCGCATCGGGGCGGGCGATGCCTTTGCCGCCGGGGTGCTGCACGCCCATCTGTTGGGTGGCGATGCGCGGGTGATGGCCGAAACAGGGCTGGCGCTCACCTGCCTCAAACATTCGCTGCCGGGCGATGCCAGCCGCTTTGGCCAGGGCGACATCGATGCCTTTCACGCCGGCGGGCTGGATGTCCGGCGGTGACGGCGTCGGCCGCCGTGCCGTTCTGGCTGGCGGCATCGCGCTTGCGGCTGCCGGACCCGCGTCCGGGATGGATCGCGGCGATGGTGCGCCGCGCCGGCTGACCGCTCCCGACGGCGATTATTACAGCCGGGGTGGGGATGCCGACCGGGTGAGTGCCGATTGCTATGCCGGCATCCGTTATGCCCGCGCGGCACGGTTCCAGGCGCCGATTTCCGTGCGGCGCGCCGAACAGGCGGCGGGCGGCCGGTTCGGTCCCGCCTGTCCGCAGCCGGGCGATCGTTACCGCCCGCAGTCGGAGGACTGCCTGTTCCTTAACGTTTGGACGCCGGGCACAGCGGCCCCGGCGAAGCGCCCGGTGATGGTCTATTTTCACGGCGGCGCTTATTCGACCGGGTCGGTGACCGACCCGATCAACGACGGCGCGCGGCTGGCCGCCCGCGGCGACGTCGTCGTCGTCACGGTCAATCATCGGCTGAACGCTCTTGGCTATCTCTATCTCGCTGCGCGCGATCCGCGTTTTCCCGACAGCGGCAACGCGGGCCAACTCGACCTGATCGCCGCGCTTCAATGGGTTCAGCGGAATATCGCGGCCTTTGGCGGCGACCCCGGCAATGTCACCCTGTTCGGCCAGTCGGGCGGCGGCGCGAAAATCGCGACGCTGATGGCGATGGCGCCGGCGCGCGGCCTTTTCCACAAGGCGATCACGATGAGCGGGCAACAGGTGACCGCTTCGGGCCCGATCAACGCGGCGCGGCGGGCAGCGGCCTTTCTGGACCGGCTCGGGACCGGCGTCGACCCCGCGACAGCGCCGGTCGAACGGATGGTCGCCGCGCTGTCGGCAACCGATCCGATCCTTGGCGGTGGCATCTATATGGGACCGGTGCTCGACATGACGCACCTGACGCGACACCCGTTCTGGCCCGATGCGGCGCCGCAGTCGCTCGATATTCCGATGATGCTCGGCAATATGGTTATGGAAACGCGCGCCTTTTATGCCCCCCACGGCAAACAATTGGCCGGGCTTGATTTCGACAATCTCGCGGCGCGCATTGCGCCCGAAATGCGGATCGACATCGCGCCGGCATGGGTGGTCGAACGGTTCCGTGCCCGCTATCCCGACGCCGCGCCGCTCGACCTGTTCCACCGCATCGTCACGGCGGCGCGCAGTTGGCGCGGACAGGTGGAGGAAGCGGAGGCGCGTGCGCGTGCCGGGCATCCGGCGTTCGTCTATCAGTTCGATTTCGAACAGGCTCAGCACGGCGATGACATCGGGCTTGCTTTCGGGACGATGCCCGGTGGGGATCCCGCGCGGCGGGCGATGAGCGAGCGAGTGATGGGCGCCTTTGTCCGCTTTGCGCGCACTGGCGATCCGGGGTGGCCGACCTATGATCTGGTCAGGCGACAGACGATGATCTTTGACCGCGTCAGCCGCGTCGAGGACGATCCGCGCCAATGGGAACGCAAATTGTTTGCGCGGGTGCCCTATATTCAGCCGGGCAGTTGAACGATCCGGCGCGCGCCCAGCCAGTTCCACAGCAGTTCGGGCCAGATCGCGACGGGCAAACCCGTGGTCTTCATCAATCCGAAACCATGCTCGCCCCGCTCGAAAAAATGCGCCTCGACCGACGCTCCGGCGGCGCGGCTCGCTTCGCGTAACCGCACGCTGTTCGCAACCTTCACGACGCTGTCGTCTTCGGCATGGAGCAGCCAGAGCGGTGGTTGGTCGGCGCGCGTGTTGCGTTCGGGCGAATGAATCGCCTCGCGCGCCGCGTCGGGGCTTGCGCCGATCAGCCGTTCGCGGCTGCCCGCATGGGCAATCGCCGCGTCCATCGATACGACGGGATAGATGGCGGCGATCACGTCGGGCCGCGCCGACAGCGCATCGTCGGTGCCGACGGGCTCGTCGATTTGGGCATCGAATCGCGTCAGCAGGCTGGCCGCGACGTGACCGCCGGCAGAGAAGCCGGCAAAGGCGACGCGCGCCGGATCGATCCCGTCGATCTTCGCGCGGCTGCGTACCAGCCGGACCGCGCGCTGCGCATCGGCGAGCGGCACGTCGGAACCGTCCATCCACCCGTCGCCGGGCAGGCGATAGAAGAGGACATAGACGGTAACGCCGCGTTCCGTCAGCCAGCGGGCGAGTTCATATCCCTCTTTGTCGATCACGACATAACGATAGCCGCCGCCGGGGGCGATGATCACCGCGGCGCCATTAGGCCTGGCCGGACGAAAAATGTCGAGACGGGGGCGCGTGATGGCTTGTACCATCCGGTCGCTGGCGTCGGGGTCGGCGCTGCGCTGTACGACGGTTTCGGTCAGGCCGGGCGGCGGCCGGATGTGACCATCGGGCCACAGTGCGACGCTGGCGTCGGGGGCGAGTCCGGCCGGGCGTTTCCATGCCGTTTGTGCAACCGCGCTCCCAAAGGAAAACGTCAGTCCAGCCGTCAGCAGCTCGCGGCGGTTCGGCGTCATGGCGCGCTCATCGTCAATTGCCCGTGCGCGATGCGCGGTCGCGTGCCGACAGATTTTCCTGTGGCAGGGGCGCGGTCTGGCCGGGATAGACACCCGATTTCGGTTCCATCGTCGCCAGATCCCATTCGGCGTCGACAAAGGGCGCGCGCACTTCCTTGACCTTGGGATAGCCGCTCACCTGCTTTTCGTCGTCGATCACCTGGCCGCGCCCTTCAGCGATGAAAAACAGGACGCGGATTTCTTCGGCATCGCGCGCCCAGGGCCGCGCGCCCGCGGTCGAAAGAACAGATGTTTCGACGTCGCGCACCGGCAGAATGCGATACCCCTGGGTCGAAGCCAGCGGGGCTTTCGCGCGGATCAGCTTCGCCTTCGTCTCCCCATAGCGGCCGAATTCGGGCAACGCGGCGCCGTGGCGGTCGACGTGCAGATTATCCTTGCCATAATATTCCAGGTCGCCGTCGCCGCCAAGCATCAGGAACGGCAGATCCTTGTCGGTGTCGTTGCCGCCGCGCATGACGTTGCCGATCGCGGTGATCTGGCCCGCTACATAATCATGCCCGACCCATTCAAGGTTCATCAGATTATAATGCACCGCGCGGTGCTGGGGATTATAGATCAGATTGTTTATCATCAGCGCCTGCGCACCGCCCTTGATCAGCGGGTTGCGTTCGACATTATGCGCCCAGACGTTGCGATAGAAAACGATCCCGGTCGCATTGTCGTGAATCAGCGACCCCTTGCTATGTTCGCCCTTCGGATGGCTTGCGTCGGCCAGACCTTCGGCGGCCAGATTGTTCGAAAAACTGATGTTGCGGCTGGTGCCTTTGCGCCATTCTTCGACATTCTTGCCGGTGAAGCGCGGCCCCGACGCCGACATATTCTCGTCGATTCCCCACATGAATGTGCAATGGTCGACGATGACGTTCTGCGCAGCAACGGTCGAAAATGTGTCGGCTTCCCACCCGCTGCGCTTGGGCTGTCCATCGACACCGGTATAAATGCGCAGATGGCGCAGGATGACGTCGTGCGTCTTTACGTCGATGCCGGTGCGGATCAGCGTGATGCCCGGCCCCGGCGCGGTCTGGCCCGCGATCGTCAGATAGGGATGCTTTATCTCGATCGTCCGGCGCCCCATGTCGATAACGCCGCTGATCTCGAACACGATGATGCGGGGCCCTTCCGTCTCGATCGCCGCCTTCAGCGATCCCGGCCCGTCGGGGGCCAGGGTCGTGACGCGCAGGATCTGGCCACCGCGCCCTCCGGGCGTTTGTGCCGCTGGACCCACCGCGCCTGGAAAGGCGAGCGGCGCCGAACTCGCTGCCGCCACGGGAACCGACGTTACCGAAGATGCCAGAAAAAGCGCGGCCAACCAGGGCTTTGGGGACATTTATCTCTCCACATTCATTGGGGTATTGACACATGTGTCTATATCCTTCAATCTTCCTGACACCGGTTACCCAAAACGGTCAACGAGAAAATATTTTATAAGGGAGAGGGCCTGGACAGACCGGCCGCATATTTGCGGCGGCGCCATCATACTCTCTGGAATATTTGACGCCCGACTTTTGCGGCTTTGTTGCGTCAATGAAAGTAACCGGTGTCATTTTCGCAGGGGCGGAACTGGCGGCGATCAAGGGAGGATGATAATGGCTATTCATGCAATGCATGGCGCTCGCGCTTTGACCAGGCTGGCATATGGGGCTTCGCTTGCCGCGCTCGCTGTCGCCCCGGCCTATGCGCAGGATGCAGCGGGCGGCACACCCGAGGAGGAAATCGTCGTCACCGGCTTTCGCGCATCGCTCGACGCCGCGCTTAACGCCAAGCGGGCCGACGGAGGGATCGTCGACGTCATCAAGGCCGAAGACATCGGCAAATTCCCCGACACCAACCTCGCTGAATCGCTGCAACGCATTCCGGGCGTCGTGATCGATCGTGATGCCGGTGAAGGCCGATCGATCGTCGTGCGCGGGCTGGGTCAGGATTTCACCCGCATCCGCATCAACGGGATCGAGGCGCTGGCGACGACGGGCGGCACCGACAGTTCGGGCGGCGCGAACCGTTCGCGCGGCTTTGACTTCAACGTCTTCGCTTCTGAACTCTTCAACTCGATCACGGTGCGGAAAAGCGCGTCGGCCAATGTCGACGAAGGATCGCTGGGCGCGACGGTGGATTTGCAGGCCGCGCGGCCGTTCGACATCGATGGCTTTCGCATCGCCGGGTCGATCAAGGGCCGCTATAACGACCTGAACCAGAAATTCGACCCGCGCGCCGCGCTGATGATTTCGAACACCTTCGCCGACGGACGGTTCGGGGTTCTGGTGTCCGCCGCTTATTCGAAGCGGCGGCTTTACGAGGAAGGTTTCAGCACCGTTCGCTGGGACAATGGCCCCTCGTCTCAGGGCTTTTGCGCGCCGATCGGGCTGACGTCGCAAGGCACCAACGCAACACAGGCAACTTGCGGTCCGGCGGCGCAGGGCGTCGCGCGCCTGCCCGATACGCCTGCGAACCGCGCCGCCTATCTTGCCGCCAGCGACCCCAATAATTTCCCGCGCCTGCCGCGTTACGGCCGCCTGACCCACGACCAGGATCGCCTTGGCATCACCGCGTCGGTGCAATGGGCGCCGGGCGACGATACAACGATCACCGCCGAATTCCTCTATGCCAAGCTGAAAGCCACGCGGCAGGAGGATTTCATTCAGGCGATCTCGTTCAGCCGCACCGCGTCGGCGGGCGGCAAGCCGCAGACCAGCGTCGTCGATACCGCATATGGCAGCAATGGCGCGCTCCTCTATGGCGTTTACAACGGCGTCGATATTCGTTCCGAATCGCGATTCGACAAGTTGTCGACGACCTTTACTCAGCCGACGCTCACGATCGAACATGCTTTCAGCGACCGGTTGCGGTTCAATGCGCGAATCGGCCGCGCGGATTCGAAATTCCGCAATCCGGTTCAGACGACGACCACGCTCGATGCGCTCAACGTCAACGGCTATTCGATCGACTTTCGCAACAATGATCGTCTGCCCGCAATCAACTATGGGCTCGATCCGACCAATCCCAATGGCGGGCTCCAGATCGTCGGCGTGCCGGTGGTGGCGCCCGGCGGTACACAGCCCTCGACGGTCACCAACACGACGACCAGCGAAATTCGTATTCGCCCACAGGGTGCCAGCAACCGCAACGACGTGCTGCATTTCGATATGGCTTGGGATGTGGTTCCCGGCGAATTCACGGTCAATGTTGGCGCCGATTTCAAGAAATATACGTTCGACACCTATGAATTTCGCCGCGTCAATCAGAACGACACCATCTTTGCCCCTGCGGGCGGAATGGGCGGACTGACCACCAGCGTGACCGGTTTCGGCAAGGGAATGAACCTGCCGGCCGGATCGGTGACGGGATGGGTCATTCCCGACCTCAACGCGATTGCCGCCGCCTATGACATCTATTGCAATTGCATCAAGAGCGGCCTGGCGGGTGGTCCCGGCGACTTCACCCTGTCGTCGATCACCAACGGGAACGCGCGCGGCAATAACCGCCGGATCGTCGAAAAGGACACATCGGGGTTCCTGATGTTCGATTTCAAGCAAGACTGGTTCGGGATGCCGGTAAAGGGCAATTTCGGCGTCCGCTATGTCAAGACGGACATCATGGCGCAGGGCTATCTGGCGACCGGCGGCGGTACGCTCGTCACCGTCAACAACCAATATGAAGACTGGCTTCCCTCGCTGAACCTGTCGGCGAATATCACCGACGAACTCATCGTTCGCTTTGCCGCGGCGCGGGTGATGGCACGACCGCAGCTTGGCAATCTCAACCCCGGCGGCACGATCAGCACGACGGGCACGCTGTCGGTGACGAACGGCAATCCGTTCCTCAAACCCTTCCGCGCCAATACGCTCGATGCCAGCTTCGAATGGTATCATGGCAGGGGCGCGTTCATCGGCATCGGTCTCTTTTACAAGGACATCGGCACCTATATTCAAAGCCTGCGCAACAATATTCCGTACAATCAGACGGGCCTGCCGCTAAGCCTGCTGCCGTCGAACTTCACCGGGGCGGAAGTGTTCCAGGTCACGACGCCGATCAACACCAGCGGCGGGCCGCTCAAGGGATTTGAAATCAACGTTCAGCAACCGTTCGATTTCCTGCCCGGTTTCCTGCGACATTTTGGCGTCACGGCGAACTACACTCGCGTCCAGTCAAAGATCAGTTACCAGGTGTCACCAACCGCCGCGACGCTGATCCGCGACGATCTGCTCAACCTGTCGCCCGAATCCTGGAACGGCACCCTCTATTATGATGACGGGCGGTTTAGCGCGCGCGGATCGGTGGCCTATCGCTCGTCCTATCTTCAGCGTGTGCCGGGCCAGAACAACAATGACGTCGAGGGGAAGAACAGCACGCTGAATGTCGATGCGCAGTTGACATACAAGCTCAACGACCAGTTCGAACTGACGCTGGAAGGGGTCAATCTGACCAACGAATTCAACGACCAGTTCATCAGCCGCGCCCGCAACAGCGTTGTCGTCTATAACAACACGGGCCGCGAATTTCTCGCGGGCGTGCGCTTCAAATTCTAGCGATGACCCTCTTCGCTGGACGAAGGGGGGCGCAGCTTCCGGTCTGCGCCCTTCTTCTTTGCCCCGCCATCGCCGTCGCGGCGCCCGATCCCGAACCGCAGCTTGCTTTCGAAGGGGCGGAAGGGGCCGGCCGTTTCGCGGCGGGCGGACGCGGCGGACAGGTGCTGCGGGTCACCAATCTGGACGATGATGGTCCGGGCAGCCTGCGCCACGCGATCGAACAGGATTTTCCCCGCATCGTCCGGTTCGACGTCGCGGGAACGATCCGGCTCAAGACAGATCTGGTGATCCGTAATCCGCGCATCACGATCAGCGGGCTGGGCGCGCCCGCCGGCGGCATCGCGCTTGCCGATCGCAGCCTGATCGTCAACGCCGACGATGTTGTCATCCGCTATATTCGATCGCGATTGGGCAGTCGATCGGGGGAAGAGGGCGACGCGATCTCCATCGCCGGTGGGCGGCGCATCATCCTCGACCATGTATCGGCCAGTTGGTCGGTGGACGAAACCCTGTCGGTATCGGCGCGTTACGACCGGACGCCGGGCATCTATGACGTCACCGTACAATGGTCGATCATCTCGGAATCGCTACGGCGGGCCGGGCACAGCAAGGGCGAACATGGCTATGGCAGCCTGATCCGCGGGGGGCGTGGGTCGCGTTTCAGCTTTCACCACAATCTGTGGGCGCACCATGTCCAGCGTATGCCGCGCCCCGGCAATTACACGCCCGCCGCCATCGATCCCGAAGGACCGCTGATCGAATTTCGTTCGAACATCTTTTATAATTGGGGCGGCACGGCGGCCGGATACAATGCCGACAAGGACAGCGCCGCCACCTATGCCTTTATCGACAATTGCTACATCACCGGCCCCGACACACAGGGAACCTATATTTTCCGCGAGGAAAATCCGAATGCGAAAAGCTGGTTCGCGGGCAACAGCCTGAATGGAGCGATTCCCGCCGATCCGTGGAGTCTGGTCAAGGGCTTGCGTAACCCGCTTGCCGCCGCGCCCGACATCGCGCCGGTAAGCAGCGATCCCGCGACCGGCGGATGCGCGGCGGTGCTGACGGGCAGCGGCGCGTCGGCGCCGCGCGATGCGGTCGATGCGCGGGTTGTCGCCGACGTGATCGATCGTCGCGGCCGGATCATCGACAGCGAGGATCAGGTCGGCGGCTGGCCCGACCTGACGACCGGACGTTAAAGCGTCACGCCCGATTTCCAGATCGCGATGTCGCGCTCGTCATTGCGTTCGGCTTTTGTCGGCCGACCCGACGCCGTGGCGGTGATCAAGTCGATCAGCGCGTCCGACGCGGCGTCGAACCCCGCATCCAGAACCTTTCCCGCGTCGAAATCGATCCACCCGGTCTTGCGCGCTGCCAGCGTGCCGTTCGACGCGATCTTCAGCGTCGGCGCCGGAAAGCCCAGCGGCGTGCCCCGACCGGTCGTGAACAGGATCATCGTCGCGCCCGCGGCGGTCAGCGCGGTCGACGACACGGCGTCATTGCCTGGCGCTTCGAGCAGGGTCAGGCCCGGCACGGTCGCCTGACCGCCATAACGCCGGACATCGACAACGGGCACCTTGCCGCCCTTTTGCACCGCGCCGAGCGATTTTTCTTCCAGCGTCGTGATGCCGCCGGCGATGTTGCCGGGCGACGGATTTTCGCTAATCGGTTCGCCGTTGCGAAGGAAATATTGCTTGAAGTCGCGGACCAGAGCGACGCTTTCATCGAAAATGGCGCGCGACACCGCACGGTCCATCAATATCTGTTCGGCGCCAAAAATTTCGGGGATCTCGGTCAACACGACCTTGCCACCCGCCGCACCGACAGCGTCCGCCATGCGCCCGACGAGCGGATTGGCGGTCAGCCCTGAAAAGCCGTCGGAGCCCCCGCATTTCACCCCGAGGACCAGTTTCGACAGCGGGACGGGGGTGCGCGGCACATCGGCGCACGCCATCACCATTTCGTCGACCAGCGCCAGACAGGCTGCCTCGTCATCCTCCACATCTTGCGCCGACAAGGTGCGGATCGATGCGCGGCGTTCTGCTGGGATCAGGTCGATCAGCGCACCAAGCTGGTTGCTCTCGCAGCCAAGCCCGACGATCAGCACGCCTCCGGCATTGGGATGTTGCGCCAGCGCGGCGAGAACCGCGCGCGTATGACCTAGATCGTCGCCAAGCTGCGAACAGCCAAAGGGATGTTTGAACGCGTGGATGCCATCGATCCGCCCGGCGTGGCGCGCACCCGCGATTTTCGCGACCCGCGCCGCCAGATTGCCGACGCAGCCGACCGTCGGGATGATCCAGATTTCGTTGCGCGTTCCGACCCGGCCGTCGTCGCGGACATAGCCGTCGAAGCTGCGCGGCGGCGCGGCCATCTGCGCTGGCTCGGCCGACCTTGCCGTATAGCGATAATCGCCATCGCCGTTCAGCGCGGTTGCCAGATTGTGGCTGTGGACATGCTCACCGGCGGAGATGTCGGCGGTCGCGGTGCCGATCGGAAACCCATATTTGATGACAGCCTGACCCCGCGGAATGTCCGCCAGCGCGACCTTGTGTCCGCGCCCAATGGCGACCGCGGCGTAGGCTGCGTCCTGCGCGGGAAAAAGGGTCTCTCCGGCGTCGATGTCGACGATGGCGGTCGCCACATTGTCCGCGCCATGGACGCGAACCGCGCGGACGACGGCGTCGTCGCTCGCCCCCCGCCGGGGCTCGATGCGATGAATGGATTCGGTCTCCAAGGGATATTCGCTTGCCTTTGACACCGGTGTCTCTTACACAACTTGATGGAAGAGGGAAATGACAAAGATGCCGGCGACAAGCGATCAGGAGAATGTGGCACGGGCGCTGATCGACGCACGAGCGGGAAAGACACCGCTTACCGTCTATCCCGGCGCGATGCCGCGTACGATGATTGACGCCTATGCGATTCAGGACGGCGCGATCGCGCTTGACGGTCGCCGCATCGGTGGCTGGAAGGTGGGCCGGATCGCGCCCCACCTGGTGGAACAGTTCGGCGGCAATCGCCTGACGGGCCCGATCTTCACCGATGAAATCCACGATGGCGCCACCCTGCCGGTGATGCCCGTCTATGCCAAAGGCTTTGCCGCGGCGGAGGCAGAGGTGCTGCTATGCCTCGGCGACGTGGGCACGCGCGATTATAACATCGACAGCGTACGCGACTGTATCGTCGATGTCCGCACGGGGATCGAGATCGCCAGTTCGCCCTTTCCCGAAATCAACCGTCACGGCCCTGCGGTCACCGCGTCCGACTATGGCAATAACAAGGGGCTGGTGCTTGGTCCGCCGATCGCGGACTGGCGGCGCGCCGACCTGATTCATATGCCCGTGGAAATGGCGATCGACGGTGACAGGGTCGGCGCAGCGACGATGGAGGGAATGCTCGACGGCCCCTTCGGATCAGCACTTTTCCTGATCGACATATTGCGCGCACGGGGCATCGCCATTCCACCCGGCACCTGGGTGTCGGCGGGTGCGATCACGGGCATTCACGAAATCAGGCCCGGCCAGCGCGCCGAGGCACTGTTCGACGGAAAAATCCGCGTCAGCTGCACCATCAAAAGCTATTAGAGCGAATAACGGGAGAGGGTTATGGCACAGGCATTCGCGGGCGGAAGTACGGCGCCGCCGGTGCCGAAATCGGGCCGGTATCGCTGGCTGATCGTCGCGGTGCTGTTTGCCGCGACGACGGTCAATTACATCGACCGGACCATGCTCGGGCTGCTGGCGCCGACGCTTGGCGACGAACTGGGGTGGAGCGAGAATGACTATGGCAACATCGTCACCGCCTTCCAGGCCGCCTATGCGCTCGGCTTTTTGCTCATGGGCTGGATGATCGACCGTTTCGGTCCGAAAATCGGTTATGCGGTTGCGATCTCGATCTGGACGATCGGCCATGTTGCGCACGGCTTTGCATCCTCGGTCGCCTCCTTCATGCTTGCGCGCGTCGTGCTGGGGATTGGCGAAGCAGGACATTTTCCGTCGGTCGTCCGTGCGTCGAGCGAATGGTTTCCGCAAAAGGAACGCTCCTACGCGATCGGCTGGGTGAACAGCGCGACGACGATCGGGGTCATCCTGACCGCGCCGACGATTGCGCTGTTCATGCGCGTCCTCGGCTTTGGCTGGCGAGAGACCTTCATTGTCACCGGCGCCTTTGGCGTCATCCTGCTGGTCCTCTGGCTTTGGCTTTACAGCAATCCGCGCGAAAGCGGAAAGGTCAGCGAGGCCGAACTGGCCTGGATCGAACATGACCCACCGGAAAAGATCGAACGGCTCGGCTGGGGCGCGATCGTCACGAAACGCGAAGCCTGGGCCTATGCGCTTGGCAAGTTTCTCACCGATCCGGTCTGGTTCCTGATGCTGTTCTGGCTGCCCAAATATTTCAGCACGACCTATGACGTCGATCTTAAGGTCGTGCTGTTGCCGATGATCGTCATGTATCTTCTGTCCGATGTCGGCAGCATCCTCGGCGGCTGGGTGTCGTCGAAACTGATCCAGACCGGGCACAGCGTCAATTTCGCGCGCAAGGCGACGATGCTAGGCGCCGGATTTTGCGTGCTGCCGCTGCTGTTCGTTTCCGGCCTCGACAATATGTGGCTCGCGGTCGTCCTGATCGGGATCGCGCTCGCGGGGCATCAGGCCTTTTCATCGACGATCCTGTCGATTCCGCCCGACATGTTCCCGAAACGCGCGGTGGGTTCGGTCATCGGGCTCGGCGGTTTCGCTGGCGGGGTCGGCGGCATGATCATGGCGAAATCGACCGGGCTCGTCCTCGACGCGACGGGGGGCAATTACACGGTCATCTTTGCCGCCTGCACCACCGTCTATTTCCTCGCCGTGCTGGCGATCCACACCCTCAGCCCGCGCCTTGCGCCGGTTAGCGTAGAAAGCACGAAATAGCATCATGCCGCGTCCGCTGCAGCTCTCCCCCGACCGCCTCTTTCCCTCCGAGCCGGCTCAGCGGGACATCGCGCGCCGCCTATATGCGGAGGTCGCGGGCCTGCCGATCATCAGCCCGCACGGTCACACCGACCCGCGCTGGTTCGCGGGCAATGCGCCGTTCGGCAACGCGGCCGAACTGTTACTCCATCCCGATCATTATGTGTTCCGGATGCTCTATTCGCAGGGCATATCGCTGGATGCGCTCGGTATCCGCAACCGCGATGCCGATCCGCGCGAAAGCTGGCGGATATTCGCGCAAAACTATCATCTGTTTCGCGGCACCCCGTCGCGGATGTGGATGGATTGGGTCTTCGCCGAAGCATTCGGGATCGACGTGCAGTTCGAGGCCGCGACTTCCGACCTTTATTACGACCATATCACCGACGCGTTGGCGACCGACGCCTTTCGTCCGCGCGCGCTGTTCGACCGTTTCGGGATCGAGGTGATCGCCACGACCGAAAGCCCGGTCGACACGCTGGAGCATCACGCCATCATCCGCGCCGCCAATGCCAGCGGCGAATGGGGCGGGCGGGTCGTCACCGCCTATCGCCCCGACCCGGTGATCGATCCGGAGTTCGAGGGCTTTCGCGGCAATCTTCAGCGCCTGTCCGACCTGTCGGGCGAAGATGCCTTTTCCTATGCGGGCTATCTTGCCGCGCACCGCAAACGCCGCGCCTTTTTCGCCGAAATGGGCGCGACCTCGACCGATCATGGTCATCCGACCGCGGCGACCGCCGATCTGTCGGCGGCAGAGGCCGAGGCGCTGTTTGCGCGGGTGACGAGCGGGAGCATCAGCGCCGCCGATGCCGAGCTGTTTCGTGCCCATATGCTGACGATCATGGCAGGGATGAGCATCGACGACGGGCTGGTGATGCAGATCCATCCTGGCGCTTTCCGCAACCACAACCCCTGGCTGTTCGACCATTATGGCCGCGATAAGGGCGCCGATATTCCGACCCGGACCGATTATGTTCATGCGCTGCGCCCGCTGCTCGGCAAATATGGCAATGCGGCGGACCTGACGATCATCCTCTTCACGCTGGACGAGACAAGCTATGCGCGCGAACTGGCTCCGCTCGCCGGTCATTATCCGGCGTTGAAGCTCGGTCCCGCCTGGTGGTTTCACGACAGTCCCGAAGGGATGCGGCGGTTCCGAGGGGCGATGACGGAGACGGCGGGTTTCTACAACACGGTCGGCTTCAACGACGATACCCGCGCCTTTCTGTCGATCCCGGCGCGCCACGACGTCGCGCGGCGCATCGACTGCGGCTTCCTCGCCCAACTCGTCGCGGAACATCGGATGGAGGAGTGGGAGGCCGCCGAACTCGCAACCGACCTCAGCTATAATCTCGCCAAGGCGGCGTACAGGCTTTGAGGCTGACGGCGAACGTACCGCTCCCGGCCCCGGTAACGGCGCCAGGCTATGACCGCGCGGCGCAGGCGGCGGGCATCGTCCATATCGGCATCGGCGCCTTTCACCGCGCGCATCAGGCGGTCTATACCGACGATGCCATGGGCGCGGGCGACCGCGACTGGGGCATCGTCGGCGTGTCGCTGCGCTCGGGTGATGTCGCCGCACAGCTAAATCCGCAGGACGGGCTTTATACGGTCAGCGCGCGGAGCGCGGCAAAGGCCGAGTTGCGGGTAATCGGCGCGGTGCAGAAGGTGCTCGTCGCCGCCGATGAACCCCAGGCCGTGATCGCCGCGATCGCCGCGCCGACGACGCATATCGTCAGCTTCACCGTCACGGAAAAGGGTTATTTGCGTGGCATCGACGGCCTGCTTGACCTTGCGGCGGTAAGGGGGCCGTCGAGCCTTTACCGCTTCGTCGGCGCGGGCCTTGCCGCGCGCAAGGCGGCGGGTCTGCCCGGATTGACCTTGCTCAGTTGCGACAATCTGGCGGACAATGGGGCGGCATTGAACGTGCTGATGCGTCAATATCTGGCCGCCGACCATCCCGGCCTGATCGACTGGTTCGACGCCAACTGCCGCTGCCCCGCATCGATGATCGACCGTATCGTCCCTGCCACCACCGAAGCCGATCGCGCCGCGGTCGCGTCCGTGCTCGGCGTGCGCGATGAAGGCGCGGTGGTCACCGAAGGCTTTAGCCAATGGGTGATCGAGGATGATTTTGCCGGGCCGCGCCCGTGCTGGGAAGCGGTGGGGGCGGAACTGGTCGCCGCCGTCGCGCCCTATGAAACCGCAAAGCTGCGGATGCTCAACGGCGCGCATTCGGCGCTCGCCTATATCGGGCTGGGGCACGGGCATGAATTTGTCCACCAGGCGATTGCCGATCCGGCGATCCGCCCGGCGATCGAACGGTTGATGCTGGACGAAGCCGCGCCGACGATCGACGTCGCGCCGGGACAGGATCTGCGCGCCTATGCCGCGGCGCTGCTCGGCCGCTTCGCGAACCCGGCGCTCCACCACCGGCTGATCCAGATTGCAATGGACGGCAGCCAGAAGATTCCGCAACGCTGGCTGGAAACGCTGGCGTGGCATCAGGCGCGGGGAAGCCGCTGTCCGTCGCTGGAGGCGGCGATTGCGGCGTGGATCGCCTTTCTGCAGAGCGATCATCGGATCGATGATCCACTCGCGGACAGGCTGCGCGAAGCGGCGGCCGGGCCGGGCGCGATGGTACGACTGTTCGGCGAGGGCGGCCTGATCGCTTCAGAGTGGCGACCCGACCCCGCTACCTAAATCCGTCATTGCGAGGAGCCGAAGGCGACGCGACAATTCAGCGTGCGCGGAAACTCGCTCTGGATCGCTCCGCTACGCTCGCAATCACGCGCGCTCAGCCCGCCACCAACAGGCCGCGGCTCTCGCGGACCTCGGCGTCAAGCCAGTCGATGAACGCGCGGATGCGGGGCTGCGGCGCGACTTCGCGGTGAAGCGCGAGCCAGAAGGCGCGCGCCACCGTCTGTTCGGGCCGCACCCGCACCAGCGCGGGATCGCCGCTCGCCAGAAAATAGGGAAGGACGCCGACACCCGCGCCGCCCGCGATCATCCGCCGCTGTGCAAGGATCGACGACGATCGCACATTGGCGCGCAGCCCCGGCTCGATCTCGCCCAGATAGTCGAGTTCGGGGGCATAGAGGATGTCCGGCACATAACCGATCACCGGAATCCCCGCGCGTGTCAGTGGCGCGGCCGCGACCGCCGCCTGCCAGTCGGGACGGTCGGCGGGGGCATAGAGGCCAAGGCTATAGTCCGAAAGCTTGCGCGTGATCAGTGGGCCCTTGCGCGGCCGCGCCAGCAATATCGCCATATCGGCCTCGCGCCGCGAAGGGTTTAAAAAGCCTGACGAGGCGACAAGGTCGATCTCCAGTTCGGGATGCGCGGCGACGAAACGGCCCAGTCGTGGCGCGATAAAGCTGTTGCCGAACCCTTCGGACACGCTGACGCGCAATTGCCCCGACAGCGCCGAACCTCCCGCCTGCGCCGAATGGATGCGCGTCGCCGATGCCGCCATCGCTTCGGCGTGCGGGACGAGCGCCCGGCCTGCGGCGGTCAGAACAAATCCCTTCGGCACGCGTTCGAACAGCGTCTGCCCCAGCGCCGCTTCCAGCGCACTGATCCGGCGGCTGACCGTCGTCGCATCGACATGCAGCGCCGCCCCGGCGCGCGCAAGGGTGCCGTGGCGCGCGACGAACAGGAAATATTGCAGCTTATCCCAGTCCATAGGCTGCAAATATGCAGGATGTTCCTGCAAGTCTATCCCTTGCAATCGCCCGGTAACTCGGCTGTTGCAACGGCAACATCTTATGGGAGACTCGGATATGCGACAGATCGACCACCATATTGTCGGCGGTGCCGGCGGCGGCACCCGGCTTGGCGATGTTCTCGACCCCAATAATGGCGGTGTGCAGGCACGGGTCGCGCTGGGCGATCGCGCGATCCTCGACCGCGCCGTCGCCGCCGCAAAAGCCGCGCAGCCGGCTTGGGCCGCGACCAATCCGCAGCGCCGCGCCCGCGTGATGTTCGAATTCAAACGGCTGGTCGAAGCCAGTATGAACGAGCTCGCCGAAATGCTGTCGAGCGAACATGGCAAGGTGATCGCCGATTCAAAGGGCGACATTCAGCGCGGGCTGGAGGTTATCGAATTCTGCTGCGGCATCCCGCATGTGCTGAAAGGCGAATATACACAGGGCGCGGGCCCCGGCATCGACGTCTATTCGATGCGCCAGCCGGTCGGCATCGGCGCTGGCATCACGCCCTTCAACTTCCCGGCGATGATCCCGCTGTGGATGGGGGGCGTCGCGACCGCCACGGGCAACGCCTTCATCCTGAAACCCAGCGAGCGCGATCCGTCGGTTCCGGTGCGCCTGTCGGAACTGTTTCTGGAGGCGGGAATGCCCGAGGGGATTTTTCAGACCGTGCATGGCGACAAGGAAATGGTCGACGCGATCCTCGATCATCACGACATCGGCGCGGTCAGCTTCGTCGGTTCGTCGGACATCGCCCATTATGTCTATAATCGCGGCGTCGCGAACGGAAAGCGGGTGCAGGCGATGGGCGGGGCCAAGAATCACGGCATCGTCATGCCCGATGCCGACCTCGACCAGGTGGTCAATGACTTGACCGGTGCCGCCTTCGGCTCGGCGGGCGAACGCTGCATGGCGCTGCCGGTCGTCGTCCCCGTGGGGGAGGACACCGCCAACCGCCTGCGCGAAAAGCTGATCCCCGCGATCGAGGCGCTGCGCGTCGGCGTATCGACCGATGCCGAGGCGCATTATGGCCCGGTGGTGACTCAGGCGCACAAGGAAAAGGTCGAAGGCTGGATCACGAAATGCGCCGACGAAGGCGCCGAACTGGTCGTCGATGGGCGCGGCTTTACGTTGCAGGGGCATGAAAAGGGCTTTTTCGTTGGCCCGACCCTGTTCGATCATGTCACGATCGACATGGAAAGCTATAAGGAGGAAATCTTCGGCCCCGTGCTGCAGATCGTCCGTGCGCCGGATTTCGAAACCGCGCTCGAACTGCCGTCGAAGCACCAATATGGCAATGGCGTCGCGATCTTCACCCGCAACGGTCACGCGGCGCGTGAATTTGCGGCGCGGGTCAATGTCGGCATGGTTGGCATCAACGTGCCGATTCCGGTGCCTGTCGCCTATCACAGCTTTGGCGGATGGAAACGTTCAGCGTTCGGCGACACCAACCAGCACGGCATGGAAGGCGTGAAATTCTGGACGAAGGTCAAGACCGTCACCGCGCGCTGGCCCGACGGCTCGCCGGACGGCGGCAACGCCTTTGTCATTCCGACGATGGGGTGATGCGGCGTTGCTGCGGCGGCTGCTTCTCCCCCTGATGATCCTGCTGCTGCTGCCGGTCCCGGTGGCGGCGCAGAAAATGATCGCGCTGTCGTTCGACGATGTGCCGCGCGCGCGGGGCGCCTTTTTCACGGCCGACGACCGCACCCGGCGCATCATCGCCGAACTGAACCGGGCACGGGCACCGCAGGCCGCCTTCTTCGTCAATCCCGCCGCGATCGGGCAGGGCGATGGCGTCGGCGGCGATCGGCGCATCGCCGCCTATGTCGCGGCGGGCCATGTCATCGCCAACCATGGCAATACGCACCCGCGACTGGGCACGACGACTGCCGAGGCCTATCTTGCCGACATCGACGCGGCCGAGGCATGGCTAAAGGATCGTCCCGGCTATCGCCCATGGTTCCGCTTCCCCTTCCTCGACGAAGGCGGCAAGGACAAGGTAAAGCGCGATGCGATCCGCGCCGGTCTGGCCGCGCGTGGACTGCGTAACGGCTATGTCACCGCCGAATCGTCGGACTGGCATCTCGAAAGCCTGACGCGGGACGCGGTGCAGGCGAAAAAGCGGATCGATCGCAAGGCGCTTGGCCGACTTTATGTGCGCTGGCATGTCGAGGCCGCGAACTTCGCCGACGGGCTGCTGCAAAAGGTCGCGGGCCGCCAGCCGGTGCAGATGATGCTGCTCCACGAAACCGACCTCGCCGCGCTCTACATCGGCGATCTGGTCCGCGCGCTGCGCCGGGACGGCTGGATCATCGTCAGCGCCGACGCCGCCTATGCCGATCCGATCGGCACGGAAATGCCCGACGTGCCATGGGCACAGGGCACGCTGACCGAGGCGCTGGCATGGCAGGCGGGCGTCCCCGCGCCGCGTTGGTATCGCTATAATGACACCGATCTTGCGACGACCGTCTTTCAGGACGTCGTTCTCGGCCGGGGAGCCGCGAAATGATCCGGCGGACGATGAAACCCGCGCCCCGCGCCGCGCATTTTTCCTGTCGAAGGAGACGACAGATGGCCCGCCTGATGCTTCCCGCGACGCTGTTGCTGCTCGCCGCGTGCGGCGGCGGCGGGGACGATGAATCGGGCCCCGAAGCGAGCACGACGATCGGAGCGCCGCAAAAGGCCGCGCCGCCCGCGCCCCGCGAAACTGCGGTCGACGCCGGCTTGCCCAAGGCAACCGATGTTTCCGCTGCGCCGGGCGTAACCGGACCGAACACCGACCACGGCGCGATCCCGTCCGCGATCCGTGGCCGTTGGGCGCTCAAGGCGGCGGATTGCCAGGCCAGGAAAGGCACCGACCTGACCGCGCTGACGATCGATGCGACCAATTTGCGCTTTTATGAATCGCACGGCGAACTCGCCCGCGTCCGCGACAGCGATGCCGGCCGCATCGTCGCCGACTACCGGTTCAGTGGCGAGGGGGTCGAATGGGGCCGCCGGATGCGGCTGGAACTGGCCGACGGCGGCCGGACGCTGGTGCGCCGTGACGAGGGGGAGGGTGCCGCCTCCAATGCGATGCGATATACGCGCTGTGCTGGCTGACCGATTTTTGAAAAGGAGAGTCCCGATGAAGTTTCGCTTGCTGGCCATCGCCGCCGCCCTGCCGCTTGCCGCCTGTGCGCAGGATGCGCCGCCCGTTGAATCGACGCCGGCCCCGGCGCCTGCCAGTCCCCCTGCTACGTCCGATAAGGAAATGACGTGCAAGGCCGACGCGGCGCAATCCTATGTCGGACAGACGGCGAGCCCCGCACTGGGCGGCGCGATCCTGAAGGCCGCGGGCGCCCGCACGCTGCGCTGGGTTCCCCCGCGTTCGGCGGTGACACAGGATTATCGCATCGACCGCGTGAACGTGATGTATGACGACGCCTACAAGATCGCGCAGATCAACTGTGGCTGAATCCAGCCGCCGCAATCATGGTTCGGCGTCCCCCTTCGAACCGCTTTATGGCTACAGCCGCGCGGTCCGGGTGGGGAACCGCATCGACGTCGCGGGCTGCGCGCCGATCGAACCCGACGGCAGTTCGACTCCGGGTGACGCCGGGGTACAGGCGGCGCGCTGCATCGCGATTATCGGGGATGCGCTGGCGGCGCTTGGCGGCAGCTATGCCGACGTCGTGCGCACCCGCATGTATATCACCGACCCCACCGACGCCGACCTCGTTGGACGCGCGCACGGATCGGCATTTGAAAATGTGCGTCCGGCATCGACGATGCTGGTTGTGCCCGCGCTGATCCGCCCCGAATGGAAAGTCGAAATCGAAGCAGAAGCCATCATCATCGAGAAATGACCATGACCGACCAGTTCCAGCTTACCGACGATCAGCTTGCCATTCAGGATATGGCGCGGAAATTCACCGCCGATCGCATCACGCCCTTCGCCGCCGAATGGGACGAGAATGGCCATTATCCCGTCGATGTCTGGAAAGCGGCGGGCGAGCTTGGCTTTGGCGCCATTTACGTGGCCGAGGAATCGGGCGGCATCGGCCTTGGCCGACTGGAGGCGGCGCTGATCATGGAGGCGATGGCCTATGGCTGCCCCGCGACCAGCGCCTATGTTTCCATCCACAATATGGCGACGTGGATGATCGACCGCTTTGGCGGGACAGAGATCAAGGCGCGCTTGCTGCCCCAACTGGTCAGCATGGAAAAGATCGCGAGCTATTGCCTGACCGAACCGGGCTCGGGCTCCGACGCCGCCGCGCTCAAGACGACGGCGAGGAAAGACGGCGACCATTATGTGCTGAACGGCACCAAACAGTTTATTTCGGGCGCCGGCTATAACGACATCTATGTCTGCATGGTCCGCACCGGCGAAGAGAAATCAAGGGGCATTTCCTGCCTGGTCGTTGAAAAGGATATGCCGGGTCTGTCGTTCGGCGCGCCCGAAAAGAAACTGGGCTGGAACGCATCCCCCACCGCGCAGGTGATCTTTGAGGATTGCCGCGTGCCGGTCGAGAATCTGGTCGGGGCAGAGGGCGACGGCTTCCGTTTTGCGATGGCGGGGCTCGACGGCGGCCGTCTCAACATCGGCGCCTGCTCGCTCGGCGGCGCACAGCGATGCCTTGATGAGGCGATTGTCTATTGCCGTGACCGCCAGCAGTTCGGCCAACCGATTGCCGATTTCCAGAATACCCAGTTCATGCTTGCCGACATGGCGACCGATCTGGAGGCGTCGCGCGCGCTCCTTTATCTCGCGGCGGCAAAGGTCACCGCGAACGCCCCCGACAAATCGCGCTTTTCCGCGATGGCAAAGCGGCTGGCGACCGACAATGGCAGCAAGATCGTCAACGACGCGCTGCAATTGTTCGGGGGCTATGGCTATTTGAAGGATTATCCGATCGAACGTTTCTGGCGCGACCTGCGCGTCCATTCGATTCTGGAGGGGACCAATCAGGTGATGCGGATGATCGTGGGAAGGGACCTGCTGCGCCAATGAGTCAAGATGTCATCATCAGCACCGACAGCCATGTCGGCCGCCTGTCGCTGAACCGTCCCAAGGCGATCCACGCCCTGAACCTGCCGATGTGCCAGGCGATGATCGATGCGCTGCTCAAATGGCGCGATGACGAAGCGGTGGAGGCCGTGCTCATCGACCATGCCGAGGGTCGCGGCTTTTGCGCGGGCGGCGACATTCGGATGCTCGCCGACAGCGGGGCAAAGGACGGCCGCGACGCCCGGCTGTTCTTCCACACCGAATATCGGCTCAACCACCTGCTGTTCACATATCCAAAGCCCGTCGTCGCCTTCATGGACGGGATCACGATGGGCGGCGGCGTCGGCATTTCACAGCCGGCGAAATATCGCGTGGCGACCGAAAACACCCGCTTTGCGATGCCGGAAACCGGGATCGGTCTGTTTCCTGACGTTGGTGGCGGCTGGTATCTGCCGCGCCTCGAAGGCCGGGTCGGCGCCTATCTCGCGCTCACCGGGGCGCGGCTCGACGGGGCGGAATGCCTCGCGCTGGGCCTTGCCACCCATTATCTGCCGTCCGAAAATCTGGCCGAGGCCAAGGCACGGATCGCCGCCGATCCGACCCGCATCGGCGGCATATTGGGCGAATTGTCGGTCACCGCGCCGCCCGCCGCGATTACGCAGCATGTCGACCGGATCAACCGCCTGTTCGCCAGCGACACCTATGAGGACATCCTCGCCGCGCTAGAATCGGACGGCGGCGAATGGGCGGCAAAGGAACTCGCGACGCTCCACGGCAAATCGCCGCAGACGTGCAAGGTCGCGCTCCGCCAGCTCAGGGAAGGCAGCGAAATGCATGATTTCGCGGCGCAGATGGCACAGGAATATGCGATCGGGAGCCGCGTCGTCGCGATGCATGATTTCATTGAAGGCGTCCGCGCGCTGATCGTCGACAAGGACAACAGCCCGCAATGGAACCCGCCGACCCCCGAAGCCGTCACCGACGACTGGATCGACGCGATCTTTGAACCGCTTCCCGAAAATGAAAAATGGACTCCGCTCACCTGATTTCGGGGAAGCGACCATCTGGAGATTAGCTGCATGACCTATGAAACCCTCCTCGTCGAACAGCGCGGCGCCGTCACGCTCGTGACGCTCAACCGCCCGCAGGCGCTCAATGCACTGAACTCGGGTGTGCTCGACGACCTGATCGCGGCCTTTGCGGCGTTCGAGGCCGACGACGGCCAGCGGTGCGCCGTCCTGACCGGATCGGGCGACAAGGCCTTTGCGGCGGGCGCCGACATCAAGGAAATGGCCGACAAGCCCGCTGCCGATTTCTATCTTCAGGATTTCTTCTCGAAATGGACGAGCGATTTCGTGAAAAAGGTCCGCAAACCGTGGATAGCCGCCGTGAACGGCTTTGCACTCGGTGGCGGCTGCGAACTCGCGATGATGGCCGATTTCATCATCGCGTCGGACAAGGCGAAATTCGGCCAGCCCGAAATCAAGCTGGGCGTCGCCCCCGGCATGGGTGGGTCCCAGCGGCTGACGCGCGCGGTCGGCAAGGCAAAGGCGATGGAAATGTGCCTGACGGGCCGGATGATGGACGCCGCCGAAGCCGAACGCGCGGGCCTTGTCGCGCGCGTCGTACCGCATGAAACTTTGGTCGATGAAGCGGTAAAGACCGCCGCGACGATCGCGTCGATGCCGCCGATGGCGGCGATGGTGAACAAGGACATGGTCAACGCGGCGTTCGAAACCATGCTCGACCAGGGGCTGATATACGAACGCCGCCTGTTCCAGATCCTCGCCGCGACCGAAGACAAAGCCGAAGGCATGGCCGCCTTTATCGAAAAGCGCGAAGGCGTGTGGAAGGGGCGGTGATTGTCGGTTTCATCGCCTTGGCGATAGGTCTGCTGCTTTTTGGGGTTGGCTGGAATCATTGGAGATACCGGCGAAAGGAAACGATCAACCTTCTTGAATCCGCGATTCTGAACACCACCGATGGCGAGCCGCTTCCGCTGACAAAACTCGATTGGTTTCTCAAATATCTATAGGCTGCGCTTGGTTTTCTCTTCGGCTCTTTCTTCACGCTCGTGGGAATTGTTGCCATCATCAGTGAATTGGAACTGCTATGAAAATCGCCTTTATCGGCCTCGGCAACATGGGCGGCGGCATGGCCGCGAACCTTGCGAAGGCCGGTTACGATGTCCGCGCTTTCGACCTCAGCGAGGAGGCCTTGGCGCGCGCCGTGGAAGCGGGTTGCACCCGCGCGGCATCGGCGGTCGAAGCCGTCACCGGGGCCGAAGCGGTCGTGACGATGCTCCCCGCGGGCAAGCATGTCGCGTCGGTCTATGAAAGCGACGTCTTTTCGAACGCCGCGCCCGGCACCCTGTTGCTCGACTGCTCGACGATCGACGTCGCCACCGCGCGCGCGAATATCGAGGCCGCGACCGCCAAGGGCCTTGTCGCGGTCGACGCGCCGGTGTCGGGCGGCATCGCCGCCGCCAACGCCGGCACGCTCACCTTCATGGTCGGCGGGACCGACGAGGGTTTCGCGCGCGCCGAACCGATCCTCGCCAAAATGGGCAAGGCGGTGATCCACGCGGGCGATGCGGGCGCGGGGCAGGGCGCGAAAATCTGCAACAACATGCTGCTCGGCGCGTCGATGGTGGCAACGTGCGAGACGCTGGCGCTCGCGCAGAAACTCGGCCTCGATCCGCAGACATTCTTCGACATCGCCAGCGTGTCGTCGGGGCAATGCTGGTCGCTCACCAGCTATGCGCCGCTGCCCGGTGTCGGCCCGACCACCCCCGCCGACAATGACTATAAGGGCGGGTTCGCCGCCGCGTTGATGCTAAAGGATCTCCGCCTCGCGATGGAGGCGGCGGCCAGCGTCGATGCTGATGTCCCGATGGGGTCAAAAGCGCGCGAACTCTACGAAGCGTTCGTCGAGGCCGACAAGAACGGGCGCGACTTTTCCGCGATCATCCAGACGCTTCAGTAAAAATCGGCGGTCTCGCCGCCGTCGCGGCGCTGGCCGGCAACAATATGGAAAGGGCCGACATGGCGTTCATGCTCCGTCCTGACGGCGGGTCTGGCCAGCACTTTAACCCTGCATCGGGGCTTCCCGATCATTCCTGTGCCGCCCGCGCGACAAAGGAAAGGCCGCCTGCCCCATGTTTGGAACAGGCGGCCCGCATAAGGTAAGCCGACGGAGCGATCAAAAGCCCGTCTTGGCCTCCGCCTTTTCCTTCAGCAGCGGCGCGACGGTGAATCCGTGCTGTTCCAGCGCCGCGACGATCTTGTCGGTGCCCTCCAGCCCGGCCCAGAACATCGGCCCGCCGCGATAGACCGGCCAGCCATAGCCATAGATCCACACGACATCGATGTCCGACGCGCGCTGTGCCTTGCCTTCGGACAGGATCAGCGCGCCTTCGTTGACCATCGGATACAGGGTGCGTTCGATAATCTCCTGATCGCTGATCGCGCGCTTTTCGACGCCCGCCTTGGCGCGGAACTGCTCGATGATTTCGGCGACACGGGCGCTTTCCGACGGGGTGCGCTTGTCGTCATAATCGTAAAAGCCGGCCTGTTTCTTTTGCCCCCAGCGCCCCTCGGCGCACAGCGCGTCGCGGATGGTCTCGATGCGGTTGGGGTCGCGGTGCCAACCGATGTCGACGCCCGCCAGGTCGCTCATCTGGAACGGACCCATCGGCATTCCGAAATCGACATGCACCTTGTCGACCTGCGCCGGGGTGGCGCCCTCCATCAACAGGTTCATCGCCTCGACCTGTCGCGGTTTCAGCATCCGGTTGCCGATAAAGCCGTCGCACACGCCCGCGACCACCGCGACCTTGCCGATCTTCTTGCCGATCGCCATCGCCGTCGCCAGCGCGTCGGGGGCGGTCTTTTCGCCGCGCACGACCTCCAGCAACTTCATGACATTGGCGGGAGAAAAGAAATGCATTCCCAGCACGTCGCCGGGGCGGCTCGTCGCGGTCGCGATTTCATCGACGTCAAGGTAGCTGGTGTTCGATGCCAGGATCGCGCCGGGCTTGGCGATGGCGTCCAGCTTGCCGAAGATGTCCTTCTTGACGTCCATATCCTCATAGACCGCCTCGATGATGAGGTCACAGTCGGCCAAATCGTCAAGGCTGAGCGTCGGGGTCAATATGCCCATCATCTGATCGACCTGTTCGGGCTTGAATCGGCCCTTCGCCGCCGAAGCGTCGTAATTCTTGCGGATCACGCCGATGCCGCGATCCAGCGCGTCCTGCTGCATCTCGACGATCGTGACCGGAATGCCTTTTTGCAGGAAATTCATCGAAATGCCGCCGCCCATCGTGCCCGCGCCGATCACGCCGACCTTTTTGATGTCGCGAAGCTGCGTGTCCTTGGGCAGGCCGTCGATCTTTGCCGCCTGGCGTTCGGCAAAGAATATGTGACGCTGCGCCGCCGACTGGCTGCCGAACATCAGCTTCATGAACTGCTCGCGTTCGAATGCCAGCCCTTCGTCGAACGGTAGGCGGGTGGCCGCCTCGACACAGGCCAGATTGGCATAGGGCGCCTCGAACCCGCGCCAGCGTTTGGCGTTTGCGGTCTTGAGCTGTTCGATCACCGCGACGTCGCCGAACACCGGGCGTTCGCGCGTCGGGCGCGGACCGGCGGCGATTTTGGCGCGGGCAAAGGCGATGGCGTCGGCGGCCAGGCTGTCCTCACCCGCCAGTTCGTCGACCAGGCCGATCTCCTTGGCCTTTGTGGCGGGCAGCGGATCGCCGGTCGATGTCATTGTCGCTGCGGCTTCGACGCCGACGACCCGCGGCAGGCGCTGGGTGCCGCCCGCACCGGGCAGCAGGCCCAGCTTGACTTCGGGCACGCCCAGCTTTGCCGACGGTACGGCGACGCGATAATGACAGACGAGCGCGGTTTCCAGACCGCCGCCCAGCGCCGTGCCATGGATTGCGGCGACGACGGGCTTCGGCGCCGCCTCGATGCTGTTCAGCACGGCGTTGAAATCGGGGCCGCGCGGTGGCTTGCCGAACTCGCTGATGTCGGCGCCCGCGATAAAGGTCGCCCCGGCACAGCGCAGCACGATCGCCTTGACGCTGTCATCGGCGATCGCCGCGGCGAAATGATCTTCCAGTCCCTGGCGGACGTGCCAGCTTAGCGCGTTGACGGGCGGATTGTTGACGATGATGACGGCGACGTCGCCGTCCTTTTCCATCGTGACGCTGACGGGGGTTTCTTCGGACACATTGGGCTCCTTTAAACTAAAGATTGATCAGAAAGGGTGCGTCCCCGCGAAGGCGGGAATCCATCACCGGCCGGTGCCGGATTGGAACCATGGCGGCTTTAATCGTCGATCGCGGCATGGATCAATGTCTTGACCTCGCGCCGCACCGGATAGGTGGAAGATGGCATGAGCTGGGTCATGAAGACCATGCAGATTTCCTCGACCGGATCGACGAAAAAGCCGGTGGAGAACATGCCGCCCCAGTAAAAGTCGCCCGCCGAACCCGGAATCCCCGCGGCCGCCGGGTCCAGCGTGACGGCAAGGCCCAGCCCGAAACCGACCCCGGCATTTTCATCCTCGCTGAAAATACCGACGCTGTGCTGGGTCAGGTCGCCGCCGCCGGGCAGATGGTTCGCCGTCATCAGCTCCATCGTCTTGCGGCTGACGATGCGTGTATCGCCGATCTTGCCGCCACCCAGCAGCATCAGGCAGAAACGGTGATAGTCGTGAAGGGTAGAGGCAAGCCCGCCGCCGCCGGAATGAAAGCTGCGATCCTTGGCCCAGCGGCTGCGCGCGCCTTCGTCAAACCCCTTCATCTTTTCCCTGGGGTCAAAGGCATAGCAGTCGGTCAGGCGGTGCTGCTGGTTGGCGGGAACCTGAAACCCGGTATCGACCATGCCCAGCGGGCCAAATATCCGGTTCTGCAACACCTCGGCAAAGGGCTTGCCCTCGATCCGTTCGATCACCGCGCCCAGCACGTCGGTCGCCATCGAATAATTCCAGTGCGCGCCGGGATCGAACTGAAGCGGCATTTTCGCAAGGTTCGCGATAAAGCTGTCCATCGTGTAATCGGCGTCGAAATCGTCGATCCGCGCCTTGCGATAGGCGGCATCGACCGGGGTGCGTTCCTGAAAGCCATAGGTCAGCCCCGCCGTGTGGCGCAGCAGGTCGATCATACGGATCGGCTGCGTCGGCGGCCGCGTCAGAAAGGGGACGTTGCCGCCGCCCGCGACGAACACGCCGGTATCACGAAACTCGGGGCAGAATTTGACCAGCGGGTCGGACAGCGCGACCTTGCCCTCCTCGACCAGCATCATGAAGGCGACACTGGTGATCGGCTTGGTCATGCTGGCGATGCGGAATATCGCATCCTCTTTCAGCGCCGCGCCCGGCCGTGCCTCGCCGATACATGACAGGTGCGCGATCTCGCCGCGTCGCGACACCAGCGTCGCCGCGTGCGGCAGGCGGCCGGAATCGACATATTTGGCGGCCAGAAATGCGGGGATGCGGTCCAGCCGCGCCGTGTCGAAACCATGTGTCATGCAACCGCCCTATCAGTGCGACGTCTGGCCGAGCAACTGGCGCGTCACCGGATGCGAACTGGTCAGGCCGCCGTCGACCGCGATCGCCTGTCCGTTGACATAGCTTGCCTGATCGCTGGCCAGGAACAGCGCGACATTCGCCAGCTCATCGGGCTGCGCGGCGCGGCGCAGCGGATTGAGCTGGCCCAGCTTGTGCGTGACCTCCTTGGCCTTGGCATAATCGAACGTCGGCTTGGTCATGCCCGTTTCGGTCAGGCCGGGGCAAATGGCGTTGACGCGCACACCGCTGGTCGACAATTGCTGTGCCGCGACCTTGGCAAGGTTAATGACACCCGCCTTCGAGGCGGAATAGGCGCCCGGTCCGGCCCCCGAATTAATCCCCGCGACGCTGGCGGTCAGGACGATGGCGCCGCCGCGTCCCTGATCGACCATCGCCTTGCCGGCATGTTTCACCATCAGCGCCGGGCCGATCAAATTGACGCGCAGCGTTTCGGCCCACGCATCGGGATCGAAATCGAAAATGCCACCCATGTCGCCGATGATCCCGGCGTTGGCAAAGGCGATGTCGATCGCGCCGAAATTATCCTTCGCCGCCGCGACCAGCGCGGCGACATCCGCCTCGACGCCCGCGTCGATCTCCAGTGCGACGGCGCTGCCGCCCGCATCCTTTACCAGTCCGGCGGTCTCATGCACCGCGGCGGTCTTGTCGCCGATGACCAGCTTTGCGCCCTCCGCCGCGAAACGCAGCGCGCTTGCGCGGCCGATTCCGCTGCCAGCTCCTGTGATGATCGCAACCTTGCCGTCCAACGCGCCCATCATACGCCTCCCGAAATCGTGGCCCCGCCATCGCACACGATGGTCTGGCCGGTGGTGAATGCCCCCGCCTTGCTGGCAAGGAAGACGGCGGCGCCCGCGATTTCGTGCGGTTCGCCGATCCGCTTCAGTGTCGAACTGGCGGTGGATCGTTTCAGATTCTCCGGGTCTTCCCACAGCGCGCGCGCCATGTCGGTGCGGATCAGGCCCGGCGCGACGCAATTGACGCGCACGCCCCGCGGCCCGAACTCGACCGCGAAATTGCGCGCGATCTGCATGTCGGCGGCCTTGGAAATCCCGTATGCGCCGATGATCGGCGATCCCTTCAGTCCGCCGATCGAACTGATGATGATGATCGATCCGGCGCCGCGTTCCAGCATTTCGGGCGCGACCATTGCGATCAGCCAGTGGTTGGACAGGATATTATTGTCCATCGTCTTGCGGAACTGCTCGTCACTGATCCCCAGGCCGGGCCCATAATAGGGGCTGGACGCCGCGTTGCAGACAAGCACGCTGACTTTGCCGAACGCGGCGCGCGCCTCGTTGGCCAGCGTCTGCAAATCCTCTTTCGACGAGATGTTGGCGGCGACCGCGATCGCCGTCCCCGCGCCAAACTCGTCGTTGATCTCTGCCGCGGCCGCATCGCAGGCATCCTGTTTGCGGCTTGAAATCACCACCTTGGCGCCCTGTTGGGCCATTGCCTCGGCGATCGCCCGGCCGATGCCGCGCGACGACCCGGTAATCAGCGCGACCTCGCCGCTCATGTCGAACAGGCTCATGCGCCGGCCTTTCGCGCGAACTCCCACGCTTTCTGGGCCAGCGGCAACACGCGTTCCGACATATCCTTGGCATATTGCGACGACGCGGTGCCCTCGATCACGCGCTTCTTGATCCCCTGGATGATTCCTGTCAGGCGGAAGAAATTATAGGCGAAATACCAGTTCATGTCGGGCACACCATCGCGCCCCGTCGCCTGGCAATACCATTCGATTACCTCGTCCAGTTCGGGAATGCCCAGCGCCGCGCGATCGACGTCCAACACCCCCGACCGCCCGCCATTTTCGGTGACCCACGCCATCGCCACATAGGTGAAATCGGCCAGCGGATCGCCCAGCGTGGAAAGCTCCCAATCGAGCACGGCCAGCACCTGCGGCCGATCCTTGGCGAAGATCATGTTGTCGATACGGTAATCGCCATGGACGACGCTGGTGCGCGTCTGTTCGGGCTGGGTCGCGGGCAGCCACGCGATCAGCCGCTCCATCTCCTCCATCCTTTCGGTCTCGGAGAGGCGGTATTGCTTGGTCCAGCGATCGATCTGGCGACCGAAATAATTGCCGGGCTTGCCGAAATCGGACAGGCCCGCGGCTTCGACATCGACGCTGTGCAGCGCGGCGAGCGTGTCGATCATCGCCTTATATGTCGCGCGGCGATTTTCGGGGGTCGATCCCGGCATCGACCCGTCCCAGATCGTCTGGCCATCGACCATGCTCATCACATAGAACCAACTGCCGACGATGCTGTCGTCGGTGCAAAGGCCATATTGGCGCGCGACGGGAAAGCCCATCCGGTGCAGCCCCGCCTGCACCTTATATTCGCGGTCGACCGCATGGGCCGACGGCAACAGCGGGCCAAAGGGTTTGCGGCGCAGCACATAATTGCCCGACCGCGCGGAAATCTTGTATGTCGGGTTCGACTGACCGCCGGCGAACTTGCCCTGCGTCAACGGCCCTTCGAAGCCCTCAACATTCGCGTCCATCCACCGGGTCAGCTTCACCTCGTCCAGCCGGTCGGCACCTTCCGGCGCGACGGTGCCGCTAAACGCCTTTTGCGCATCGAGAGTCATTGATCGAACACGATCACCGACCGCGCGGCATCGCCCTTTCGCATCTTGTCGAAACCTTTGTTGACCTTGGCCAGCGGGATCGTTTCGGCGACGATGCTGTCAAGGTCGAGCAGGCCGCGCAGATAGAAATCGACCAGGCGCGGGATGTCGACCGGAAAGCGGTTGCCGCCCATGATCGCGCCCTGCAATTTCTTGCCCGACAGCAAATCCATCGCCGACAGGCCGACCTTTTCCGACAATGGCATCATGCCAAGGATCGTCGCGGTGCCGCCGCGGCGCAGCGATGCGACCGCAAGGCTGGCCGATGCGGGCCGCCCGACCGCCTCGATCGCATGGTCGACGCCGCCTTTCGTCAGATCGACAATCTGTTTCGCGGCATCGTCGGCCAGCGCGTCGACCACGTCCGTCGCGCCCAGCTTTTTCGCCAGCTCGCGCTTTTCAGGAACCGGGTCGGCGGCGATGATGCGCCCCGCGCCCGCGATTTTCGCGGCGTTGATCGTTGCCAGCCCGACGCCGCCACAACCGACGACCGCCACCGTCTCGCCCGGCGTCACCTTGCAGGCGTTGAATATCGTCCCCGCGCCCGTCGTCACCGCGCATCCGATGACCGCGGCGCGATCCAGCGGCATGGCGGGGTCGATGCGGACGCAGGCATGTTCGTGGACCAGCATCGTTTCGGCAAAGGCCGACAGGTTCAGCATCTGGTTGACCGGCGACCCGTCGGGCCGTGCGATGCGCGGCGCCGATCCCGCCGGACGACGCGTGTCGCCGCCCATGCACAATGACATGCGGCCGGTGACGCAAAATTCGCAATGGCCGCAAAAGGCCGACAGGCAGGTGACGACCGCGTCGCCGACCTTCACCGTGCGAACTTCGCTGCCGACCGCCTCGACGATCCCGGCGGCCTCATGGCCGGGGATCGCGGGCAGCGGGTGCGGATAGGCACCATCGATGAAATGCAGGTCCGAATGGCACAGCCCACAGGCGGCGGTGCGAATCCGCACCTCGTGCGGGCCGCAATCGGCGACGACGACATCCTCGATCGACAGCGGCTGGCCCGGCTCGATCAGAATCGCGGCTTTGCTCACTCTTGCTCTCCTGCTTTGGGCCTTTAACGTGAAACGCCAATGTCACCGGATGAAAAGCCGGGATCGCTCGCTTCGCTGTGCCGGGCGAATTCGATCCGCGCGATTGCGCGTTCGTGGACTTCGTCGGGCCCGTCGGCAAGCCGCAGGGTGCGCTGGTGCGCATAGGCCCTGGCCAGCCCGAAATCCTCCGACACCCCGCCGCCGCCATGCGCCTGGATCGCATCGTCGATGATCTTCAGCGCCATGTTCGGCGCCTGAACCTTTATCATCGCGATTTCGGCGGCAGCGGTCTTGTTGCCCACCTTGTCCATCATGTCGGCGGCCTTCAGGCACAGCAGCCGCGTCATTTCGATGTCGATGCGCGCGCGCGCCAGGCGATGTTCCCAAATGCTGTATTCGGCGACCTTCTTGCCGAATGCGACGCGCGACTGAAGGCGCCTTGCCATCTTGGCGATCGCTTCTTCGGCCACGCCGATCGTGCGCATACAATGGTGGATGCGGCCGGGGCCAAGGCGCCCCTGCGCGATTTCGAAGCCGCGACCCTCGCCCAGCAGCATCGCGTCCTCGGCATTGACGCGCACGTCTTTCAGTTCGATTTCCATATGGCCGTGCGGCGCGTCGTCATAACCGAATACGGGCAGGTGACGCAGGATCGTCACGCCGGGCGCGTTCAGCGGCATCAATACCATCGACTGCTGTGCATGGCGCTTGGCGGCGAAATCGGTCTTGCCCATGACGATCGCCACTTCGCAACGCGGATCGCCCGCGCCCGACGACCACCATTTGGTGCCGTTGATGATATAATCGTCGCCGTCGCGCTCGATCCGCGTCTCGATGTTCGTCGCGTCGGACGACGCCACGCGCGGCTCGGTCATCAGGAACGCCGAACGGATTTCGCCGTTCATCAACCGGCCCAGATATTTGTCCTTCTGCGCGCGCGTGCCATAACGGTGGAACACTTCCATATTGCCGGTGTCAGGCGCCGAACAGTTGAACACCTCGCTCGCAAAGCCGATGCGGCCCATTTCCTCGGCGCACAGCGCATATTCCAGATTGGTCAAGCCCGGCCCCTCGAACTCGAACGTTTCGTCGACATGATGGTGCGCGGCGCTGCGCGGCGGCATGAACAGGTTCCAGATGCCGGCGTCCTTCGCCTCGGCCTTCAACTCTTCGAGTATGGGCAGCACCTTCCAGCGATCGCCCGCCTTGTCCTGCTCGTCATAGGTGGGTATGGCGGGGCGGACCTTGCGCTCGACGAAATCGCGAACCCGGTCGCGCCAATAGACCTGCCGGTCGGTGAGGTCGAAGTCCATCTATGCTTCCTTTCCCTTTACGTTTACGTAAACCCTTGGACCGTTTCGCGCGCCTTGCCAAGCCCGACGATCCTAAAATTCCATCATCCCGCCGATTGGCGACATCATCGTTACGGGTGCATCCCGCTTGCGTCCGGTTCGCTGCGCGCGGCATCGTCGAGCAGCGCCAGTCGCGCTTCATGATCGGCGCGTGAGATCGGGAACCGGCGCATCACGATCAGCCCGAGCGTCCCGATGATCAGGATCGCGAGCGCATAGCCGAGCGCGAGATTGCCCAGCACGTCGCCGCCGACCTCCCCCGGTTTCGCGTTCGCCGGAAAGGCCGCAAGCGACAGGATCAGCCCCGCGACAAAAATGCCGATGCCCGTCGCGCATTTCTGCATGAAGAAATATCCGGCAAAGAACAGCCCTTCCGATCGGCGGCCCGTTTCGCTTTGCGATGCTTCGACCACATCGGCCATCATCGACGACGACAGGATCATCAGGATGATCGAAAAACTGTTGCTGACGAATATCAGCGCAAACATCGCCGCGACGTTGGGCTTGCCGGGCAGACCGGGGAACAGGCCCAATATCCATATGAAATAGACGCCGCTGTTGACGAGCAGGGCGATCGCGCCCGCGACGATCGCGCCGTTGCGCTTGCCCAGCCGCGCCGACATCGGCGCCACGATCAAAAAGGCGGCGATCATCGTCCCGAACAGCAGAAAGACATAGGCGACCATTTCGGTCTGCGTGAACTGCCAGAAAAATCCCAGCAGATAATTGTTGAGCGAAAAGGTGATGCCCTGATTGATGAAACCGAACAGCGCGGCGAACGTCAGCCACAGAAAGGCGCGGTTCGACAGCGTGTGGCGCATTTCGCTCAAGACCTGCCGCAACGTCGTCTTTGGATTGACGTCGGACAAGTTCGACACCGCGATGCGGCGATGCTGGCCCGCCGCCGACACCATCACCGCGCCCGACATCAGCAGCGCGCCGGTCAGGGCATATGGGAAATAGCCTTCGGGGTCGACCAGCCCCTTTGCGCCGCCGAAAAACACGCCATAGGCCAGCAACAGGATCACCAGGCCGCCGCCCCATCCGAACAGGTAGCGATAGCGCATCACCGCGGTCCGCTCGTCATAATCGGCGGTCAGTTCGGGCACGATCGCCACCGATGGCACTTCGCACATCGACACCAGCGACCGCACGATGATCGCGAAACCGATCAGCCATGCGACCGTCATCGCATCACTCATTTCGGGCGGGCTCCACAACAGCATCCACATGATCGCGAGCGGGACGGGCGCGCCATAAAGCCAGGGCAGGCGGCGGCCCCAGCGGCTGCGCGTGCGGTCGGTCAGTTCCCCGATGATCGGATCGACAAAGGCGTCGGCGATCAGCGCGATCATGATCGCGGCGCCGACGACGCCGGCGTCCAGCCCGATCACCTGATTATAGAACAACAGCAAAAAGGTCGAAAAACCATTGTCCTTGATGCCGTATGCGATGCTGCCCAGCCCATGCGTGGTTTTCAGCCACACGGGCAGGCGCGACGCTTTCGGCGCCGTCATTTCGGCCGAACTCACGCGGACGCTCCGGCTTTCGCCGCTTCCTCCATCGCCAGCAGGGCGTCGAAAATGCCCGGTGTTTCCTTGTCCCACGCATGGCGTTGGCCGATCGTCAGCCCGCCGTCGATCAGCAGGTGCGTGCCGGTCATGAAACTCGATTCCTCGCTGGCCAGATAGGCGACGGCGCTGGCGATGTCGTCGGGCTGGCCGCCGCGCGCGACCGGCTGCGCGTTCGCGCTCATCTGCGCGATCACCGCATTCGCCTGTGCCTTGACCTCGCCCGGCACGTCCAGCGACGCGGTAAAGATATTGGTGTTGATGAAACCGGGGCAGATCGCGTTCACGCGGATTCCATATTGCGCCAGGTCCGCCGCCGCGACCTTTGACAGGTGCAGCACCCCCGCCTTTGCCACCGCATAGGCGATGGGCGAATAACCCGCGCCCAGCGCCGCGACGCTCGCGGTGTTGACGATGCTCGCGCCCTTGCGGCCCTTCATGTGCGGCGCGGCATAGCGGATGCCCATCGCGACCGATTTCAGCACCAGGTCCATCGTCCGGTCCCATCCCTCGGGGCTGATCTCGTCGATCGGGGCGCGGTCGCCGCCCGCCGCGGCATTGTTGAACAGGATGTCGATCCCTCCGTCCTTCGCCGCCGCTTCGGTCATCAGCGCCTGGATGTCGCCGGGCCGGGTGACGTCGCATCGCACGAAACTGATCCTGCCGTTCGATTGTTCGGCCAGCGTCCGCCCGCCCGCTTCGTCGATGTCGGCGGCAAAGACATGCGCGCCTTCGCCCGCCAGTTTCAGCACCGCTGCCTTGCCGATGCCCGACGCCGCGCCGGTGACGACGGCGATCTTGCCTGCGAATCGCATATCATGCTCCCGTTTTCTTTTGCCACCTAGCTTAGGGGCGAAGCCGCCCCCGTCAACGGCCGTCGACCTTCCGTTACGGCGCCGTAGCGTCGGTTGAACGCGCCAAGTTGACGCTTGCGTAAGGCGGCGGACAGGTCCTAGATTTGGCGCAGAAGAGGAGCCTGAAAATGAGCGATCTGGACGCCTTTCGCGCCGAAGTGCGCGCGTGGCTGGAAGCCAATTGTCCCCCCGAAATGCGCGAACCGATCCGCGACGAGGACGATGTTTGCTGGGGCGGGCGCAATTTCAAATTCAAGAATGCGGCCCAGAAACAGTGGCTCGATGCCTGCGCGGCAAAGGGCTATACCGTCCCCGACTGGCCAAAACCCTATGGCGGTGCCGGGCTGACGGCCGAACAGACCAAGATTCTGAAACAGGAAATGAAGCGCATCAAGGCGCGCTCGCCGCTCGACAGCTTCGGCATCTGGATGCTCGGCCCCGCGCTGCTGCAATTCGGCACCGAGGAGCAAAAGGTCCAATATCTGAACCCGATCGCGCGCGGCGAAATCCGCTGGTGTCAGGGTTATAGCGAACCCGGCTCGGGCAGCGACCTTGTGTCCCTGCAAACCTTTGGCGAAGACAAGGGCGATCATTGGGTCGTCAACGGGTCCAAGATATGGACCAGCTACGCCGACAAGGCCGACTGGATTTTCTGCCTCGTCCGCACCGACAAGGCGAATAAATATCAGGGCATCACCTTCATGCTGTTCGACATGGAGAGCAAGGGCGTCACGACCAAGCCGATCCTGCTGATTTCGGGTAACAGCCCGTTCTGCGAAACCTTCTTCGACGATGTCGAAGTGCCCAAGACGCAATATGTCGGCGAAATCAACCGTGGCTGGGACGTCGCCAAATATCTGCTCGGCCACGAACGCGAGATGATTTCGGGCGGCGGCGCGGGCGGCGATATGGTCAGCATCGGCGGCGCCTTTGCCAAGGCGTTCGGCAAGAATGCGGCGGGCGAACTCGACGATCCGATCCTGCGCGCCGAAATGGCCGCGTTCGACGTCGACGTCTTTGCCTATCGCGCGATGGGCGAACGCTTCATGGACATGTGGAAAACCGGACGGGCGCACCCCGCATCGTCGAACATGATGAAATATGTCGGCACCGAACTGAACAAGCGGCGCCACGAACTCGTCATGTCGGGGGGCGGCAGCGACGCGCTCGAATGGGACAGCGAAGCGACAAAGGGCGGGGCGCGGCCGCGCGCATGGCTGCGCACCAAGGCCAATTCGATCGAAGGCGGGACGAGCGAAGTCATGCTCAACGTCATCGCCAAGCGTATCCTCGACCTGCCCGGAGCCTGATCCATGCCCCTTTATCACAATGACGACCAGGCGATGCTCAAGGACAGCGTCGCGCCCTTCATGACCGAACAGGCGCCGGTGTCGCACCTTCGCAAACTGCGCGACGGTGCCGACGCCACCGGCTTCTCGCGCGATCTGTGGGTGCAGTTCACCGAAATGGGCCTGCCCGGGATGCTGGTGCCAGAGGCGCATGGCGGGCTGGGCATGGGGCATATGGAGGCGGGCATCGTGCTCGAAGAAATCGGCCGCAACCTGACCCCGTCGCCCTTCCTCGCGACCAGCGTCGGCGCGGTCGCCGCGCTGGCAAAGGCGGGCGGTACGCAGGCGGGCCGCTGGCTCCCCGCGATCGCCAGCGGCGAAGCGATCGTCGCGCTCGCGATCGACGAGGGCGCCAAGCATCGCCCCGACCGCATCGCCACCACCGCGACGCGCGCGGGCAACGGCTTCCGCCTCGACGGCAGGAAAAGCTTTGTTCTGCATGGCCATGTCGCGGACATGAGCATCGTTGCCGCGCGCACTGACGGCGGCATCACCCTGTTCGCGGTGCCGCGCGATGCAAAGGGCGTCACCGCCGACCCGCGCCGACTGGTGGACAGCAGCCTGGCCAGCCATGTGACCTTCGATGGCGTCGAACTCGATGCCGATGCCGTGATCGGAGAGGTCGACGCCGGCGGCGACATCCTCGACGCGCTGCTTGCCGCGACCCGCACCGGCGCCGCCGCCGAGATGGTCGGCGTCGGACAGGGCGCGATGGATATGACCGTCACCTACCTCAAGGAACGCAAGCAGTTCGGCAAGCTGATCGGCGAATTTCAGGGGCTTCAGCACCGTGCCGCGCATCTTTATGGCGAAATGGAAGTCGCGCGCGCCACGGTGATGAAGGCGCAGCAGCTTTTGGACGAGGGCAGCGAGGGCGCGAAACTGATGGTCTCGGTTGCCAAGGCCAAGGCTGGCCGCGCCGCCAACCTCGCCGTGCGCGAAGGCGTGCAGATGCACGGCGGCATCGGCATGACCGACGAATATGACATCGGCCTTTATATGAAACGCGACCGCGCGCTCGCCGAATATATGGGCGATGTGCATTACCATATCGACCAGGTCGCCCGGATGAACGGTTACTAATCATTTTGACCCGCCCCTTCAGGGGAGGGTTACGAGATTTGGCAGCTTGCTGCCTAATCGCAGTGGGTGGGGTCTCGCAGCCTCGCGCTGCTCCGACAAACCCCACCCCAACCCCTCCCCTGAAGGAGAGGGGCTTTAGGAAGGATGAGACAATGAACCTCAATGATATGTTTGGCCTCGACGGCCGCATCGCACTCGTCACCGGCGGCTCGCGCGGGATCGGCAAGATGATCGTCGAGGGCTATCTCGCCGCAGGTGCTGCGCGCGTCTATATTTCGGCGCGCAAGACCGCGCAGATCGACGAAGCCGTCGCCGATTTCGAAACGCGCTATCCGGGCAAGGTTATCGGCCTGCCCGTCGATCTCGCGACGGTCGAGGGGTGCCGCACGCTCGCCAAGGAACTCGAAGCGCGCGAGGAACGGCTTGACATCCTCGTCAACAATGCCGGCGCCGCATGGGTCGAACCGTTCGAAGGCTTCCCCGAAGCGGGGTGGGACAAGGTGATGGACATCAACGTCAAATCGCCTTTCTTCCTGACCCAGGCGCTGCACGGTCTGCTCAAGGCGGGCGGATCGCACGATCACCCGGCAAAGGTCATCAACATCGGCTCGATCGACGGCCAGCGGCTGAACCCGTGGGAAACATACAGCTATCATGCGTCAAAGGCCGCGATTCTCTACCTGACCAAGCGCCTCGCCGCGCGGCTCGTGACCGACAATATCATCGTGACCGCAATCGCGCCGGGCGCTTTCCAGTCGGACATGAACAAGGCGGCGCGGGACCATGGCGATGCGGTTGCCAAAAGCATCCCGGTGAAACGCATCGGCGTGCCCGAGGACATGGCCGGCGCGGCGATCTTCCTGGCGTCAAAGGCGGGTGACTATGTCGTCGGCGACACGATCACCGTCGATGGCGGCCTGGTCCACGGCGATCTCAAAACCAGCATCGACGCTTAGGGTCAGGACCCTAACTTTATAAGCCCCCCTCCGTCAGGGGAATGACGGAGGGGGGAGGAGCAATTGACTCCCCAACCGCGCAGGTGTATTATTCGGATAATTCACCAAGGAGATTGTCCATGCGCCTCGCCTTCCTGATTGCCCCGATGATGCTCCTCGCCGCCTGTGGGACGAGCGAAAAGAAAACCGACAGCGGCGCTGACGGTGATGGCGGTTCGGTGCAGGTCAGCGCGGGCAAGGATGGCGGCAGCGTCAAGATCGGCGGCGACGGCGGCGCGGCGATCAACATCGACATCCCCGATCTGGTCGACCTCGACGTCGAAAGTGATTTCGACATCGACGGCGTGAAACTCTATCCCGGCAGCAAGGTCACCAAGGTCGACGTCAACGCCAGCGACCGCAACGGCGCCGACAAGGCGGTGGTGAAACTCGGCTTCACCTCTCCCGCCACCCCGACCAAGGCCGCCGACTGGATGGCGGCCGAGTTCGCAAAAAAGGGCGTCCAGGCAACGCGCAGCGGCGACACGCTGGCGGGCAAGGACAAGGACGGCAGCGACTTCACGATCAGCTTTGCCCCCGATGGCGCCAACGCCAAGGGTGAGGTAAAGATCACCAAAAGCTGAACCCCTCCGTCGCCATGGCGACGGAGCGCAATCTTTCGGGCCTAACCGCTGTTCCTAAGCGCGGTCGCGATCGCGTTGATCGTCAACTGGATGCCCTCGGCGATGCGCGGGTCTGTCTCACCCGCGCGGTGGCGTTTCATCAATTCGATCTGGAGCAGATTGAGCGGCTCGATATAGGGCAGCCGCAGCCGGATCGACGCTTCGAGCGCCGGATTCTTGTCCAGCAGCCGCGTCTGTCCGGTGATCGCCAGCAATCCGTCATGCGCGCGGTGCCACCCGTCGCGGATGCGGGCGAAGATCGCATCATGCCCGTCGATATGCGCCGCGAGTTCGGCATATCGCGCCGCGATGCCCATGTCCGATTTCGCCAGCACCATTTCCATATTGCCCAGCAGCGCGGCGAAAAAGGGCCAGCCTGCCGCCATGTCGGTCAGCAAGGCCTTGTCCTCGAACGCCGCAAAGCCTTCGCCGGTGCCGTACCAGCCGGGCAGCATCGCGCGCGATTGCGCCCAACTGAACACCCATGGGATCGCGCGCAAATCCTCGATCGCGCTCGATTTGGTGCGGCTTGATGGGCGCGATCCGATCTTCAGTGTCGCGATTTCGGCGATCGGAGTCATCGCGCGAAAGAAATCCCTGAACGTCGGCGTTTCGTAAACCAGCCCGCGATAGGCGGCAAAGGCGCTGCCCGAAAGCTGGTCCATCGCGGCGGTAAAGCGCACCGCATCGCTGGCGCTCAACGCCTCCGGCTCCAGGCTCGCGAGCAGGCTGGCCGATACCATCGCCTCGATATTCGTCGCGGCGCTCGCCGCGGTGCCATATTTCGCCGCGATCACCTCGCCCTGTTCGGTAATGCGGATGCGGCCCTGCACCGTTCCAGCGGGCTGCGCGCGGATCGCGGCAAAGGCGCTGCCGCCCCCGCGCCCGACCGCGCCGCCGCGCCCGTGGAACAATTGCATCGCGGTGTCGGCGTCCTCGAACACCGGGGTCAGCGCCTGCGATGCCTGGTGCAATCCCCATGTCGACGTCAGGTAGCCGCCGTCCTTGTTCGAATCCGAATAACCGATCATTACTTCCTGATGCCCGCGCTGGCCGACCTGCGGGCCGATTTCGGGCATCGCGAAATAACGCGCCATGATCGCGGGGGCCTTGTCCAGATCGGCGATCGTCTCGAACAGCGGCACAACCATCAGGTTCGACCGTCCCGCTTCCTCGCCGCTCCGCCACAGCCCGGCTTCGCGTGCCAGGACATGGACCTCCAACAGGTCGGACAGATCCTGCGCCATGCTGATGATCCACTGGCAGATCGCGTCATTGCCCAGCCGCGCCCGAACGTCGGCGGCGGCGTGAACGATCGCCAGCTCGCCCGCAGTCTCGTCGCTCCACTGGTGCCATGGCGCTGCCAGCGGCCGGTCGCTTTTCAGTTCGGCGGTCAACAGCGCGACGCGCGCGTCCTCGTCCAGCGCGCGGTAATCGGCGCACACGCCCGATACCGCCAGCAGTTCGGCCAGCACCCGTTCGTGCACCGCGCTGTTCTGGCGCATGTCGAGCGTCGCGAGGTGGAATCCGAAGACCTCGACCGCGCGGATCAGCCGGCCCAGCGCGCCGATGCCGCCGAACTGGCCTTCGCTGTTCGCCGACAGGGCGGCCGCGATGGTCACCAGGTCGCGGCGGAAATCGGCGGGGGTGGCATAGGGGGTGCCCGACAGCGCCGACGGACGCGGCGGCGCGCGCCCGACGATTTCTGCATAGGTCGCGCACAGCCGGGCATAGATGCCCGACAGGGCGCGGCGATAGGGTTCGTCGCGGCGGCTCGGTGCCGCATCGCCGCTTGCCTCGGCCAGCGCCGCGACTGCGTCGGGCACGGCGGCAAGGCTCGCCGAAACGGACAGTTCGGCGCCCAGCCCGTGAACGGCGTCGATATAATGGCCCAGCACCGCCGCGGCGTTGCGCCCGCAGGCCATGTGCATCGTCTCTGCGGTGACAAAGGGGTTGCCATCTCGGTCGCCGCCGATCCAGCTTCCGACGCGCAGGAAACTCGCGGGACGCTGTCCCAGTTCGGCTTCCCAGCGCGCATAGAGTTTGGGGACGACCGGCAGGAACACGTCGCGTAAATAGGTCAGCGCATTGTCGATCTCGTCCGCCACGAACAATTTTTCGGTGCGCAGCGGCCGCGTCTGCCACAACAGGACGATCTGCCGCCTGATGGCATCTTCGACCATGTCGCCTTCCGGCGTTTCGTTTGCCCCCGCATCGCGCAGCAGCATCAGCGCGGCGATGCGGTTCTTGTGGTCCAGCACCGATTTGCGCCGCACCTCGGTCGGGTGCGCGGTCAGCACCGGTGCGACAAGCGAGGCGCTGAGCAGCGCCGCGACGGCGTCGCTGTCGATGCCATCGCCGCGCAGCTTTTCGATCGCCGCCGCGACCGTCGCTTCCGGCTCGGCCGCCACGCCCTGCCGGTCCTCGGCCAGGTTGGCGAGCATCGAAAACAGCATGAAACCGCGCACGAAAGCGATCGTGTCGTCCAGACTCAGCGCGTCCAGCCCCGGATCGATCGCCTCGGCCCCCGCGACGCCGCGATGCCTGTCGACGCTCGACGAGCGGATATATTCGGTCTGCCGGAACAATTTGTCGCCGCCATATATGCGGATGACATCGCCCAATATCCGCCCCAGATAGCGGATGTCGGGATTTTGCGAGATCTGGATAGGCGGGCCCATGAAGCCAGCTTGCTGCACCTGCGAAGGCGCGGGGTCAAGCGGCGCATAGCTATGCGCCTGTCATATCCATTCACCATATAGGGAACGCAGCGCCCATCGCCTTCCCGGGTTGGCGCCCGAGCGTAACTTTATTGCGCGCGTGGCCACCGCCGTCGGTCCGCCATCGCCGCCCGTTACCCCTCCAGCTCGACGTCCCAATACAGCCAGTCGATCCAGCTCGTGTGCAGATAGTTCGGGGGAAAGGCGCGGCCATTGTCCTGCAATTGCCAGCTCGTCGGGCGCCAGGGCTGGCGATACAGCGGCATATGCGCCTGTTGCGGCGTCCGCCCGCCCTTTTTCAGGTTGCATGGCGCACAGGCGGTGGCGACATTTTCCCATGTCGTGCGTCCGCCCAGCCGGCGCGGCACGACATGGTCAAAGGTCAAATCCTTGCCCGACCCGCAATATTGACACGCAAAGCGGTCGCGCAGGAACAGGTTGAACCGGGTGAAGGCCGGATGTTCCGACGGCTTCACATATTGGCGCAGCGCGATGACGCTGGGGATCGGCATCGTCCGCGTCGGCGAATGAATCTCGCGCTCGTAATTTTCGACGATGGTGACGCGGTCGAGGAAAACGGCCTTCACTGCCGTCTGCCAGGGCCACAGGCTCAATGGGTAATAACTCAGCGGCGTATAGTCGGCGTTGAGGACGAGGGCCGGACAGCTATCGGGATGCCGGGCAAGATCAGGATGGAACATGGCTTGGTAACGCTGCCCCCTATGTTCGCGGGATGGCGCGCCACTGCCGTTCCTGCATGACACCATCATTACATGCCGCATCAGAATCTGGCGTCAAGGGGGCTAATGCCCGCAAGATATGGAATGATTGCCTTTGACTCGGCACAGCATATGGATTCATGGCGCAAAATCATGTTGACGCGCTTTGCCCCCAGCCCGACGGGCGATCTGCACCTGGGTCATGCCTATAGCGCCGTGCTTGCGCATGACGTCGCGCGCCGGGCGGGCGGCCAGTTTCGGATCCGCATCGACGACATCGACGGCAGCCGCTCGCGCGAGGAATTTGTCGGCGCCGCGCTCGCCGATCTCGCATGGCTCGGGATCGGCTGGGACGGCGATCCGTTGCGCCAGTCGGCACGGCTTGGCGATTATGCCGCGGCGCTCGACCATTTGCGCGCGCGCGGGCTGGTCTATCCCTGTTTCTGCACCCGCGCCGATATTGCCGCCAGCCTGTCGGCCCCGCACGGGCCGTCCGGCGCCATCTATCCGGGCACCTGCCGCGACCTGCCGGATTCGATCCGCGAAGACCACCTTGTGTCCCGGCCGCATTGCTGGCGGCTCGCCATGGCGCGCGCGGTGGCAGAGGTGGGGGAGATTGGGTGGGAAGAGGTTGGGCAGGGAATGCGCGTCGCCGACCCGGCGGCGCATGGCGACATCGTGCTGGCGCGCAAGGATGCGCCCGCCAGCTATCATCTCGCCAGCACGATCGACGATGCGATGATGGGCGTAACCCATGTCGTGCGCGGCGCGGACCTGATCGCCTCGACCGACGTCCACCGCCTGCTCCAGGCCTTGTTCGGTCTGCCGACGCCGCTTTACCGGCATCATACGATCGTCTGTGGCCCTGATGACAAGCGGCTGGCAAAGCGGGACGCCGCCGCCTCGCTCGCCTCGCTCCGCGCCGCCGGGATCGATGGCACGGCGCTCGCTGCCGATTTGGCGGCCGGAAGGCTTCCCGCTGGCTATTCGCTGCAAAATCCCTAGATAGGGCCTATGGAAATCCTGCTCATCCTTGGCGTCGTGATTGCCGCCGGCTTCGTCCTCTTCTCGCTTGCGCGCGGGCTGTTCTATTTCTCGCAGGGGCACAAGGCCCAGATGGACGGCACCGCGCATGAAAATCAGGTGATGCAGAACCGGATGATGATGTCGCGCGTCAAATGGCAGGCGATCACCATCATCCTGCTCGTGCTCATCGGCCTCCTCGCTGCGGGCAAGTAAACGGCAGCGCCATGGTCAAGCTTAACAAGATTTACACGCGCACCGGCGACGACGGCACGACGGGGCTGGTCGACGGGTCGCGCATCGCCAAATCCGATGCGCTGATGGCGGCGATCGGCGACGTCGACGAAGCGAACAGCGCGATCGGCATCGCCGCCGCGGCGCTGGCCCCCGACATCGCAGAGGCCGCAATGCTCGCGCGAATCCAGAATGAATTGTTCGACCTGGGCGCCGACCTGGCGACGCCGCCCGACATCCAGTTCGGTTTCGGCCCCAGCGACATGGCGCTGCGCATCGTTCCCAGCCAGGTCGCGCGGCTGGAGGATGAAATCGACGGCATGAACGGCGCGCTCGACGCGCTCAAAAGCTTCATTCTGCCCGGCGGCACCGAAGCTGCTGCGCGCCTCCACCTCGCGCGGGCCGTGACGCGCCGCGCCGAACGCGCTGCGGTCGCCGCCGCCGCGAACCGCGACCTCAACCCGCTGGCGCTCACCTATCTCAATCGCCTGTCCGACCATCTGTTCGTCTTTACCCGCCACCTGAATGCCGCTGCCGGCGGCGACATCCTGTGGAAACCCGGCGCGACGCGGTAATCCTATTGGCGGATCGGGCCGGGCCAGATCGCAGCAGCGCCTCCAGTTTGTTCCCCTATTGTTCTAGGCATTCCATCGCCGCCTACCCATAATCTCACGCGACGCGAAACCGAATCGCCTCTCGGGGGATTGTCTTGTCATGGCCAGCCGCACCGATGTTTCGAACCGCACTGATGCGGTGGCCGATCTGGCGGGTCGTTTCGCGGCCACCCGGCGCCTTTCGCTCGATCTAGTCGCCACCCTGTCCGACGCCGATGCCAGCGCACAGTCGATGCCCGACGCCTCGCCCGCGAAATGGCATCTGGCGCACACGACATGGTTTTTCGAAACCTTTGTCCTGCGCGATCATGTGCCGGGCTATGCGCTGTTCGACGACCGCTATCCCTATCTTTTCAATTCCTATTATGAGGCAGAGGGGCCGCGCCACGCGCGCCCGCAGCGCGGCCTGCTTACCCGCCCGTCGCTCGACGAAATAGGCACTTGGCGCACTCATGTCGACGCGGCGGTTCAGATCGCGCTGCCCGATCTGCCGCCCGCCGCGCGGGCGCTGGTCGAACTCGGCATCCATCACGAACAACAGCATCAGGAATTGCTGCTGACCGACATCAAGCATCTGTTCGCGCAAAACCCGATCGGCCCCGCCGTCTGGGCGCCCGACAGGCGAATCCGGTGTGAAGTTGCGCAGTTTTCCGCCGATGCGCCGCCTCGCAGCGACATGGGGGCGATGCGATGGATCAGGGGCGCCGAAGGGGTGGTTTCGGTCGGCCATGACGGCGACGATTTTGCATTCGACTGTGAAGTTCCGCGCTTTTCTGCGCTATTGACGCCACACGCGCTCGCCAGCCGTCCGGTCAGCAATGGCGAATGGCGGCAATTCATCGACGACGGCGGCTATCACACGCCCGCGCTCTGGCTCAGCGACGGCTGGACCTGGGTGCGCGGCGAATCGGTGGAGTCGCCCGCCTATTGGGACGGCGACCGGCAGTTCACGCTGGCGGGGTGGCAGGACATCGACCTCGCGGCCCCGGTGACGCACATCAGTTTTTTCGAGGCTGACGCCTTTGCCACCTGGGCCGGCGCGCGGCTTCCGACCGAATTTGAATGGGAAGCGGCGGCGGCGACCTTCGATCCGCGCGGTGGCCAGCAACTCGATGCCGCCGGGCCGGTTCATCCGGCACCGCCGGGCGATGCGGATGCCGGGCTGCAACAGATGTTCGGCGGCGTGTGGGAATGGACGGGCAGCGCCTATCGTCCCTATCCCGGCTTTCGCGCCGCCCCCGGTGCGGTCGGCGAATATAATGGCAAGTTCATGAGCGGCCAGTTCGTGCTGCGCGGCGGTAGCTGCGCGACCCCGCGCGGCCATGTGCGCGCATCCTATCGCAACTTTTTTTACCCCCACCAACGCTGGCAATTCACCGGCGTCCGGCTCGCCAAGGACCTGACATGAGCGTTATTCGTCAACTTCGCCAGATCGACGCCGACGATGCGGGCGTCGACATCGCCTTTCGCGCCGACACCCATAGCGGCCTCGCCCAGCCGCAAAAGGCGGTGCCCGCGCGCTGGTTCTATGACGCGACCGGGTCGGCGCTGTTCGAAGATATTACCGCGCTTCCCGAATATTATCCGACGCGCAGCGAAACCGATCTGTTGCGGCGCCACGCGGCCGACATTGCGGCGATGGTCGGCGGCGGCCGCGCAGTGGTCGAATTGGGGTCGGGCAGTTCGATGAAGACGCCGCTGCTGCTCGATGCGATCGATCCGGCGGCCTATGTGCCCGTCGATATTTCGGGCGATTTTCTGCGCGACAGTGCGCTGGCGCTTGCCGCGCGGTTGCCGGGCCTGCCCGTCTATCCGGTAGAGGCCGACTTTACCCAGCGCGTGACGCTGCCCGACGAAATCGCCGATCTGCCCAAGCTCGGCTTTTTTCCCGGCAGCACGATCGGCAATATGGTTGCGCGCACCGCTGTCGATCTTTTGCGCAACTGGCGCTGTGCGTTGGGTGAAGGGTCGCTGCTCCTGATCGGTATCGACCGGATCAAGGATGTGGCTACGCTGGAACTCGCCTATGACGACCCGGCGGGGGTCACCGCCGCCTTTAACCTCAACCTGCTCGAACGGATAAACCGCGAACTGGACGGCGATATTCCGGTCGATAATTTCACCCATCGGGCGATCTGGGACGATGTTCATGCCCGGATCGAAATGCATCTCGTTGCCGCCTGCGACATGGATTTCACCGTCGATGGCCGCCGTCATCACATGGCCGCGGGCGAAACGATCCATACCGAAAACAGCCATAAATACGGCCCGCGCGATGCGAACCTGTTGTTGCGTTCGGGGGGATGGACCCCGCTGATGACCTGGGATGACGCCGATCCCGCCTTTGCCCTCATCCTTGCCCAGGCCACCGCTTTCCGCTCGGCCCCCTGATGCGGGGTTTTGACGCGGGGGCCTTGACGCATCGCCCCAAAACCCTAGGGCCGCGCATATATTCCATGCGAAAGGGCAAGTTATGATCGTCGGGGTTATCGGCGCGGGACAGATGGGCGCGGGCATCGCGCAGGTGTCGGCGGTGGCCGGTCATGACGTGTTGTTGTCGGACATCGACCTTGCGCGCGCCGAATCGGGCAAGGCGGGCATCGCAAAGGCGCTGGGCCGCCTCGTCGCCAAGGAAAAGTTAAGCCAGGACGACGCCGACGCCTTGCTGGGCCGGATCACGCCGGTTGCCGATCACGCCGCCTTCGCGCCCGCCGCCCTCGTCATCGAGGCCGCGACCGAGCGCGAGGACGTCAAGCGCGCGATCTTCGCCAGCGTCGGCCAGCATCTGTCGGCGACCGCCATCCTCGCCAGCAACACCAGTTCGATCCCGATCACCCGCCTCGCGCAGGCTGCGCCCGACCCGGAACGCTTCATCGGCGTTCATTTCTTTAACCCGGTGCCCGTCATGGGGCTGATCGAACTGATCCGGGGACTGGCGACAAGCGATGCGACGCTCCAGGCGGTCGAAGCCTTTGGCCGCGGGCTGGGCAAGGAAATCGTCCACGCGAACGACGCGCCGGGCTTCATCGTCAACCGCGTGCTGATGCCGATGATCAACGAGGCGATTTTCGCTCTTGGCGAAGGTGTCGCGACGATGCGGGACATCGATGCCGGGTGCCGCCTTGGCCTCAACCATCCGATGGGTCCGATCACCCTTGCCGATTTCATCGGGCTCGACACCTGCCTTGAAATTATTCGCGTACTCTACAGCGGCACCGGCGATCCGAAGTTCCGCCCCGCGCCGCTGCTCGTCCAATATGTCGATGCCGGCTGGGTCGGGAAAAAGGCGGGACGCGGCTTTTACGACTGGACCGGGCCCGACCCCGTGCCGACGCGCTGACCTCGCCCCCGACCCGCAGGTTGCGACAGGTCGGACGCGGTCAGCGGTGGATCAGGGCGCCGTCGGCGTCGGCGTGGGTGTTGCTGCCGGGACTGTCGGGGCCGCGACCGCGGCGGCGGGCGGGGGAGCCAGCGGCGGCGCGATGCCCAGCATCAGCCCGGCGAGGGCCGCCGACATCAGGTTCGACAGGCTGCCGGCCAGCAGCGCCTTCAGCCCCAGCTTGGCGATCACCGGCCGTTGATTCGGGGCAAGTCCGCCCGTCACCGCCATCTGGATCGCGATCGAACTGAAATTGGCGAAACCGCAAAGCGCGAAGGTCGCGATCGCGACCGCCGCCATCGACATGTCGCCCTGTGCCCGGCCGAGGTCGATAAAGGCGACGAATTCGTTGAGCACGACCTTGCTGCCGAACAGCCCGCCGACCGTCGCGCTTTCGTCCCATGGGACGCCCATCAGCCACATGACCGGGCGAAAGATCGTGCCGATGATCGCCTGAAACGACAGGCCGTCGATCCCGAACCAGCCGCCGATCCCGGCAAGGATGCCGTTGGCGAGCGCGACCAGCGCGACAAAGGCCATCACCATCGCGCCGACCGCGACCGCCAGCTTGACGCCGGTTTGGGCGCCCTGCGCCGCCGCCATGATGATATTGGCGGGCTTTTCCTCATCATGGCTTGCCTCGGGCATCACGATCGGTTCGATGCCGATGTCCTTGGGGTCGTCGGGCATCATGATCTTGGCCATCAGGATGCCGCCCGGCGCCGACATGAAACTGGCGGCGAGCAGATAGGGAAGGAGGTGCGGGCCGATCATCCCCGCATAGGCGCCCAGGATCGTCCCGGCGACCCCTGCCATGCCGACCGTCATCACGGTGAACAGTTGCGGCGGGGTCAGCGCGGCCAGATATGGCCGGATGACCAGCGGCGATTCCGACTGGCCGACAAAAATGTTCGCGGCGGCGCCCAGGCTTTCGACCTTGGTGATCCCGGTGACTTTCTGGATCGCGCCGCCGACCCATTTGATGATGAGCTGCATGATGCCCAGATAGTAGAGCACCGAAATCAGCGACGCGAAAAAGATGATGACGGGCAGCGCGCCGATCGCGAACACCGCCTTGCCATAGGGGGCTTGCGTCAGCACTTCGCCAAACAGGAATTTCGTGCCCTCGTCGGCATAGCCGAGCAGGTTCGATACGCCGTTCGACATCGCCTGGATCGCCGCGCGGCCCCACGGTGTGCCGATGACCAGCACCGCGAAACCGGCCTGGAGCAAAAAGGCGGGGATGACGATGCGGGGACGAATCCAGCGTCGGTTGGATGAAAAAAGCACGGCGATCGCAAATAGTGCGACGATGCCGAGCAGACCGATAAGCCGTTCCATTATTCTTCGCGTCCCCCGCAATCCAAGCCGCCTGTCTAACGGGCTTTATGGGCCGCACAAGCGAAAGCCGAAGCCGCCAATGCATCAGAAATGGCACAGCATCCTCTTGGCGCGCGCGGATTTTCTGCATAATCATCCGCCGTCATACTGGGGGGATGTGGAATGCGTTCGATTGTCGCGGCGCTTTTTCTTTTGATTCTGGCCGCTTTGCCGGCGCGGGCGGAGGAAGCCCGGCCGGCCGCCGCCGCGGCTTTCGTGCCGCTGCCGACCAGCGCCTTTGCTCAGCTTCCCTTTGTCGAAAAGGTCGATCTGTCGGCGGACGGATCGCATATGGCGGGGCTGTTCGGGGTTGGCGGCGAACAGCGCATCCTGGTCACGCCGGTTGCGGGCGACCGGTCGGGGATGATCGCGATTGCGGTTCCCGATCAGACCGAGATCGCGTGGATCCGCTGGGTCGGCAACGACGACGTCATCGTCGGGCTTTACACCCTGATGCCGGTGGAAACCGACCGCTGGTATGTTTCGCGGCTGATTTCGATCAACCGCAAGACGGGAAAGCTCACCAGGCTGCTCTGGGATTCCGGCGGCCAAAATGCGTCCAGTGTGCTGTGGGTGCCGACCGACGGCAGCAAGGAGATTCTGGTCGCGGCCCAGAACTCGATCTATACCAATGATCCCGAGTTCTGGCCTGCGGTGTATCGCGTCGATGTCACGACGGGACGCAAGCGGGTGGAGGAAAGGGGGCGGCCGAACATCTTCGATTGGGGCGCCGACCATCTTGGCCGGGTGCGGTTCGGCATCGGCTATCGCGATGCGACCACCAAATCGACCCTGCTCTATCGGTCCGGCGGCGAAGGCCTGATGCGGATGATCGACAGCGCGCGGCTCAGCGAAGACGAGGAACTGACCATTCCCTTTCATTTCGTTCCCGACAGCGACCGCGGTTTTGTCATCAAGAAAAATGCCGAGGGACGGTCGGCGGTGGTCGAGGTGGAGATTCCGACCGGCAAGGACATCCGGACCGTCTATGCCGCCGACGATGGCGACATCGAAAATGCCTTGCTGGCCTTCAACGGATCACGGCTGCTGGGTGTCTCGACGAGCGACCGCAAGGCGCCGCTGCGCTGGATCGATCCGACCATGGCGGCGCATCAGGCAAGGCTTGAGGCGGCATCGCCGCAGTCGGTGGTGCGGATCGAAAGCTATAGCAACGATCTTACCAAGCTGCTTGTCCGGTTCAGCACGCCCGACAATCCGGGGCTATTATTCTATTTCGACGCGACAACCGAAAATCTGGTCCGCCTCGCCGCGATGAACGACGCGATCGGGGGCAAGCGTCTGTCGCGCGCCAAGGCGGTGCAGTACAAGGCGCGCGACGGGCTGGAGATCGAGGGCATCTTGACCATGCCGCGCGGCCGCGCCGCGAAAAATCTGCCGTTCATCGTCATGCCGCACGGCGGCCCATGGGGACATGACGAGCTGACCTATGACTATTGGGCGCAATTTCTGGCCGAGCGCGGCTACGCGGTTCTTCAGCCCAATTTCCGGGGCTCGACCGGCTATGGCGCCGAATTTGAAAAGGCCGGGCAGGGACAGATGGGTTTTGCGATGCAGGACGACATCACCGACGGGGTGCGCTGGGCGGTGGCCGAAGGTATCGCCGATCCCCGGCGTGTCTGCATCGTCGGCGCATCCTATGGCGGCTATGCGGCGATGTGGGGGATTGTAAAGGACCCCGACCTTTATCGTTGTGCGATCTCGATCAACGGGGTCGCCAACCTGCGGCGCGAGGTGAACGACTTTGGCGGCGTGATGCGCGAACGGCTCTATCGCGGGCAATGGCAAAGAATGACGCCCGATTTCGCCGCCGTGTCGCCGATCAACGCGATCGACCGGATAAAGGCGCCGCTGCTTTTGATCCACGGCAAAAAGGACGTTACCGTCGATCATGGCCAATCGTCGCGCATGTATGCGGCGATGAAGAGGGCGGGCAAGCTGGTCGACTTTGTTTCGGTGCCGCTCGCCGATCATTATTTCACGCGCGAGGCCGACCGGATGACCCTGCTCACCTCGATCGAAACCTTCCTGGCAAAGCATAATCCGCCCGACTGACCAGCATCTTTCCAGCGCGCGCAAAACCGACTATCGGGCGGCATGACCGAACCGACATCGGCGGCGTTGCCGCGCAGCCTATCTCCGTCCTTCTTTCTTTTCTCGATCGTCTATGGCGGGATGGTGGTGCTGGCCGGGGTGCTCGGGAACAAGCAGGTCGCGCTGGGAAGCTGGCTTGCGGTCGAGGCGGGGATTTTTGCGTTCCTCCTGCTCGTCGCCCTGTCGAGCGCGGTGTCCGAACTGCATGGGCAATCGGCCGCTAACCGGCTGGTGCTGTGGGGGTTCGTGCCCCTGGTGCTGTCGATCATGCTTACCGCCCTGGTGCTCGCGCTGCCGGCCTCGCCCGAAATGCAGCCCGAACGGCTTGCCGCGTTCGACATGGTCCTGGGCCAAAGCCCGCGCCTTATGGCCGCCGGCATCGTCGCCTATGGCACGTCGCAATTCCTGAACGTCACCATCTTTTCAAGGCTGCGCGGGCGCGCGGGCGCCGGAACCGGCACGACATGGCTGGCGATCCGTGGCGCGATCGCCAGCGCCTTGAGCCAGGTCGTCGACACGCTGTTGTTCGTCACCATCGCCTTTTACGGCGTCTTTCCGATCGCGAACCTGATGGGCGGGCAGATGCTTGCCAAGGTGACGCTGTCGGTCGTCGTCATTCCCTTCGTAATCACCGGCCTTGTCGCACTTGGCCGCAACCTGGACGCAAAGAACGCCGGATGATGTCAATGACCGACCCCTCGAAAATGCCCGACCTGCTTGCCAAGGCCGAAACGCTGGTTGAGGCGCTGCCCTATCTGCAGCGTTACGCCGGCGAAACCTTCGTGATAAAATATGGCGGCCATGCGATGGGCGACCCAGAGGCGCAGCGCGATTTCGCCGAGGATGTCGTGCTGTTGAAGGCGGTCGGGATCAACCCCGTTGTTGTTCATGGCGGCGGGCCCCAGATCGGGGCGATGCTGAAACAGCTTGGGATTGAATCGACCTTCGTCGGCGGACTTCGCGTCACCGATGCCGCGACCGCAGAGGTCGCGGAGATGGTCCTGGCGGGCAAGATCAACAAGGAAATCGTCAGTTGGATCGCCGGACTCGGCGGCCGCGCGGTCGGCATTTCGGGCAAGGACGCCAATCTGGTTCTGGCCGAAAAGGTCGGTCGTACCGAACCCGATCCCAATTCGGGGATCGAACGTCATGTCGATCTGGGCTTTGTCGGTGAACCGGTCGCGGTCGATCCGACCATCCTCGTCAACCTGACCAACGACAATTTCATCCCGATCGTCGCCCCGGTCGCACTGGGCGCCGACGGCGCGACCTATAATATCAACGCCGACACCATGGCTGGCGCGATCGCCGGGGCGCTGGGCGCGAAACGCTTTTTCCTCCTGACCGACGTGGCGGGGGTTCTCGACAAGGCGGGGGCGCTGCTCACCGACCTTGATCGCCCCGCGATCGACGGCCTGAAACAGGACGGGACGATCACCGGCGGCATGATTCCCAAGGTCGAAACCTGCGTCGCCGCGGTCGATGCCGGGGTCGAGGCGGCGGTCATTCTCGACGGTCGCATCCCCCATGCGATGCTGCTGGAAATTTTCACCGCAAGGGGTGCGGGTACGCTTATTCACCGCTAAGAAGCATCCAGCGACCCTGCTGGCCGGAGACCTTGATGTACCTGATGATTCTGCAAATCCTGTCGATCCTGCTCAATATCCTGTGGTGGATCATCATCGTTCAGGCGGTAATGTCGTGGCTGATCGCATTCAACGTCATCAACACGCATAATGATTTCGTCGGCCAGCTCTGGAATGTCCTCGAACGGATTACCGAGCCGCTCTATCGCCCCTTCCGGCGCATCATGCCCGATTTCGGCGGCCTCGACCTGACGCCGATGGTGGTTCTGATTCTCATCATCATTCTGCGGGGACCGGTGATTTCCTACCTCTATTCGCTTGGCATGAACAGCGGAGCGATCTGACATGGCGGACGCCGCGCAGGTGATCGACGGCAAGGCGTTTGCCGCCGGATTGAGGGCGCGGATCGCCGCGGCGGTTCCGGCGTTTCGGGCGGCGACCGGCCGCGCCCCCGGCCTGGCCGTCGTGCTGGTCGGCGACGATCCCGCAAGCGCGGTCTATGTCGGCTCAAAGGGCAAGGCGACCGTCGCCGCCGGTATGGAAAGCTTTGAACATCGCCTGCCCGCCACCGCGACGCAGGACGAAGTCGAAGCGTTGCTGGCCCAACTCAACGCCGATGACGCGGTCGACGGCATCCTGTTGCAATTGCCGCTCCCCGATCATCTCGACGAACAGCGGGCGGTGGCGACGATCGATCCTGACAAGGATGTCGACGGCCTGACCCCGGTCAGCGCCGGGCGGCTCGCGCTCGGCATTCCGGGAATGGTGCCCTGTACGCCCTATGGCTGTCTGCTGCTGTTGCAGGACCGGCTTGGCGACTTGTCGGGCAAGGACGCGATTGTCGTCGGCCGCTCGATTCTGGTCGGCAAACCGATGGGCCAGCTTTTGCTCGGCGCCAATGCGACCGTCACCATGGCGCACAGCCGGACCAGGGATCTGCCCGACCTGGTCCGCCGCGCCGACATCGTCGTCGCGGCGGTCGGCCGCGCCGAAATGGTAAAGGGCGACTGGATCAAGCCTGGCGCGATCGTGATCGACGTCGGCATCAACCGCCTGCCGCCTACCGCAGGCGAAGCGAAGGGCCGCCTGGTCGGCGACGTCGACTATGCCGATGTCGCTCGTGTCGCCGATGCGATCACGCCGGTTCCCGGCGGGGTGGGGCCGATGACCATCGCCTGCCTGCTGCGCAACACGCTGGTCGCCGCGCATCGCCGCGTCGGCCTTGCCGATCCGGAAGGTTTCTGATGCGCCGTTTCATCCTTCCCCTGTTCGCCCTGTCGCTGCTGGCGGGCTGTGCCGGATCGTCCGGTAATCGGCATAGCGGGCCGCTATCGGCCAACCCCAGCGCATTCATTGCTGCAGAAATTGCCTTCGCCCGATTGGCGCAGGACAAGGGGCAATGGACCGCCTTTCGCGAAACCGCGCATCCCGAAGCGGTGATGTTCGTGCCGCAGCGCGTGAAGGCGCGCGACTGGCTGAAATCGCAAAAGGACCCCGCAGAAGCAGTGAAGTGGCAGCCCCATGCCGTCTATGTCAGTTGTGACGGCAATGCCGGCGTCACGACAGGGGCGTGGCAAAAGGGTCCGGCGAACGGCTATTTCACGACCGCGTGGGTGCGCGACGAACGCGGCCGGATCAACTGGATCCTCGATCATGCCGACACGCTGACCACCCCGCGCGAGGCGCCCGAATTTATCGGTTCGAAACAGGCGGTTTGCGGTTCGCGTCCCGCCGTGCCGATCGAAGCGGGCGGGGAGGGTGAGGATATGGCGGTCGGCCTGTCGCCCGACCAGACATTGAGCTGGACCTCGACCGTCCGCGCCGATGCATCGCGCCGCATCACCGTCCGCCTGTGGGACGGCAAGACGATGGCGGCCGTCATTGACGATCAGGTCGCGGCACCCCGCCAGCCGTGATCGACCTTTTCGTCTCGGCCTTCGTGACTCTGTTCGTCGTGATCGACCCGCCGGGTTGCGCGCCGATCTATGCCAGCCTGACCACCGGGGCCAGCGCGCAGCAACGCCGTTCGATGGCGATCCGTGCGACGATCATCGCGGGGCTGATCCTTGTTTTCTTTGCGATGTTCGGCGAAGCATTGCTCAGCTTCCTGCACATCGACCTCGACAGTTTCCGTATCGCGGGTGGCATCATGCTGTTCATCATCGCGATCGACATGGTGTTTGAAAAACGCACCGAACGGCGCGAACAGCGCGCCGAAAAGCTGATCGCCACGCCAGAAATAGAGGATGTGTCGGTGTTCCCGATGGCGATGCCGATGCTCGCCGGGCCGGGGTCGATCGCGTCGGTGATGCTGCTGGTGTCGCAAAACAGCGGAATCGACAGGGCCTTCGTCATTTTCGGCGCGCTGCTGCTCGTGCTGTTGATGACGCTTGGCGCGCTCCTGTCGGCGGGGCCGTTGATGCGGCTGATCGGCAACAAGGGTGAGGCGGTGATTACCCGTCTGCTGGGCGTGCTGTTGGCGGCGCTCGCCGCGCAATTCGTGATCGACGGGCTGAAAGCCAGCTTCCCCAGCCTGAGCTAAGACTTCCGCCCGGTGGAAAACAGCGGGCCAGTGCCGTTGCGCGGCACCGGCCCGCCGGAATCATCGTGCCGCGTTCACATCCGCCTGCGTGACTGGCGCGATGCGGATTTCGACGCGGCGGTTGCATTGATAATCGGCCTCGCTGCGTTCGGGCGAACATTTGAGCTGTGATTCGCCGTAACCCAGTGTCGCCATGCGTGCCCGCTGGATGCCGCGACCGCCCAGATAGTCGGCGACCGACGCCGCGCGGCGTTCCGACAGGCCCTGGTTATAAGTGTCGCTGCCGGTCGAATCGGTATGGCCGTACACGTCGATATAGGTGCTGGGATATTCCGACAGGGTCGATGCGACGCTGTCGAGCGCGCTGCGGAACTGCGATTTCACCATCGCGCTGTTCAGGTCGAAGGTCACGTCGCCGGGCATGTTGAGCACCAACTGGTCGCCCTGCCGTTCGACACCGATGCCGGTGCCCGCGGTGCGTTCGCGCAGCTTCTTTTCCTGCTGGTCCATATAATAGCCGACGCCGGCGCCCGCGACGGCGCCGATGCCCGCGCCCACGATCTCCTCGGTACGGCTGTTGCGGCCGCCGATCAGGTCGCCAAGCAGATAGCCGCCCAGCGCGCCGCCGACTCCGCCGATCGCGGCTTTCGAAATCTTGCGCTCGCCCGTCACCGGGTCGGTAACGCAACCGGTCAGCACAATCGCGCCGATGCTGGTCAAAATGCTGAGCTTGATCGCTTTGTTGTTCATCTTGTCGCTCCCTTTGTCCGGCGAATGCTGTCTTGTCCTACGCATCGCGCCCTCGTCTGCCGATAACATATGGCCGCCGGACTGGTTCCAAAATTCATCTGAACGGCGGCTGAGCGACGCCGCGCCGCGTACCATTGTGCAATGCCGCGTCTTGCGACTATAGGGGGACATGATCAAAGCTGACAGGGGATGGGTGCCGACGCGCCATATGATCGCCCAATGAGCCCCTTTCCCTGGTCGGATGTCGCGATCATCCTGATCCTCATCCTCCTCAACGGCGTCTTTGCCATGTCGGAACTCGCGATCGTCTCGTCGCGCGATCCGCGACTTCAGGCCGCGGAAAAGCGCGGCAGTCGCGGTGCAAAGATCGCGCGCCAGCTCGCTTCCGATCCGGGGCGCTTTCTCTCGACGGTTCAGGTCGGGATCACGCTGATCGGCGTGCTGACCGGCGCCTATTCGGGGGCCAGCCTGGGCCATCCGGTGGCCGAACGGCTGGAGGCGGCATTCGGAATCGATGAAGAATCGGCCCTGTCGATTGCTTTCGCCCTCGTCATCGCGCTCACGACCTATGTGTCGCTGATCGCGGGCGAACTTGTTCCCAAACAATTCGCCCTCCGCGCGCCCGAACGCATCGCGATCATCGTCGCACCGATGATGTTCTGGCTGTCGAAAATCGCCGCGCCGCTCGTCTGGCTGCTCGACAATAGTTCGGCGCTCGTCTTTCGCCTGCTTGGCCTCAACCGCGAATCGGAAGATCGCGTCACGGCCGAGGAACTGCATCTGATCGTCGCCGAGGCGTCGAAATCGGGCGTCATCGAGGAAAGCGAGCGCGCGATCATTTCGGGCGTCGTGCGGCTGGCCGACCGGCCGGTGCGCGAGGTGATGACCCCGCGCAAGGATGTCGACTGGATCGACATCGCGCTCGACGCGCGCGGGGTGCGCGACAAGCTGCTCGAAACGCCGCACAGCCGTTTGCCGGTCGCGCGCGGGTCGGTCGATGATATTGTCGGCGTCGTCCAGGCGCGCGACATCGCGGCGGCGCTGTTTCAGGGCGACACGCTGGATCTCGAACAACTCATGCGCCCCGCGAAGGTTATCCATGATCAGATCGACGCCATGGACGCGCTGGAGGCTCTGCGCGTCGCTGAAGTGCCGATGCTGCTCGTCCACGACGAATATGGTCATTTCGACGGGCTGGTGACGCCCGCCGACCTGTTGTCCGCGATCGCGGGCGAATTTGCGTCGGATCAGGATATTGGCAGCGAGCCTTTCGTCACCGAACGCGACGACGGCAGCCTGCTGATCGCCGGGTCGATGCCCGCCGACCAGATGGCCGAACGGCTGGGCATCGAACTGGGCGACGACCGCGACTATGCAACCGCGGCGGGCCATGCGCTCGCGATCCTGAAACGCCTGCCCAAGGAAGGCGAAAGCTTCGTCGACAAGGGCTGGAAGTTCGAGATTGTCGATATGGACGGCCGCAAGATCGACAAATTGCTCGTCGCCGAAATCAGCGCGCCAAAGGATGTCTCGAACGACGAATAGGCGCGGCAGGAAGCGCGATGCCATGCCGAAAGGCAGCAAAGCTTCCCGCATTCCCGCTTTCGGGCGTCAGCAGATCGACGCCATTTCCATTTGTGTCGAGCGCCGTCGCAACATGCCGGGGCCGTGCATCTTCAGGGCCTCGACCGCGCCGGATCGCTGCCGCTATTGCGACCGATGTTCGCCTTTGACCCAGCGCACCGTGCCTGACGATGCGCGCATCACCACCGTCTCGGTCGTCATCACGCCGTCGCGGCGGCGCTTGACACCGCGCAGCAGCGATCCGTCGGTGACGCCGGTCGCGGCAAAGATGACGTCGCCGCTGGCCAGGTCTTCGAGGTCATAAACGCGGTCGAGATCCTCGATGCCCCATTTCTTGGCGCGCTTGCGTTCGTCGTCGTTGCGAAACAACAGACGGCCCTTGAACTGGCCGCCGACGCAGCGCAGCGCCGCCGCGGCCAGCACGCCCTCGGGCGCGCCGCCTGATCCCATATAGATGTCGATGTTGGTGTCGGGGTTGGTCGTCGCGATCACCCCCGCCACGTCACCGTCGGGGATCAGCGCGACGCCGCAGCCGATGCTGCGCAGTTCGGCAATCGTCGCCTCGTGGCGCGGGCGGTCGAGGACACAGACGATGACCTCTTCGGGCTTGCATCCCTTTTCGCGGGCGACCGCTTCGACATTCTGCCGCACGCTATTGTCGAAATTGACGATATTGGGCGAATAACCGGCACCGACCGCCAGCTTGTCCATATAGACGTCGGGGGCGTTGAGCAGGCACCCTTCCTCCGCGATCGCGAGCACGGCGAGAGCATTCGGACCGGCCTTTGCGGTGATCGTCGTGCCTTCCAGCGGATCGACCGCGATGTCGATCTTTGGTCCCTTGCCCGGCGCGTTGCCGACCTTTTCGCCGATATAGAGCATCGGCGCCTCGTCACGCTCGCCCTCGCCGATGACGATGGTGCCGTCCATATAAAGCGTGTTGAACGCGGTTCGCATCGCTTCGACAGCGGCGGCATCGGCGGCCTTTTCGTCGCCGCGCCCGATCAGCTTGGCGGCCGCGATCGCCGCGGCTTCGGTGACGCGCACCATTTCGAGCACGAGCACCCGGTCGAGGTTGCTGCTATTCGTCATGTCCGCCACTCTCCGTCTTTACTTGTTCCGCCCGGTCGGCATGGTGGGCGCCATATGGTTGCCCGCGCCACTTGTCGAGAAGGCTTCACCCGATTCGGTGCCGCTTTCGCCATGAGCTGTGTCATCGCGATGACGGCGGCCGCCCCCGGCGCGGCACAGGTGCAGGGACCGCCAGCGCCTGCGCCCGCCCGCGATGCCGAAACCGCGGTTGCCAATGCCAGGGAGATGATCGACCCGATCCGGCGCTGCCGCCCCGCCGACGACGGTTCGATCAACGTATGCGGCTCCGATACCGAGCGTCACCGCCTGTCGCCCGAACTGCGCGCGATCGCGGGCGTTGGCCGATCGACGAAGACGGCGATACCCGACGCGCCGACGATCAACCCGACCCCGCTCGACCAGTTGCCGCACAATTGGGTGTCGCTGGGCGGCCGCTATGCGCCGGGCCCCGAATATAACGCGCTTTATGAAATGGCGAAGCGCGCGACCGACCCCGAAACGGGGACGCCCCCGCCGCCCGAGGACCCGCGCTAAAGCGCGAGGATCGGCATGTGCATCGGCGTGCCGACGACATGATCCGAAGCGGCAAGGATGCCCAGCGCCGCGTGGATCGCGCTGGCCGGGCCTTCGTGGGTGACAAGCGCAATCACGACACCATCCTCTTCGTCGGTTCCGCGCTGGATAAAGCTTTCGATCGACACCCCGGCGTCGCGCATCGCGGTGGCGATTTCGGCCAGGACGCCGATCCGGTCCTGTACGATCAGGCGGACATAATGTTTGCCGATTCGCGCGCCGGCGTCGGCCAGCGGGGCGGCGTCGAGCGAATCGACCGGCATTGCAAAGGCGGGGCCATATTCGTCGCGCGCGATGTCGATGATGTCGGCGACGATCGCCGACGCGGTCGGTCCCGCGCCCGCACCCGCGCCTTCAAAGAACAGGCGCCCGACGAAATTCCCCTCTGCCACCACGGCGTTCAGCGCGCCGGGGACATAGGCGAGCGGATGATCGGCGGGGACGAGGCAGGGCTGTACGTGCTGATACAGGCCATTCGCGTCGCGTTCGGCCATGCCGATCAGGCGGACGCGGTGGCCAAGCGCCTCCGCCTCGCGGATGTCGGCGGCGATCAGGTTGCGGATACCGTTCGTCGTCACGGCCGCGATGTCCAGCCGGGTTCCAAAGCACAGGGCGGCCAGAATCGACAATTTGTGGGCCGCGTCGATGCCATCGACGTCAAAAGTCGGGTCGGCCTCGGCGTAACCTTCGGTCTGCGCGGCGCTCAGTGCATCGGCAAAGCTGGCGCCGTTCCTTTCCATCTGGGTCAGGATATAATTGCAGGTGCCGTTCAAAATGCCGTAGACGCGGGCGATCTCATTCGCCGACGCACCCTCACGGATTGCCTTGATGACCGGGATCCCCCCGGCGACCGCGGCTTCATATTTCAGCGGCGTGTCCTTTTCCTCGGCGATTCGGGCCAGGTCGAGCCCGTGATGCGCGATCATCGCCTTGTTCGCGGTGACGAGCGCCTTGCCCGCGCCCAGCGTATGGCGGGCCAGCGTCAGCGCGGGGCCGTCGGCGCCGCCGATCATTTCGACCACGACATCGACATCGTCCGCCGCGACCAGCGCGTCCATGTCGTCTTCCCAACGATAGGGCGACAGGTCGACGCCGCGATCCTTGTGCCGATCGCGCGCGGAGAGCGCCACGATCTCGATCGCGCGCCCCGCACGGCGAGCGATCAGTTCGCGGTTCGTTTCCAGCAGCCGAACGACCCCGCCGCCGACGACGCCGATACCGGCCAGCGCAACGCGCAGGGGAGGCCGGGGGGCATTGGGCGCGGGATGAGGCGACATTCGGACACTCCGTATAAAGGGCGCGTCAACGGTGCGCCGGGTGCCAGCGCCCTATCGGCTTTCCGGACGGAAACAAGCCCGCTGCGTCTAGGGCCCGCCGAAGTTCAGCTTTACTGCCCGGCGACCGGCGACCGGCGGCTTGCGGGTGCGGGTGCATTCGCCCAACGCGCCCAAGATGACGCCATAGTCGGACGCCGCCTTGCGGCGATCTTCGGGCGCGGTGCCGGCCAGCTTGTTCAGCGGCAGTTGGCGGGGCAGGCCGCAAGCGAGCCGATACCAGGCCAGCGTGTCCCGTTTCGGGACCGCAGCCGACCCGTCGACGATCTCGCCAAACGCCGCGGCCCAGCGGCGCGATCCGTCGGCGGCGGTCAATATGGTCAGCGACACCGGCTCGCCCGTGCGCGTATTCAGGAAAAGCTGTGTCTCGCCTTCGCCCGGCAGGGTGCCGGGGACGTGAAAACCGTTGGCGATGCCGGTGATCGCGGGGGCCGCGCCGGGTTGGACGAGTTCGGTCAGGACCGCGCGCAGTTGCGCCTCGGTCGCCGGATCCCACGGCAATTGTGCGTCGGGGGCGATGAGCCGGACGCTGCCGGTGTTGCTGCTCCCCGCCGTGGCTCCCGCGACGGGGCGGGCAAAGATCAGGACGGGCTGCTTTTTCTTCAGCTTGGGCGGCTTGCCGTTCGCGTCCAGCGGCAGGTCGACGAGGTAGGAGATTCGCGCGGCCAGCGGCCCAGATCCGCGAATCAGGCTGACCACGTCGGCCTCGACATAGAATCGGGTCTGGCCCGCCGCCAGACCGGACGCCTGAGCCGGCTTAAGCGCCGCTGCACGGTAAATGCGGGCGTGGAGGACCATCGGCGCGGCGGTCGCCAGATCGGCTATATCGGCATAGCTATATGGGCTGCCGACCGACGCTTCGCCGGTGGGCTGCATTGCCGCAACACTGGGGATTCCAAAGGAAAAGAGCAGGATTCCGGCAAGGGTCGCCGGGGTGGGGAGGCGCATGGTCGACTGACTTTCCATCGTTGCTGATACCGGATCCGGCATACAAAACCCCATCATGGGACAAGGCACATTAACCGCTGATAAAGGGTTTGCGAACTTGCCGCCACCGCGATAGGACGGGCCGCGAAGCGTAAGGTAAGAGCATAACAAGCCGAACGCAGCGCTGCCGGGTCCCGCAGAACGCATCGGAATCTTCCGGGCTTATGGCAACCGGACCCGTCGGCAGAGAATTGGTGTCAGGATGATCTAGCAAGGAGCGTCGTCCCTGAATGGCTTATGGTGATAATGTCGACCCTAAAAACAGGGTAGTGGCGATTGTCTTGGTTGGTATGCTTACGGCAGTTCTGGGCTATGGCCTGGTCAACGGCCTGAATATCAGTATCGTCAAGAAACTCGCCGAAAAATTGGATGTGGTGGACGTCGAAGAGCCGCCGCCACCGGAGGAGCCGCCGCCGCCGCCGCCGCCGGACAATAAATTGCCGCCGCCGCCGCCGGTTGTCACGCCGCCGTCGCCTATCCCGCCGCCGGTGATGACCAATACGGTCCAGTCGGTGCCGAAGGCGCCGCCGACGCCCCCGCCGCCCGTCTACACGCCGCCGGCACCCCCGGCTCCGGCTCCGACGCCCGACCTCAGTTCCGCTGGTACGCCAAAGGGCAATCCGGGGCGCTGGGCGACGAACGACGACTATCCGGCCCGTGCCATGCGCGAAGAGCGTGAAGGTACGACCGGGTTCCGCGTCACTTATGGCGCCGATGGCCGCATCACGTCGTGCGATGTGACATCGTCGAGCGGGCATCCGGATCTCGATGCCGAAACCTGCAAGCTTATCCAGCGTCGTGGCCGGTTCAATCCGGGCAAGGATCGCGCGGGTAATCCGACCGGCGGCAGTTACAGCAACCGTATCCGTTGGCAGATTCCGCGCTGATCCAGCGCGATGCCATCTGTTTTCGAATTTATCGAATTTTTGAGAGGGAATATCCACAATGTTTAATCTGATCGCAAATGCCGCCGCTGCGGCAGCACCGGCCGAAGAAGCAGGCATCAGCCTCATGCCCGCCGCGATGTGCGTCAAGGAAGAAGGCGCGAGCCCCTATGGCCTCGTCCCCGCGCTGTGCGAAGGCGGCATCGTGTCGCAGGTTACCTTCCTCGTTCTGCTGATCATGTTCATCGGCACGCTCTACATCCTGTTCACCAAGCTGTTCGAACAGAATAAGGTCATGAACCAGGGCAAGGCGGTCGACGCCAATTTCTGGCGCGCTCCCACGCTCGCCGATGGCGCCGCGAAGCTCGAAAAGAACAGCGCCTATCGTCAGGTCGTCGAAGACGGTCTGCGCGCCAACGAAGAGCATAACAAGCTGACCGACCCCGTCGAAGCCCATGACTGGATGCACGGTACGCTCGAGCGTTCGCAGAACCACATCAACTCGAAGCTCAACGGCGGCCTCGCCTTCCTCGCGACCGTGGGTTCGACCGCACCGTTCGTCGGTCTGTTCGGTACGGTTATCGGTATTCTTCGCGCTCTGGTGAAGATCGGTGCATCGGGCCAGGCCTCGATCGACACCGTCGCCGGTCCGGTCGGTGAAGCTCTGATCATGACCGCCATCGGTCTGATCGTGGCCGTTCCCGCGGTGCTCGCGTTCAACTGGCTCCAGAGCCGCAACAAGGCGATCGCCCGCCGTCTGTCGACCTTCTCGAACGACGTTCTCGGCTCGATCATGTCGAACGGCCAGGTGAAGCCGACGGTTGTCGCCGCGAAGCCTGCTGCCGCTCCGGTTGCCGCGCCGAAGAAGGCCTGATTGGCCTGATGGATTCCCGCTCCTCGCTGCATGGCGAAGGGCGGGGTCCGCTGGACAGGAGTGGCGGGCCAAGGCGCGCCGATCCAATGTCCGTGACAGAAATTTTGTGACAGGATGCTAATCCTATGGCGATGAGTGTAGGCGACAAGGGTGGCGAAGAAGCCCCGATGTCCGAAATCAACACGACTCCGCTCGTGGACATCATGCTTGTGTTGCTCATCATCTTCCTCATCACGGTTCCCGTGGTGCTGGAGACGGTGGATCTCGAACTGCCCGACGTGGCGTTCGAGGTGACGACGACCAAGCCTGAAAATGTGCTGCTTTCGATCCGTTCGGCTGATACCGACGGCGATGGCAAGCCCAATCCCGAGAGTACGGCGTGTGAAGTCTATTGGGGCCAGACCCCGGTCGATTCCAAGCAGTTGCTGGAACGTGGACAGAATAAGCTTGAGCAGTTGCTCGAAGATATTGGCGGCCCCCAGAATATCACCGAGGAAAATTTCCCCGAAGTGCATATCCGCGGCGACGTCAACACCCCGTATCAGTGCATCGGCGGTGTGATCTATACGATGCAATATGCCGGTTTCCAGAAGATCGGGTTCATTTCGGAACCGGCCGCTGGCGCGGGCACGACGAGCCGCCTGTAAGGGCGCGCTCCGTTTAGGAACGAAGGAATAATCGCATGTCCATGGCAGTTGGAGATCGGGACGAAAATGAACCGATGATGGACATGAACACGACGCCGCTTATCGACGTCATGCTCGTGCTCCTCATCATGTTCATCATCACCATCCCGGTCCAGACCCACGCGGTGAAGATCGACCTGCCGGTCCCGACCGACAGCAAGAGCAATGTCGACCCCGAAAAGAACAAGGTGATGATCGATCCCGCGGGAACGATCACCTGGAACGGTTCGCCGGTCGATCTCGCTCAGCTGGCGCAGTTTCTGGAACAGACCAAGGCTTTGCCGGTCGAACCCGAACTGCAGGTTCAGCCCGACCCCTATGCCCGCTATATCGTCGTCGACAATGTCATGGCGGTGATCAAGCGGAGCGGCGTCGGCAAGCTGGGCTTTGTCGGTAACGAGCAATATGCCCGCGTCTTCTGATCTTTGATCAAAGCCGTCAGGCAGGAAATATGGGGCCGCGAAGCAATTCGCGGCCCTTTTTTGCGCGATTGCCGGTTCGCCAGTGCCTCCGCCGCGCCGCGATAAGACGGGAAGCCGCTTCATCGCCCACGCCGACTATCCTCTTGGAACTGATCGCGATTGCGGGCATCGTCGGTCAGGCGGGATCGAAACGCGCCGACATGACGTTCTGATTCCAACGGCGTTACAGGGAGTATCGAGATGACCACTGGTTTGCACGGGAAACGGATATTGGGTCAGGGCACCGCGGTTATCGCCGCACTTGCGCTTGCCGGCTGCGCTGGAACGGGAAAGTCGCCGACGACGACGCTCCCCGCCCCGGACGCCTATGCCCAGCTTTATGACAATAAGGGCGCCGATCGCGGGCGCGCCGACATCTATCGCGAAACCAGCGGCCTTCGTATCGAACTGGTGGCGCGCGGTTTCGCGCCCGGAACCTATGGAATGCATGTTCACGCCGTCGGCCAGTGCACGCCGCCCGATTTCATGAGCGCCGGTCCCCACTGGAACCCGACCACGGTGCAACATGGCCGCGACAATCCGATGGGCGCGCATCATGGCGATATGCCCAATCTGGTAATCGAGCCCGACCAGATCGGCCGCGCGACGCTGCGCCTGGTCGGCTCGCGTTTTTCGGGTGACGGGGCTATGCTCGATGCCGACGGCGCTGCCTTCATGATCCACGCCGGGCCCGACGATTACAAGACGGACCCCAGCGGCAACAGCGGTGGCCGCGTCGCGTGCGGCGTGATCGTCGCCGGCGCGGGTTAAGCCTCCGCCGCGCGCGCGGCGATCGTTGCTTCGGCCTGCGGCACCGCGCGATAGGCGTAGAGCAGCAGGCCCAGCGCGATCGGCGCGACCCCGATCAACGACAATATGCCGGTCCGCAGGTCGCCGACCGGCTTTCCGTCGATGATCGTGCCGGTCAGGTCGGAAATCTGGCCGACCATATAGGGTCCGAATGACAGGCCGACCAGCGTCGTACCCAGGAAGAAGGCGGCGGTAGCGGTCCCGCGCATTCGCGGCAGCACCAGGTCCTGCGTCGTGGCCGCCGCCGCGCCCAGTGCGGTCGCTCCGAACATGCCCGCGAGGAAATTCATCGCATAGAACAGCGCCGCATTCTCGGTTGTATAGCCGATCCAGATCGGGACGATCGGCGCGACGACGCCAAAGATTATCATCAGGATGCGGCCCGCAGGATTCTTTGCGCGCAGGGAATCCGCGATCCGGCCGCCGATGATGACGCCCAAAAATCCGCTGACCGCGCCATTGGCGCCAAGGATGAAGGCGAGTTCCTGTTTCGGAAGCCCCAGCACGGTCTCTGCATAAGGCGCCGACCAGAAAGCAAGCGCATAGGCCGCAAGGCTGACGAGGCCATAGCCAAGCGTGGTACAGATGAACGCCGGGGTGCCCCAGATAAGCCGGAAGGTCGCGGGGTCATGCGCCCGCAGCGCGCTGGCCCAGGAAAAGACCGCATAATAGCCCAGGCAGACCGCCGACCATTGTGGCAGATTGCCGGTAAGATCGATCATCCACCAGCCAAAGGCCGTGATCGCCATCGCAAAGGCGATATTGATCGCGAAGGCGGCGGGACCGCGCTTCCATGCGGCGATCAGGGTCAGTGGCGGCACGATCATCGACAGATCGCGGCCGAACTCGCGAAAGGGTGCCGGGGCGCCAGGGCTTGTGACCCCGTCCATTGCGCCGCGCACCGGCTCGCGCAACGTGGCCACCCACAGGGCGAGGAGCAAGCCGGGAATACCCACCGCCAGAAAGGCCGCCTGCCAGCCGACAAGACCAATCGGCCCGCCGCCGGGATAGGCGCGGTTCCAGCCCTCGACGATCAGCGCGCCGATGAACAGCGACACGCCGCCGCCAAGATACAGGCCCGATGAATAAATGGCGAGCGCCGTCGCCTTTTGCCGTTTCGGGAAATAGTCGGAGATCAGCGAATAGGCGGTCGGACTCGCGGTCGCTTCACCGACGCCCACCCCCATGCGGGCCAATGTCAGGGTAAGCTGATTATAGGCAAAGCCCGACAGCGCGGTCATCGCGGACCACAGCGTCAGGCCGATCGACAGCAATTTGACGCGATTCCAATTGTCCGCCAATCGGCCGAGTGGAATACCGAATAGCGCATAGAAAACCGCAAAGGCGGCGCCGCCCAGAAACCCCATGTCGCCATCGCTCAACCCCAGGTCGGCCTTGATGTCCACCGCGAGGATGCTGATGATCTGCCGGTCGATGAAATTGAGGATATAGACGATCACCAGAACCGACAGCACATACCAACTATATCGCGTGGCTTTCGGCTCCGACGTCACGGGCGCGCCCGCCATAGCGTTATCGGTCATCTGACAAGTCTCTCCCTGACCCGTGATCTGTTATGCACCATGGCTAGCAGAGCGAGGAAAAGGCGCAAGTTGAAACTCGGTTCAACTTTCTTGGTCATAGTGATGCGCGCGAGCAGGGAAATGTCACGGGATGGCCAATCCGTTGCTTGATTCGGCCATATGCCTAAGTCGGTGTGGCTGGCGCGGTGGCGCCGGTCCCCAGATCCTGTCCGTCCAGCGGATAGCGCGCGACGGGGTGATAGTGCGAGCCGCCGTGTCCCAGCTCGCTTTCATACAGGGTTACATGGCGAAACTCGAACGCGCCACTGGCAAGTTCGCCGTTCAACGCGAGGAAGGGCGCGACTGGACCCGAACCGCGATTCAACCGCGCAAGCGTAATATGCGGCGTAAAAGTGCGTGTTTCGGGCGGGATGCCGACGCGCGCCAGCAACTGGCCGACTTTTCGGTGCAGCGCCGCGAGCGGTTCATGAGCATCGACAGCCGCCCACATCATGTGCGGTCGTCCCTGCCGTTCGAACAGCCCGACCCCGGCGATCCGCGCCGTGACGACGGGCGCATGAAGTGCGCCGAGTGCGGCGGCGACATCCTCTGCCATGTGCCGATCGACCTCGCCGATGAAGCGCAAGGTCAGGTGAAGCTGATCGTCATTCTGCCATCGCGCGCCCGAAATTCCGTGCATCGCCGCGATCAGTTTTTCGCGGATCGCGCGCGGCGGACGCAGGGCGACGAACAGGCGGTGCGTGGACATCGCGGCAGCATAAGCGGGCGTTGCCGACATCGCGACTCCTAACCCGCAATGGAACAATAATGGGCCTTGTCCGGTTTCGCTTGAAACAAGACGGGAAAATCCCGATATTGCTGATTACGGTCGGTATGGGCTGGCCGGTGATGGAGAATGACAATGGCGAATTGGAACGACCCCAATATGGCGGCGTCCGGTTTTGGCGCCGGCGCGAACGCAATGGACCAGGCCGTCGATGCCGGCCTGCGGTCGTACATGCTGTCGGTTTACAACTATATGGGTTCGGGCGTGCTGCTGACCGGCATCGTCGCGATGCTGGCGTATAACAGCGGCTTTACCCAGTCCCTGGTCGGCAGCCCGCTGATGTGGGTCGTGGCGTTGGCGCCGCTGGCCTTCGTGCTGGTGCTGAGCTTTGGCATCAACAAGCTGTCGACCGGAGCGGCGCAGGCGCTGTTCTGGATTTATGCCGCGGTGATGGGTCTGTCGATGTCGACGATCTTCCTGGCCTTTACCGCGTCGTCGATCGCGACGACCTTTTTCGCGACGGCGGCGGCCTTTCTTGGTCTCAGCCTCTATGGCTATACGACCAAGAAGGATCTTTCGGGCTTTGGCACCTTCCTTATCATGGGTGTCGTCGGCATCCTCGTCGCGATGCTGATCAACATGTTCGTGCAGTCGACCGCGCTCAGCCTGGCGATCAGCGTCATCGGCGTCCTGCTGTTCGCCGGTCTGACCGCCTATGACACGCAGAAGATCAAGAGCATGTATTTCTATGTCCGCGGGACGGACTTTGTCGGCAAGTCGGTCATCATGGGCGCGCTGACGCTCTACCTCGACTTCGTCAACATGTTCACCTTCCTGCTCAATCTCATGGGCAGCCGCGACTAAGCGGACGGACAGGACGGACACAAGGGAGCCCGGCGGAGCGATTCGCCGGGCTCTTTTTTTGGGCGGAGCGGCGCCGCGAAAATCCGTCGTCGCGGATGGGGGCCGTATCAGGCCGGGGCCGTCCCCGCCGCCCTCATTTCGGCGATCAGGCCGTTGTCGATCTCCTTCGCGCGCTTATAGGCCGCGCGCTCGCGCAGCGGCGCGACATAGGCTTCGAATGCCGGGCGCGATGCGATCGTGCCGAACTGCAGCCCCCAGTCGATATGGCTGCCGACATAGACATCGGCGGCGGTGAAGCGGTCGCCCGCGACGAATGCCTTGCCCGCCACCGCGCCTTCGAGCGCGTCGAGCGTCGCGGCCAGCGAGCCAAAGCCCGCCATGCGTTGCTGATCGGCGTCGGGTTCGATCCCGAACTGCCTTGCGGTGACCGCCTGTTCGACCGGACCGGCTGCAAAGAACAGCCAGCGGTAATAATCGGCGCGCCGCGCGGGGGCGGGGGCAAGCCCGGCCGCCGGAAAGGCATCGGCCAGATAGGCGCAGATCGCGGCGCATTCGGTGACGACGCTGCCGCCATGGACGATCGATGGCACCTTGCCCATCGGGTTCGTCGCCAGATAGGCCGCGTCCTTCATCGTCGTACCATAATCGAGGATGCGCGTTTCATAGGGGACGCCGACTTCTTCAAGCATCCAGCGGACGATCTGTCCGCGCGACATCGGGTTGGTATAGAAAATCAGATCGTCGGCCATCGCGCTTCTCCCGGTTGCGATTCCATGGGGACGGGGACCGGTATCTCCGTCCAGCGGACTTGTTTTGTCATCGTTCGCGGTTAAGGCAAAGCGATGAGCGACGAACGCATCTGGACGGCCGCCGTGCTGGTCATCGGCGACGAAATCCTGTCGGGCCGCACCCAGGACAGGAATGTCGCACAGATCGCGACCTGGCTGGACGTTCAGGGGATCCGTCTTCGCGAAGTCCGCATCGTTCCCGATGTCGAGGATGAAATCGTCGCCGCGCTGAACGCGATCCGGGCGCGCTATGACTATGTCTTTACCACCGGCGGGATAGGGCCGACCCATGACGACATCACCGTCGACGCGGTGGCGCGGGCGCTAGGCGTCGGGGTGGTGATCCATCCGGCCGCACGCGCGATCCTTGAACGCTATTATAGCGCGCGCGGGGCCGAACTGACCGACGCGCGGCTTCGCATGGCGCGGGTTCCCGACGGCGCTGACCTGATCCCCAACCGCATGTCGGGCGCGCCGGGCATCCGTATCGGCAATCTGTTCGTGATGGCGGGGGTGCCGCACATCACCGCGGGGATGCTCGACGCGCTCACCGGCGAACTCGAAGGCGGCGCGCCGCTGGTCGCGCGCACGATCGGTGCATGGGCCCCTGAAAGCGAGATCGCCGACCTGCTGCGCCAGGGTGAAAAGGATCATCCGGGCGTCGCGATCGGCAGCTATCCCTTTTTTCGCGAAGGCAGGACCGGCGCCAATTTCGTCGTGCGATCGACCGATGGCGATCGGGTCGCGGCGTGTACGGCGATGTTGATCGCGGGGCTTGAGTCGCTCGGCTATCCGGCGACCGACGGCGGTATCTGATCGGCGGTCATTGTCGTGCGCGGCAAACGGCGCAGCATCAGGATCGCCAGCACGCCAAAGCCCGCCGCGACGATAAAGGCGGCACCCGGAAAATAGACCGGCGCGCGACCGCCGGTGAACCACGCCATCGTTCCGGTCAGCAACAGCGGGGCGACCAATTGGGCCAGTCCCATCGCCATCGCCGAAATTCCCTGCACCTCTCCCTGTGTCTCGGCGGTCGCGCGGCGCGACATCATCGCCATCAGCGAGGGTTGTATCGGCGCCTGCAACGCGACGGGGATCAGCAACAGGAATGCGCCCCATGTCGATGTCGTAAAGGCAAAGCCGATATAGACGAGGATGGCGACCAGGATGCCCAATGTCGCGGCATCGCGCTCACCGAAACGCGCAACCGCCGGGCCGACGACAAGCACCTGCCCCAGCGCGATCATCACGCCGACCGCCGCCAGGCTGGCGCCGATCATGCCGGGCGTCCAGCCGAACTGCGCGATGCAATAGAAACTCCATGTCATCGGATAGACAAGGCTGGCGACCTGCCACAGCACCACCACCGCGGCGATGCCGTCCATGCCGGGCAGCGACCGCATCGTCTTCCACGCGCCAAGCGGGTTGGCGCGGCGCCAGTCAAAGGTGCGGCGGCGTTCGGCGGGCAATGTTTCGGGAAAGATGAACAGGCCATAGAACATGTTGGCCGCGGCCAGAATCGCCGCTGCGACGAACGGCGCGCGCGGGCCGATCTCGCCCAGAAAGCCGCCGATCGCCGGCCCGGCGACAAATCCGATCCCGAATGCCGCACCGACAAAGCCAAAGTTTCGGGCACGATCCTCCGGTGTCGTGATGTCGGCGATCGCGGCCTGCGCCGCGGCATAGCTGCCGCCGAAAATGCCCGACAGCGCGCGGGCGACGAACAACCACGGCAACGTCTGGACGATGGTCAGCAGGGCATAGTCGACCGCCAGCCCGCCAAGCGCGAGCAGCAGGACGCGCCGCCGCCCGAAATGGTCGGACAAATTGCCAAGGACGGGCGATGCAAGAAAGGTCGCGGCCGCCATGACCAGCCCGATCCACGCCCCGACCTCTATCGCCCGGGCCAGGTCGATGCGGCCGACCTCCATCACCAGTTGCGGCAGGACCGGCATGATGATGCCGAAACCGACGGCATCCATGAAAATCGTCGTGACGATGAATGGGATGGTACGCGATGCCGTCACTTGTTCTTTTCCCTTGCTGTCCCTAGCGCCACTGTTCCCTCCTTCATGCGTTGTCGATAGATGAAACTGAAAATATCCGCGTCCCTGAACTATCGCTTGTCCGAACCCGTCGATCTGATGCTGCAGATCGAGGCCGCCGACGGCCATGGCCAGCGCGTGATCGATGCCTCGCTCGACATCGGGACTCCCGAATTTGTCGCGCGCGTTCCGGCGCCGGACGGTCTCTGCGAACCGATCTGGCTGCGCGCCGAGGGCAGCCTTCGCGCCGAATATCGCGCGCTGGTCGCGATCGATCGGCCCGATACTGATTTTCGCGCGCTCGCCGCCGTGCCGCTGCACCGACTGCCGGCAGAGGCGATCCCCTATCTCAACGAATCGCGCTATTGCCCGTCGAACAAGTTTCACGCCTTTGTCGAACGGCGGTTCGGCGATCATGAAGGCGGCGCAAAGATCGGCCGGATGCGCGACTGGATCGAAAATCGCTTCACCTATGTCGCCGGGTCCAGCACGTCCGAAACGGGCGCGCTCGACAGTTTTGTCGAACGCCGTGGCGTGTGCCGCGACTATGCCCATGTCATGATCGCGCTGGCGCGCGCCGCGCATATCCCGGCGCGCATGGCCAGCGCCTATGCGCTGCGCGTCGCGCCGCAGGATTTTCACGCCGTCGCCGAAGTCTATCTGGACGGTGACTGGCACCCGGTCGACGCGACCGGCATGGCGCGGGCATCCGAAATGGCGCGCATCTGCGTCGGCCGCGACGCCGCCGACATCTCCTTCCTCACCGCCTATCGCGACATCGATTTCGTCAGCCAGTCGGTGAAGGTGGAGCGGGTGAAGGGAATCGAACCCTCGTCGTAAGCTTGGGAAGCTTCTGCTCTACCATTGAGCTACACCCGCGTCGATCGAGCGATTGGCACAGCCGCGCGCGGTGGTCAATCTTCTGGATCAGCGCGCGCTTTCGCAGATCGTTTCCATCGCGACGAAAGTGGACGTGCTCGCGACATGTGGCAGGCTGGAAATCTTCTCGCCCAGAACTATGCGATAGCGGCGGATGTCGGGAGTGCGGACCTTGAGCAGATAATCGAAGCTGCTCGCGATCATGTGGCATTCCTCGACCTCTGGAATTTGCCTGACCGCGGCGTTGAACTGTCGCAGCGCGTCCTCGCGCGTGTCCGACAGCTTGACCTCGGTAAAGGCGACATGGTCGAGGCCGACCTTCGCCGGGTCGACGATCGCACGAAAGCCGGTGATCAGCCCGCTGTCGACCAGCCGTTTCACGCGCTGCTGGCACGGCGTTTTCGACAGGCCGACGCGCGATGCGAGTTCGGTAAAGGTAATCCGGCCGTCGCGCCCCAGAACAGCCAGAATCTTGCGGTCAAAATCATCCATTTCGACTGTCTGTGGCGGAATTTTCATGGAAATCGACTAGGATTTATCCATATTCCAGTCAACTGATACGCGATAGGGGCCAAATCAAGTCGGATCGACTGGCGGCGATATGCTAAGCCCATGGCATGATTCAAAGCCCAGATCGTGCGCCCATCCGCGCCCTCGCCCGCCGCAGCGAAGCAGCCATCGTCGCCGACCTGCGGACTGTTCTTGCCACCTCGTCGGCCAGTGTGGAGGCGGTGACGCGGCGCGGGCTGGACCTGATCCGCAAGGCAAAGGCCGAGGGTGAGCGCGAGACGCTCGTCGCGCAATTGATGAACCGATACCGCCTGTCGACCGAGGAAGGCGTCGTGCTGATGTGCCTGGCCGAGGCGTTGCTGCGCGTGCCGGACAATGCGACCGCCAACGCGCTGATCCGCGACAAGATCGCCGGGCGTCACTGGAAGGATGGCGAGGATGAGGACAGCCCGCTGATCGTCGCGCTGTCGTCGCGCGGGCTTTCGCTGGGGTCGGCTACGCTGATGCTGGACGCGATGGGCAGCAGGGCGAACCCGCTCGCCCTGATAAAGGCGATGGTGCGTCGGTCGGGCGAGCCGGTGATCCGCCAGGCCGCGCTCGCGGCGATGAAGATGCTGGGTCAGCAGTTCGTGATGGGTGAAACGATCGACGCCGCGGTCAAGCGCGCCGACAAGGAGAAATCCGAACTCGCCAGTTTCGACATGCTGGGCGAAGCGGCGCGGACCGCCGGGGATGCGGCGCGTTACCATGCCAGCTATGCGAATGCGATCGCGCGTATCGGCAAGGACGCGAAACCCGGCGACCCCCATGCCAACCACGGCATATCGATCAAGTTGTCGGCGCTGCACCCGCGCTATGAATATCTGCAGGCGGCGCGTGTCAGCGACGAGTTGATCCCGAATGTCATCGCACTCGCCCGGGCGGCGCGCGCGGTGAACATCCCGCTGATGATCGACGCGGAGGAAAGCGACCGGCTGGAGCCCCATATGGACGTGTTTGCGGCGCTGATCGACGCCGGGATCGCAGATGGCTGGACGGGGCTGGGCATCGTCATACAGGCCTATCAGAAGCGCGCGCCAGCGGTGATCGAATGGCTTGCGAACCGCGCGCGGACGCGGGGGGTGAAGCTGTCGATGCGCTTGGTCAAGGGGGCCTATTGGGACACCGAGATCAAGCGCGCCCAGACGCTGGGCCTGGACGATTTTCCGGTATTTACGGCAAAGCTGCACACCGACCTCAACTATATGCGCTGCGCCCAGTTGCTGCGCGATTGCCAGGATTGCATCTATCCCGCCTTTGCCAGCCACAATGCGATGACGCTTGCTTTTGTCGCGGAACTGTTTGCGGGCGCCGATTATGAATTGCAGCGATTGCACGGCATGGGCGAGGGCGCGCATGACGCCCTCGTCGCGCTGTTCCCGCCGCCGCGCCCGGTGCGCGTCTATGCGCCGGTCGGCACGCACCGCGACCTGCTGGCCTATCTGGTCCGCCGTTTGCTTGAAAATGGCGCCAATTCCAGCTTCGTGCATCAATTTTCCGACCCCGGCGTGACCGCCGAACAGCTTGCGGTCGATCCGCGCAGCGTCGCCAGTGTGCCGACGCCGGCCATCGCGACCGGGCTGGGCCTGTTCGATCCGGCGCGGCGCAATTCGCGCGGCCATGATCTGGGCGATCCGGGCGTGCCCGAGGCGCTGGTGTCGGCGATCGGCGCGGCGCGGCGGAGCGACCATGTCGCGGCGCCGATCATCGGCGGCGTGACGCGGGCTGGCAAGGCCGAACCGGTGCGCAATCCCGCGACGGGCGCGATCGTCGGACAGGTTGTGGAGGCGGACGCCGCCGCCGTTGCCGACGCCGTCGCGTCGGCGCGCCGGGCACAGGATGACTGGAGCCTTGCCGGCGGGGCCTTTCGCGCCGAGCGGCTGGAACGCGCCGCTGACCTGCTGGAGGAACGGGAGGCGCTGTTCCTGGGCCTCGCGATCGACGAAGCGGGCAAGACGCTGGCCGATGCGATCGCCGAAGTGCGCGAGGCGGTCGATTTCCTGCGCTATTATGCCGCGCAGGCGCGCGCCGATTTCACCGATCCGGTCGCGCTGCCCGGCCCGACCGGCGAGCGCAACGAACTGATGCTCGAAGGCAAGGGTGTCTTTGTCTGTATCAGCCCGTGGAATTTCCCGCTGGCGATTTTTCTGGGCCAGGTGTCGGCGGCGCTGGCCGCGGGCAATGCGGTGATCGCGAAACCTGCCGAACAGACGCCGCTGATCGCCCATGCCGCCGTCGAACTGCTGCTGGAGGCCGGTATTCCCGGCGACGTGGTCCATTATCTTCCCGGCCGGGGCGAAACGGTGGGCGCGGCGCTGACCGGCGACACCGGCATCATCGGCGTCGCCTTTACCGGGTCGACCGAGGTGGCGCGGATGATCAATCGCGGCCTGGCCGGACGCGACGGCCCGATCGCGACGCTGATTGCCGAAACCGGCGGCGCGAACGCGATGATCGTCGATTCGACGGCGCTGCCCGAACAGGTGGCGCGCGATGCCGTCGCATCGGCGTTTCAGTCGGCGGGACAGCGGTGCTCCGCCCTGCGCCTGTTGTGCGTGCAGGAGGATGTGGCCGACACGATGATCGAAATGGTCGCGGGCGCGATGGCCGAACTGGCCGTCGGCGATCCGTCGATCCTTGCGACCGACGTCGGACCGATCATCGATGAAGAGGCGCGCGCGACCATTGCCGCCTATGTCGCCGAGGCGCGCGCGGCGGGCCGCGTGATCGCCGAAGCGGGCGGCGCGAACCTGCCCGCAGGCGGCCATTTCGTGCCGCCGGTGCTGATCCGCCTCGATCATGTCACCGACCTGAAGCGCGAGATTTTCGGTCCGGTGCTGCACGTCGCGACGTGGAAGGGCGGCGAACTCGATGCGCTGATCGATGCGATCAATGCGTCGGGCTATGGCCTGACGCTGGGCGTCCACACGCGCATCGACGGAGTCGCGGCGCATATCGCCGCGCGCGCGCAGGTCGGCAACGTCTATGTCAACCGCAACCAGATCGGCGCGATCGTGGGGTCACAGCCCTTTGGCGGTCGCGGGCTGTCGGGCACCGGGCCAAAGGCGGGCGGGCCGCATTATCTTCACCGCTTTGCCGAGGAAAAATCGATCAGCACCGATATCACCGCGGCGGGCGGCAATGCGGCGTTGATGGCGAGTTGATCGCGATACAGAGGAACGCCGCCAGGGTCTTTCCGCCGCGCGGCCGAAACGGTCAGATGCCCGGTACGCCGAGCAACTGGGCCTGGGCCTTCAACCGCAAGGCCGCTTGCGGATTGGCGGCGATGGCGTCTTTCAGCGCCTGCGCGGCCTTGGCCGTTTCGCCCAGCGTCATCCGGCTGCGCATCAGCATGATCCAGCGGTCGACGTCGGCGGGATCGGCCTTCAACTTGGCTTCCAGCCCGCTGACCATCCCCGCGATCATCTGATCCTGTTGCCCCTTGGGCAGTTGCGACGCGGCTTCCATGTCCGACCGGGTCGGTCCCGGTATGGCGCGCGCGGCCACCGGCATTTCGTCGGCGGTCAGCGGCCGCGCCTGTGTGGCGGCCAGCCGCGCCGCGACGTCGATCTTGTGAATCTGTCCGACCTGTTCGATCGTGCGGCGCAGGTCGGCTTCCCACGGCGCGCCTTGCGGCGTGTCGGCGAGCAGCGCGAACCAATCCTCGATCGCGCCCTTGTGGTCGCCGCCGACGTCCTTCTTCACCGCCAGGAAATATCGTGCGCGCGGATCGCGGGCGTTGATTGCGATCGCCTTGTTAAATGCGTCGAGCGCATTGGCGGGCATGGGGTCGCTGTCGCTGGCCATCACCCGCGCTTCGCCCAGCGCCGACCATAGCCCCGCCGATTCGGGCGAAAGGGCCGCCGCCTTTTCATAAGCGGCGGCGGCGGCGGCAAAATCGCCAAGGTCGAATCGCGCGGCCCCCAGCGCGGTCCAGGCGGCGGCGCTGTCCGGCTCGCGCCTTGTCCGCGCTTCCAGTTCCGCAAGCTGATCGGACGGCGCCCCGGCGTCGATTTTTGCCGTGTCCGCCACGGCGGGCGCGTAATCGCGCCAGACGGCATAGCCGATGGCGGCGGCCAGCAGCACAAAGGCGGCCATCAATATCGCGCGATTGATATTCGTCATGCGCCCGGCCATCTTGTCGCTCCCGCTCATTTTTCCCCCTCTTGCGCGCTTCACGAAAAATACGGCCTGTACGCGCTGTCATATTGCCTTTGCTTGGCGATGGTGTAGCCTTTGGCCCATAAGGTCGGTCAACGATTAAATCGTCAGGGGTCGCACCGGCTTTCCCAGTCATCAGGGGAGGGGTGCATGGCAGTTTCGGATCATGTCGATTTTTCGACATTCATGGAAGGCGTTAAAAAGCGCAATCCGGGTCAGCCCGAATTTGTGCAGGCGGTGCAGGAGGTGTCCGAGGACATCTATGATTTCATCGCCGACAAGGAAGATTATCACGCACAGCAGATATTGCGGCGCATCGCCGAGCCTGACCGGGTCGTGTCGTTCCGCGTTTGCTGGGAAGACGACAATGGCAATATCCGCGTTCAGCGCGGCTGGCGCGTTCAGAACAACAACGCCATCGGCCCGTATAAAGGCGGCATCCGCTTTCACCCCAGCGTCACCGAAAGCGTGCTGAAATTCCTGGCGTTCGAACAGACGTTCAAGAACGCGCTGACCGGGCTGCCGATGGGCGGCGGCAAGGGCGGTTCGAATTTCAACCCCAAGGGCAAAAGCGTGCGGGAGATCATGCGTTTTTGCCAGAGCTTCATGACCGAACTCTATCGCCACATCGGTGCCGACGTCGACGTTCCGGCGGGCGACATCGGCGTCGGCAGCCGCGAGATCGGTTTCATGTTCGGTCAGTATAAGCGTATCACGGGGGAATTTACCGGGGTGCTGACCGGCAAGGGGCTGGAATGGGGCGGTTCGCTGATCCGGACCGAGGCGACGGGTTATGGCGCCGTCTATTTCCTCGCCAATATGCTGGCGGTGAAGGGTCAGGACCTGGTCGGCAAGACGGCGGTGATTTCGGGATCGGGCAATGTCGCGACCCATGCGGCGGAAAAGATCGTCCAGCTTGGCGGCAAGGTGGTGACGCTGTCGGATTCGGGCGGGTTCATCCACGACCCGGACGGCATCGATCAGGAAAAGATCGACTGGGTCAAGGCGCACAAGACTCATCGCCGCGGCCGTATCGAGGATTATGTGGGCGCGTTCAGGGGTGCCAGTTTTACCGCGGGCAAGACGCCGTGGGGGGTTCCCTGCGACGTCGCGCTGCCCTGCGCGACGCAGAATGAGCTGCTGGGCGACGATGCGCGGGTGCTGGTCGACAATGGCTGCATCGCGGTCAGCGAGGGCGCGAACATGCCCACCAACCTCGACGGCGTGCATATTTTCAAGGATGCAAGGATCATGTTCGCGCCGGGCAAGGCAGCCAATGCCGGCGGCGTCGCGGTGTCCGGCCTGGAAATGAGCCAGAACAGCGGTCGCCGCAGTTGGAGCGAGGGCGAGTTGCAGCAGATGTTGAAGGACATCATGGACGGCATCCACAAAAGCTGCCTGGCCTATGGAGACCGTGGCGGCGGCTATATCGATTATGTGAAGGGCGCGAATATCGCCGGTTTCAAGAAGGTGGCCGACGCGATGCTGGCATTTGGGGTGGTATAAATAGCGGCCTGGGGCATAAATGCGCCGGGTTGGGGACAAGGGGTTTTGCGGATGACGGCGCACGCTGGGAAGGAGCGCGGCGATCGGCCTTGGGCGGCATTTGCCGCTCTGGCGGCGATGCTGTTGGCGCTTGCCCTCTCGGCGTTGGTCTTTGCACCCCCCGCCCGGTCGCAGGGCGACGGCGGTGCGCGCTACACCGGCGTCGCGTCCTGCGCGGGGTCGACCTGTCACGGCCGGATGGAAGGCGACGGCACCGTCGTCCGGCAGGACGAGCTGATGAAATGGCAGGAACCGTCCACCCCCGGCGGCGCGCACAGCCGCGCGTGGGCGGTGCTGGGCAACGGGCGCAGCCAGTTCATCGCGCGCAACCTGGGCATCGGTGATCCGGCAAAGGCGCAAATGTGCCTGGGTTGTCACAGCACCGCGGGCACCGCACGGGCGGTGCAGGCCGAGGATGGCGTCGGCTGTGAATCATGCCATGGTCCGGCGGGGGGATGGCTCGCCAGCCATTATGCCGGAGTGGGCACCAATGCCGACCCCGACCGCGAGATGCGCGAAAAGCATCTGGCGAACCTGTCGGCGGGGCTGAAGAAACTGGAGGATCCGGTGGTGCGCGCGGGCGTGTGCGTCGATTGTCATTTCGGCGCGGCGGGCGATGGTCAGTTCGTCACCCACCGCATCATGGCGGCAGGCCATCCGCGCATCAGCTTTGAACTCGACCTTTTTTCGTCCCTGCAGGCGCATCATCAGGAAGATGCCGACTATGGCTGGCGCAAATTCGGCGGCGCAAACCGGCGCACCGATCATGTCCAGATGTGGGCGGTCGGACAGGCGACCGCGATCGAGCGCAGCCTTGCGCTGTTCCAGACGCGGCGCGGGACCGACGGCATGTTTCCCGAATTTTATTTCCTCGATTGCCACAGTTGCCATCGCCGCATTTTCGATCAGGCGAAACCGCTGCGCACCGGCATCGACAATCCCGGTCGCAATCTTCCCGAAGGAATGCCGCCCTATAATGACGAAAATCTGATTATGCTGGCGGCGGCGGCGCGGGTTGCATCGCCGGGTCTGGCGGATCAGCTCGCGGCGCGGACCGCCGCCTTTCACAAGGCGATGGCGACCGATCGGCAGAGCGCCGTGCAGGCGGCGGCGCAATTGGCTCAGACCGTCGCCACGCTCAAGGCCGCCTTTGCGTCGCGCAGCTTTTCGGGGACCGACGCCTTTGCGATGGTCGATGCGATCGCGGCGAGGGCGATCAACGACCGCTTCACCGACTATTCGGGGTCGCAACAGGCGGTGATGGCGGTCGATACGCTGCTCGACGCGATGGTGTCCTCTGGCCGGATTACCATTGGCGCGGCGGCGGGCATCCGCGCCGACATCGACCGCGCCTATGCGGCGGTGAAGGACCCCAATGCCTATCGTCCAACCGAATTTCAGGCATCGCTGGGCCGGGCGACCGGCGCGATTGGCGCGCTGCGATAGGATATGCGGTGCCGCTCCCGCCTTTTTCGTTCGGCCACCGTCGCGGCGACGGCGGCGCTGCTGCTGGCTTCGTGCGGCGGAGGGGGTGGCGGAACGCCGACCCCGGCGCCTACCCCTACGCCGGCGCCCACTCCGACACCGGGCGGCAGCGTTTTTCAGGTTCCCGCGCTGACCAACCTGACCACTGGCGATGTCGAACGGGTCATCGCGCAAGGCGTGGCGGAGGCGCAGGCGCAGAATTTTCGGGCTGGCTTTGTCGTGATCGACCGCGTGGGCAATGTGCTTGCCGTCTTTGCGATGACCGGTGCCGACCTGACGTTGCGGACGCCCCGCGCGCCCGACGGCAGCGCCACCGACCTTCAGGGGCTGGACCTGCCCGCGCCCGCCGCGTTGGCGGGGGGCATATCAAAGGCGCTGACCTCATCCTATTTCTCCTCGGTCGGCGGTGCCTTTTCCAGTCGCACCGCCAACGACATCGTGCAGGAAAATTTTCCGCCGTCGCGCATCACGCGCGGGTTCGAAAGCGGCGCGCTGTTCAGCGTCCAGCTCAGCCAGCTTCCCTGTTCGGATGTGTCGCGCCGCTTTCTGGGGGTCGGTGTCCCCGGCAATCTGGCGGGCACAAAGCGTGGGCCGCTGGGCGTCGGGGCCGACGCGGGCGCCTTTCCGCTCTACAAAAATGGCGCGGTGGTCGGTTCGGTCGCGGTCGTCGGCGACGGCATCTATGGTTTCGATCAGGAATATCGCGAACGCGACGGTGACTTGCGAGAGGAAATCGTCGCGCTGGCGGCGACGCGCGGGTTCGAACCGGCCGATGCGATCCGCGCCGATCGCATCAGCATCGACGGCACGCTGCTGCGTTATTCGGAAGCGACATCGGCTGACATCCGCAGCGGGTCTTCGGCTGCCCCTGCCTTTGCCTCGATCAACGGCGTGGTCGGCGCGCTGGTGTCGGTGCGCGGATATTATGACGCGACATCGGGCATCGTCGCGGGGTCGATCTATGGCGCCGAGGAATCGGGGGTGCGCCCCGCCAATGCCGGCGACGGCTATAACGATCCCGACATTTGGGTGGTCAGCGACGGTCAGGGCAACACCCGCTATCTGCCCAAGCCGGGGACCGACGCCGCCACCGTGGCCAACCCGCTGACCGCCGCCGAAGTCCGCACGCTGCTGGTCGAAGCGTTCGACGTTCAGCGCCGTGCGCGCGCTCAGGTGCGGCGCCCGGTCGACAATCGGGCGCAGAACACGATTGCCGTCGTCGACACCAATGGAGAGATTCTGGGGCTTGTCCGCGGTCCCGACGCGCTGGTCGATGCCATCGACGCGGTGCCGCAAAAGGCGCGGACGGCGGTTTTCTTCTCGAACCCGCTGGCGGCGGGCGACCTGTCGGCGAACGGCGATCCCGCGATCCCGCCCTTTCTTGCGGCGGTTCGGGGCTTTTTGAACGATCCAGGCGCGCTGACCGGCGCGACCGCCTTTTCGGGCCGCGCGGTTGGGAACCTGGCGCGCCCGAACTTTCCCGATGGCGAGGCCGGACGTCCGCCGGGGCCGCTTTCGGTGCCGGAAGCCAGCTTCAACATTTTCTCGACGGGGCTGCAATCGCGGCTGGTGACGCCCGACATCGTCGCGCACGTCGAATATGTGCTGGGCGCGCGCCCGACCGATGTCCCGCAAAACTGTTCGCTAAGCCCCATCGTCCCGGCGACCGGACGCAACCGCATAAGCAATGGCCTAACCCTCTTCCCCGGCGCCGCCCCCATCTATCGCGGAAACCAGTTGGTCGGTGCGATCGCCGCATCGGGCGACGGCGACGACCAGAGCGACATGATCGCTTTCCTTGGCCTCTACAACGCCGGGCAAAAACTGGGGACGATCGCGCCGCCCGGGTTGGCGATCCGGTCCGACCAGATCGTCATCCCGCTTTCCGGTGGCAGTCAGCGGCTGACGTTCATCGCGTGCCCATTCGCGCCGTTCGTCGGCACAAATCAGCAAAATGTCTGTAGCGGGTTATAGGGGATGATCGAGGGGGGCAGCATCTGGCCGATCATCGCGACGTTCGCCGCGCAGGGCGCGCCCGGCGGCGTCGAACCCGTGCCGCCGCCGATCGATCCGCCCGCCGCCGGCGCCGCGGGTGCCGTCGTGCCCGGGCAGTCTGCCGACGAATTGGTCCCGCCGCCGCCTCCTGTCGAATGGAAGCACGCGATCGGCGAGGATCTGGTGACACAGGTCATCGAGGGCCGTCGCCGTCCGGGTTATCGGCCTGATCTTCCCGATCAATTGTCGCAGGACAATATCGGTGCTCTGCGCCCGCCGCCGCCGCAGGCATTTCCGGGGATGGAGGACCAGCTTCCCGTTCCCGACCGTTGGCGCCTGATCGAGACCCTGGGCGTCGTCAAGGAACGCTGGTTTGATCCCTATCACCAGAACATGCTGAAAGGCGACCGGGCGATCGATCGCGCGAGGGTGCCGTGGTTGCCGATCAAGGGCGACGACTGGTTTTTCGCGCTGAGCGCGGTGTCGGACAGTGTGCTCGAACCGCGTACATTCCCGATCCCGGTCGGCATCCAATATCCAGAACGGCCGGGAAGCAATGATGTCTTTGGCCGTCCCGAAAGCCTTGTCGCGTCGCAGACCTTCATCGTCGGCGCGGCGCTGATCAAGGGCAACACGACATTCAAGCCCCCCGACGTCGAATATCGCCTGACGCTGGCATTCAACATGAATTATGCCGAGGTTCCCGAACGGAGGATCCTGTTCGTCCAGCCGTCAAGGGGACGGACACGATTTGACAATTTCCTGGGCGTGCAGGAAGCGTTCATCGACTATCATCTGAAAAATACGTCGGACCGCTATGACTTTGAATCGCTGCGCGTCGGCATCCAGCCTTTTCAGGCCGATTTCCGGGGCTTCCTGTTTCAGGATAGCCAGCTTGGCTTTCGTCTGTTCGGCAATCGAGACAACAACCGGATCCAATATAATCTGGCGGTGATCTGGCGTCTGGAAAAGGACACCAACAGCGGGCTCAACGACATAACCCAGACCCCGCGGCGCGACGTGATTCTCCACGCCAATCTCTATCGCCAGGATTTCCCCGTCGTCGGCCTGACCAGCGAAATCTCGGCGACGTGGAACATCAATCGCGAATCCGATCATATACAGTTCGATGACAATGGCTTTCCGGTGCGACCCGCCCTGATCGGCAATTTGCAGGGCCGCGATTATGACGTCATCTATTTCGGTTACGGCGTGGATGGCCGGGTCGGCCGGATCAACGTTACCGCAATGGGCTATGCCGCGCTGGGCAGCGACCGCAACAATGTGTTCACGGGGCGCAAGGCGGACATCCGCTCCTATTTCGGCGCAGCGGAACTGAGTTACGATCAAGACTGGATGCGTTTCCGCGTGTCGGGTCTCTATGCCACGGGCGACAAGGATCCTTTTGACGACAAGCAGACAGGGTTCGATGCCATTTTCGAAAACCCGATCTTTGCGGGCGCCGACACCAGTTACTGGATTCGCCAGGCGGTGCCGTTCATTGGCGGCGGCCGCGCGATCGGACTGACCGGCCGCAACGGTGTCCTCAACTCGCTGCGGTCGTCGAAGGAGGAGGGGCAGTCGAACTTCGTCAATCCGGGCACGGTGCTGCTAGGTGCCGGGGCCGATTTCGACCTGGCGCCGCAGTTTCGCCTTTCGACCAACGCCAACCATCTGTGGTTCGACAATACGCAGGTGCTGCAGGTGCTGCGCAGCGAGGGATCAATCCCGAAAGCGATCGGCTGGGACTTGTCGGTGGCTGCGATCTGGAGGCCCAAGGCGAACCAGAACATCGTCGGGCGCCTTAGCGGCGCGGTCCTGCTGCCCGGCGCCGGGTTCCGTGATCTGTTCGAAAATCAGCGGCGCGACAACGCTTATGTATCGATCCTCGCCAATATGATTTTGAGTTTCTAGGCCATGATGCGCAAACTCCTTATCGTCCTTACATTTCTGGCGGCGGCACTGGCTGTCGGCCCTTCGCCTCTGTGGGCGGCCGACAAGGAAAAGCCGGTCAAGGTCGAATATCGCTTCACGCCGCCCGCACCGCGCGAACAGGGCGATGCCGATGTCGCGATGAAATCAACCGGCTGTTATTCGTGCCACACGCGCACCGATCAACCATCAATGCATGCGACGCCCGCGGTCAAGCTGGGCTGTACCGACTGCCACGGCGGCGATTCGGTGTCGCCAGCCGCCTTTGGCAAGCCCGAGCTTGGCTATGACAGCCCCTATAATGTCGCCGCGATGAAGGTCGCCCACCCGCAACCGACATATCCGGCCAGTTGGGGCGGCACGTCGGCCAACCCGGTCCGCAGCTATACGCTGCTTAACAAGGAAGCGCCCGAATTCATCCGCTTCGTGAACCCCAGCGACTATCGCGTCGCGCGCGAATCCTGTGGCTCCTGCCATCTGGAGGTGATCGAGGCGACCGAACGATCGCTGATGTCGACTTCCGCCATGCTGTGGGGCGGCGCCGCGTACAACAATGGCATCGTGCCATATAAAAATTATGTGTTCGGCGAGGCCTATACGCGCAAGGGCGAACCGGCCTGCATCCTGTCCCCGTCGTCACGGCTGACGAAGGCGGAATATGCCGAGGCGTGCAAGCCCAGCTTTGGTTTCGACAAGATACTGACCGATGCCGAGAAAAAGCGCGGCGCGCTGGCCAAAATCTATCCGTTACCACGCTGGAACGTGATCCCGCCCGGCGACGTGTTCCGCGTCTTTGAACGCGGCGGACGGAACATCAACTCGCAGTTCGCCGAGGTTGGGTTGCCGAATCCGACCGGCAGCATCCAGCGGCTGGAGGAGCCGGGCCGTCCCGACATCAAACAGTCGAACCGGGGCCCCGGCACCGGGCTGCGCGTCGCCATCCCCGTGCTCAACATCCACAAGACGCGGCTCAACGATCCGCTGATGTGGTTCATGGGCACCAATGACCAGCCGGGCGATTATCGCCATTCGGGCTGTTCGGGCTGTCATGTCGTTTATGCCAATGATCGCGAGCCGCGGCACAGCCTGACCTATGCCAAATTCGGCCGCGATGGAGAGACAGCGACGGTCGATCCGACGATCGCCGACAAGAAATGGAAACCCGAAGGCTATGGCGGCAATAGCAAGGGAGGCGATGCAAAGGGCGGTGGGCACGGCGCGCTGGTCGATCCGGCAAAGGGGCCGCCGCCATCGCGCCGGGAATCGGGCCATCCGATCAGCCACAGCTTCACCCGCGCGATCCCCACCGCCCAGTGCATGACGTGCCACATGCACCAGCCCAACATCTTTCTGAACTCCTATCTTGGCTATACGATGTGGGATTATGAATCGGACGCGCCGCAGATGTGGCCGGGACCGGGCAACACCGCCCCGCGTCCGCCGGGGATGAGCGACGAGGATTATCAAAAGTCGTTCAAGCAGCAGCGTTATCCGACGGCGGCGGAGGCGCATAAGATACTCGAACGCAACCCCGAAGGCGCGGCAACGCGCGGCCTGTGGGGGGATGTCGAATTTCTGCGCGACGTCTATGATGTCAACGACAGCAATCAGGACACCCAGTTTGCCGACTATCACGGCCATGGCTGGAACTTTCGCGGCATTTTCAAGCGCGACCGCAACGGCAATCTGCTGAACGCCGACGGCAATATGGCGACCTATGGCACCGACGCCGCCAATATCGTCGATCCTGACGATCCTGAAAAATGGCGCAAAAGCTGTAGCTATTACACCGATGCCAAAGAACGTGATCTCTGTCTGGCAAGCGCCGATCCGGGCAAGCCGGGGGTCGAGGGCAAATTTGTGCCGCCGGGCCTTAACCCCGGAAAGGCGGTCCATATGATGGACATCCATGCGGAAAAAGGCATGCAATGCGCCGACTGCCATTTCGCACAGGACAGCCACGGTAATGGCTATATTCAGGGGGAGGTCGCGAATGCGGTCGAAATCGGGTGCAAGGATTGTCACGGCACCGCCGACGCCCTGCCAAACCTGTTGACCTCGAATGTTGCGGCGCGGCCGCAGGGCAATAATCTCGCGCTACTCCGCAACCCCGACGGGCGCCGCCGCTTTGAATTTCAATATAATGATGATGCCGAAGTGATCGGGCTGATCCAACGTTCGATCGTGGATCCCAAGTTGGAATGGCGGGTCAGCCTGGTCAAGCAAGCGGTGACGCCGGGGCCGCATTTCAACGCCAAGGCGGCGCGCGCAAAGCTGATGGCGCGCGCGGGCGCCGATGACGGCAAATATGAATGGGGGCCGGGCGTCGCGAAAGAGGATCGGGCGCACGGCGACGACAAGATGACCTGTTTCACCTGTCACCTGTCGTGGACGACGAGTTGCGGCGGCTGTCATTTGCCGATCGAGGCGAACTGGAAGACGAAAACACATCATTTCGAAGGCGAGGAGACGCGCAACTTCGCGACCTATAATCCCCAGGTGGCGCGCGACGAGATGTTCCAGCTTGGCCGTCATCAACTGACCAAGCCCGGCGAACCTGGCCCGAATGGCGAGGCGCGCGGCATCATAACGCCGGTGCGATCGACATCGGCGCTGATATTGTCGTCGACCAATGTCAACCGCGAGCGAATCTATGTTCAGCAGCCGCCAATCAGCTCGGCCGGCTATTCAAGCCAGGCGTTCGCTCCGCATTTCCCGCACACGGTGCGCCGCGCCGAAACCAAGCAATGCACCGACTGTCATCTGTCGGCGGCGGACGATAATAATGCGATCATGGCGCAACTGAACCTGCTTGGCACCAATTTCGTCAACTTCGTCGGCTTGAATCTGTGGTCGGGTATGGAGGGCGGTTTCCAGGCGACGCGCGTTACCGAATGGGACGAACCGCAGGCGGTGATCGGCAGCTATCTGCAGAAATATGCCTATCCCGATTATTGGAGGCTTCACGTCGAACGAAATGGTCGCGAACTGAAGAATTGGGTCCGCGGCAAGACCTTTGACAAAAAGGGATCGGGCGAAACCCACGCGTTAGAAGAATTCGCCAACATCGTTCAGGGGACGAGCGGCCGGGTGAATTGCCTGCAACAGCGCGGGGAGTATATGTTCGTGGCAGAGGGTAGGGGCGGTTTCCGGGTCTATGACGTCGCGTCGATCGGCAACAAGGGCTTTTCCGAACGAATCATCCGCTCACCCTTCTCCGCGCTCGGTCAGGATACGCATGTGAGAACGAAGAACGCGACCTGCATGGCGATCGCGACGACCCAGCCGATCAGCGTGTCGCGCAATGACAATATCGTGAAGAATTTTCCCGAAAATCAGGAACAGGCGATGCACGACATCTATCGCTACGCCGTCATCACGGACAGAGTCGAGGGTCTGATCCTGGTCAACATCGATACGCTGGCCGACGCTGAATTCCGCAACAACAAACTGAACCGCGCGCTCACGTGGAACGAGGGCAATGTACTGGTGGGGGCGCGGCATGTGGTTTTGGCGGGGGCCATGGCTTATGTAGTGGCAGATGCGGGGTTGGTGGTGGTCGACCTGACGACCCCGTTGCGGCCCCGCGTGACGGCGCGGCTGCCGTTGACCGACGCGCGCGCCAGCGCGTTGCAGTTCCGTTACCTGTGGGTCACCGATGCCGAGGGGGTCAAGCTGTTCGACGTCACCAATCTGGCGCAGCCGGTGCCGGTGCCGGAGGGGACGGTGCGGCTGGCCGATGCGCGCAAAATCTATCTCGCGCGCACCTATATGTATGTCGCCGCGAAGCAGGACGGGCTGGTCATCGTCGATGTCACCCGCCCCGCCGCGCCGATCATCTGGCCGGGGCTGACCTTTGGCGGCAAGATGCAGGATGCGGAGGACGTCATCGTCGCATCGACCAATGCGTCGCTGTTCGCCTATGTCGCCGACGGGCGCGGCGGGATCAAGGTGCTGCAATTGACCAGCCCCGACAATCCGGGCCTGTACGGCTTTTCGCCGAAACCGACCCCCGAACTGATCGCCTGGGCCAAGACGCCGTCGCCGGCGCTTGCGCTGTCCAAGGGACTCGACCGCGACCGCGCGGTCGATGAAACCGGCGGCCAGATGGCGGTGTTCGGCCGACTGGGATCGCGCCCCTTTACCCGGCCCGAAATGGAGAAGCTGTTCCTGAACAGCAAGGGCATGGTTTATAAAGTGCGCGACGAGGTGGACCAGAGCGCCTGGCGCCCGCCGCTGCGCTTTGCCAATTGATCGGCGGTAGCCCAAATTCCCTGTCTGTGTCGTAGCGATTTTTGGGTCCACTTTTGGGTCCACGCCGCGCATGGCGTGGTTCGGATCGGTTCGCTGTCTTTGCCCCAATTGGGCCCGCCGAAGAAAATTTCGCCCCTCACAAAAGAATGGAATCGAATAAAACCCTATTGATAACTATCATTACCGCAACAGGATCCGGCAATTTGAGGTCAGGGATTGGGAGCGATTCGCGTCTTCGGCGCCCGCGGCGCGAAATTCTGTCCCGCTCGAAAGGCTGGGATCGGCGGAGAGTTTCATCGCGCCGAGGCGGGGCGGACCCGTCCGCGCCCTGCCGGCAACGGTAGAGTCTTTGCCTTTGCCGCGATTCTTGGGCTGGGCGGCATTCCGATGCTGAACGCCAGCCCTGCAGAAGCGAATGAGCCGCCCGTCGGTCCGGGCGCTGATCCAGCTGAAGAACGGGACATGGGTATCGCACCCGCACCCGTGCCCGTTGCGCCCATCTCCGCGCCCGTGGCAGAAGCCTGGCCCGACGAGATTGTCGTAACCGCCCCCTATGGCGCGGCACTCGTCAAGCCGGAGACCGAACTGAGTGAGGACGATATTGCCGGTTATGGCGCGGCCAGCATCGACGAACTGCTACGCGGCATCGCTCCCCTGATTGGCGGCTCTGGCGGCCCGCCGATATTGTTGGTGAATGGAAAGCGGATCGGCGATTCCTCGGGCGTCTCCGGCTTTCCGCCCGAGGCGTTGGACCGATTGGCGATCCTGCCGCCAGAAGCGGCCGCGCGATATGGCTATCCGGCGCGTCAGCGTGTCGTGAATCTGGTACTGAAAAAGCATTTTGTCAGTTGGACCATCGATTCAAACCTGACGCTGCCGACCGCCGGCGGTCGCGACAGCGAACGTGTGACGGTGGGCCGGCTGGTGATCGACGGTCCGGCCTATTGGAATGTCCAGCTCCAGCTCTCGCGCGACGATGCCTTGCTGAAAAGCGAACGGAATTTGCCCGCCCGTACTGGCCCCGTCGATTTGCAGGGCCATGTGTTGGGGGCGGCCGGGGTGGGCGAGATTGATCCGCAGCTCAGCCTTCTTGCGGGTCGGCCCGTGACCATGACCGGCTTTCCGGCATCGGCGCTGCTCACCCCTCCGACGCTCGGCGCCTTTGTGGACGAAGCAGATGCGGCCCGCTTCATCGATCCGCGCCGGTATGAAACGGTGCTGCCTGCCAGCCGGGGCGCCAATTTCAATATCGGATTGACCCGGCCCCTGGGCGCCTTTTCGGGCTCGATCAATCTTAACGCCAGCCGGAACAGCAATCGGCAGCTTATGGGCCTAGCTGGTGCTTCGTTCCTTTTGCCCGCAGGCAGCCCCTGGTCGCCCTTCGCGGGCGATGTCCTGCTTGTTCGCGGGCTGGGCGGCCCGCGCCCGCTGCGAAACGATCAACTGTCTACCAGCCTGGGTCTGTCCGCTACCCTGTCCGGCTCGGTGGGTGACTGGAGCAGCAATTTCACCGCGGCCTATTCGCGAAGCTGGGCCAATGGCTTTATCGAGCGAGGCCTGGACGTGTCGGCTATCCAAAGTCTTCTCGATGCCGGCGACCCCTTATTCAACCCCTATGCGCCATGGTCACGGACGCGGTTGCTGGTCGAACGGAACCGGTCGCGCAGTGAGAGCCTGAACGCGCAGCTCAATATCAGCAAGGCCGTTCTGACGCTGCCGGCGGGGCAGCTATCCGCCAATTTGTCGGTCGGCGGGGGACTGAACAGTTCGATGAACGAACGTACCGACGGCAACGACGGCATCCTGGCCTTTATCGACGTTCGGCAAAGTCGGTTGAACACGCAATTGGTGCTCAATGCGCCGATCGCCAGCCGCGGATCGGACTTTTTGCCCATGCTGGGCGAATTGTCGGCGGATTTGTCCATCAGCACCGATATTGCGTCGGGGACCCGGCGCCAGGCGCAATATAGCGCGGGTTTGAACTGGGCGCCCATGGCGGCGCTGGAACTGAACGGGACATTCACCTTTTCGCAGATCGTGACGCCGGTTGCGCTGCTCAATGGGCCGCGGATCGAAACCGTCACGCGCGTCTATGACTATGCGCGGCAGGAGATTGCCGAACCCCTGTGGGTCACCGGCGGTAATCCCGATCTGGGCAATGGCAGCCAGCGTGTCTTTCACCTGCGCGCCCTGCTGCGTCCGTTCGGCAGCCAGTTGCTGACGCTGACCACTGAATATCAGCGCGAGGAATCGCGCGGTGGCGTGGCATCCTTGCCCGCGCTCACCCCTGCGGTCGAGGCGGTGTTTCGCGACCGGATCATCCGCGATGCACAGGGGCGCCTGACATTGGTGGATGCGCGCCCCATCTCCATCGCACAGGATCTGAACACGCGACTGAACAGCGGCATCACGCTGTTCATTTCGGGAAAGGCAATGCCTGCCCGCGCGGCGGGGCCCGGCATGCGGGCCGACCCCGGACAGATCACGCTTTCGATCGGGCACCGGTGGCTTTTGAAAAGCGAGTTGCTGACGGCTCCGGGTCTGCCGGTGATCGATCGCCTCGCGGGCGACGGCGCCCAATCCCGGCATAATCTGTCGTTCAACATCGCCGCCGGAAAGCGAGGAATGGGGGCCAATCTGACCGGCAACTGGCAGAATGGCGTGCAGATACGCAATGTCGCAGTCCCCGACGGTTTGGGCGATTTTCGCTATTCTCCGATGACGCTTGTCAATCTGGGCCTGTTCGTCGAACCCGAACATCTGCGATTCGATGCCGACAAGCCAAAATGGCTATCAAAACTGCGCCTGTCCCTCGACGTCCAGAACCTGTTCAATTCATATCTGCGCGTCAGGTTGAGCGATGGCTCCGTTCCCCCCGGATATTCGCGAGGCGAGGTCAATCTGATCGGCCGGACGATCCGCATAGCCGTCCGCAAGCAGTTCTGAGCGGTCGCGCTAGTCGTGCCATTCAGAGATGGAAACGTTTGGGCTTCCTGTCCTTCAGGCGATGGAAAGGCCCCTTTTCAGCCGCCAGTATTTACAGTAACAGCTAGTCATGACTAGTGTATCGCCTTTCGTTCCCGTCCAGCCGCCGCGATCGGCGGACTGGATGCCCGCGTGGCGGGGTTTTTTTGGCGAAAGGTTGCGCAACACCGTCTATGGCCTGGCGGAACCCGCCTTCGACGCGAAAATCCATACACGCAAAATCATGGGGTTGCGGGTCCATATCCTGATGGACCCGGCGGCGGTCGAGCGCGTCCTGCTAACCAACAAGGGCAATTATCTGCGCCCCCGGCTGGCGCAGCGGCTGCTTTCGCCGCTGGTCGGCAACGGGTTGCTGAGCGCGGAGGGCGAGGATTGGCGCACCCAGCGCCGGATCGTGGCGCCGACATTCGCCCCCGCCGCGGTCGCCAGCATGGCCGATACGATGGTCCAGTGCACGGCCACCAACCTGGCCCGCTGGCCAAAGGGCAATGCGCGCATCGACATCGCCGCCGAGGCGACCGACGCGACCATGGCGATCATCGCGCACAGCCTGTTCGCCGGCGATCGGCGGCTGGTCGATCCCGAAGCCGCCGGTTACATCGGCCAGATGCTGGCGGCGGCTGGGCAGGCGCGTTTCATGACGCTTCTGGGTTTGCAGAACTGGGACCCGAGCCCGGCGATGCGGCGCGCGCGCCGGTCGCGCGACTGGCTGCGCCAGACTTTGACCGACGTGGTGCGCGACCGGGGCCCCGACGGCGGCGGCGACGATTTTTTCGGCGGCCTGATCCGGTCGCTGAACGCGCATTTTCCGGCGGATCAGGCGGCGACGCTGGCCGCCGACAATGCGATCACATTCTATGTCGCGGGGCATGAAACCACAGCCAATGCCCTGGCATGGGGCATGTATTGCCTGGCCGCCCAGCCGGAGTTGCAGGACGCGGCGCGGGCCGAGGCCATGTCGGCCATGGCCCATCCACCCGCCGAACGTATCGACCACCTGCCTTTGCTGAAACAGATATTCGAAGAAACGATGCGCCTGTATCCGCCCGCGCCAAGATTTGACCGCGAGGCGGAGGCGCCCGACGAGCTTTCCGGCACGCCGATCGCCGCCGGCGACCTGGTTTCCATCTGGCCGTGGATCATCCATCGCCACCGCGCTTTGTGGACCGATCCCGACCGTTTCGACCATCAGCGGTTCGCGCCCGAACGCCGCGCCCTGCTGCACCGGTTTCAATATATGCCGTTCGGCGGCGGACCCCGCGTGTGCGTGGGGGCGCGTTTTGCGACGATGGAGGCGCTGTTGATAATGGCTCAATGGCTGAGCGAACGCCGGTTTGCCATGGTTCCCGGCTTTGTGCCCGACCCGGTCGGCAGCGTCACGTTGCGGCCCCGGGGCGGGATGCCCCTGCTCGTCAGTCCGGTTTGAACGCGGTGGGCCGTTTCAGGACCGGAGCGCCGGGGGCGATCCCGCGCAGCCTGATGATCTGGGGGATCAGCCTGATCGTCCTGATGGCGCCGTTCCTGTTCTTTGCTTATGGCATCGGCTGGCCGACGACGCCCGACCGGTGCGTGGCCCAGGGCTGTTATTGTGAATATTTCAGCCTGTCGGACGTGCTGAGCGGCGCGACCGGGGTGCGGCAGCCGGTCAACAACTGGTCCAATCTTTACGCGATCGGCACCAGCCTGTTCGTCGCGTGGCGGATCGCGCGCGACCGGCGGGAACCCGGTCCGTCCAATGTCATAAGATCCGCCGATCCGATCGCCGATCTTTATGTTTTCGTCGTGCTGTTCCTGGGCCTGGGCAGCATGTGGCTGCACGGTTCGATCGCCCGCGACGTGTCGTGGATCGACGGCCTGTCGATGTACACCTTCATGGCCTATCTGATATTCTATACGCTGAACCGGGGGCTGGCCGGGCGCGGCGCCGGGGATGGCGCGCGCCGACGGATTTTCTGGATCGGCTATCCGCTGACCGCCGCAGCCTTTGCCGCGGTGTCGGCGGCCGGGGTCGATTCGGTGATCCTGATCGGCATCACCGTCATCGTCTATTTCCTGCTCGAATTCGGCTTTGCGGGCTTCCTCGCCGACCGGCGCGCCCGTTGCTATTGGATCGCCGGGGTCGCCGCGATCGCCGCCGCGACGATATTCTGGACCTTGTCGCACAGCGGCGGCCCGCTGTGCGATCCGTTCAGCTGGTTCCAGCCGCACGGGCTGTTGTGGCACATATTGGCGGGCGTCACGGCGGTCATGATGTATCTGTACTGGCGAAGGGAGGGGGCCGCGGACGGCGGCCTGTCATCATAGGCCGCCCGACCGCGGATCGATCAGTCCTCCTTGCCCAGCAGGGTAAAGCGCATGACGCGCGCGGTTTCGGCAAAGACCCGATCGCTTGGAATGCGATCTTCCTCGGCCATCATTTCCAGCGCGGCATAGCCGAACTCGATCATCAACCGGATGCGCTGCCACAATTCCTCGCGCGATATGTCCGGCACCAGCCCGTCAAAGACCTCCATCTGCGCATCGGTCACGAACCGGTGCGATTCGACGCGGATATGCGCGAGCCTGGGCGAGGCGTGAAGGACGCGGGCGATCCACGCGCCGCCGGGTTCGGACGCGGTCACCTCCGCCGTTTCGCGCAATATCCCCTCGACATTGTCCAGCATCGACTGAAAGCCGAGCGGGACGTGGCGTTCGAACCAGCCGAGCAGCCGTTCATTCTGCCGCTCCATCAATCGCATACCCAGCGCCTGCAGCACCGCATGCTTGTCCTCGAAATAGCGGTACAGCGTCGGCGGGCTCAGCCCCGCGCGGGCGCAGATCATGTTGGTCGAAATATCTTCCAGGCCGACTTCTTCAAGCAATTCCCCCGCAATGTCGAGCAGCCGTTCGCGCGTTTTGATGGCGCGCGCCTGTTTGGGGATCTTGATCGAAGGTCTTCTGGGGAGTTCGGAAGAATCTATTCTATTTCTCAACGGTTTACTTTCTGCAAACTTTTCACGGCCGGTCCATTGTTCCTGAAAGCCGTTCCCGCGCCCACGAACTGCGGAATATGGGTTTTCCGTTCCTCTTTCAAGATACTGCCGATTTGGCGGTTTTTCGGAGCCGCCAAGGCGGTGCGATCGCGATCATGATCGGCGGCGAAACATGGCATCGGTCGGCTCCCGGCCGGGGTCCGCTGCGGGTCCGGATCGCCCGGCGGAACTTTCGTGAAATATGCCCCCAAATTATAAAAGGCTAGTGTTGACTAACTAAAAAATGTCCATAAGATCGAGTGATATTGGACTCGCAAGAATTTGGGGCAACCGAACGGACGAGCCAGCAAAATAGGGGAGGATGTATGATTCACGTGCCAAATGGTGTCGGGTCAACGCAGGCTGCTGTGATCCGGGGTGGGATGCTGATTGGCCTGTTGGCGACCGCAAGTGCGGTGCGCGCCCAGGACGCCGCGGAATTGGCGCCGCAAGCCAGTAACGACATCGTGGTCACCGCGCAGCGTATGGAAGAACGGCTGCTCGACGTGCCGATTTCGGTGTCGGCCTTCTCGATGGAGCAGCTCGCGGACCAGAAGATCGAAACCGGCGCGGAACTGCTGCGCGCGATTCCCAACGTGAACTTTTCGAAGGACAATTTCACCAGCTATAACTTCGCGATCCGCGGCATCGGCACCAAGGCGACTTCGGTCAGTGCCGACCCGGCGGTGGCGATCAGTTTCAACAACACCACTTTGCTGCGCAACCGATTGTTCGAACAGGAATATTTCGATATCGAGCGGCTGGAGGTGCTGCGCGGTCCACAGGGTACGCTCTATGGCCGCAACGCCACGGCGGGCGTGGTCAACATGATTCCCGCGAAACCCAAGCTCGGCCGCTTCGATGGCGAGTTGCAAGGAGAGGTCGGTAATTTCAGCTCGACGCGCCTGCGCGGGATGATCAATATTCCGCTCGGCGACAATTTCTCCATTCGCGCTGCCGGGGCCTGGACCAAGCGCAGTGGCTTTGACTATAACACGGTCACCCAGCGCAGAGTGAACGGCCGCGATCTCTGGTCGACGCGCGTTTCGCTTCTTTGGGAACCGTCGGAAAAGTTCCGGGTCAATGCATTCTGGGAACATTTTAACGAAGACGACAACCGTTCGCGAACCGGCAAGCAACTCTGTACACGGGCCCCGACGCCGGGCACGTTCCAATATCCGGCCGGCTTTACGGATTCGGACAATCCCAACGATCCGAACAACGACCCAGGCGTCGCGCCGGTCAACTTCGATCCGAACAGCGCGCCGCTGTTCGACGTCTGGACCGCATCGACGCTGACCCCAGGCTGTCAATCGAAGTCGTTGTTCACTGCCGACGCTTATGGCGTCCCCAACGGCCTGGGTTTTCCGGTCGTCACCGGCATGTTGCTGGTCCGCGCGGGCTTTGGGTTTCCGGCCGAGTTTCCAACCAGCCTCTATGCCAATCCGGTGCTCGACCCCTTTCGCGTCGCGGGGGACCGGCAGTCGCCTGACCTGCGGACGATCTCGACCGTTTATGACCCGGTGTTTCGCGCGAAGAACGACATTTTCCAGTTGAACATGGATTTCGAGCCCAGCGAAACGCTGCAAGTGACGTCGCAGACATTGTATATGAAGGACAAATACTACGGATCGCAGGACTTTTTCCGCTTCGACGCGGAACCGATTTTTGCGCGCCGCGAAGGTTTCAACCTCTTCACCAAGCCGAATTATGCACCCTTCCTGGGCCCGTCGACAGCGCGCGGGGGCGTGTTCTGCGATCCGCAGCTCGGCTGTTCGGACCGTCCGCTGGCCGTCGATGTGTCACGTTCCAACAGCGAGCAATGGTCGCAGGAATTGCGGATGCAAAGCTCGTTCGACGGGCCGGTCAATTTCAGCGCGGGCGCCAATTTCGTCAAGTTCCGGACCCAGGAAGAATATAACGTCTACAGCAATCTGCTGACGCTGATCGCGCTGGGCGTGAATGATTTCGCGGGAGCGAATTGCGACGCGGTGGGCCGGGAGACCTTGCCCGAATGTATTTACATCGATCCCAATCCGATCGGTGTCGGGCCGCAGGACGGCCACAATTATCTGCGCAGCATCAGCAAGGCCAAAATCCGATCGGGCGCGCTTTTCGGTGAGCTATATTGGAAAGCGACCGAAAATCTGAAGTTCACCGCTGGTCTGCGTTTCACCGACGACAAGAAGACGTTGACGCCGATCCCGACCCAATTGCTGGCATCGGCTTCGCCCTTTGGTGGCGGAACGACCAACCGCGGCTATCCGGCTGAACCCGATCGGGTGCAGCGGTGGAAGCGATTCACCGGGCGCTTTGCGGTCGATTGGAAACCGGAACTGTCCTTTACCGACAGCACGTTGGTCTATGCCTCCTATTCACGCGGTTACAAGGCAGGTGGCGCCAATCCCAGGGGCGCTGACGTGAACCCGGCGTTCGCCAGCTATACGCGGTTGCCCGACACGTTCGAGCCAGAGGATGTGAACGCGTTTGAAATCGGCACCAAGAATCAATTTGCCGGGGGCAAGTTGATGCTGAGCGTCGCGGCGTTCCTCAACGATTATAAAAATTATCAGATTTCGCAGTTGATCGATCGCAGCTTCGCCACCGAAAACTTCGATGCGCGTACCATGGGCCTGGAGATGGAGGCCGCATGGCTGCCGTCGCGCAACTTCCGCGTCGGTGCCACGGTCGGCTATCTCAACACGAAGATCGGCAAGGAGCAATATTCGATCGACGTGATGGACCGTCTGCAGGGGCGCAAGGACTGGGTCGTGTTGCGCCCGTGGGCGCAAAGCCCCAACACGTGTGTCGCGCCAAGAGAGGTGGTTGCGCGCTTCCTCAATTCCGATCTGTACAAGTCGGCCAATCCTGCTCCGCCCGCCGGCTGGCAGCCTGGCGACGCGCCTGTCTTTGATCAGGGGGTGGGTTTGCTCATGCGGCTGCTTTGCGAATCTCCCAACTTCCTCGAAGGTCGTTTCGATCCGGGCAGCCAATTTAGCCAGGAAGCGAACCTGGTCTATAATCCGACGGCGCCCTATGACCCAAGCAAGCCGAGCAGTTATGATCCGGCCAACCCGTTCAACTATGGCGGGCCGAATGGCGGACGCGGGTTTTCCGACGGGGTCGCCGGTAATCAGTTGCCGAATGCTCCCAAGTTTACCTTTAACATCGGCGCACAATACACATTCTTCCTGAATGACTGGGAACTGGCATTTCGCGGCGATTATTATCGTCAAACAAGCAGCTTTGCCAGGATCTATAATACGGCATACGACCGGATCAAAGGTTGGGGGAACGGTAACATCGCGATGACATTGGCTCGCCGGAAATCCAACCTGTCATTCCAGCTTTATGTCAAGAATATATTGAATAGCACGCCAATCACGGACATTTACACCGGTCCGGATGAACTTGGCAATTTCTCCAATGTATTCACTCTCGATCCTCGTGTATATGGCCTCAATGTCAAAGTCGGATTCTGATTGTAAATCGCAAGATTTTTCAACAGGGGAAGGAGATTTGATGATAGGTGAAGAAGGTATATTATAGCCAAGTAGAATTTTTCTGATTTATAAACCGAGAAAAAGGGAATGGATTATGAAAATCTCGAAGAAATCATCTTTGATTGCTATGATTGCTCTCAGCCTGAGTGCTACGCCCGCTTTCGCCGGCGGCAAAGTGGTGTCGCCGGGTGTCGGCGGATCGGTTGATGTCGTTGATGACAACAGCAGTGTCATGAGCGCGACGGTATTGGGCTTCATCACGGTCAAATGCTATATCGGCATGACCGGCACGGTGACGGCCACGGGCAGCACCGCGCCGACGACGCCTTCGGTAAACGGCACTGCGCGTTACACGAGCGGCACCGCGCGGGACTTTCCGGGTTACTCGGGCTGCAACAGCGGCCCCGGCGGCGCGGGCGCGGTAACCTATCCGATCAATGTCGAAGCGATTTCGGCGACGCAGATCAGGGTCCAGACCTTGCAGATCGCAACGCCGATCGGCACCTGCACCAAGAATAACGTGGTCCTGAACTGGAACAACACGACCAAGATCGCGACCATGCCTTCGACAAGCGCGGCCCCATGCACAAGCGTTTCGGGCACCTTGCATGTCCCGACGCTTGACATCGTCGCCAACTAAACACCCTCAACCTTTGGCATGGCGGGAAACCGCCATGCCATTTTCTTCGAAACCCCGAATGGAGTGAAGGCCTGGCTCATGCGACAATCGATTCTTCTTGGCATCGTCGCGGCCTTGATGCTTGTTTCCCCCGTCCACGCAAAAGATGGACCCCGATTCAGCACCAAGACGCCGATCGAAGATATTGCGGCAAACCCGGCGGCCCGGGCGGTGATCGATGCCGAAATGCCCGGCTTCACGACACATCCCATGTATGAGCAGTTCAAGACGATGAGTCTTGAGGCGCTGGACGCCATGTTCCCCGGTGCGGTGCCGCGCGAGCGAATCGATGCTGTCGACAAGGCGCTACGCGCCATTCCCGCCGACGCAAACGCCGCCACGCCAGCGGAGGCCAAGGGTTCTGGCGATGCCGTGGCGGCCCAGGCCGAACCCGCCGAAAAGGCCCAACCCGCCGAGACACCTCCGCCCGAAGCCCATCCGCAGCGATAGCCATCCCAAGGCATTGGTGGAAAGCCGCCCCACATATGGTTGCCGAGATCAATCGACGCGAACTGATGCTGACCGGCACGCTGGGGCTTGCCGCGCTGACGGCCGCGGTCCCGGGCGCGGCCGCCTTGCTCGCGGCGACGGGATTTACGCATAATGTCGCGAGCGGTGAGCCGGGGCCGGATTCGGTGCTGCTGTGGACGCGCTATGTTTCGGCCGGGGGCGCCGACACGCGGTTGACGGTCGAACTGTCGGCGTCGTCCGATTTCGCCGCGCCCAAGGCGGGCGGAACCGCGATCGCGAAGCGCGCCGCCGACCATAGCGCGCGGATCGTGGTGCAGGGGCTCGATCCCGGCCGCACCTATTATTACCGGTTCATCGCCCCCGATGGCGCCGTGTCGCCGGTCGGGCGCACGCGGACCTTGCCCGTCGGGCCGGTGGCGCGTTTCGGGCTTGGCGTCTTTTCCTGCGCCAACATGCCGTTCGGCTGGTTCAACGCCTATGGCCATGCCGCCGCGCGGGATGACATCGACCTGATGGTTCACACCGGCGATTATTTCTATGAATTCCGGCGCGGCTATTATCCCGATGCCGACAAAAGCGTGGCCGGGCGCCTGTTCGAACCGGCGGGCGAGGCGATCCATCTCGCCGATTATCGGCTGCGGCTGGCCAGCTATCGCGCCGACCCCGACCTGCAGCGGTTGCACCAGATGTTTCCGATGATCGCGCAGCGCGACGATCATGAACTGGCCAATGATGCCTGGGCACGCGGCGCGGAAAATCACAGCGCCGACGAAGGCAGCTTCGCTGTCCGCAAGCGCATGGCGATACAGGCCTATAATGAATGGATGCCGGTGTCGGGCCAGACCTGGTCAAGCTATGATATTGGCGACCTTGCGACGATATTTCGCCCCGAAACGCGGCTGACCGCGCGAAGCGAGCCGTTCAACCTGCGCGCGATGGCGGCCGAACCCGGCGACCCGGTCGAAAAGCTGAAGGCCCTGCGCGACGGGCCGCTCGTTGATCCCCGGCGGACGTTGATGGGGAGCAGCCAGGAAAAATGGCTTTATGACGGGCTGGCGGCGTCGAAGAAGCGCGGCACCAAATGGCAGATACTCGCCCAGCAGGTGCTGATGGGCGAATGGAAAGTGCCGCCCTTGCCGCCCGAATTGATGAACAATCTTCGGATTCCGCCCGAAGGCGCGGGCTATCTGAAGGCGATCGACGCCGCGACCAAGGCGGGGCTTCCGCCAAGCCTGGACGGATGGGCGGGCTTTCCCGCGGCGCGGGCGCGCCTGTTGGGCGCGGCACAGGCCGCCGATGCCGATCTGGTCGTCCTGTCGGGCGACAGCCACAATGGCTGGGCCTTCGACCTGAAGCAGGACGGCAAGCCCGCGGGGGTCGAATTTGGCGGGCATAGCGTCACGTCGCCGGGCCTGGAGGCCTATCTGTCGCTGCCGCCCCCGGCGATCGCGCAATTCCTGCGGAGCGCGAGTCCGGAGCTGAAGTGGGCCGACACCAGCAACCGCGGTTACATGGCGATCGAACTGACCCCCGACCGGGTGACGGGCGAATGGGTGTTCCTGAACACCGTCATGACGCGCTCGCTGGCGACGAAGGAGAGCCAGCGGATGCATGTCGAGCGGGGACGCAGGCTGTTCGCATGACGGCCGGCGGGCGGCAACGCGCGCAACGCGCCTGCTGACCAACAGGAAAATGGCCGAGAGGGGACAAATCGGCCGGGTAAACAAGGTGATCGAGGCCCGCCGGGTCTTGGATTTAGGAGGAAGTGGATGACGTCCCGGTTCGGTTGGCTTTCCCCCCGAGGCACGATGCCCGCGCGGCGCAATTTCCTGAAGATGGCGGGCGTGCTGGGCGCCGCGACGCTGCTGCCCGGCGCGGCGGTGGCCCGGTCCGATCCGGGCGCGCCGGGCTTCGCTCCGGGCGACATGGACGCGACCGAGCTGGCCGCCGCGATCAAGGCGCGCAGAATTTCGCCGATCGAAGCGATCGACGCCGCGATCGCCCGCGTCCAGGCGGTGCAGCCGAGCATCAATTGCATCAGCGAGGAGCTTTTCGACCGCGCGCGACGCCGCGCCGCGACGATCGACATGTCGGCGCCCTTTGCCGGGGTTCCCTATCTGATCAAGGATGAGGCGGACATCGTCGGCAAGAGCAAGCATTTCGGCTCGCGCCTCGACAAGGTCATGCCGATCGCCAAGCGGAATGACGTTCTGGTCGAACGGTGCGAACAGATCGGGCTCAATCCGTTCGGCCGCACGACAATGTCGGAATTCGGGATTTTGCCGACGACCGAGACCTTGGCCTATGGGGTGACGCGCAACCCCTGGAACCTGGATCATGTGCCCGGCGGTTCTTCGGGCGGTGCAGCGGCGGCGGTCGCGGCGGGGGTCGTCGCGATCGCGCATGGATCCGACGGTGCCGGGTCGCTGCGCATTCCGGCGAGCAATTGCGGGCTGGTCGGGCTCAAGACATCGCGCGACCGGATCGCCGGCGGTTCCTTTCTGGGGCAGCCCTTTTGCCTGTCGCGCACCGTGCGCGACACCGCGAACCACCTGGCGCTGGTCGAAAACCGGGGCGCCGAAGCCGTCTATCCGGCCATCGGGCAGGTTACCGGCCCGTCCAAAAGGCGGCTGCGCGTCGGTGTCATCACCAACGGGCTGAGCGGACACCGGCCGTCGCCCGAGGTCGTCGAGAGCATCGACACCACGGTCAAGCTGCTCGAAGGATTGGGGCACCGGGTCGATGAGGCGCGCTGGCCGTTCGACGGAACCAAGTTTGTCGAGGATTTCATGCTCGCCTATATGGCCAAGGCCAAGGCGACGCGCACCCGCATGACGGGGGGCAAGGCCCCCCCCGACGCCGCGATCATCAAGGGGCTGATCGAATCGGTGTCGTTCGACGTCGGAACGCTGGGTTCGGAATTTTCCGACGATGCGATCGCAGAGGCCTATGTCCGCATGGCCGTCAGTTCGGTCGCCTATTTCGAAATGTTCGACAAGATGGACGTGCTGGTCACGCCGGTCCTGCTGACGCCGCCCGCCCGGATCGGCGAGATCAACGGGTCGATCCCCTTTCCGGTGCTGCTGATGCGGCTCAACCGCTATGCCGATTATACGATGCTGCAAAATGCGAGCGGCGGGCCGGCGATCAGCCTGCCGATGCACTGGACCAAGGGCGGGCTGCCGGTCGGGGTCCAGTTCGCCAGCGGGCTTGGCGACGAACGTACGCTGCTCGAACTTGCCTTTGAACTGGAAGCGGCGCGGCCATGGGCCCAGCGCCGCCCGTCGCTATGGGCGCCGTCGCGCGTCTGAAAAATCCGCCAATTTGAACAATATCGCCATTCGGGGAGAGGATTATATGACCATTTTGACACATGAAGCATCCGCACAGGGGCGGCGGAATTTCCTGAAATCGATCGGCATGGCGAGCGCGGCGACATTGCTGCCCGTCATTCCGTTCGCGCGCGCCGCACCGGGCGCCGATTTCGCGGACATGGATGCGACCGCGCTCGCCGCCGCGATCCGCGCCCGCAAGATTTCGCCGCTGGAAGCGGTGAACGCCGCGATCGCGCGCGCGCAGGCCGTCGAGCCAAAGCTGAACTGCCTGAGCGAGGAGCTGTATGACCGCGCGCGTAAACATGCCGCGTCCGTCGACATCACCACGCCCTTTGGCGGCGTGCCGATGCTCATCAAGGATGAGGCCGAGGTGGCGGGGACGGCCAAGCATTTCGGATCGAAGCTCGACAAGATGATGCCGCGCGCCGCCGCCAACGACCCGCTGGTCGACCTGATGGAGCGGTCGGGCTTTAACATCTTTGGGCGCACCACCATGCCCGAGTTCGGAATTCTGCCGACGACCGAGACCTTGGCCTATGGCATCACGCGCAATCCCTGGAACCTGGACCATGTTCCGGGCGGGTCGTCGGGTGGCGGCGCGGCCGCCGTTGCGGCGGGGATCATTCCCGTCGCGCATGGATCGGACGGCGCGGGGTCGCTGCGCATTCCGGCCAGCAATTGCGGGCTGGTCGGGTTGAAGCCGTCGCGCGGCAGGATCGTCGGCGACCGTCCCTTTATCGACGGCAAACGCAATGTCGGGTCGTTTCTGGGCGAGTCATTCTGTATGTCGCGCACCGTACGCGACACCGCCAACATGCTCGCGCTGGTCGACATCAAGGGCGCCGACGCCCCCTATCCGCCGCTGCGCACGGCAAGCGGGCCGTCGAAAAAGCGGCTGCGCGTCGGATATATCATGAACGGGCTGGGCGGACATGTGCCGTCGGCGGAGGTTCAGGAAAGCATCACCAACACGCTCTCCCTGCTGCGGTCGCAGCGTCATGAGGTGACCGAGGTGCAATGGCCCTTTTCCGGCGAGGCCTTTGTCGAGGATTTCACGCTGATCTATACCGCGCGCGCGAAGGAAGCGAAGAAGCTGCTTCCGGCGGGTGCCGACCTTCCGCCCGCCGTGCTGAAAGGGCTGATCGAGCCGGTATCGTTCAGCATGACGATGATGAGCGACGATATTCCCGACGCGGCGGTCGAAGAGGCCTATGCCCGCATCGACGCATATTCGAAGGCCTATTTCGCGATGTTCGACAAGATCGACATTCTGGTCACGCCCGTCCTGCTGAAGCCGCCGGTGCGGATCGGAGAGATCAACGGATCGCTGCCCATTTCGGTGCTGATGCAGCGGCTCAACCATTATGGCGACTATACCATGCTGCAAAATGCGACCGGGGGGCCGGCGATCAGCCTTCCGCTGCATTGGACCAAGGACGGATTGCCCGTCGGCGTGCAGTTCGCGGGGCGCCTGGGTGCCGATTACGAACTGCTCGAACTGGCGTTCGAACTGGAAGCCGCGCGGCCCTGGGCATCGCGCCGTCCGCCGCTGTGGGCGCCCTCGCTGATATGATCTGACGTCGAGCCGGGGCGGCGGACGAAGGGAGGCCGGGGCATTGAACCCCGGCCTCTTTTCATCTGCGGTCCCTGTATGATCGTGGGCGGCGTCCGGCGAGGCGCGGTCAACGCACCGATTTGATACGCCGCACCGCACCGCTTGCAAGCAGGGCAAAGACCGCGGCCAGGGCATAGAGCATCGCATATCCCCCGAAACTGACGACGAAGGACGCGAGGGCCGGGGCAAAGACCTGGGGCAGCGAGTTCGCGATATTGAGGATGCCGAGATCGCGGCCATGTCCCGACGCATCGGGCAGGACCGCGGTGACGATCGCGACATCGACGGCGGTGTAGATGCCGAACCCGGCCCCCAATATCGCCGCGCCGAGCATCGCATTGGGCCAGCTTGGCCAAAGCGCGAAAATGAGCGCGCCGCCGGCCAGCAATATGCCGGCGACGATCGCAAAGCCCCGGCGCCGCTGAATGCGGTCCGACCATGATCCCGCGGGGATCATGACGAGCATCAGCACACCGACGTTCAGCGCGGTCAACGTCAGAACATCGCCAGCCGGGTTTTCGCGGCGGAGGACATCGCCCAGATAATAGAGGAGATACAGGGTGCCGAGCGAATAGACGAGGTTGAACAGCAATCGGGTCAGCCACGCCCAGGCGACATCGGGATTCTGTCGCGGGTCGATCCAGAAATTCGACAGAAAGCTTTGCCAGGCGATTGGCGGCGGCGTTTCGTGCAGCCGGACGTCGCGGCGCATCGCGAGAAAGGGCAGCGCCGCCGCCACCATGACGGCGGCACAGGCGATATATCCCAGTGCGATGTCGGGCGATGTCGCTTCGGCGACCGCGACGCCGCCCACCACCCCAGCGGTCTGCGCAAGACCCAGCCATGCGCCGGTCGATCCGCGCTGCGAAACCGGCACCTGGTCGGGGATGGTCGCGACGATCGCGGCGAACATGGCATTCAGCGTCGTCTGGGTCAGGCCCCAGCCGAGCGTCATCATCGCGACGCTGTCGGCCGTCGCCAACAGGAACAGCCCCAGCGTCCCGCCGACCATGCCGAACGCCAGCCATGGCAGGCGCCGACCGAAGCGCGAGGTCGTCCGGTCCGACAGCGCGCCGAACAGGGGGTTGGCGACAAGCGAACAGGCGGCGCCCACCGCCGTGACGATGCCGAGCACCGCCAGCTTGTTATCGGGCGCGATCGCCTGTGCCTGAAGCGCCAGGAGCAATTGGATGGGGCCGAACAAGGCGACCCACAGGCCGAAATTGGCCCCCGAAAGCGCCGCGATCCAGGGCCAGCCGACCCGATGGTCGGGGGACGATGCCGGTGCCGCCGTGCCTGTCCCCGCCCCCGGATGCGGCGGCGTCATCGCCGGGCGGACGGCTGGCGCGCGATGAGGTCGCGATACCAGAAATAGGAATCCTTTGGCGTCCGTTCCATCGTGTCATAATCGACATGGACCAGCCCGAAACGTTGCTCATAGCCCGCGGCCCATTCGAAATTGTCGAGCAGGGACCAGATGAAATAGCCGCGCACATCGGCGCCGTCGTCGATCGCGCGTTTCAGTGCGCGGATATGGCCGTCGTGATAATCGATGCGGCGCCGGTCGGCGATGCGGCCCGCCGCGTCCGGGCCATCGGCGTAGGAACAGCCATTTTCGGTCACATGGATCGGCGGCAATTGGTCGCCATAACGTTCGCGGAGCAGGCCGATCGCTTCGCCGATGCCCGACGGGACGACCGGCCAGTCGAAATCGGTGCGCGGATAGCCTTCGATCTCTCCGACATCGAACGGCAGGTCGGTCGGCATGTCAAAGCCGTCGAGCCGCCTGACCCGCCCCGACGGCGCGCCGATGCGTTCGGGGTTGTAATAGTTGAGCCCGTACCAGTCGAGCGACCCGGCGATGATCCGCAGGTCGTCGTCCACCGGGCCGGGCATCGCGTCGCGCAGCGCGTCGGGATAATGCCCAAGGAGCAGAGGGTCGGCGAACAGCCGGTTGACCAGCATGTCGTAAAGCTGGGCGGCGGCGTGATCGGCGGGGTCGTCGCTGGCCGCCCAGACGGGCGGGTGATTGTTGGCGATGCCGATTTGCGCGCAACCGGCGGCGCGCAACTGCTGCGCCGCCAGCCCATGCGCGAGGAGCAGGTGATGCGCGACGGGCAGCGCGCCCAGGCCCAGGGTGCGGCCAGGGGCGTGCGCGCCCAGCGCATATCCGAAATTGGTCAGGACCATCGGCTCGTTCAGCGTGATCCACATGCCCATCCGGTCGCCGAACCGTTTGCCGACGATCGCCGCATATTCGGCAAAGCGATGGGCGATGTCCCGGTTCGTCCAGCCGCCCGCATCTTCCAGCCATTGCGGCGTGTCCCAGTGAAACAGCGTCGCGACCGGCGAAATGCCCGCACCGCACAGCGCGTCGATCAGCCGGTCATAGAAATCGAGGCCGGCTTCGTTGACGGCGCCATCGCCGCCGGGAACGATCCGGGGCCATGCGATCGAGAAACGGTAATCGGTCACCCCCAGGTCGCGCATCAACGCCACATCGTCGGCGTAGCGCCGATAATGATCGGCGGCGCGGTCGCCGTTCGAACCATCGACGATCCGGCCCGGCTGCGCGCTGAAAACGTCCCAGCTCGACTGGCCGCGCCCATCGGCATCGACCGCGCCCTCGATCTGATAGGCCGACGTCGAAACGCCCCAGCGAAAGCCATCGGGAAATATCGGCAGGCTGGATGAGGCGTCCTGAGGAATAAGGGTCAAGAGCAGGCTCCGCTTTCGAGGTCGAAAATCCGAATTTTTCAATATCTGGAAAAGATTTATGCCGTTCGTCAGGTGATGACACTGAACAAAAACATCGATGTCAGCAACAGGAAAGTTTCGCCAGAATACAGCGAAGTAACAGGGGCAACGTCGCCCAAGTCATGGCCGGTCGCGGCGATAGTGCGGCGGCGGTGACGCTGCCCGGCGCTATGCCCGGCTTTTCAGCGAAAGCGGCAGCCCGGCGGTGATCAGGACGACCTCGTCCACCGTGGCGGCGACCGCCTGGTTCACCTGTCCGGCGGCATCGCGAAACTGGCGGGCCAGTACATTGTCGGGCACGATGCCCAGGCCGACTTCATTGGCGACAAGGATCAACAGGCCATCGAACCGGGCGATCGCGGCGCATAAGTCCCGCGTGGCGGCAGGAATATCGGCGCCGCCCAACAGCAGGTTCGATACCCAGAGGGTGAGGCAGTCGACCAGTATGACCGCATCCTGGCTGTCGATCCCGTCGATGGCGGCCGGAAGATCGCGCGGTGCGTCGATCGTGCGCCACCGCGCGTCGCGGTCGGCACGGTGCCGCGCGATCCGGTCGCGCATCTCGTCGTCAAAGGCCTCTGCCGTCGCGATGAAGATATGGCGTCCCGCGACCGCTTCGGCCCGCGCCTGTGCATAGCGGCTTTTGCCCGACCGCGCGCCGCCCAGCACGAACAGGCTGGACGCCGTCATGCGCCCGCCCGCGCCAGGTCGATCAGCGCGTCGATGTCGACATGCGCCGATATGTCCGCCGCGATGTCGTCGAGCGCGGCATCGACGTCGTCGCTGTAATCGATGCCGCTGCCCGCGACCCCGATCCGCGCCAGCATCGCGCCGCGCATCGCGGGGGATGCGAGCAGGCCGTGGAGATAGGACCCGATGACATTGCCCGCGCGGTTGACCGCCCCCTCTGGCGCGCCGTCGTCGAGCACCGCGAAAGGTCGCGCGATGTCGGGGCCGTTCGTTTCGCCCATATGCATTTCATATCCCTCGATCGCCGCGCCCATCGCCTGGCCGCGAACATGGCGCAGCGTCTTTGCGGGCGACAGGCTGGTCGCGACGTGGAGCAGGCCAAGACCCTCGACCTCCGTCGGCGCGCCTTCTATCCCCAGCGGGTCGGCGATGCGCCCGCCCAGCATCTGATAGCCGCCGCAAAGGCCGAGGATCAGGCCGCCGCGCCGATGATGCGCCTTGATGTCGATGTCCCATCCTTCGCCGCGCAGCGCCGCCAGATCGGCGATCGTCGCTTTCGATCCCGGCAGGACGATCAAGGCGGCCTCCGCCGGGATCGGGCGACCGGGGGGGATCATGACGAGTTTGACGCCGGGCTCCAGCTTCAGCGGGTCGAGGTCGTCGAAATTCGCGATGCGCGGCAGGATGGGGCAGGCGATCAGCGTGCGGCGCTCGCGCGGGTCGGCGGGCCGCTCAAGGATCACGGCGTCCTCACTCGGCAGCCGCGCGGCCGCCGCCAGCCAGGGAATGACGCCAAAGCCGCGCCACCCGCTGCGCCGTTCGATTTCGCGATAGCCGTCCTCGAACAGCGCGGGATCGCCGCGGAATTTGTTGATCAGGAAACCGCGGATCATCGCCGCGTCGTCGGGGTCTATCACCGCGCGGGTGCCGACGAGCGACGCGATGACGCCGCCCCGGTCGATGTCGCCGACCAGCACGACCGGCACCCCGGCGGCGCGCGCAAAGCCCATGTTGGCGATGTCGCCCGCGCGCAGGTTGATTTCGGCGGGCGATCCCGCGCCCTCGACGATTAGCAGATCGCTCTCGCCGCGCAGCCGGTCATAGCTTTGCAGCACCTCGGCCATCAGCGCGCCGCGCGCTTCGCGGAAATTGCCGCTGCCCAACGTCCCGCGCACCCGGCCGTGGACGATCAGTTGCGATGTGCGGTCGGCTTGCGGTTTCAGCAGCACGGGGTTCATGTCGCTGTGCGGTTCGACGCGGCACGCGATGGCTTGCAACGCCTGCGCCCGCCCGATTTCGCCGCCGTCGATCGTGACCGCGGCATTGTTCGACATATTCTGCGGCTTGAACGGCCGGACGGTCAGGCCCCGGTTGGCAAAGGCGCGGCAGAGGCCCGCGACGAGGACCGATTTGCCGACGTCCGACCCCGTGCCCTGTATCATCAGCGCAGCCATGCCGCGCCCCCCGCGATCAGCCACAGCATCGCACCCGCGCGCAGATAGATCGCCAGCGCGCGGTCGATGTCGCCGCCGCCCGCTGTGCCATGACCCTCGCCGATCCAGAGCTTGTCGTGCATTACCCCGTCATAGGCGATCGGACCCGCCAGTCGAAGCCCCAGCGCGCCCGCCATCGCCGCCTCTGGCCAGCCCGCGTTGGGCGAGGCGTGGTTGCGCGCGTCGCGCCGCATGATGCGCCACCCGCCACCCCCGGCAAGGCAGAGCAGCACCCCCGCCAGTCGGGCGGGAATCCAGTTGGCGAGATCGTCCGTGCGCGCCGCCGCCCAGCCGAAGTCCCGCCATCGTTCCTCGCGATGACCGATCAGGCTGTCGGCGGTATTGATCGCCTTATAGGCCCAGATGCCCGGCAGGCCGAGGAGAAGGAGCCAGAAAAGCGGCGCCACGACACCGTCGCAAAAACTTTCCGCCAGGCTTTCGATCGCGGCGCGTGCGACACCCGCCTCGTCCAGCGTGGCCGTGTCGCGGCCGACGATCATGCCGACGGCGGTCCGTGCGCCGGGCAGGTCATGGGCGTCGATCCGTTCGCCGACCGCGCGCACATGGTCGAACAGGCTCCGCTGCGCGAGCGCGGGCCAAGCGAGGATCGCGACGGCGATCCAGCCCCAGCCGTCCAGCGCGGTCAGCAGCAAATACTGCGCGGCCCATGCCGTACCTGCGGCGACGATGACCAGCAGGACCAGCGTGGCGATGCCGAACAGGCGCCGCGCGGCGGCGCTGTGGCTGGCTCTATTCCAGCGCGTTTCGCACCAGGAGAGGAGGGCGGCGAAGAGGCCGACGGGGTGGCCGATGCGTCGGTAAAGCGCGCGCGGCCAGCCGAGGGCGGCGTCGAGCGCGAGGGCGGTGAGCGCGATCGGTTCAGCCATCGGCCAGCGCCGCGTCGAGGCGGGCAAGGGCGGCGGCATCGGCAGGCAGGCCGATGCGCAGCCGGTGCGGCTGGTCGGCGAAGGGGCGGGTCAGGATCGCGCGCCGCGCCAGCCGGTCGAACAGGGCGGAAGCGTCGTCCGCCTCGATCAGCCGAAAGAGCGGGCAGCGGCCGACGGGGCGAAACCCCCGCCGCGTCAGCACCGCGTCCAGCGCCGCCGCATCTTTGTTCAGCCGCTGGCGCATCGCGGCGATCCACTGATCATCGGCATAGGCCGCCGCGCCGATGGCGATCGCCGCCGCCGACAGCGGCCAGGCGCCCAGCCGATCGCGTAGCGCGGCGACGACGGCGCGCGGCGCAACGACAAAGCCGAGCCGGACGCCCGCCAGCCCAAAGAATTTTCCAAAGGAGCGAAAGACGATCAGCCTTTGCGCGTCGCCGACCGATCCCGCGACACTGAGCGCCGGATCGGCGTCGGCAAAGGCTTCGTCGACGAGCAGCCATCCGGCGCGGCCCGCGAGCATCGCGCGCATCGCGTCGGCATCGATGATGCGCCCATCAGGATTATTGGGGTTGGCGAGGATCAGCGTATCGGCCGCATCGCGCGCCGCCGACCCGTCGATCGCCGAACTGCCCGCGATCATTTCGCCATGGGTGCGATAGGCGGGCGCGACATGATGCGCGGGCCCCCCGATCAGCGCGCCGATCAGGCGCAGGCCGATCTCGCTGCCCGGCACCGCACAGACATGGTCGGCGGCGATGCCGAAATGGCGCGCGGCGGCGGTTTCGAGAGCGGCGAGCGCCGCAGGTTCGGGCAGCCGCTGCCAATCGACCGCCATAGCGGCGGCGCCGGGCCATGGATGCGGATTGATCCCGGTCGACAGGTCGATCCAGCCGCCAGCGTCCGATGCGCCGAAATGCCGTTTCGCGGCCTCGATCGCGCCGCCATGGTCCGTCCATGCGCCGATCATGCGCCATGCGCCCAAAACAGCGCGGCGACGAGCAACAGCGTTTCGCAAATTTCGATCCCCGCGCCGTGGCCGTCGCCTGAAATGCCGCCGATCCGCGTCAGCAGCCAATGGCGCCACCCCCAAAAGGCAAGCGGCGCGATCAGCAGCGCGGGCGCCATCCACGCCGCCGCGACCAGCGCCGCGCCCCAGATCAGCAGGTCGACCGGCCGCACGGCGTTGCGAAACCGCGATCCCAATCCGGCGTGGAGATCGGGAAGCGTCCGCGACCAGATGAGCGGGCCGATGCGCGCCGCGAACGGAATGAATGCGACGACGGCAAAGGCCTGACGGTCGATCAGCGCGTGCAGCAGCACCAGCTTGGCGACAAGCTGCAAGCCGATCGCCGCGACGCCGAAACTGCCGATATGCGGGTCGGAAAGCACGGCGAGCAGCCGGTCGCGGTCCTTGTGCGCCGCGCCGCCCGCGTCGGCGATGTCGCCCAGCCCGTCGAGGTGCAGCGCGCCCGTTACCGCGACCCAGACCAGCAGCGCGGCGAGCGCCGCCGTCCATGGATCGATCGCGGCGACCGCCCAGCCCGCCCCGGCGACAAGCGCGCCGACGATCAGGCCGACGGCGGGGAACCAGCGCATCGACGCGGCAAATTCGTCGTTCGACACGGTGACGAGCGGCGTCGGTAGCCGGGTCAGAAACTGGACCGCAACGATCAGCCCCTTCATGGCGTGAGTGCCATGACCTGCGCGGTCGGCGGATCGCCCGGCCAGACGCGCAGCGAGAGCAGGGCGGCATAGGGCAGGTCGAACGCCCAGACCCGATGCCGGTCGAAACCGCACAGGATGTGGAGCGCCGCGCGCATCGCGCCGCCATGGGTAACAATCAGCGTCGGTTCGGGGGCCAGCGCGGCGATGGCGGCGCCGACACGGGCGACCAGCGAGGACCAGCGTTCGCCGCCGGGCGGCGGGTTGGCGTCGGGATCGTCCCAAAAGCGGGTGAGCATCGGCGGCGGCAGCGATGCGGCGGCCATGCCGTCCCATTCGCCGAAATCCAGTTCGCGCCAGCGCGGATCGACCGCCAGCGACACGCCGGTCGCCGCGCCGATCGCGTCCCCCGCGCGTCGGCTGCGGGCCAGATCGGACGCGATAAGGCGGCTGAAGGTCAATTGTCCGGCCTGTGCCACACAGGCCGCGATGCCCGTTTCGGTCGGTGCGCCATCGGTGCGGCCCATCAGCAATCCCGGCGTGGCGGGCGCGCCGTGGCGCAGCAGGTGGAGCGCAAAGCCCGTCACAGCGCCGCCGAAACCTGTGCCTCGGCAAAGGTGGCCATGCCGTCATGCGCGGCGAGCGCGCTGCGGACGATATTCGCCGCGACGGCGGCGCCGCTTCCTTCGCCCAGCCGCATCCCGAGCCTCAGCAAGGGGTCGAGGCCGAGCAGGTCCAGCAGATGCCGGTGCCCCGGTTCGGCCGAACAATGGCTGGCCAGGCAATGGGCGGTGATGGCGGGGTTCTGCGCGGCCAGCGGCGCGATGGCCGACGTGCAGATGAAACCGTCGAGCAGCACCGGGACGCCCAGTTGCCGCGCGCGCAGGATCGCACCGGCGATCGCCGCAATTTCCCGCCCGCCGACCCGGCGCAGCGTTTCGAACGCCGACCGGGGGGCGTCGACGTGAAAGGCCAGCGCGCGTTCCACAGCCTCTGCCTTGCGGGCGATGCCATGGCCATCGACCCCGGTGCCCGGGCCGACCCATGTGTCGGCGTTGCCGCCGAAGCTGCGCGCGCACAGCGCCGCGGCGGCGGTCGAATTGCCGATGCCCATTTCGCCCAGCACGATCATGTCGAGATCGGCGTCGACCACCGCCGCGCCGCGATTCAGCGCGTCGAGGCATTCACTTTCGGTCATCGCCGGAGCGGTGGTGAAATCGGCGGTCGGGTGGTCGAGGTCGATCGCGATGACCGTCAGGTCCAGCCCCGCCGCCGCCGACAGCGCATTGATGGCCGCGCCGCCGTGCGCGAAATTGGCGACCATCTGGGCGGTGACGCTGGGCGGAAAGGCGCTGACGCCATGGACGGTGACGCCATGGTTGCCCGCGAAGATCGCGGCGCGGGCGCGACCGATCCGGGGCCGCGCGCGGCGCTGCCAGCCGGCAAAGAAGATCGCCAGATCCTCCAGCCGCCCCAGCGACCCCGCGGGCTTGGTCAGTTCGGCCTGCCGCACCCGCGCGTCCGCCGCCGCGTCGGCGCAGGGATCGCGCAGATCGGCCAGCAGGGATTCAAAATCGGTGGTCGATGCAAAGCTGGTCATTCGGCGATAAATCCTGGCGGTGGGGTGCGGGTGATGAAATGGCCCTTGATGCCGTCGGGCCACAGCGAATAGGGAACCCGGCCATGCGGGCTGGCGGCATAATGGACCGCATAGTCGAGGATGGCGCGCGCCGATGCGATGTCGCCGTGGAACCGGCCGAGCACATAGCCGACCTTGTCCGGCGCGCGCAGGTGGACGGTGCAATGGTCGCCGCACGCAAAAAGGCAGGCCATTTCCTGCACCGCGATACCGGCGTAGCGCGGATCGTCCTGTTTCAGGCGTTTCAACGCCGCGAGGAGGCGCGCGCCGCCGCGCGCCCCCTCTGCATCGACCTGGGCCTCGCGGCTGTGGCGGCAGGTGTTGCACACCACCACCGCGGGGCCCGGATCGACGGGCGTCAGCATCAGGCGGTCGCCGCCTGTGGCGGCGCGGGAACGCCGACCGCGATGAGCAGGCGGTAGAGGCCGTAAAGCCCGATCAGGATCGCCGCGTTGCGGACGAATTGTTCGACCAGCAGGTCAGGCGCCATCGCCGTATGCAGCCCGCCCAGCACAAGTGCCCAGCCGAGGATGATGCCCTTGAACGCGGTAAAGCCCGCCGCATAGGCAAGGCTGAGCCGCGCCGCGACCGACCGATAGGCCAGCGCGCGCAGCGCGGCATAGCTGGCGAGCGCCGACCCGACCGCTGCCGTGCCCAGGCCGACCCCCCATGCCAGCGTGCTGCCGTCGCGCGGATAGCCGAGCAGCAGAAAGCCGACGAGCTGGCTGACCGTCCATGCCAGCACCATGAGCGCGAGCCCGTCGCGGCGGCGCATATGCACCGCCGCGAGCGCCGCGAGCGAGGGAAAGGGTGTCGCGCAGCCGAGCGCCAGCGTCGTCACGCTGCTGGCCCCGGTAAGCAGCCCCACCCATAGCGCCGACGCGCCATTCGTGCCGGGCGCGGCCATCAGAAACGGCCCCGGATGCCGCCATAGATGCTGCGGCCCAGCGATCCGTAGCGATAGGTGGTCATATATTGCTCATCAAAGATATTTTCGGCGCGCGCGAACAGCTTGACCGCGTCGGTCAGCTTTACCTCTGCGCGCAGATCGACGAGCGTATAAGCGTCGAGCCGCTGGGCGTTGCTCGCATTGTCATAGCTTTTGCCCGACCACCGGACGGCGGCCCCCAGTTCAAGGCCGAAATCAAAGGCATAGCTTGCCGATGCATTGGCGGTCTGACGCGGGCGGCGCGGCAGCCATTTGCCGAAATTGGTGCCCGGCGACCGGTCCTCGGCCAGGATCCAGCTGTAATTGCCGTCGAGTTTCAATCCGCCGAGCGTCAGCGCCGCGGCGGTTTCGATCCCGCGCGCCTCGCTGCGCGCGACGTTCGAATAATAGCCGAAGCGCGGCGTCGCCGGGCTGCTGCCGGGCACGCTGCACATCGGGTCGGTCGAAGGGGATGAGCAGGGGTTGTAGATGATCTGGTTCGTCGTTGTGCGGTCGAACCAGGTCGCGCCGACGACCAGTTTGCGAGCGAATAATTGCTGTTCGATCCCGGCTTCCCAGCCCTTTGCCCGTTCGGGGTCGAGCGCCACATTCCCATATTCGCTGAACAATTGATACAGCGACGGCGCCTTGAACCCCTCGCCATAGCTGGCGCGCAGCACGGTGCCGGTGGCCAGGCGCCATACGCCGCCCGCGGCGAACAATGTCTTGCCGCCATAGCGGTTGTGATCGTCATAGCGGATGCCGCCATTCAGCGTCAGCCCGTCGAGCGGCTGGACGCTGAGTTGGCCATAGACGCTGGTGACTTCGGCCCGGCCGCGGGCAAAGGCGGGAACCGGGGTTGCCAGCGAAGCGGACGGCGACCGGCTGCGGAAATCGGACCGTTCATTTTCGGCGCCGAAAATCGCGGTCACGCGATCGGTGAAATCGAAGCTGCCCTGATATTCCCACCGCCGGTTCCGGCCGTCAGCCTCGAAACTTTGCGGGCGGGCGCGGTCGGGATTGAAATTGTCGCGGTTGGTGTCGGTATAGGCATAAGCGACGCGATTGCGGAAACGCCCGTCGGCCAGGTCGAAATTGATCCCGGCATAGCCGACGAATTCGCGGTTCAGGCCATAATCATTGCTGTCGGTGTTGAACCCGTCGAATTCGACGCGGCCGTTCGCATAATAGCCGCGCAGTTCGACGCTGACATTGTCGGCGAGCGCCAGCTTGGCGCGGCCGGACAGGTTGGTGTTGCGATACCCGTCACGCTCGACCCCGCCGAACGCCTTGGCGTGCGATGAAATGCCGTCGGTCGAGAAACGCTGACCGCCGAGGCGCCAGCTCAACGGGCCGGTCTGTCCGCCGATCGCGGCGCGCGCGTTGACGGTTTCGCGCGACCCGGCTTCGACGTCGAAGCTGCCCTCCAGCGGCCGTTCGGGCGTGCTGGTCACGACGTTGACGACGCCGCCGATCGCCTGGCTTCCCCACAGGATCGATTGCGGCCCGCGCAGCACCTCGATCCGCGAAATGTCGCCCGCGAGCAGGTTGGTAAAGTTGAAACCGCCGCCGGTGGACGACGGGTCGTTCAGCTTGACCCCGTCGATGACGACAACGCTCTGATCCGATTCGGCGCCGCGGATGCGCAGCGACGTCGACGTGCCATAGCCGCCGTTGCGCGATATGCTGATGCCCGGCGTGCGGAGCAGCAATTCGGTGACGCCGATGTCCTGCGCGCGGTCGATCGCGGCCTTGTCCAGCACCGCGATCGACGCCGGAATCTCGTCCAGCGTCAACGGCGCGCGGGTCGCGGTGACGACGATGCTGTCGTCATCGGCTACGGCGACGGCGTGGGGGGCGGTCGCGGCTTCGTCGGCGAAGGCGGCGGACGATGCGGCGGCGGCGGCAAGGCAGATTGAAGTTCTGAAAGCAATTTTGAACATAAATAACCCATCGACAATGCGGCGCACACGCGCGGTCGATGCGATTGTCCGGTGGACGCACGACATCGCCCGCGCCCATGCGCAGCGAATCTGTCGTCATGCGGGTTCACCCCCGTCCGCCCGGCACACCCTGTCCGCGCGAAAGACGACGGCGACGGGCAGGTCTCCTGGCTTGCGGGTCAGCGCCGGTCGGCCGCCTTCTCGGGATCGGAATCCCAATGGCATATGGCCGATGGCTCGCCGCGTACAGTTGCAGGGGCAGCCGGGGTTTTCCCGTTCCCTCTTAGTCCCCGTCGCCGGGGAACCTGTCGCTGAGCCGCCGTTAGACGCATTTTGCCGCCGCGGTCAATGCCGCGCGGATGAAGGGTCAGAACAGGCCGGGCAGTTCGCGCTGCGCCGCGCTGGGCCGATCGGGAACCAGCATCGCGGGCTCGGCGGGCGGCGGCGCGCCGCTGCGCCGCGCGGCCATTCCCGTACCGGCATCGGCGATGCGCGTCGTGCAGGCGTTTCCGGCCAGGAAATCGATCGCGGTGCGCAGCGACGTTTCGCGCGGGTCGCCAAGCGGAAAGGCAAGGTCGTCAAAGGCCGCGCAACTGTTCGCAATCTTGGGCGCAAGCCCGTTATAATAGTCGCCCTGGCCGTTCGCATTGCCGGTGGCAAAGGCGACGACGCGCATCCGGTCGTCGCATTCGGCCTTGTCGAGCGCGATCTGTCCGACCGGCTTGCCATAGGTGTTGGCGCCGACCAGCGTCATGTTGGTGCCAAGCCACGGCAGCATCCCGAACATGACAAGCTCGCTCGCCGACGCGGTCGAAGCGGTGCCGATAAAGGCGATGCGCGTCGGTGCGATCGATTCGGGCTGGAAGCCGAAAAAGCGTCGCCTATTTTCCTCCGACTTGCTGGAGCGGAAAATGGTTTGCGAGAATATCTCGCTCGCCGTGCGATTACGTCCCAAAAGATCGCCCATCAGTTCCGCTGTCGAAACGAGGCCGCCGCCATTATATCGGAAATCGACGACGATGTCGGTCACGCCCTGGTTGCGAAAATTGAGGAAGGCGGCGCGAAGCTGGGGATCGGCGGACGAGATGAAGGTGCGCAGGTTGAGATAGCCGTAATTGCGGCCACCTTCGCTGATGATCTTTGCGCCATAGCGATCGGACACCGGATCGAGATTATAGTCGGCCTTTGCCACGGTCACGTCGCGCACCGTTCCGGCATTGTTGATCCGCAGGACGCGGGTGACGCCCGGGTCGCTTGGCCCCAGCGCGCTGGTGATCCCGGCCGTCCCTTCGGTCGCGACGATCGAGGAAATGCTGCGCATGTCGGCGCCGCTGGTGCCGATGGCGATGATCCGCGTTCCGCGATCGATCCCGGCGGCGAGCGCCGGGGCGCCTTCATACGCCTCGGTGATCGCAAGCTCCTGCGCGCCGGGATCATAGCTGAGGCGCATACCGAACCCCGCGCTCGACCCGCTTTCGTAAAAGGCTTCTTCTTCGGCGATCGACGTGATGTAGGTGAAAAACCGGTCCTTGCCGAGCGCGCGGGCCGGGGCGACCAGTGCGTCGATATAGGATTGGACATTGCCGTGGCTCGCGGGGTTCGCGCCCGCGGCGACGTCGGCGGGGAACAGATACCATTCGTCGATGACCGCCTTGGCAAAACCCTGTCGCGCGGAAAGGGCGCAACCGGCGGTGGGCGTGGGGGTCGGCGTCGGGCCGGCCGTGATCGGCCCGCCGCTTCCGCCATTGCCGCCGCCGCCGCCGCACGATGCCAGCATCAGTGCAGCCAGCGTCACTATCGCGACCGATTGCCTGGGCCTCTTCATCCTCGTCTCCCCGGTCAAAATATATCGATGCTTCAGCCTCTTTCCGGCTCGTCGTCTTCCTGCCGCCCTTTGAAACCTTGCGCGATAACATAAAGTTCCGGCGATCCTTTGCGGCTCGCGGGCGGCTTGGCATGTTTGACCGTCGTGAAATGCCGTTTCAGCAGGGTCAGCAGGCCATGGTCGGCCCCGCCCGCGAACACTTTTGCGACGAAAGCGCCGCCGGGCAGCAGGTTCCGCACCGCGAAATCGGCGGCGGTTTCGGCCAGCCCGATGGTGCGCAGATGGTCGGTCTGCTGATGGCCGACGGTGTTCGCCGCCATGTCCGAAATCACCAGGTCGGGCGCGCTGCCCAGCGCGTCGATCAGCGCATCGGGCGCCGCATCGTCCATGAAATCCATTTCGAGGATCGCGACGCCCTCGATCGGTTCGCAGGCGAGCAGGTCGATGCCCGCGACGCGGGCGCGCGGGTTCGCCTTGCGGACGACCTGCGACCAGCCGCCGGGCGTGATGCCCAGGTCGACGACGGCGCGCGATTTTTTGAGGAAGCCGAATTTCTCGTCGAGTTCGATCAGCTTATAGGCGGCGCGCGACCGATACCCCTCGGCCTGTGCGCGGCGGACATAGGGGTCGTTGAGCTGGCGTTGCAGCCAGCGGGTCGACGACACGCTGCGCTTGCGCGCGGTCTTGACCCGGACGTGCAGACCGCCGCGACCGCTGCCGCCCTTTCCGGCGCCTCCTTTCCCGTTGCCGCCGCTCATTTGCGATATTCGCGGCGGGTAACGGGTATGTCGCGGCCCTGCATGGCCAGCGTGCGCAATATGCCTTCGCGGATACCGCGGTCGGCGACCCCGACCCGCGCGGCAGGCCACAGGTCGATGATGCTTTCAAGGATCGCACAGCCGGCAACCACCAGGTCGGCGCGTTCGCGGCCGATACAGGCGATTTCGGCGCGGTCGGCGATGCTGGCGTCGGCCAGTCGGCGGCTGATGTCACGCATGGCGTCGGCGGGCACGACCAGCCCGTCGACCGCCCGCCGGTCATAGCGCGGCAGGTCGAGGAAGACGCTGGCGAGCGTCGTGACGGTGCCGCTGGTGCCCAGCAACCGCAGATGCTGTCCCGCGAAACGTTCGGCGCGCCCGGCAAAGGCGGCAAAGGCATCGCGCGTCACCGCGCGCATCCGGGCATAGGCGGCCTGGCGGTTGGGCAGATTGTCTTCGGGCAAGGGGGCATGTTCGGTCAGCGACACGACGCCCCACGGCACGCTGATCCAGTCGCGGATCTGCACATCATGGTCGGACACATCGACATGCATCAATTCGGTCGATCCGCCGCCAATGTCGAAAATCAGCGCGGGACCGTCGCCCGGTTCCATCAGGTTGTGACAGCCCAGCGCCGCCAGCCGCGCCTCTTCGGCGGCGGAAATGATGTCGAGGACGATGCCGGTTTCGCGCCGGACCCGATCGGCCAACTCCTCGCCATTGCTGGCGCGGCGGCACGCCTCTGTCGCGACGGCGCGCGACAGCGATACATGGCGCCGTCGCAGCTTGTCGGCACAGATCGACAGCGCGGCGACGGTGCGGTCCATCGCCGCATCGCTGATCCGGCCGCTGCCGTGCAGCCCCTCACCCAGCCGCACGATGCGCGAAAAGGCGTCGATGACGACCAGTTCGCCATTTTGCGGGCGCGCGATCAGCAGTCTGCAATTATTGGTGCCAAGGTCGATCGCCGCATAGCTGCGCGGGCGCATGACCGGCATTGGGCGGATGTCGCCGCCGGTCTTGTTTCGTCCTTTCGCCGCGGGGCCGGACCGCGGCGGTCGCCCCGATGGCGCTGCCATTTGCCGCATGGCTGTCGTAACCTGTTCTACTCACGCGCCCGCAAAACCGCGGACGAGCACTTGGGATCAGACTAGGCGCGCCCCGGCCTTATGGCAAGCATGTCCTCCCGCGCCGGGCGCGGAACAAAGAAAACCCCGCCCGGCGGTGGCCGGACGGGGCAGGAGGGGAGGAAAATTATCGGGACCCGGCAGCCTGTTAGCGGCAGCCGTTATTGCCCCGGTCGATGGCGCGGCCGGCGATGGCGCCGACGGCGCCGCCGAGGATCGTGCCGACCGCCCGGTCGCCGCGACCGGCGAGTTCATTGCCGGCCAGGCCGCCTGCGATCGCACCGATCACGGTGCCGCCGGTGCCGCGGTCGCACTGGCGATAATAGCGGCGATCGCCCCGGTAATAGCGGCGATCATTGCGATAGTCGTTCCGATAACCATTACGATAATCGTTGCGATAGTCGCGGCGGTCATAGCGGCGGTCATAACGGTCGTAACCGACGTTATAGCTGGAATAGCCGTCGCGGTCATAATAGCCGTTCTGCGCCGCGGCGGGAGCCGCCATGCCCAGCGTCGCGGTGGACATCAGGGCGGCGATCGAGAGAGTGATCATCTTTTTCATCGTCGTTCTCCTTCGTCGTCGATTGCCCGTCTGGGCGTTGTCGATGACCATGGTTTGCCCGATTCGCATTGAGCGAAGCCTGAACATGATTGTTGGCTGGCGTTCAGCTTTCGCCGTGGGGCTTTCGTCGGCGAACGGCTTTCCTTTCGGCCGCCGCCGCCCTAACCCGCCGCGATGCGCCGCCCTGTCTTTCGCCGCCTTGTCTTTGCCGCCCTGATCTTTCTGGCCGTCGGGCCTGTCCCCTCGACGGTGATGCGTTTTCCAAAGGATGACGCGACAGAGGCGGCGGCGGCGCGCCCGCTGGCGGTGCGGCCCGCGACGACCGGGCCGATGCGATTCGATCGCGGCTGGCATCTGGTCAGCCCGCACAGCCGTTTCGGCGGCTTCTCCGCGCTGGCGCGCACCGGGGCGGGGGAATTTCTGCTGGTCGGCGACAATGGCTATGCGACCCGCCTGTCGCTCGATTCGCGCGGCGCGGTGTCAAAGGTGCGGATCGGCGCGCTGCCGACGATCGACGGCCGTCCGGCGCGCAAGTCGATGGCGGATACCGAGGCGATGTTCGTCGACAGGACGCGCGGCGAGGTGTGGCTGGCGTTGGAAGGCGTCAACCAGATCTGGCGGCTGGACGCCGATCTGTCGAAAATCGAATCGCGCCGTCGGTTGCCGATGCCGCGCTGGCCCGCGAATCGGGGCCCAGAGGCGATGGCGCGGCTGGAGGGCGGGCGGACTATCGTGTTTTCGGAGGATGCCGACGACGATCCGCGCGGGCGCCAGGCCTTGCTCTATCGCGGCGATCCGGCGGCGCCGGGACCGGCGCCGGTCCGCTTTTTCTATGATTCGCAGGGGCGCGGGCTGGTCAGCGACGCCGCGGCGCTGCCCGACGGGCGCGTCCTGATCGTCCACCGGCGGCTGGGATTCGATCCGATATTCACGACGATCGTCGCGATCGTCGATCCCGCCGACATCGCGCCCGATGCGGTCGTGCGGTCGCGCACGATCGGCCGGGTGCCGCGCCCGATCGCCGAAAATTACGAAGGCGCCGCCATTTCGATCGAACAGGGCCGGACCTGGCTGTGGCTGGTCGCCGACGATAATTTCAATAGCTGGCAGCGCAGCCTGCTGTTGAAATTCGAACTGACCGACCTGCCGCCGCGCCGTGCGCCGGACAGCAAAAAGGCCGCGCGGTAAACCGGCGGCCCCGTTGCGTCAGCGATCAGTGGCGGTTCAGGCGGCCTTTTCGGCCAGCTTCTTCGCGACTTCTTTCTTCACCTTGCGGGCCGAAGCCGAAAGCTGATCGTCGCCGGCCTTCAGCAGCCAATTGTCGAGGCCGCCATTATGTTCGACGGTGCGCAGGCCGTGCGTCGAAACGCGCATCTTCACGCCCTTGCCCAGCGCGTCCGACAACAGCGTCACATTCTGCAGGTTCGGCAGAAAGGTACGCTTGGTCTTGTTGTTCGCGTGGCTCACATTGTGGCCAACCTGGCGGCCTTTGCCGGTCAGTTCGCAGATGCGCGACATGATGGTCTTCCTCGTCAAAAATTCGGGTCGGCGTCCGGGCGATCCCCGACAAATCGGGACTTGCGGGACCGGAGTGAGCCGGGAAAGGCGCGCGCTTATCGGCTTGCCGCAGATTCGTCAAGGGACTAGCGGGAAAAGCGATGCCGCATTTTCGCCTTCCCGATCCCATGCGCCGCGCGCTGGACCTGGCCCGAACCGCGTTCGACGCGGGCGAGGTGCCCGTTGGCGCGGTCGTCGTCAAGGACGGCGCGATCGTCGGCGAAGGCCATAATCGTCCGCGCGAATCGCACGACCCGACCGCCCATGCCGAAATCGTCGCGATTCGCGCCGCCGCCGCCCGGATCGGCAACGACCGGCTCGACGGATGCGATCTTTATGTCACGCTGGAACCCTGTGCGATGTGCGCCGGGGCGATCGCGCACGCCCGGATCGCGCGCCTTTATTATGGCGCCGACGATCCCAAGGGCGGCGCCGTCGCACACGGCCCGCGCACCTTTGCCCAGCCGACGATCCACCACCGGCCCGAAATCTATGACGGCATCGGCGCGGATGCGGCGGGTGCGCTGCTGCGCGATTTCTTTGCGGCGCGGCGCTAGGGTCGGTTCTCTTCCGCTTCGTCAGCGCCCCGGCGGCGTCAGGCGGAGCGGGTGGATGCCGCCAGAATCTCTTCGACCCACGTCGGCACCAGCGCCGTCGCCGGGCCGTGCCGGGCTTCGTCGAACCAGTGGCTGCCCTGGCTGGGTTCCATGTTGAGTTCGATCGTCCGCGCCCCCGCGGCGCGCGCTTCGCGCACGAAACCGGCGGCGGGATAGACGGCGCCCGACGTCCCGATCGAAACGAACAGGTCGGCCCGGTTCAGCGCGTGATATATCGCGTCCATCCGATAGGGCATTTCGCCGAACCACACGATGTCGGGGCGCAGCGTGCCGGGCGCGCCGCAGGACGGGCAGGCGGGGCGATCGCCCAGCGGGCCGGTCCAGCGCGACCGCGCGTCACATGCGGTGCACCAGGCGCTCAGATGCTCGCCATGCATGTGGATCAGCCGCTTTGCCCCGGCGCGTTCGTGCAGGTCGTCGACATTCTGGGTGACGATCAGCAACTCGCCCGGCCATACGGCGTCGAGCCGCGCCAGCGCGTCATGCGCCGCATTGGGCGCCTTGGTCTGGATCGCCGCGCGCCGCATGTCATAGAATCGCAGCACCAGGTCGGGGTCGCGCGCAAAGGCTTCGGGGGTCGCGACATCCTCTACACGGTGCTGTTCCCACAATCCGCCGCCGTCGCGGAACGTGTCGATGCCGCTTTCGGCGGACACGCCGGCGCCGGTGAGGATGACGATATTCGGGATGCTGTCCATGGCCCCTTTCTATCCGCTGGCCGCGCGCGAAGTCGAGCCATGGCGAAGGGCCGGTCGGTCCAAGCGCATCTCGACTTCGCGCGCGGCAAGCGGCTAAGGGGGGCGGAAACCAAGGGGACGGCATATGACGAGCATCGGCGTGATCGGCAGCGAAGGACGGATGGGCGTTGCCCTGGCGACCGCGATAACCGGCGCGGGGCACC
>JAIXHQ010000002.1 GCA_030145715.1 Sphingopyxis sp. | reverse complement strand
GGATGACGATGCCGGAGAGGCTGTTCCTGGTCATTTCGCCTCGTTCACGATTTCCGTTCGTGTCGAGCGAAGTCGAGACACCCATCGACACTGCGCCTGGCGCGCGGGGCGTCTCGGCTTCGTTCGATCCGAACGGGTCTGGGGCCGATAAGCGCCAGCAGCCGGACCAAAGACATCGCCGTCAAAATAGGCCTTTCCTACATTATCGGGCCATGCCAGCCTTCCGTCGGCTCTTTCATATGGTGGATAAAGGCGATTGCGTGAGGCGACGGCCGCGGCACGCCCCCACGCGCATTCCGCGCATCGAAACGACCATGTCAGAAACGCTCGCGGGGCTGAATTTTCCTGAACTTTGGGAATGATAAGGCGGTCATGGCGGGCAAGCTTTTTCCCTGTCACGGCCGCAAAAACGTCATTTCTCTGCGGCCTTTCCGCCTTTGCGCGGCTCCATCTGCGGCCTGACGGCTGTCAGCGGTCAGAGCCCGGCGGCCGACGCTACCCGGCGTAGGCATCCCGCAATTCGCGTTTCAGCACCTTGCCGATCGGGCTGCGCGGCAGTTCGTCCAGGACCGTAATGGCACTCAGTCGCTGCGTCTTGCCGACCTTTGCATTGCAATCGGCGCGGACGCCTTCGGCATCGGATCCGGGTTTCAGCACCACAAACGCCACCGGCGTCTCGCCCCATTCCTCGCTTGGCATCCCGACGACCGCGGCCTCGACGACGCGTGCGTCGGCCATCAATATCGCTTCCAGGTCGCTGGGGAAAATGTTGAACCCGCCCGAAATAATCATGTCCTTTGCCCGGTCCATCAGGGTCAGGAAACCATCCTCGTCGATCCGTCCGATGTCGCCATGGCGATAGAAAAGATGTCCCTCGGCATCGTACCAGTGCATCGCCTTGGTCGCATCGGGGCGGTTGTTATAGCCGGTCATCATCGCGGGCGACCGGCCGACGACTTCGCCGACCGACCCCTGCGGCAGTTCGTTGCCATCCTCGTCGATCACCTTGGCGACATGCCCCGGCGCGGGCGTGCCGACGGTGTGGAGCTTGTCGGGGAATTGATGCGCCTCAAGGATGAACGCCGCGCCGCCTTCGGTCATGCCGTAAATCTCGACAAGCCCGCCGGGCCAGCGTTGCAGCACATCGGCCTTTAGCGCGGCGGGAAACGGCGCCGAGGTGCAATATTTGACGACGAAGCTGGACAGGTCGAAGTCGCCGAAATCGTCGAGCGCCATGATGCGGCGATATTGCACCGGCACCAGCATCGTGTTCGTCGCCCGTTCGCGCGCGGCGAGTTCCAGGAAGCTGCGCGCGTCGAATTTCTTCATCAGCACGACGCGCCCGCCCGACCCGACGGTGGGCATGAAACTGGCCATCGTCGTGTTCGAATAGAGCGGGGTCGACAGGATGGTGACGGCATCCGGGCCATAGGCGGGGGCACCGCGCAATATATGCTGCCAGCGCATCGCGTGGCTGTGGATGATCCCCTTTGGCGTGCCGGTGGTGCCCGACGAATAGATGATGTTGAATCCGTCCTCTGGCAGGATGTCGACGGGCGCCGGGTGCGCCGGGGCGGGCGGCAACCACGCCTCCAACGCGGCGCCGACATCGCTGCCGTCCATCGCGATCAGGTCGCTGGCGGCGATGGAATGCCCCTCCAGATTCGCTTTCGCCGCGCTGTCGAGGAACAGGTGGCGCGCGCCGGTGTCGGCGATCATCGCCGCCATCTGTTCGCCGGTGGCGCTGTTGGTGACGAGCCCCGCCACCCCGCCGGCGCGCAGCGTGCCGAGGATGACGGCCATTTGTTCGACACTGTTCAGCCCGGCGATGGCGGTTCGATCGCCTTTCGCAAAGCCGTCCTGTTGCAATCGGGCGGCGATTCGGTCGGTCAATTGATCCAGTTCGGACCAGGTCAGCCGCCGCGATGCGTCGGCAGCCGCTACGGCGTGGGGACGTTCCGCGGCGTGGGCGCGGACAAGATCGGGCAGGGTGGCAAAGGCGCCGTCGAGCATCTCGATACTGTTCATGCGCCAAAGTTAGCACAGCCGAAAGGCGGCGCAATGGCGGTGGAGCAGCAGGGCGACAGGGCGGCAGGGCGACGGCGGCAGGATGCCGGGGGAAGGGCGGGGAATGCACATGGAACCATGCACCGTGGCGAATGCGGGCGACCGGCCCCTGCTGCTGGCCGTCTATCATCCCCGCGCCGAACGGGCGAATGCGCTGGCGGCGGCGATCCGGGGCGCGGGAAGGGCGGTCCGGGTGCTGCCGCAGCATGTGGACGGCTTGCGCGCATGGACCGACACATGTTTCGACATGCTGGTCGTCAATCCTTTCCTCGACTGGCAGGAACCGTTGGATTTCGTCCGGCTGGCCCGCTCGATCGCGGGGCGGCGGCCGCTGCTGATCCTGTCCGATCGCGACTCGATCGACGATCGGCTGGTGGCGCTGGGGGCGGGCGCCGACGATGCGGTCGGCTGGGCCGACAATCCGTGCGAGGTGCTGGCGCGCATCGCCAGCCTGTGTCGCCGCAGCCGCGTCGCGGTCGGCCAACTGGGCGAGGGCGAACTGCGCATCGACCTGATCGACCGGCGCGTCGAGCGTGCGGGGCGGCTGATCCGCCTGCCGCTGCGTGAATTCGACCTGCTGGCGAACCTGGCGCGCGTTCCCGACCGGCCGCTGTCGCGCGATGCGCTGCTCCGCGCGGTATGGCGGCTCGATTTCGACCCCGGCACGAACCGGGTGGCGGTCCATATGTCGCGGCTGCGCGCCAAGGTCGATCGCGGCTTTGACTGGCCGATGCTGCGGACGGTGAAGGGACGGGGCTATGCCCTGCGGTCGCGACCGGATTAGCGCGGCGCTGTCCTTCTGCCCAGCTTGCTTGACCAAAAGTTTCAGGTTGCTACTCATCTTGGACATAAAGAAAGCAACGATTCCCGGAGAGATGGCCTATGCACCCCTCAGTCCATGCGCGCAGCACGCCCGACAAACCCGCGATCATCGTCGCCGAAACGGGGGAGGCGATCAGCTATGGCGAACTTGACGCCGCGTCGAATCGCGTCGCCCAATTGTTTCGCGCGCACGGGCTGGGGCATGAGGATGTCGTCGCCTTCATGTTGGACAACACGCCGCATTATTACGGGCTGACCTGGGGCGCGCAGCGCGCGGGGCTGCGCTATGTCTGCATCTCGTCGCGGCTGACGCAGGACGAAACCGACTATATTCTGGACAATTCGGGCGCCAGGATCCTGATCGTGTCGGTGAGCCTTGCCGACGCGGCAGAGCGGTTGACGACAAGGATCGAGCGGTTCGCCATGGGCGGCGACATCGCGGGCTATGCCCGCTGGGAAGACGCCGTCGCGGCGATGCCCGCGACCCCCGTGGCCGACGAACGCGCGGGGGTCGACATGCTCTATTCGTCGGGGACGACGGGACGGCCAAAGGGGGTGCGCGTCCCCTTGCCCGAAGATCCGGCGATCGACGCGGTCAACAGCCTGGTCATGCTGGCGTCCGCGGTGTTTCAGATCAACGCCGACAGCATATATCTGTCGCCCGCGCCCCTCTATCACGCGGCGCCGCTGCGCTGGTCGATGACGATCCACCGGCTTGGCGGCACCGTCGTCCTGATGAAGAAATTCGATCCCGAAGCCGCGCTGGCGCATATCGAGCGATACCGCGTGAACGCCAGCCAATGGGTGCCGACCCATTTCGTGCGGATGCTGAAATTGCCCGATGCGGTTCGCACCCGCTATGACACCTCATCGCTGAAGGTCGCGATCCACGCCGCGGCGCCGTGCCCGGTGCCGGTCAAACAGGCGATGATCGATTGGTGGGGCCCGGTCTTGTTCGAATATTATGCGGGGTCAGAGGGGAATGGCATGACCTTCATTTCCAGCCCCGACTGGTTGACGCACAAGGGTTCGGTGGGCCGCCCGATCCTGGGGACGGTGCATATCATGGGCGAGGACGGCGAAAGCGAACTCGGCCCGAACGCGGAAGGCGCGGTCTTTTTCGAAAGCGAAAATATCTTTGAATATCATGGCGACAGCGAAAAAACGGCGTCCAGCCGCAATTCGAAGGGCTGGTCGACGCTGGGCGATGTGGGCAAGCTCGATGAAGAAGGCTTTCTGTACCTGACCGACCGCAAGAGCTTCATGATTATCTCCGGCGGCGTGAACATCTATCCGCAGGAAATCGAAAACCACCTCATCACCCACCCAAAGGTCGCCGACGTCGCGGTGGTTGGCGGCCCGCACGACGAAATGGGCGAAGAGGTGATCGCGGTGATCCAGCCCGCCGACATGGCCGACGCGACCCCGGCCTTTCGCGACGAATTGATCGCCTATGCGCGCGAGAAATTGTCGGGAGTAAAGATTCCGCGGCGCATCGACTTTCTGGAGGCGCTGCCCCGTCATGATACGGGCAAATTGTACAAGCGCCTGCTGCGCGACCAATATTGGGAAAAGGCGGACGCGAAGGCGGCGACCAAGGTGGGGACGGGGGCCTGAACCGATGACCGCCCGCGTCGAATTTTTCTTTGACCTGTCCAGCCCGTGGACCTGCCTTGCCTTTCACAATCTGCCCGGCGTACTCGACCGGGCGGGTGCGGCGGCGGTGTATCGGCCGATACTGGTCGGCGGGGTGTTCAACGCGGTCAATCCCGCCGTTTATGCCGCGCGCGAACAGGTGGACAACCGGCGGCTGTCGCATGGCTGGAAAGTGCTGAAGGACTGGGCGCGGCTGGCGGGCGTGCCGATGCATTTCCCGTCGCCATGGCATCCGGCGAAAAGCATCGCCGCGATGCGGTTCTGCTGTGCGCTAGAGGATGACCAGGCGGCGCTGCTCCGCTTTGCGCGCGGCGCCTTTGCCAGCTATTTCGACCGGCAGGAAAATCTGGACGATCCCGCCGTGCTGATGGCGGTCGCCGATGCCGAGGGGCTGGACGGCGCGGCGCTGGCGGCGGCGGCGGGCAGCGACGCGGTGAAGGCGCGATTGCGGGCGAATACCGATGAACTCATCGCGCGCGGCGGCTATGGCTCGCCGACGATCTTCGTCGACAGGGACGATATGTATTTCGGCAACGACCAGCTTGTGCTGGTTGAGGCCGCATTGACACGCTGAAAAGGATTCTCCCGTGAAAGACCGTATTTCGATCACCATGCTGGATGGCGGCATCGCCGACGTCCGGCTGATCCGCGCCGACAAGATGAACGCGCTCGACCCCGCGATGTGGGATGCGCTGGTCGCGGCAATCGATCAGTTAAAGGCGGCGGCGGGGCTGCGCGTGGTGGTGCTGTCGGGCGAAGGGCGCGCCTTTTGCGCCGGGCTGGACCTGTCGAGCCTCAGCAATGATCGCGCGCCGGGCACGAGCAGCGCGGGGGGCACATTGGCCGACCGGACGCGCGGCATCGCCAACAACGCCCAATATGCGGCATGGGGCTGGCGCGAGCTGCCGGTGCCGGTGATCGCCGCCGTTCATGGCGTCGCGTTCGGCGCGGGAAGCCAGATCATGGCCGCCGCCGACATCCGCATCGTTCACCCCGACACGCGCATCGCGATCATGGAAATGCGCTGGGGCCTGGTTCCCGACGTCGCCGGCATGGCGCTGTGGCGGACGCAGGTCGCCGACGATGTGCTGCGCGAGATGATCTATACCAATCGCGAATTCAATGGGTCGGAGGCAAAGCTGCTGGGGTTCGCGACGCATGTGTCGGACGACCCGCTGGCCAAGGCGATGGAGCTTGCGGCGGTCATCGCCGACAAGAATCCCCATGCGATCCGCGGCGCCAAAAGGCTGTGCAACATGCTGGCCGACGCGAGTGACGCCGCAATCCTTCAGGCGGAAAGCGACGAGCAGGTAAAGGTCATGCGCAGCCCGAACCAGATCGAGGCGGTGATGGCGGGGATGCAGAAACGCAAGCCCGATTTTGCCGATTGAATGAGGACGGCGTGGGCGTCCCGCGCGGCGCCCGACGTTACAGCAGCGTCAGAAAGCGCGCGGCATTGTCCCAGTCGCGCTGGTGCCCGGCGCGCGCCTTTTGCGCTTCGCTGTCGGCGCCCCATCGGCGCTCCTGATAAAGTTCGTCAAGGCTGACCGCGTCCCACAGGGCGGCGGCGTCGAAAGCATTTTCCAGCAGCGCCAGTCCCGCGACAAGCGATCCGCCGATCGTCACCAGCGGGGTCAGCGCGGTGATGCGCCATGCGTCGCGCGCAAGGACCGCGTCCTGCAATGCGGCGATCGTCGCGGCGGGCTGATCGATCGGCAGGACGCCCTGGGTCAGCACAAATTCGATGCCGTATCGCCCCTCGGCCCAAGTGAGCAGGGGGTTCCACGCCGCCGCCTGTTCGGCCTGCAACGCGGCATCGCGCGCGTCGCGGTAACAGAAAAGGTCGCTTTGCGCATAAGCCGCGACCGGCGCGGCAAAGGCGGGCAGGTCGGGCATGGCGATGTCGATCGCCGCGTTGGTCAGCCCCGTCATCGGCATGGCGGCTGGGTCGATGGTCCCGGCGACATCATTCCATTCGGCGGCGATCGCCTGGGCAAGGGCGGGGCTGGGCGCGGTCAGCGGCGCGCGCTGCGGCGTGCGGACGGGGCGCCCGTCGAGCGCGATGCCCCAACCGTCGCCGTCGGCGACGACGGCGGCCTCTTTCCAAAAACGCTTCACCGCGGCTTGGGCGAACGCCAGCGGCGCGCGAGGAGCAGCGGCATGACCGCGAAGTCAAAGGCGCCGACCAGCACGACGGCGGTTCCGATCCAGCGGTCGGCCGGCTGGCCCGCCAGCACCCATCCACCACGGATCAGCACGAAACCGGCGAGCACGAAAATCGCCCCGACGACGCGCATGGCGGCGATGGCGAAAAAGCGTTTTCGGGCGAGCGCGTCGTCGGGGCGGGTCATGCGCCCTCCCTATCGCCGCCAAGGTGGCGCATCAACTGCGCCAGCGCGCCATGGCCCGCCGCCTCAACCCCCGCGACGACCCGCGCGCGTTCGTCGGCGGACTTGTTCTGCGACAGCTTGATCGTGGGCCGCCACGCGGCGATCCGCATCTCGAATCCGGTGATGGTGCCCGTCATCCTGCTGAATAGCGCGGGGTTCATCTTGTCCCGCGTCCATGGCGGATTGGCGCCGACGCGCGCCTCATGCGCTTCGCTCAGCGCGTCGAGCTGTCGCACCAGCGCGGCGTCGTCCAGCTTGCGCGCCACGCCTTCCATTTCGATCGCGACATAATTCCATGTCGGCACCTGGTTGGCGTCGGCGTACCAGCTTGCGCTGACATAGGCGTCGGGACCCTGCACCACCGCCAGTGCGGCTGCGCCGTCGAGATGCCGGGTCAGCGCATTGCCGCGCGCCAGGTGGAATTGCAGCGTCGTCCGGTCCTCCGCCAGCACCACCGGCGCGTGGGCGACGCGCGGGCCGTCGGGGGTGGCCGCGAAGATCGCGGCAAAGCCGATTTCGCGCACCAACAGTTCGGCAAGATCGTCCTGTCGCGGACGGAAAGCGGAATTGGGATGCATCAGCGTGCCTTTGGCGGCGGCGCCGAACGTTTCTGCGCGCCCGGCTTGCGGCCCGCCGGTTTGGCGGGGGCGGCTTTGCCCGATCCGGCCTTTGCCTTGGGCTTTGGCTTTGGCTTGCCGACGAAATCGGTCGGCTTGCTGTCGGCTGTCCGGCCGCGCCGTTCGCCGCGCCGTGCCTTGCGGATCTGTTTGCTGTGCGCCTTTGCCGCCGCTTTTGCCGCGGCTTTCGGTGGCGGTCCCTTTGCGACATCGTCGACGCCGACGTCGCCCAGCAACAGGTCGAAACCCAGCGCGTCAAGGCTGGCGGCAAAATGTTCGGGCACGTCCGCGCTGATGTCGATGGCGCCGCCGTCGGGATGATCGATGCGCAGGCGTCGGCTGTGCAGATGCATCTTGCGGCTGATCGTTCCGGTCAGGAAGGCGCCTTTGCCGCCATATTTCCCGTCGCCGACGATCGGATGGCCGATCGCGGCCATATGCACGCGAAGCTGGTGCGTCCGCCCCGTCAGCGGCTGCAATTCCACCCATGCCGCGCTGTTGCCCGCGCGTTCGATGACGCGATAGCGGGTTTTCGACGCGAGGCCGTCGTCATGAACATGCATCTTTTCGCCGCCCGATCCCGGCTGCTTGGCCAGCGGCAGGTCGATTTCGCCTTGTTGAATATCGGGAACGCCGACGATCAGCGCCCAATAGGTCTTGCGCGCGCTGCGGTTCGAAAAACTCTTGGCGAAATAGGCCGCCGCCTTGGGAGTCCGCGCGATCAGCAGCGCGCCGGACGTATCCTTGTCGAGCCGGTGGACAAGTTTCGGTCGCACCGGCCCGTCGAATTTCAGCGCGTCGAGCAGGCCGTCGACATGCTGTTCGGTCTTTGTCCCGCCCTGTGTCGCAAGGCCGGGCAGCTTGTTGAGGACGATCGCGCTCGCATCGCGGTGGATCATCATGCCGGTGGCGAGTTCGACGTCGGCGTCGGTCAGCGGGCGGCCCTTGCGCGCCGGGCGCGCCACGGTTTCGACCGGCGGGGTCGGCATCACCAATGTCTGTCCGGCGGCGATCCGGTCCGAAACATCGGCCCTTTTCCCGTCCAGCGTCAACTGCCCCGAACGCGCCCAGCGCGCCAGCAGCGCATGGGGCGTCCCTTCGCGATGGCGCTTGAACCAGCGGTCGAGCCGGATGCCGTCATCCTCTTCGGCGATCGTCGCTTTATCCTGTTCGGTCCTGCTCATGCCGGCACCTGCCGCATCATGACCAGGCCGATGCCGCAGGCGGCGAGCGCGCCGACCACCGACGCGATGATATAGGCGGCCGCCTGGGCGTTTTGGCCGCGTTCGAAAAGCATCCAGAATTCCATGCTGAAAGAGGAAAAGGTGGTGAAGCCGCCGAGGATTCCGACGCCGACGAACAGGCGCGTGGTGTCGCCGCCATCGCCACGGGCAAGCCAGCCGACGAGCAGCCCCATCATCAGGCTGCCGACGATGTTGATCGCCAGCGTCCACCACGGGAAGCCGGGGCCAAGCCGCGCGAGCATCGCCTGGCCGACCAGATGGCGGGCCCCGGCGCCGATCGCGCCGCCAAGCATGACGGGGAACAGGCTGTTCATGACCATCGCCCTAGCCGGAAACGGCGGCGAGGCATAGCGGGCGCGTTATCGGTGTGGCGGCGACGTCTGCGAGGCGTGGGGAAACAATGACTTGGCCAGAATCGCCGCCGATGGATCGGCAGGCGCGCGGAACATCTTGACGATGAGAACAAATCATGTCCAAATTGGAGCAATCCGCTCCGACCGTTCCGTGACGGCCGCCACCCGGACGTGGCTTTGGTCCGAATTGGCGGCAAAAAGGAACGAATAACAGGCGAATTCAACCGAAATGAAGGCATGATTACGCCATGGCGGGGCGATGCAGCGAGGATGACGGCATGATCGATCATGGTGCGGAATCGGGATTCGATACATCGGCCTTTCCGGTCGAGGGATTCGGCGCGGGCGATGCCGGGCCGCCGCCGACGATCGGCGGGGCGGTGCCCATGGGCATCCATTCGCCGCTGTTGTTCGTCGGGCCGCGAAGCGAATGGCCCGATGCCGCCGTGATCGCACAGGTGCGGCTGGCCAATATGCTCCCTGCCTTTTGCGCGGCGGACTATATCCGTCAGACGATCACGCTGGACATCGTGTGGCTGGCGGCGGCCGAAACGGTGGACGCCGCGACGCTGGCCGCGATCTGCGATGCGGTCGAAGCGCGGGGGTGCAGCCTGATCTGCGAAACCGCGCTGTTCGCGCTCGATCACGTCGCGGCGGCGATTCCCGCGGCGGTCAATGTGCAGTTCCTAGTCGATGCCGACCCGGCCGAACGGATGGTCGCGCTGGCGGCGGCGCGGCGCATCCGGCACGGGATATTGCACGACGTCGCGCGCGACGACGCGATGGAACGGATCGATCAATTGCAGGAAGAAGTCGCGCGGATTTCGCGCGTCCTGAACGATCTGGCGGCACAACGGGCCGCCCTGCCGGGGACGATTCCGGGGGCGGCGCCGTGGCGCGGCGGACCGGCCGATCATGCGGGACAGGTCCGATCGCCGCCGCGCGATTTCGTGGCCGCACCGCGCGGCTTTGTCATCGACGACCATGCGCGCGACCGGCGGCTGGCCAAGGAGGTGCGGCGAATGCTGCGCCAGAGGCGGATGCGCGAACAGTTTTTCCCGGCCGACCTGTTCGCCGATCCGGCGTGGGACATGCTGCTCGACCTATATGCGGCGCAGCTTGAACGCCAGCCGGTGTCGGTGTCGAGCCTGTGCATCGCGGCGGCGGTCCCGGCGACGACGGCGCTGCGCTGGATCAAGACGATGACCGATGCCGGGCTGTTCGTGCGCCAGGATGATCCGCAGGACGGCCGCCGCATCTTCATCGCGCTGGCCGATCGGGCCGGTGACGCGCTGACGCGCTATTTCGAGGCGCTGGAGGAATAGCGGCGCGCTTGCCAGATGCGCCGGGTTGTGGCAGGGGGCGCTTCCCCGAACGGGGGCGCTTAGCTCAGTTGGTAGAGCATCTCGTTTACACCGAGAGGGTCGGCGGTTCGAGCCCGTCAGCGCCCACCATGCCGCGGCGGCGCGGCTTTCCCCTTGATCGTCCGTGAGTGCGGCCAGCGCGCAGGCACGATCCGTGCGTGTGGGTTTCGATCGCGACGGCGGACCGCAACCCGAACCCCGCGAACGCCGTATCGACCTGCGTCCGCCAGTGCCACGCGGCGCCGAGCAGGATCAACGGATGGTTGCCGATGTACGCCCTAGGAAATGATGGCGCGGGCGGCTTTGCGCGCGCGCCACACGACCGCCAGCGTAAATATTCCCATCCCGGCCCATATCACGTTGAGTACCGCCGACGGTAGCGCGCCGTTATAGCCGGAATTGATGACGAAGCCGCCCGCACCAATCACGTTCATCCACTGATAAACATAGCTTCGGCCGTCGAGCTTGCCGAGCGACAGCAGGATATAGGCGGCAAGGATGATGACCGCCGCCGCCCAGCCGACGACTTCGATGGCGATGCGCAGCGCGTCCATGGGCGATCCTTTGGCATGAAGCGGGGCAGGTCATGCAGCGTTCGTCCGGCCGCCGCTATCCGGCCGCGATGGTCATCCGGTCGGTAGCCGCCGCCGAAAGGATCGAAGGCGAAGAGAGGAAATCCGCTCTCCGCCTTCATTCACGATCAGGCTGCGAGCTTGCGCAGCACATAATGCAGGATGCCGCCGTTCATATAATATTCGACCTCGTTCGCGGTATCGATGCGGCAGAGCGTATCGAAGCTGAAGGTCGAACCGTCGGGGCGGGTGACGTTCACGGTGACCGTCTGGCGCGGTTTCAGGTCCGCGACGCCGGTGATGGTGAACTGGTCGTCGCCGGTCAGGCCCAGCGTCTCGCGGGTCTGGCCTTCGACGAACTGGAGCGGCAGCACGCCCATGCCGACAAGGTTCGAACGGTGGATACGCTCGAAGCTCTCGACGATCACGGCGCGGACGCCAAGGAGGTTGGTGCCCTTTGCCGCCCAGTCGCGCGACGATCCGGTGCCATATTCCTTGCCCGCGATCACGACCAGCGGGGTGCCGTCGGCCTTGTGACGCATCGCGGCGTCATAGATCGGCATGACGTCGGCGCCATAGCGTGACATGCCGCCTTCGATGCCGGGGACCATTTCATTCTTGATGCGGATGTTGGCAAAGGTGCCGCGCATCATGACATCGTGGTGGCCGCGGCGGGCACCGTAGCTGTTGAAATCGGCCTTGCTGACCTGATGTTCCATCAGCCATTTGCCGGCCGGGCTGTCCGCCTTGATGCTGCCGGCGGGGCTGATGTGGTCGGTCGTGATGCTGTCGCCAAGGATCGCGAGCGGCTTGGCATCGACGATGTCCGACACGGGCGCGGGGGTCATCGACATGCCTTCGAAATAGGGCGGGTTGGCGACATAGGTCGATCCGGCGCGCCACTGATAGGTGTCCGATCCTTCGACCGAAATCTTTTGCCAATGTTCGTCGCCCTTATAGACATGGGCGTAGCGCGCCTCGAACATGTCGCGGTCGACCGCGCCGGCGACCGTGCTGGCGACCTCTTCATTGGTCGGCCAGATGTCCTTCAGGAACACGTCGTTGCCCGACTGATCCTGTCCGATCGGGGTCGTGGTGAAATCCTCGATCACGGTGCCCTTCAGGGCGTAAGCGACGACGAGCGGCGGCGAGGCGAGGAAGTTCGCGCGCACGTCGGGCGACACGCGGCCTTCGAAATTGCGGTTGCCCGAAATGACCGCCGCGGCGACGAGGCCATTTTCGTTGATCGCCTTTGAAATCGGTTCCGCCAGCGGACCCGAATTGCCGATGCAGGTCGTGCAGCCATAGCCGACGAGGTTGAAGCCGATATTGTCGAGATGCTGTTGCAGCCCCGCCTTGACCAGATAGTCGGTGACGACCTGCGACCCCGGGGCAAGGCTGGTCTTGACCCACGGCTTCGGCTTGAGGCCGAGCGCGTCGGCCTTTTTCGCGACGAGGCCGGCGGCAACGAGGACGCCGGGGTTCGACGTGTTGGTGCAACTGGTGATCGCGGCGATGGTGACGTCGCCGTCGCCAATGTCGAAATCCTTGCCCTCGACCGGAACGCGGGTCTGCGTCTTTTTATATGTGTTCGCCATGTCGGCGTTGAACACGTCGTCGACTTCGGGAAGCGAGACGCGGTCCTGCGGACGCTTTGGCCCGGCGAGCGACGGAACGACGGTGGCAAGGTCGAGTTCGAGCGTGTCGGTGAACACCGGATCGGCTGCACCCTCGACGATCCAAAGCCCCTGTGCCTTGGCATAGGCTTCGACCAGCGCGATATTTTCTTCCGAGCGGCCGGTCAGGCGCATATAGTCGATCGTCTTGTCATCGACGCCGAAGAAGCCGCAGGTCGCGCCATATTCGGGCGCCATGTTGGCGAGCGTCGCGCGATCGGCGAGCGACAGCGAAGCAAGACCGGGGCCGAAATATTCGACGAACCGTCCGACGACGCCCTTGGCGCGCAGCATCTGCGTCGCGGTCAGCACAAGGTCGGTCGCGGTGACGCCTTCTTTCAGGGTGCCGGTGAATTTGAAGCCTACGACTTCGGGGATCAGCATCGACACGGGCTGGCCGAGCATCGCGGCCTCTGCCTCGATCCCGCCGACGCCCCAGCCGAGGACGCCAAGGCCGTTGATCATCGTCGTGTGGCTGTCGGTGCCGACGCAGGTGTCGGGATAGGCGACGGTTTCGCCGTTGCCATCCTCGCTCGACCATACTGCCTGGGCGATATGTTCCAGATTGACCTGATGGCAGATACCGGTGCCCGGAGGCACGGCCTTGAAGTTCGACAGGCTCTTTGAACCCCATTTCAGGAAGTCGTAGCGTTCGCCATTGCGATAATATTCGATCTCGACATTCTGTTCGAACGCCTTGGGCGTACCGAACTCATCGACCATGACACTATGGTCGATGACGAGGTGGACGGGGACGAGCGGGTTGATCTTGGTCGTGTCGCCGCCAAGTTTGGCGATCGCATCGCGCATCGCGGCCAGATCGACCACACAGGGAACGCCGGTGAAATCCTGAAGCAGCACGCGCGCCGGGCGATACTGAATCTCGCGGTTCGAATGCGGGTCCTTTTGCCAGTCGACCAGCGCCTGCGCATCGTCGGTCGATACGGTAAAGCCGCCATCTTCGAAGCGGAGCAGGTTTTCGAGCAGCACCTTCATCGAAAAGGGCAGGCGCGAGACATCGCCCAGCTTGGCCGCTGCCTTTTCCAGCGAATAATAAGCGTAATTCTTGCCGCCGACGCTGAGTGTCGAACGGGTGGTCAGCGTGTCGTTGCCCGTGGTCGTCATAGGATTGCAGTCCCCATGTTGGCGCGGCGGGGAATGACCGTCCGGTGGCAAAGCGGGAGAGCGGGGCCAGCGGGAGTCGCACGCGCAGGTTTATGTTGGCGCCGCCTTACGCCCGACCCATGGAATTGCAAGGGGGTGGGGAGGTTTACGGCGTCGTCGCGGACAATTCGCCCGACAAACGGGAGCGGCATATCTTGTGAGGCCTTCGGACGGCTTGCGGGCGGGGGCACCGCAAGGCATGGGAAGATATGGAATCGAGCAGACTTTCCTCGCTGGGCCGTGACACGCGCGCGACCCGTCTGATCTTCGCGCTGCTGGCCTTGGGATTCGCCGCGCTGCTGATGGCGGCGGGCAGCGCCTTTTATATCCAGCGGCAAAATGGCATCGACGCGCAGCGGGTCGTGCATACGCTGGCGGTCGAGGCAAGCCTTGGCGCCTATGCGAGCGCGATGGAGCGCATGGAGACGGCGCGCCGCGGGCTCATCATGACGCAGAACCCGCGATTTGCGACGATCATGGCCGATGCAGAGGCTCAGTCATATGATCGGTTGAAAAATCTGGTTCGACTTGTCGCCGACAATCCGGTGCAACAGGCACGGGCAGCGAGGCTTCGCGCGCATCTGAAAATCTATGCGGACCATTATCGCAAGACGCTGGGCCTGCGGGGAGATGATCGCGCCGCGCTGCTCGCGGGCTTCGCTGCCGACAGGGGCGTGTTGGAGGTGCGGGCGTCGCGCGCGGTCGTCGAAGAGATGACGAATGCCGAACTCGCGCTGCTGCGCGACCGCGAGCAGAGGCAGCAACGGACGCAGGGACAGTTCAATATCCTGCTGAGCCTCACGGCGCTGCTGATCATGGGCGTCGCGATCGCGACATTGTTGCTGGTGCGGCGGAATCTGGTGGAGCTTCGGACGTCGCGCATCGAACTCAGGCGCCTTAATGACGGGCTGGAAGACGTGGTCGAGGCGCGAACGGGTGAATTGAAACGCGCGAATGCGGAAATTCAGCGTTTCGCCTACATCGTCTCGCACGATCTGCGATCGCCGCTGGTCAACGTCATGGGCTTTACCGCCGAGTTGGAGACAGCGCGGAAGGCGATCGCCGCCTATCTGGAAAAGGGCGCAGCCGACGGATGGAGCGAACCCGACGCTGCGACACGCCTGGCGGTCGAGGAGGATCTGCCCGAATCGATCGGCTTTATCCGCACCTCGACGCAAAAGATGGACCGGCTCATCAACGCCATCCTCAACCTGTCGCGGCAGGGCAGGCGGACCTTGGCGCCCGAACGGCTCGACTTGGCAGCGGTGTTGGAGGCGATCGTCGGAAGCCTTCAGCACCGGATCGACGAAAGCGGGACCGATGTGTCGGTGGGCAAGCTGCCGGTCGTCGTGAACGACCGGGTCGCGGTCGAACAGATATTGTCGAACCTGGTCGAAAATGCGCTCAAATATCTCCAGCCCGGCCGTCCCGGCCGTCCCGGCGTGATCCGCGTGACCGGCGGGGCCGATTTTGGTCGCGCATGGGTCGATGTGATCGACAATGGTCGCGGCATCGCGACGCGCGATCATGAGCGCGTGTTCGATCTTTTTCGGCGATCGGGTGTGCAGGATCAGCCCGGCGAGGGGATCGGCCTTGCGCATGCGCGCGCGCTCGCATATCGCCTCGGCGGTACTATCGAAGTCCAGTCCGAATTGGGTGAGGGGTCCACCTTCCGGCTGATCTTGCCGATCGAGTGGCAAAGCGGAGAAGAGGATGTCTGACCAGAAGCCTGTCAATATCGTTATGATCGAGGACGATGAGGGACATGCGCGCCTGATCGAAAAGAATATCCGGCGCGCCGGCATCTCGAACGCGATCCACCATTTTCTTGATGGGACGTCGGCGCTGGAGTTTCTGTACGATGCTGCCGAAGGGCCGGTTCGCAACGGGCCGGCGCTCGTGCTGCTCGACCTCAACCTGCCGGACATGAGCGGAACCGACATCTTGGCGAAGTTGAAAGCCGATGGCAGCCCGCTACGGCGAACACCCGTCGTCGTGCTGACGACCACCGACGACAAGATCGAAATTCAGCGTTGTTATGACCTTGGATGCAATGTCTATATCACCAAGCCGGTGAATTATGAGAATTTCGCCGACGCGATCCGTCAATTGGGCCTGTTCCTGTCGGTGATCCAGGTCCCCGACCCCGATCCCGCCTGAGGCCCACGCTGACCCACATCCTCTATATCGACGACGACGATGGCATGCGTCGTCTTGCCGCGCGGGCGCTCGCGCGCAAGGGCTTTGAAGTCAGCCTTGCGGCGAGCGGTGCCGAGGGCGTCGATATGGCGAAAGTGACCGCGTTCGATCTGGTTGCGGTCGACCATTATATGCCGGGGCAGGACGGGCTGGCGACGCTGGAGGCGCTGCGTGCGCTGCGCGATTGTCCGCCGATCGTCTATGTGACCGGATCGGAAGAAAGCCGGATCGCGGTGGCCGCGCTGCAATCGGGCGCCGACGACTATGTCGTGAAATCGGTCGGCGAGGATTTTTTCGACCTGCTGGCGTCAAGCTTTGACCAGGTGCTCGACCGCGCGCAGCTTCGCCGTGCCGGCGAGGCGGCAGAGGCCGAACTGCGCGCGAGCAACGCGCGGCTTGAAGCCTTGTTGAAAGAAGTGAACCACCGGGTCGCGAATAATTTGCAGATGATCATGTCGTTCGTCGCGCTGCAGTCGAAAAGTCTGACCGACCCAGCCGCGCGCGAGGCGCTGCAAAAGACGCAGCAGCGGATTGCGACGGTGGCGCAGGTGAACCGCCGCCTTTATACCACCGACGATGTCGAATTTGTCGCGATGGGCGATTATCTGACCGGGCTGGCACATGACCTTTCTGAAACCTGGTCGAACGGCGCGGGCGTAAGGCGCGTCGTCGCGTCGGTCGATCCCGTCCGGGTGGCGACCGACAAGGCCGTGGCGCTGGGAATGATCGCCAATGAGTGGGTCAGCAATGCCTGCAAATATGCCTATGACCATGACGATGGCGGGGAAATCCGCCTGATACTGCGGCAAATGGGCGGCGCGTCGATCGAACTGACGGTCGAGGATGATGGCGCGGGAATGCCGGGCGACGGCGTGGCGCGTGGAACGGGGCTGGGCACGCGATTGATCGAGGCGTTGGCGCGGACGCACAAGGCCGCCGTTTCCTATGCGCCGATTAACGCGGCAGGGAGCCGACCTGGCACGCGCGCGTCGATCCGCGTCGACCTGCGGCCGGAGGACGTAAAGCCACTGATTTCGTCGGACTGATTTTTCCCCTGCGGTCGATTGTCAGCAGGGCGGTATGGAAATCATGTGGACGGCTAACTGCCGTTGGCGGCGAGGCGCACCGGCTTTGGCGTGAAAGCGCGGACGCGGTCGCGACCGGTGCGCTTTGCATCATAGAGCGCCCGATCGGCGTCCTGCATCAGTGCCGGCAGTCCGGTGCCGGGCTTGGCGATGGCAATGCCGATACTGACCGTCGGGCAGAGTTCGGCCGGGATGCGGCCCGCACAGGCGGGGTGAAGGCCGGTACGGACGGCTTCGGCGATCTGGCGCGCGGCTTCTATCCCCGCGCCGGGGGCGAGCATCGCAAATTCTTCGCCGCCGATCCGGCCGGCAATCATTTCGGCAGGACCGATCAGGCGGACATGCGCGCCGAATGCGGCGATGATGGCATCACCGACCGCATGGCCGTGATTGTCGTTGACCCGCTTGAAATGGTCGAGGTCGGCGATGAGCAAGGCGACGGGGCGCGCATCGTCGAGGCAAAGGCGGAGCGCGCGCGCTGCCTGCGTTTCGAACCCCCGGCGGTTGAGCAGGCCCGAAAGATTGTCATCGTCGGCCTCGCGGCGCAGTTCGGCGATCTGGTCGATCGCGACCGCCACCATCAGGCTGATCGCGGCGACGATCGACACCATCGCCTGGCTGAACTGGACGGTGGTCCAATAGACCGATTGTTGAAAGCCGACATAATTGTCGAAGCCGCCGCCCAGCGAAAGGAGGACGATGGGCCGGATAATGAGGTTGAGCGCGGACACGGCGGCGACCCAGAACAGCACGCGATCGATCAGGTGGCGCTTTTCGATCGGCCACAGCGCGACGACGACGGTCGCCGCGATAATGCCGGTGCCGATGCTGATTGCCAGAATGCGGGCGGCAATGATCGGCTGGACAAGCAGGAACCATATAAAGACCGTCATCGACACCGCGGTCGTCATCGCCATGGTGCGCCAGGGAATGGGCAGGCCGTACCGCTTGATGATCGCGGCGGCGAAGAGGCAGCCGGTGGCGACGAACGCGAAATTGGCGGGGAGTCGCTGCAATTCCATCGGCAGCACCGGGCCGACATCCTGAATCAGGAAGGCGAGGGCCGATGCGGTATAGGCGCCCGCCGCATAGGCGATATAGCGTTCGCGCCGATTTAGCCACAGCAGCAGAAAGGCGGTTGCGAACAACAGTCCGATGCCCGGATTGAGCAACGAGATGAAAAATTGTCCGTTCACACTACCGCCTTCTATCCTGAAGCTCGGGATAGCAGCATCATAGATAATGACTCGTTACTTTTCGGTCGGTTAAGCAATGGTAACGGATGCCGATTCGGACATTCAGGCGGTGCCGCGAACCACCAGATGGACGGGAATGCGCGTGCCGCTGCGAGTGCGTTCGTCATCCTCCAGCGCCATAGCAACCAGCGCCTCTCCCGCCGCGTCAATATCGGGTTCGAGCGTGGTGAGCGCGGGGTCGGCAAGCGTGCCGGCGCGAATGCCGTCGAAGCCGATCAACGCCACATCTTCGGGTATGCGGCGGCCGGCATCCTTCAGCCCCTGTAGAACGCCGAGGGCGAGCATGTCGCTGGCGGCGAAGATCGCGTCGGTTTCGGGATGCGCCGCGAGCAGCGCCTGCACGGCGGCGACGCCCTGTGCATGGCGATCGGCGGCGGCGGGTGGTTCGGCGACGGCCGCGGTCATGCCATGTGCCGCGAGCGTCGCCAAAAAGCCGTCGCGGCGCTCGTCGAACTGGCGCTGCGGCGATTGCTGGGGGCCGATAAAGGCAATGTGGCGACGACCTGAGGCTATGAAATGGTCGGCGGCAAGTTGTCCGCCGATGTCGTTTTCGCTGCGCATCCAGTGAAAGGGGCTGCCGGGACTGCCCCAGCACACGAAATCGAGCCCCGACGCTTGCGCTTGGGCAAAATAGTCCCAGGCGGCGCGATTGCTGGTCGTGCCGATCACGATCATCGCATCGGCGAGGCCCGACGCGACGAAGTCCGCCCGGAAATTGGCGCTGCTTTCCTGAAACGAAACGAGCAGGTTGAACCGGCGTGCCGAGGTTGCGGCGGCGATGCTGCCGAGCAGCGCGAAATAGAAGGGATTGATCGCGCTGCGGTCCTCGCCGGGGCGACAGATGGTGACGAGCGCAATCGTCTCGCTGCTTTTCAGGCGCAGCGACGATGCATGACGATCGACGACATAGCCGAGTTCGCGCGCGGCGGTGGCGACGCGGGCGCGCGTTTCGGCGTTGACGCCGGGGCTGCCCCGCAGGGCGCGCGATACCGTCGATTGCGATACGCCCGCCCGCTCAGCGACGTCGAACGATGTCGGGCGCAGCATCTTTCCGTTCACCTTCGGCTTTCCCTTCGCGCCGTCTGTCGCCGCGAGGGCGGGGCTTGTCAATCGGCGGCGATCGTCAGGTCAGGCGGGCCGCGTCATAGTCGGGCCAGATGATCGTGATGGACAGGCGCCGGTCGCCGACGCTGCGGTCCCAGCGCCCTTTCAACTGCCGTTCGATCAGCGTGCGGATGAACCGGGTTCCGAAACTCTCGCTTTCGATATGCGGGGTTTCGGGAAGGTCGCTTTCGACCCAGCTCAACAGGATGTCCCCGTCGGCGCGGCGCCAACTGACCGCGAGATCGCCCTTACCCGCGAGCGCGCCATATTTGATGCTGTTGGTGACAAATTCATGGATCGCGAGCGAGAGCGCCTGGGCGCCTTCGTCGTCGAGGCGGACGGCGGGACCGGCGATCGTGGCGAGTTGTTCGGGCGAACGGCCGGCGAGTTCGAGTTCGCGGTGAACGATCCGGCCGAGTTCGACACTGTCCACCGCCCCGGTGACGAGCATCTGCTTCGCATCGGACAGGGCGCGCATCCGGCCGTCGAACTTTGCCTCAAACTCCTGAAGGCTTTTCGATTCGCGCAGCGTGATGCGGGCGAGCGCGCCGATGCGGGCGAAGGCGTTTTTCATCCGGTGCGCCATTTCGCCGATCATCAATTCGCGGTCTTCGGCATGGCGCGCCTTTTGTTCCGCGAGTTCCTGAAACGCGACGAGGCGCCGCCGCTGAACGCGGTGAAGCTGTGTCGCGAGCATCGCAAGCGCGACGCCGAAGATGAGGATAGCCAGCGGACGGCCCAGCCGTTCGAGGGTGCGACCATAGGAAATGCGCATCGTCCATATGCGGTCGGCGATGCGCAGTTTCTGTTCCTGCGCGTCCCATCCCATGGTGCCCTGACGAAACACGAGTGGCGCTGCCGGTCCTTCGCCCGCATAGACTTCGAGTCCCGAGATGCCGTCAAGTTGCGACCCAAGGACCGCGATCATCATATCCCGCACCCGAAACGGGGCATAGACAAAGGCTTCGACCGGACGCGCGCCCGTGGTCGTCACGACGGTGTCGGCATCCGGACCCGTTGGGCCGCGGGCATAGACTGGAAGATAGATGAGAAAGCCCGGTTGCTTGACCTGAGCGGCCTTTTCCTGGGCCAGGCGCACGATGCCGCTCGCGGCCGGCTGACCGGTTTGCCAGGCCCGTCGCATCGCGTCGCGCCGGATGGGCTCGCTATACATGTCGAAACCCAGCGCGGCGCGGCGGCGCGGGGTATAGGGTTCGACCAGGACCACCGCAAAGCCGATCGGCTGGTCGGTGGTCGGCCAGATCCTGATGTCGTCGTCGTAGTTTTCACGTAATTTCGCCTCGACCGCGGCGGGCGTATCGGCGCGCATGGCGGCCGCGATACCGATCCCTTCCATCCCCGGCGCGCCGACATGCGGTTGGAGCGCATTGAGATAGCCCCGAATGCCAGGGCCGCCGGTGCCGCTGTCCGATTGATAGAGCGCGCGCACACCTTCGAGCACCGCGATATGATCGCGCAGCCGCATATTGACCTGAACCGCGACCTGCGCGGCCTGGTCCGCCTCTTCCGACCTATTGTAAAGGAAACTGGCGGTCGCCGCCGCCAACGTCGCGAGCAGAATGACCAGCCCGACAAACCTTACCAGCAGCGCCAACAGCCGATCTGCCCATGACGAAGGGCGCATGAAACTATCCTGCCTGATGGATGCCGCAGCAGCGCGCCCCCTCCACCATTGGATGTTCCATGGCCGAAACGCGATAGCAAGCCTATTTCGTGCCGCCCCGGCAACACCCGTGGGTTGCGACACGCAACCTTTCGCCTATGCTGCACGACGAAAAAGGAGAGCGCGGAATGATTATCTATGGTTCGGTCGTGTCACCCTTTGTGCGCAAGCTACTGGGCTATCTGGGGGAAAAGGGGATAGATTTCGAACTGAAGGGCGTCGGCATCGGCGACCCCGATCCGGGCTTCCGTGCCGCGTCGCCCCTGAGCAAAATGCCGGCAATGGATGACGATGGGTTCATGCTCGCCGATTCCAGCGCGATTATACACTATCTGGAAGCGAAACATCCCAAACCGGAAATGATTCCCAGCGATCCGCAGGAACGCGGACAGGTGATATGGTGGGAGGAATTCGGCGACACGGTGTTCGCGGCGTGCAGTGGCAAGATGTTTTTCAACCGCATCGTCGCGCCGAAGTTCCTGGGCCGTGAGGGCGATCTGGCCGCGGCGGCGCTGGCCGAAAGCGAGGAGTTGCCGAAACTGCTGGCCTATCTGGAAGACGCAATCCCCGCGTCAGGTTTTCTGGTCGGAGACAGGCTGACGCTTGCGGACCTTGCGGTTGCATCACCGCTGATAAACCTGCGCCATTGCGGAGCGGGCATCGATCCAGAGGCTTATCCGAAGATTGCCGCCTGGAGCGGAGGGATACTGTCGCGGGCGAGCATGGCGCCGTGGATCGCCAAAGAGGAGCGATTGATCGCAAAGGTGCTGGAGACGTCCTGACCCCTCGCGCCCCATAGCGCGGGGCGCCATGATGAGGGCTGTGGGCGGCGGAGGATGTTGTCGTTATTTACCCTCCGCCGGGCGTGTCCAGCCTTTCTTATATTTGTCGAACCAGGCGAGGATCGCCGACGCCTTGGCCGCCGATTGCGACGGGCGCGCGGAGATGCCGCCATGACTGGCGCCGGGAACCTTGATGAGCGCGGTAGGGACGCCGCGAAGGCGGAGCGCGGTATAATATTGTTCGGATTCGCTGACCGGCGTGCGGTAATCCTCCGCCCCGACGATCACGAGCGTCGGCGTTTCGACATTGCCGACCAGCGACAGCGGCGAGCGCGCCCAAAATAGTTCGGGCTTTTCCCAGGGCTCGGCACCCAGCCAATAGGGACCGAAAAAGCCCGGGCCGTCGGCGGTGAGCGCCTGTGTCGTCCAGTTGATGACCGGTTTTTGCGTGACCGCGGCCTTGAACCGGTTGGTCTTGCCGACGATCCAACTGGTCAGCACGCCGCCGCCCGACCCGCCGGTGACGAAAAGGGCGTCGGGATCGGCAACGCCGAGTTCGATCGCGCGGTCGACGATCGAGATGAGGTCGAAATAATCATTGCCCGGATAGGCCTTGTCGATCTCGTTCGCGAAGGCCGCGCCATAGCTGGTCGACCCTCGAGGGTTCGCGGAGAGGACCGCATAGCCGCCCGCGGCATAGAGCTGGTTGTCGGTCGAAAAATGGCCGCCATAGGCCGCGAACGGCCCGCCGTGGATTTCGAGGATCAGCGGTACAGGCTGGCCCTCGCGATATCCGGGCGGGAGGGTCAGCCAGCCCTCTATCGTCTTGCCGTCATGGCTGGACGCGACCGTGATCTTGCGCACCTCACCCAGCGATTTCACTTCGCGAAGCGAGCGATTGAGATCTGTCAGGATGCGCGCCGCCCCGCCTCGGGTTAGCTGCACTTCGGCGGGGCGGGTCGCGGTGCCGCCGGTGAAGGCGATCGCGCCGCCGTCGGACACCGTAAAGCTGCCGCCCGTATAGGGTCGATCGAGCCCACCGCCCGACAGCCCCGTCGCGGCATTGCGCACCGTGCCATCGAGGCCGATGCGCGCCACCTTGGTTTCGCCATGATCGTCATATTGCGCATAGATGCTGCGCCCGTCGGCCGCCCATTGGATCGCGTCGACGCCATAGTCCCAATTGCCCGTCAGGCTGCGTTTGCCCGAACCGTCGCGGTTCATGACATAGAGCTGGGTGTTTTCATATGCGCGCAACTTGTCGTCGAAACCGACATAGGCGATCCTGCTGCCGTCAGGCGAGACGACGGGATTGGCGTCGGGCCCGTTGCGATCGGTCAACGCGGTGACGGCGCCGCTGGCCAAGTCGAGCGCGTGAATTTCGCTTTCGACCGGATCCTTTTCCCAATCGGGCCTGCGGTTCGCGCTGAAATAGAGCGTGCGGCCATCGCGCGACCAGCTTAACGGACCGCCGTCATGATAGGGACCGAAGGTGAGTTGGCGCGGCGAGCCTCCGGTGGCGGGAACGAGGAAGATTTTTTCGAAGCCGGGTTCGAGATAGCCTTCGCCGTCGGCGCGGTAGGTCAGGAGGTCGCGCACTTCGAGCGGGTCGGCCCATTTCGCGCCTTCGGGCTTGTTCTTGGGCGCCGAACCGAACGATGGGCCCTCATCCTTGACGAGCATCGTATAGGCGATCGAACGGCCGTCGGGCGACCAGGCGAGGCTTGACGGGCTGGTCGGGAGTCCCGTGAGGCGCACCGCTTCGCCGCCGTCCATCCAGCGTACCCAGAGCTGCGCGCTGCCGCCCTCGGTCGAGGCGAAGGCAAGGCGCTTGCCATCGGGCGACCAGCGCGGCGCGAAAGCACCCCCAGCGCGGCCCGCAACCGGCGTTTCTTCGCCGGTCGTCGTGTCGATCAACCAGACCGAGGAAACCGCCCGGTCGGTCATGATGTCGTTCGCGCGGCGGACATAGGCGATGTGGCGGCCGTCGGGGCTGATCTGCGGGTCGGAGGCAATGGACAGGTCGAAGAGGTCGGCCCCGGTCAGGCGGCGTTCGGGGCCCATACGGGCGCTGCCGACGGCGGCGGCGGACATCGGGGCGACGGGTGCCGTTTCCGCCTTGGGAGGCGAAGGCTGGTCCTCTTGCGCCAGTGCGAGCAGCGGGAGAAGGGCGAGCAGGCTCGTCCCGAACAAGACCAGTTTGCGCATGAAATGCTTTCCCTATTTTCGATGCGGAAGGTCTGTACCTTTCGCCCCGACTGGTCAACCGTCGTGGGGATGAACGGGGGGTGGCTTGGAGGCTGTGGACATGGCCGTGAGAGAGGGTAGGTTGCTGCGATTGCGATCCCGCCAGTGCCCTTTCGGTGGCGCGGCTTAGACTGAAGGCACCGAAATATGGATTTTTCGCGATTGCAGGCTTCGAGCAAAATAGGCACCGATTGGGTGTATCCGCAGCCACCGTGCCTGAATTTCGGCTGGCTGGAGGTCGATCGCGATCCTGCCCACCGCATTTACTGGGAAGAATATGGAAGCCCGGCGGGTGAGCCGGTGATGTTCCTGCATGGCGGCCCCGGCGGCGCCTGTGCGCCCGCGATGGCGCGCTTTTTCGACCCCAGGCGTTACCGCATCATCCTGTTCGACCAGCGCGGGTGCGGCAAGAGCGAACCCAATGTCGCGTCGGCCGGCCCCGCCGTGGCGCTGAGCAAGAACACGACCGGAGACCTGATCGGCGATGTCGAGAAATTACGGGAGAAGCTGGACATCGACGGGCCGATGCACGTTTTTGGGGGGAGTTGGGGGAGTACGCTGGCCATGGCTTATGCGATCGCGCATCCGGCGCATTGCGCGAGCCTGATCCTGCGCGGCATATTCCTGGGCGCGGCGGAGGACCTGCTGTATCTGTACCAGGGCAATGCCGCGACGTGGGAGGCCGACCCCTTTGGCCTGACCGCGCCCGGCGCCTATATCAAATATCCCGCCGAGTGGGCGGCGTTGCTGTCGGTGCTGACCGCCGAGGAACGCCGCGACGTCATGGCGTCGTACAAGGCGATTTTCGACCATGTGCCCACGACCGAGGCGGAGAAGGAGCGGCAGTTGACCGCGGCGGTGACATGGTCGCTGTGGGAGGGGGTGATTTCGAACATGATCCCCGAGACCGCCGACACCGGCAAGTTCGGCGAGGCCGATTTCGCCCTGTGCTTCGCGCAGATCGAGGCGCATTATTTCGCCAACAACCTGTTCATCCCGGCAGGGCATTTCTTTGACAATATCGCCACGCTGGCGTCGATCCCGGTGCATATCGTGCACGGCCGGTTCGACGAGGTATGCCCGCTGACCCAGGCATCGCGGCTGGTCGCGGCCTTGACCGAGGCGGGACGCCCGCCCGCGACCTATGTGGTGACGAACGCCGGGCACAGCGCGATGGAGCGGGAAAATGCGCTGGCGCTGACGGCGGTGATGGACGGGCTGCCACGGATCGGGGAATGACCCGTCCGGCGCAGCAGCCCGCCGCCATCGAAGGGGCCGTCCGCTATCGCGCCGCAACGGGCAGGCGCAGGCGATAGATCAGGAGCCGGTTGTCATTGTCCAGTTCGGAATCGCAGGACTGGCCGGTCATGACGCAGCGCCGCGCGGTGAAATCATTGTCGTTGCCCACGATCAGCAAATGATCGCCCGGATTTTCCGGGTCGGGCACCGGGACAAGATCCATCGCCTCCCATTTTTCCGAAAGCGTATCGAGGCCCAGCCCCAAACGCGCGAGCTGTGCCGGGTTCAGGATATTGACCAGTTCGGCGCTCTCCGCCGGCACGATGCCGGGCCGCAGCGCGGTATCGCCGGGGCTTTGGAGCAGCGAGGCGGTGCCCGTTTCATATTCGGTCCCCGCGAGGTCGGTCGCGCCCGAGATGTCGACGAGCAGCACGCCCTTGTACATCATGGGGTTGTCGCCGTCGGCACCATGACCCGCGCCGTCGCGCGCGAGCATCAGCAGGCGGCGGTCGTCGAGCGCGACGATCTCGCTTTGCGCGGCGGTGCGGTTCGCCTTGCCGCCATTGCCGTCGTCGCGATAGGCGGGAAGCTGGACGACATGATGCGCCTTGGGCCGCGCCGGGGTCGGCGTGACGCTGACGTCATAGACGAGGATGCGAGTGTTGATGCGCCCGGCGGCGTTGCCGATGGCGCTGTCCTGAACCAGCGCGCTTTGCAAGGCCACGAACAGGGTGCGGCCGTCGGGCGACAGCGCCATCCCTTCTGCCCCCTGATTGTTGCGGCGGCCGGTGGCGGGCGGTTTCAGCGAACCGAAATGCAAGGTGCCGTCGGGCCCGCGCGGGGTGATCGCGGCGGGCGGACGAATGACGCCGCGCAAACGGCCGCGCGCGTCGAAATAATAGATGTTCGCCGTATATTCGTCGCCGATGTAAAATCCGCCGTCGCGCGTGAATTGCAGCGATTCGGCGTCGAGCGATAGCTTGCCCCGACCGATGCCGCTGGCGGGCGCGGGCAGGGTCAGGCCGCGCTGGACCAGCGTGCCGTTGCCCGGATCGGCGCCGGTAAAAGGCCGCCCGCGAAAGTCGCGCAATTCGATGCCGCCGTCGGGGACCATCGTGACGCGGCCATCGGCGGGGGTGAAGTGGATGCGAAAGCGGTGGAGGCGCGCCGGATAGTCGAAGAAGATATTGGCTTCGGGATTGTTGCGCCCGCGATCGGGCAGCGTCCACAGGATCGCCGTATAGCCGTCGGCGGTCCGTTTCCAGCTTTCCGGCGCGATTTTCAGCGACGAGAAGGAGCCGAGCGTGTCGCCCAGGAAATCGACCGTACCCGCCGGAAGCGTGCCGGTGCCGACAAGGCCCTGGTTGATATAGGTGTTCCCGCGCAGCGCGACGCTGCGCGGGCCATCACCCTGTTCGATATTCGGCCGGACGACGGGTTCTTCCCCGGCGGCGACGCCGGGGAAGAGAGCCATCAGGGCCAGGGCCGCGAGGCCGGTTCGTTTAGAAGCCAAAGCTGAGCGATCCGAAGACCTGGCGCGGGGCCGAGGCGTGGAACACGGCGATGGTGCCCGATGCGTCATCCGGGGCAAACACGCTGTTGTCGAAGTTGGTCGCATAGCGTTTGTCGGTGAGGTTGGTGATGTTCAACGACAATTTCGCCCCCTTCATCGGCCCGACGTCGCCGAATTTATAGCCAAGGCCAAGGTCGAAGGTCGTGTAACCCTTGAAGCTTTGGTCATTGGTATAGGTGTAATAGCGACGTCCGGTATATTTGCCCATCAGCGATGCGAAAAAGCCACCCTGATTGACGGTGAGCACGCTGGAGAACATTTCGCGCGGCGTATCGACCTGTTGCTTGCCCTTTGTCTGTTTTACGGAGCAGGTCGCGCCGGTACACCAGTTGAGATTTTCGTCATAGGTCGACTTGTTATACGAGGCCGAATTATACCAGTTCACCCACGGCGCCGGTTTCCACAACACGCCGAGTTCGACGCCGCGGCTGGTGACGCCGCCCGCATTGTGGAAGCTGTTGCCGCAACCGGGGTTCTGTTGCTGGTTGGTCGGGCAGGGATTATATTGCAGCAGGCGATTTTCGAACTGCGTCCGATAGGCCGCGAGCGACACCTGCAACGGTCCGCTGACATAACGATAGCCGCCTTCGATGCTTTTCGACGTCTGGGGTTTCAGATATTTGCCCTGAAGATCCCAGATGGTCTGCGACACCGATTGCGGGCCCAGTTTGAAACCGCCCTGGAACATCGCCATATTTTCGGCATAGCTGGCATATAGTTCGTGTCCGCCGCCGACGTTCCAGTGAACGCCGATTTCGGGCAGGAAATTATCCTTGGCAACCAGGGTGCCGCTGGCGAACTGGCTGGATGCGGGCGGCGGTGCCTTGGCAATCCCGTCGATCGCGCGGGCGGTCGATTTGGCATAGGTGCTCTTGAACCCGAAATCGATCGTCAGCGCGTCGTCGAACAGCTTCATCGTGTCCTGGACATAGAATTGCCAGGTCGTCCAGTCGGTTTCCTGAACCCACTGGGCCGTGTCGGGCTGGCCCTTCAGATATTGGGCCAGGCTGAACGGACCCTTGACGTTCTGCCAGATGTAACGCGCGGCGCTGCTGGTGTTATCTTCGAACCACATGCCCGCCTGAAGCCGGTTGAAGCCGGCATCCCAACTGAGGTTGGCGAGGACGCCGTTGCGGTCGATCGTATAGCGCGTGTCGCGGATCTGCACCGGCACGTCATCGGACGTGTCGGTCGTGCCCTGTTTCGACCAGCCCATGATCCAGTTGTTGCCGGCGCCCTTGTTCTGGTGGCGATAGCCCTGGACGTTCAGCGCGATCGACTGGGTCAGGTCAAATTCGCCCTTGAGATAGAAGACTTCGTCGTTGCGCAGGATCTGGCCGTTGGTGAAGGTCACGTCCGACCGTTTTTCCGGCGCCACCGAATCGACGCAGCGCGGCGTGGCGGTGGGGTTCGTCACCGCGCAATAGGAGCGGTCGAGATAGGCCTGCCAATTGGGCGCATAGCCGCCCTGGTCCCAGCCGAGGCGGGCCAGCATATCCTTTGAGATATAGGCATTGCTGGCCTGATTGGTGCGCGAAACGTCGGCGAACGCCGTGATCTTGCCCCCGTCAAATTCATACATCAGCTTTGCATTAAGCTGTTTGCCGGTCGATTCATTATAGGCGGGCTGGTTCACGAACAGATCATATTCATGATATTGGCCCGAGATATAGGCCGAAAAACCGTTTGTTTCGCCGGTGTCGAAGCGAACGAAGCCGCGGCGCAAGCCGTTGCTGCCGGCGGTGAGGGTGGCGTTGACGCCCATGTCCTTGCGCGGGTCGCTGGAAAAATAGGTCACGGCGCCGCCCAGGTTGCTGGTCGACGGAATGGCAAGGCCTGCGATGCCGGTCGCGAGTTCGGCCCGTGCAAGATTTTCCGAAATCAGCGCGCGGCTGATGCTGAGGCCGTTGTAATTATTATAGGCGCCGTCGCCGAGCGGCATACCGTCGAGCGTATAGCCAAGAAAGGTCGTGCTGAACCCGCGGACCTGAAGCGACATCGATTTTTCGTTGACGCCCAGCGCGTCGAGCGACTGCGCGCTGACGCCCGGCAGGAAGTTCAGCGCTTTTTGCGCGCTGACGCCCGGCGGCAGGACGTCGAGGTTCGACGGCAGCAGGGTCGAGACGGAGCGGGTCTGGCCGCTGCCGATCACGACGATTTCATCGACGTCGCCGCTGTCGGCATCCAGCGGCGCATTGTCCTGTGCGATTGCGGGTGCGGCATAAGCGAGACAGGCGACCGCAACCGCGATCGCCGAGACGGATTTCTTCAACATTTGGACCCCCCAAGATAAGCAAAAAGCGCCGCGAGGCTGTTTTCATTCGCGGCGCCGACTGGTGTCGCGCGGGCCTATTTCATGGGTTGATGACGTTTTTACTACGATGCGAAACTTCGATGAAATAAAGGGCGCGATCGGCGGGCGGCGTACGTAAAATTCCCCATATTGGCATCGCTCGCGGCATCAATCGCGGCATCGAATGCGGCATCGCAACCAAAGCTGTGCAAAATGAGCTTGAACCATATGGGTTAAAATATATTGACATCGTAACGCTGATATGGCACAAATATCCCATCATGAAGAATTGCGAGTCGGGCCGGTGCCCCTTTCCATGCGAAGGGGGTTTCCGGCCCGACTGCTTTGGGGAGGCAGGCGACGATGGATGACGAGATCGGGCCGCAGCACAATGGGCCGTTGCAGCGCAAGAAGACCAAGGCGAACGGATGGACCAAGGCGCGGCGCACCGCGTTTCTGGAAGAATTGGCGTCGTCCTGTAACGTCCGCCGCGCGCATGTCGCGGCCGAGATGGCGCAGGGCAGCGCCTATCGGCTGAGGAACCGCGACCCTCTGTTCGCGCGGGAATGGCAGGAGGCGCTGGAGCTGGGATATGAGCGGCTGGAACTGGCGCTGGTGCGCCGGGCGCTGGAAGCCGTCGACGACCTGGTGCTGGACGAAGGCAGCGAGCTGGTCGAAAAAATGTCGGTGGCGCAGGCGATCACGCTGTTGCGCCAGCACCGCGCCAGTGTCGAACGCGGCGCGGCGAACGGACGCCGGTCGCAGGCGCGCGAGATCGCGACGCAGGAAGAAACCGACGCCGTGCTGATCCAGCGGATCACCATGGTGCTGCGCCAGCGGGCGCTGCGCGCCGAGCGTGGCGGCGTGATCGCTCTGCCGCCGCCCGAAAGCCGTCTGTCCGACACGGCGGCGGGCGCATGAAGATAACCGCCGTCGCGATCGATGCGACCGACACGGCATCGCGGCAGGAACGATCCGACGATATTTGGACAGGGTGGGCCAAATTGACCGAGGCGGAGCGGCGGTCGGTGCTGCGCGACTTGACCGTGGGGCAAAGGCGCGAACTGGCGCGCCGCTGGTACGGGTTCGAAAATGACGGGCAGCGCGCCCCGCCGGGCGACTGGCGCATCTGGCTGATCCGCGCGGGCCGCGGGTTCGGCAAGACCCGCGCGGGATCCGAATGGGTGAGCGAGGTCGCGCGCAGCCACCCCGCCGCGCGCATCGCGCTGGTCGGCGCGACGCAGACCGACGGGCAGCGCGTGATGATCGACGGCCCGAGCGGCCTGATCGCGGTCGCGCGCCATGGCGAGGCGCCACGCTGGATGCCGGGCAAGCGCGAGCTGCGCTTTGCCAGCGGCGCCGTCGCCACCCTCTATTCGGCCGAGGCGGGCGAGGAATTGCGCGGGCCCGAACATCATTTCGCCTGGTGCGACGAACTGGCCAAATGGCGGCGCGGCGAGGCGGCGTGGGACAATCTGATGATGGGGATGCGGCTGGGCGAACGGCCGCGCATCGTCGTGACGACGACGCCGCGCGTCAACGCCGCCATGCAGCGCGTGCTGGCCGCGCCGGGGCTGGAACAGACCCGCGGGCGGACGCGCGACAATGGCTGGCTGCCCGAAAGCTTTGTCGCCGCGATGCTGGAAAGCTATGGCGGGACGCGGCTGGGGCGGCAGGAACTGGACGGAGAGATGCTGGAGGATGTCGAAGGCGCGCTGTGGACCCGCGCGCTGATCGAACGATGCCGCGTCGATGCCGATGCGATCGGCAAGCCGGTGCGCGTCGTGATCGGCGTCGATCCGCCGGCGACCAGCACCGGCGATGCATGCGGGATCGTCGTCGCGGCGCTGCTGCGCGACGGGCGGCTGGCGGTGGTCGAGGATGCGAGCGTCGAAAATCCGCCGCCGATCCTGTGGGCCCAGGCGGCGGCCGCGGCGGCGGCGCGATGGGGCGCCGACCGCGTCGTCGCCGAAAGCAATATGGGCGGCGAAATGGTCGAAAGCACGCTGCGCCAGGCCGACATGAAACTGCCCGTGGTGCCCGTCCACGCCAGCGTCGGCAAGGCGCGCAGGGCAGAGCCGGTCGCGCTGGCCTATGAACGCGGCCAGGTGGTCCACGCGGGCGCGTTCGGGCGGCTTGAGGACGAACTGTGCGGGTTGCAGGTGGGCGGCGGCTATGCCGGACCGGGGCGATCGCCCGACCGCGCCGATGCCTGCGTGTGGGCGCTGGCGGCTTTGCTGGAGGGGGCGAGATTGGCGAAGACAGTGGGCGTGCGGCGGGTTTGAGTTGGCGCCTGCGGGCGCAATGGGGAGAATCATCATGAACTGGTTTGGCCGGAAGGCCGCGCGGGGGTCTGCGCGGCCTGTTTTGTCGCGTGTGTATGGAACGTGGTCGGCGGCTGCGCATGTGCCGCTTGGTTGGGAAGCGCAGGTGCGCGAGGGGTTTCTGGGCAATGCGATCGCGCAGCGGGCGGTGCGGATGGTGGCGGAGGCGGCGGGGAGTGCGCCTTTGGTGGCGAGCGATCCGGCGTTGGCGGCGCTGGTCGCGGCGACGTCGGGCGGGCAGGGGCTGGTCGAAAAGCTGGCGTCGCACCTGTTGCTGCACGGCAATGGCTATGTCCAGATATTGACCGACGGCGCGGGGGCGCCCGCCGAATTGTTCGCGCTGCGGCCGGAACGGGTGGCGGTCGAGGCCGACGCGCGCGGGTGGCCCGTCGCCTATCGGTACAAGGCCGGGGGAGCGAGCGCGGTGCTGCCCGCCGAGGATGGCGCGGGGCGCGCCGCGATGGTGCATGTGAAGACGCTGCACCCGCTGGACGATCATTATGGCGCCGGGTGCCTGGGCGCGGCGGCGGGCGCGATCGCGGCGCATAACGCGGCGGCAAGGTGGAATGCGGCGCTGCTGGACAATGCGGCGCGGCCGTCGGGCGCGCTGGTCCATGATCCGGGCGACAAGGGGATGCCGCTGTCGGCGGAACAGGTCGATCGGTTGCGCGAGGAGCTGGCGGAGAGCTTTGCGGGCGGGGCCAATGCCGGACGGCCGTTGCTGTTGGAGGGCGGATTGAAGTGGCAGACGCTGTCGCTGTCGCCCGCCGAGATGGATTTCCTGGCGCTGAAAGACAGTAGCGCGCGCGAGATCGCGATGGCGTTCGGGGTGCCGCCGATGCTGCTGGGGCTGCCCGGCGATGCCACCTATGCCAATTATCGCGAGGCCAATCGCGCGCTGTGGCGGCTGACGGTGCTGCCGCTGTGCGCGAAGATATTGGGGGCGGTGGCGCAGGGATTGTCGGGGTGGTTCGACGGCGCGGAGTTGCGGGTCGATATGGATAAGGTGCCCGCGCTGGCCGAGGACCGGATGACACTGTGGCGCGAGGTGTCGGCGGCGGAGTGGCTGACGGCGGACGAGAAGAAGGCGCTGTTGGGGATCAGCTAGTCGGCGTTGTCACCCCGGATTCGATCCGGGGTTCAGGACTTTGGCGCGGCTGTGGATCCCGGACCAGGTCCGGGACGACGAAAGGACATGGACATGGATGAGGAACAGGCGCTGGCGCGGTTGATCGCGCTGGCGGGGACAAGTGTGTCCGGCGCGCCCGGAGCGTCCGGCGCGCCCGACGCGGCGTTGCTGCGCGCGGTGATCGAGGAGGCGAGCGAATTGGGCGCGCGGCGGGCGCTTGCCCGGCTGGGGCTGGCCGACGAGGCGGCGCGGGACGATGTGAGCGACCTGCGCCAGTTGCTGGGCGCGTGGCGCGACGCGAAGCAGAGCGCGTGGAAAGCGGCGGTCGACTGGGCGGTGCGCGGCGCGCTGGCGCTGTTGGTTGTCGGGCTGGCGATGCGGCTGGGCCTGCCGGGATTGCTGAAGTGACGCGCAGCGCGAGGACGCCCGTCCGCGCGCCGTCCCTTTCGCGCCCGCCGGAGGGCGGGGTCCGGTTCGCGGGCTATGCGTCGGTGTTCGACCGGGTCGATCGCGGCGGCGACGTGGTGCGCGCCGGGGCCTTTGCCGCGAGTTTGCGGGCGCGGCGCGCGGTGCCGCTGCTTTGGCAGCACCGGCCGGGGGCGGTGATCGGCGCGATCGAGGCGATGGGCGAGGATGCGCGCGGGCTGCGCGTCGTGGCGCGGGTGACGCATCCGACGGCGGCGGCGCTGGTCGCGCGCGGCGCGCTGACCGGACTGAGCTTTGGTTATCGGGTGCGGGATTCGCGGGGGATGAATCCGCGCGAATTGCTGGCGCTCGACCTGGCCGAGGTGAGTTTGGTGGCCATGCCGATGCAGCCGCTGGCGCGCGTGATCGCGGTGGACGAGCCATCATTCCTCGCTGCGCCGAAGGCGTGGCGAGGCGCCGGCCCGCAGGGCTGACGAAGGGGCGCCGGCACAGGTGCCCCGTTACCGCCGCCTCGCGGCGGTCCCCCCTTCCCATCGCCTTGCGACAGGGAGGATCTTTTTATCGAAGGAGTGACGAGCATGGACGATATGGAAGTGAAGGCCGATGCGCTGGACGGCGCGTTCGATGCGGTGATGGCGGCCGAGGCGGTCGATGAATTGAAGGCGTCGGTCGCGGCGCTGAAGGCGCAGGTCGATGCGCAGGCGGTGGCGGCTTCGCGCCTGCCGCTGGATGGCGCCAAGGCGGCCGACCCGGCGCTGGGTGCCTTTGTCGATCGCTATCTGCGGCGCGGGATCGAAGCGGCGAGCGAGATGAAAAGCCTGTCGGGGGCGACGGGCGGCGATGGCGGCTATGCCGTGCCGCGCGAGATCGACACGAGCATCGCGGAAACATTGAAGGCGCTGTCGCCGATCCGGTCGATCGCGACGGTCGTGCAGACGGGGACGAGCGGATACCGCAAGCTGGTCGCGACGGGTTCGATGGGCGCGGGCTGGGTCGGCGAAACGGCGGCACGGCCCGAGACCGCGACCCGCGGCTTTGCCGAGATCGCGCCGCCGTCGGGCGAGCTTTATGCCAATCCGGCGGCAAGCCAGGCGATGCTGGACGATGCGATGTTCAACGTCGAGGCGTGGCTGGCCGACCAATTGGGACGCGAGTTCGCGGTCGCCGAGGGCAGCGCCTTTGTCAACGGAGACGGCACCAACCGGCCCAAGGGGTTCCTGACCTATGCCGCGACGAACGAGAGCGACAGCGTGCGCGCTTTCGGTTCGCTGCAATATCTGGCGACGGGCACCGCGGGCGCCTTTCCGGCGGCCAGCCCGCAGGACAGGCTGATCGAACTGGTCCATTCGTTGAAGGCGCCATATCGGCAGGGCGCGTGCTGGGTGATGAATTCGGATACGCTGGGCCGCATCCGCAAATTCAAGACGAGCGACGGTGCCTTTATCTGGCAACCCGGCATGGTCGAGGGACAGGCGGCGACGTTGCTGGGTTATCCGGTGGTCGAGGCCGAGGACATGCCCGATGTCGCCGCGAACAGCCTGTCGATCGCGTTCGGCAATTTCGCCGCAGGCTATCTGGTCGCCGATCGCGGCGAGACGCGCATCCTGCGCGATCCGTTCAGCAACAAGCCCTTTGTGCATTTTTATGCAACCAAAAGGGTCGGCGGTGCGATCATCGATTCACAGGCTATCAAGCTGATGAAATTCGCCGCCAGCTAAACGCGGCTGGTGCGCGATGCGGCGCCCGGTTCCGCACCTCCCCCTTTCGGTAAGGGGCCGGGCGCCAATTTTCATGACATCGACAAAAACCAGGACAGGGCCCGCACGGGGCGGTGCGTCCGCGATCGGGCGCGAGGAGGGATGATGATGACGACAAGCCTGTTGCCGGGCGAGGCGCCGGTGAGCCTGGAAGAGGCGCGCAGATGGTTGCGGATGGGCGCCGCGATCGACGATGACGTGGTCACGGGACTGATCGGCGCGGCGACCAATATCTGCGAGGCCTTTGTCGGCCAGTGGCTGGTCGTGCGCGGCGCCGAAGAGATATTGCCGATCGGGTCGGGCGCGCTGCGGCTGGCCGTTCGCCCGGTGGTCGCGGTCGACACCGTGACGCTGATGATCGAGGGCGGCGGCGAAACGGCGCTGGCGGCAGAGGATTATCGCGTGACGATCGGGCGCGATGGCGACGCGCGGCTGACCATCCATCGCCCCGGCGCGGCGGCGCGGGTGCGTGTCGGCTATCGCGCCGGCATGGCGCCCGGTCCCGGCGGGGTTCCCGACGCGATCAGGCAGGGGATCATGCGGATGATCCAGTATCTGCACGACGCGCGCGGCGACGGGAGCGGGGGCGATGCGCCGCCCGCGATGATCGCCGCGCTGTGGCATCCATGGCGGCGGCTGATGCTGGGCAGCGCGCGATGAGCGGCGCCGAACAGGCGGTGCGGGCCCGGGCGCTGGCGCTGTTGACGGACGATGCGGACCTGGCGACGCTGGTGCATGGCGTGTTCGACGGGACGCCGCCGCGCACCAGCGCGCCCTATGTTTCGGTGGGCGGTGCCGAGGGGGCCGATTGGGGAACCAAGGACCGTGCCGGGCGCGAGGTTCGCCTGACGCTGACGCTGGCCGGGGTGGGCGACGGCATCGCCGACCGCGCGGCGGCGCGGATCGAAGCGGCGATGGCCGCGATGCGCGGCACGGCGGGCGACTGGTCGGTGGTCAGCGCGCGCGTGACCCGCACGCGGTTCAGCCTGTCCCGCGAGGGCGGCTGGCGGCACGAGATATTCGTGCGCTGTCGATGCCTGGCGGGATGACGCTGGCGCCCCGGCGGACGAAGGCGCCGGCGATCATTCGCCGGGAAGCATATTGCTTTCCTTATAATCCTTGAATTTTTCGGTGAAGCTGGCGTGATAGTCGTCGATCTGAACGTCGGCGTCCTCTGCCGCCACCTTTTCGGAATCGCCGCCCGACCGGCCAAGGGCGATCACCGCCTTGCGAAAGGCGTCGCGTTCGGTCGAACAGGCCGCCTTGAGCGCCAGTTCATATTCGGCGGCCTCCATCTTGTCCTCAAGCGACTTTTTCATGTGGTCGCGCACGCATTTGGTGAAGGCAGCCCGCGTGCTGTCCACCGCCGCGGTCGGCGCGGGCGCCATGACGGCCAAAAGCAATGTCGTGATCAGCATCCTGCGACTCCCCCGTTAATTCATGTTTTTCCTGCAAGGAGATTAGACGATGGCAATCGAAAATGGGAGCGATTTTCTGCTCAAGATCGGCGACGGAGAAACGCCGCCGACGTATCGCACCGTCGCGGGGCTGCGTACCACCCAATTGTCGGTGAATGGCGAGGCGGTGAACGTCACGACCAAGGATTCGGGAGGCTGGCGCGAATTGCTGTCGGAGGCGGGTGTGCGGTCGGTTTCGGTCAGCGCGGCGGGCATCTTTACCGGGTCGGATGCCGAGGTGCGGCTGCGTGGTCATGCGCTGGCGGGGGCGATCGACGATTATGAGCTGAGTTTCGAAAGCGGCGAGCGGATGCGCGGCCGGTTCCTGGTGACGCGGCTGGATTATGCCGGCGATTATAATGGCGAGCGCAATTACACGCTGAACCTGGAATCGAGCGGCGCGGTGGTCAGCCTGTGAGCGCCGCCAACATGCTGCGCGGCGAAGCGGAATTGCGCATCGGGCCACGCGCGATCGTGCTGCGGCCAAGCTTTGCCGCGCTGGTCGCGGCGGAGGCCGAGCTGGGCCCGTTGTTCGCGCTGGTCGAACGGGCGGCGGACGGCCGACTGGCGCTGGGCGAACTGGCCTGTCTGTTCTGGCATTGCGCGGTCGACCGGCCCGACGGGCTGACGCGCGAGGCGGTGGGGGCGGCGGTCGTGGCGCAGGGACTGGCGGCGGTGACACCGGCGCTGCGCGTCCTGTTGCGCCAGATATTGCAGGGCCGATGAGGCGATGGACGATCGCATGGAGCCGGTGGCGGTCAGGCTGATCGGCGTGATGGCGCGCGTCGCGGGGTGGCGGCCCGACGAGGTCTGGGCGGCGACGCCCGCCGATGTCCGCGCCGTGCTGGCGGGCTGGGCGCCGGGCGAGGCCGAGGCGCCGGTCGGCGGCGCCGCGCTGGCGGCGATGATGGAGAGGTTTCCCGATGGGTGACGATGTGGATGAGATGGTCGTCGCGGTGCGCGCCGACACCGGGGCGTTCCGGCGCGACGTCGCCGCGCTGCGCGCCGAACTGGGCGGGCCGCTGGTCGCAGGCGCCGAAGACGCCGGGCGCGCGATCGAACGCGCGCTGTCGCGGGCGATCGTTTCGGGAAAATTGGGGTTCGAGGATCTGAAGCGGCTGGCGACGACGGTCATGGCCGACATTGCGCGCGCGGCGATTTCCAACGGCATCGGCGCGGCCATCGGCACCGGCGGATCGTCCGGCGGCGGCGGTGGTGGCGGGTTGCTGTCGCTGGCCACGTCGGTCGCGATGGCGCTGTTCGGTGCGCCGGGGCGGGCCACCGGCGGGCCGGTGAGCGCCGGGCGCGCATACCGGGTCGGCGAACGCGGGCCCGAACTGTTCGTGCCGACGGCGAGCGGGCGGATCGAGGCGGCGGGGTCAGGCACCGGCGCGCGCAACATCGCGATCACGGTCAACGTCCGGGGCGAGGCGGGAGGCGAGCCGCAGCGGCTGGCACAGACCGGACGGCAATTGGCGTGCGCGGTGCGGCGCGCGGTCGCGAGCGGAGAGGATTGATGGGCTGGGCCCTGGTCGCGGCGGCCGAGCCGCATCATCGCAAGGCGTGGATCAAGCGGTTCGACCCGCGATATTGGACGGTCGATTTCGCCCGCCCGATGATGGCCAGCGTGACGAGCGCGGCACCGGGATCGCTGCGCGTCGAGGCGGTTTTCTATCGCCGGCAGGATCTGGCGGGGCTGATCTGGGAAGCGGAGGACCGTTGGGACCACCCGCTGCTCGCCTATGAAACGCGGCGCGATTTCCGGCACACGCAGCTTCGCTTTCGCTGGCGGTCGGGCGGGGTCAAGCCGCTCGACGCGCTGCACGGCCCGACGCTGACGATCGAGGGGCGCGATGCCGCAGGCACGGCGCGCGCCTGGTATGTGCGGCTGTGGAACTATGCCGACGGGTGGGGCGAAGACGCTGTCATCAGCCTGGATTTCGATGCGCTGGACGGCGGCTTCCTTTTGCCGGGAGAGGCCGACCGGGTGTGGGCGGGCGACGTCGACCGGATGTTCATTTCGCTGGTGCCGCCAACCTATGACGGTGGCGCGGGCGGGCTGGCGGCACCGGTCGAGGGCTGGGCCGAGATGAGCGAGATCGCCTGTTCCGGGTCGGGGTCGGTGCTGGCGATCGGCGACGTCGTCCTGCCCGAACAGGGGCTGGGCATCGCAAGCGGGTATGACGACAGCTATAACCTGACCCCGGCGCGGCTGGTGCGGCAGATCGTGCAACTGGGCTATCGCGGCGACGTCGTCCATTATGTCGGGATGAGCCATTATATGCGGCTGGAGGCGTCGGGCGACGGTTTTTACGCCAGCCTGATGGGCGGCGTGCTGAATGGCCCGTGCGCGGCGTGGCATCGCGGGTTCGCGGCGGCGTGCCGCGATGCGGGGCTGGGCGTGATATGGTCGCTGTCCTATGAATATTTCGATGCCTATTGCTGGGGCGACTGGAAGCAGCGGGCAAGCGACGGTTCGCCCGCGCTGACCGGGTGGGAGCCGCCATCGACCTTGCTGTCGCCCGCCAATGGCACCGCCATGGGATATTTGCAGTTGGTCGCGCGCGCCTTTGTCGCGATCGGCGCGGCGGCAGGCCTGCCGCTGAAATTCCAGGTAGGCGAGCCATGGTGGTGGATCGCGGCGGGCGGCCGCATCTGTGCCTATGATGCTGCGGTCGGCGTGGTGCTGGGTCCGGCGAGCGTCGCCATCGCCGATGTGCGTGGGACGCTGACGGCGCCGCAACTGGCGATGCTCGACGCGCTGGGCGGGTTGCTGGCCGGATCGACGGCGGCGCTGGTAGCGGCGGCGCGCGACGAAGCGGGGGCGGCGGGACTGACCAGCCATCTGCTCGTCTATCTGCCTACCGTGTTCGATCCGGCGTCGCCCGCGATCCGGCGCGCCAATGTGCCGCTGGCCTGGGCGGCGCCGGCGTTCGATGTGCTGCAACTGGAAGATTATGACTGGGTAACGGGCGGGCGCGGGCGCGAGACGGCGATCGCGCGCGCGGCGATGGTCCGGCGGCTTGGCTATCCCATCGACGAGCAGCATTATTTTTCGGGATTTGTCCTGAATGCAGAGGATCGCGCGGGATGGGCGCCGATCGCCGAGGCCGCCGACGCGGCGCGGCGGGCGGGCGTGGCGCGGACGGTCATATGGGCATTGCCGCAGGTGGCGCGCGACGGTTTTGTCGCTTTCGACGGGGAGGAAAAGGTGCAGGCTTTTGATGCGGTGGATTTTCCGCTGGCGATCGGCCGCGACGCGATGGTCGTGACCGAATTTTCGACCCAGATCGTCAGTTCGCCATCGGGCCATGAACAGCGCGCGAGCGAATGGGCCGAGGCGCGGATGCGATATGACGCGGGGCCGGGCATCCGGTCCGAACAGGATGTGCGGACGCTGGCCGATTTCTTTCGCGCGCGGCGCGGCGCGGCGCGGGCGTTCCGATTTCGCGATCCGTTCGACGCCAGTTCGGCGGCCGACGGCGGATTGCCGACGGCGACCGACCAGATGCTGGGGATTGGCGACGGTACGCGACGGCTGTTCGCGCTGGTCAAACATTATGGCGACGGGGACGCGGTGCAGACGCGCAGCATTCGCCTGCCGGTCGAAGACAGCGTGCGGGTGTCTGTCGACGGGCTGGAGACCGCCGCGTTCCTGATGACCGGGCAGGGCGAGATATTGCTGGACGAAGCCCCCGCCATCGGCGCGGCGGTGCGCGCGGGATACAGGTTCGACATTCCGGTCCGGTTCGCCGAGGACCGGCTGGAGGCGAGCCGGGCGACCTTTCTGGCGGGCGAAATCCCGAATGTGCCGCTGGTCGAGGTGCGCGCGCCATGGTGAGCGCGGCGGCGACAGGGCAGGCGCCCGACTGGCTGCGCGCGGAGCTGGTGACGATGGCGTGGTGCTGGCGTCTGTCGCGGCGCGACGGGGTGGTGATCGGGCTGACATCGCACGACAGCGACCTGATGGTCGGCGGCATCCTGTATCGCGCCGCGCCGGGGATGAAGCCGTCGGCGCTCGACACCAGCGACAGCATCGACGTGGCGACAATGGATGTCGAGGGCGGGCTGGCCAGCGACGCGATCGCCGCGCGCGATCTGGATGCGGGGCGCTGGGACGGCGCCGAACTGGCGCTGTTCGTGACCGACTGGAGCGCGCCCGAGGCGGCGCCGGTGACGGTGGCGCGCGGATCGCTGGGGGCGATCGAGCGGCGCGGACCCGCCTTTGCCGCGGAGCTTCAGGGGGTGACGCGGATGCTGGACCGGCCGGTCTGTCCGGCGACGTCGCCGTCGTGCCGCGCGATGCTGGGCGACCGGGCGTGCCGCGTCGACCTGGCCCCGCGAACGCATATGCGGCGCGTGGTGGCGGTCGAGGGACGCGCGGTGACGATCGACAGCGCCGCGCCCGCGATGGCATTTGGCGAGATGCTGTGGATGGACGGCGCGAATTGCGGCCTGGCAAGCCCGGTGATCGCGGCGGCGGGCCGCGTGCTGCAACTGGCCGAGGCGCCAAGCTTTGCCCCCGTCTTTCCCGCGCGGGTCCGGTTGATCGAGGGATGCGACAAGCAATTGGCGACGTGCCGCGACCGATTTGCCAATGCGATCAATTTTCGCGGCGAGGCGCATCTGCCCGGCAACGACCTGTTGACCCGTTATCCCGGTGGATGACCTGGCCGCGCGCGCCTTTGCCGCGGCGCGAACGATGGTCGGCGCGCCGTTCCGGCCGCAGGGATGCGATCCGGCGACGGGGCTTGATTGCGCCGGGCTGATTTGGGCGGCCTATGCAATCGCGGGCCGCCGGTTGGCGCGCCCCGCCGCCTATCCGCTGCGCGGGTGGCCGCGATGGCGTATCGAAGCGGCGCTGGCGGATGCCGGGTTCGTCCCGGTCGCGGGCGATGCGCGCGCCGGGGACGTCGCGCTGATCGCCCATCCGGCGCAGCAGTTTCATTTCGGCCTGCTGGGCCCGGACAGCCTGATTCATGCCCATGCCGGATTGCGCCAGGTGGTGGAGACGCCGATCGATGCGGCGGTGTCCGCGGCCGCGCGCTGGCGCATTTGACAAGCGAGGATAGCGATGGCGACTTTGGTGCTGACGGTGGTCGGCGGGATCGTTGGCGGCCCGGTCGGCGCGGCGATCGGTGCGGCGGTGGGCCAGCAGATCGACGGGGCGATTTTCAAGCCGAAGGGCCGCGATGGACCCCGGCTGGCCGACCTGAAGGTGCAGGCGTCGACCTATGGCCAGCAAATCCCGCAATTGTTCGGGACGATGCGGGTCGCGGGCAGCGTGATCTGGGCCACCGACCTGATCGAACGGCGCAGCAGGCAAAGCGGCGGCAAGGGGCGGCCATCGGTGACCGAATATAGCTATTCGGCATCGCTGGCCGTCGCGCTGTCGTCGCGGCGGATCCGCGCGATCCGGCGGATATGGGCCGACGGCAATCTGCTGCGCGGGGCGAGCGGGTCGTTTCGCGAACGCTGTCTGTTCCGATGGTATGACGGAAGCGAGGATCAGCCGGTCGATCCGTTGATCGCATCGGCAATCGGCATCGGATCGGCGAGCGGCTTTCGCGGAACCGCCTATGCCATGTTTGAGGAGCTGGAGCTGGGCGCGTTCGGCAACCGCATCCCGTCGCTGACGTTCGAGGTCGAGGCGGATGCGGGCGATGTCGATGCGGGGATGATCGGCGACACGCTGCTCGATCAGCGCGGACGTTGTGCCGGGGCGTGGCGCTTTGGCGGCTATGCGGCGTCGGGGGACCGGGCGCGCGACGCGCTGGCGCCGCTGTTCGAGGCCGATGGCACGCGGTTGCTGAGCGATAGCGACGGATGGCGGCTGGCACCCGAAAGGCTGTCGGGCGCGGCGCTGAACCTCGGCGCTTTTCGCGAAGCGCGGCGGCAGGAGGTGCCGGGCGACCGGAGCGAACAACGGCGCGCGCCGCTGTCGTCGCTGCCCGGCGCGATCCGGCTGCGCCATTATGAACCCGGACGCGATTATCAACTGGGACAGCAGGCGGTGCAGGTCGCGGGGGGCGGGGTGCGCGAGGAACGGATCGACATGCCGGCGGTGCTGTCCGCCGGATCGGCGCGCGCGCTGGCGCAGCAACTGGCCGCCGCCGCCGCGGACGGGCGGGAGACGATGGCGTGGCGCGCCGATCTGGCGGCGCTGGCCCTGCCGGTCGGGCATATCGTCACGCTGGCCGATGGCGGCCGATGGCGGCTGGCCGCGCGGACGGTGCGCGGCGGCGAGATATTGCTGGACCTCAAACGCTATCAGCCCTTGCCCGCAGCGACGCTGCCCGCCGATCCGGGGGTGCCCGTCCGGGTGCCCGACTGGCCCGACGCGCCCGGCGTCGTCCGCCTTTTCGACCTGCCAAGCATCGGCAGCCCGGCAGCGGCGGCGCCGCGCATCCTGATCGCCGGGGCGGGCGGCAACGACGGCTGGCGCGGCGCCGATTGCTGGTTCGTGCCGACCGCCGGGGCGGAACCGATCGCCGTCGGCACTGTGCGTCCGGCGGCGGCGCTGGGACAGCTTGCCGCGCCGCTGCCGCCCGGCACCAGCTATCTGTTCGACCTGGACAATGTCGCGACGGTGACGCTGATCCATCCCGCGATGACGCTGGCGTCGGTCGACGACGCCGCCTTGCTGGGCGGGGCCAACCGCGCGATGGTCGGCGGCGAACTGTTGCAATTTGGCCGCGCCGAGATCGCCGCGCCGGGGATATGGCGGCTGTCGCGATTGCTGCGCGGCCGCGCAGCGACGCCAGGCGACACCGCCCATGCGGCGGGAACGCCGTTCGTCCTGCTCGACGATCCGGCGCTGTTGACGATGCCCGACGCGCTGGCGGTATCGGCGGAAGGCGGCGCGGCCACGCTGCAATGGGCGGCGCGCGGCGGGACGACATTGACCGACGTGGCGGTCCCGGGCGCGGCGCGCGCGCTGAAGCCCCCGGCGGCGGTGCATGGCAGGGTCCGGCGCGACGGTTCGGGCGGTGCGATCATCGACTGGATCCGGCGCAGCCGGGTCGATGCGGGATGGCGCGACCATGTCGACCAGGCGCCGGGCGAAGGCCGCGAGGCGTGGCTGATAGACCTGTCGCCCCCGGTGCCGGGTGTCGGCCCGTGGGAGCGCGACGCCCCGATGCTGACCATCGCGTCGACCGACCTGGCGGCGGTGCCGCCGGGCTGCGCCCTTTCCATCCGGCAGGCGGGCGATTTCGCGCTGTCCGACCCATTGTTGCTGCCGCTGACCTGAAAGGACAAAGCCATGACCGACAGTTCGACCACGCCCCGGCTCGCGTTACCGTTACTCGCGATGGCGCAGGCGCAAAAGGAGGTGACGCATAACGAGGCGCTGACCCTGATCGACGCGCTGATCCACGCCGCCGTCGAGGCGGGGCCGGTCGCCGAACCGCCGACCGAGGCGGCCCCGGGCCAGTGCTGGATCGTGGGCGCCGGCGCGACGGGCGACTGGGCAGGGCAGGACAATGGGATCGCGATCCGCACCGTCGGCGGCTGGCGATTTGCCGCGCCGCGCGCGGGGATGACGGTGGTTCGGCTGACCGACAAGGCGCGGTTGTGGTTCGACGGAACGGCCTGGTTCGCGCCCGCGACGATCGCGGCGCCGGAGGGCGGGGTGACAGTCGACGCGGAAGCGCGTACGGTGATCGCCGCGCTGATCCTGCACCTGAAGGCGCAGGGGCTTTTGATAGCGGGATGAATTTCCGGTCGCGGGCGTCAAAAGTGCGACTTTTTGGCAACAGATTAACGATTTGTTGGGTTGCACGGAACCAAAGCGGCGAGTAGGACGTCTGCCGAGACGTATATCTCAACTTGAAAGGGGAATTACTATGAGGAAGCTTGCCGTAGCTATGGCATTGGCCTCCACCGCCCTGGCTTCGCCTGCTTTGGCGCGCGACGACTCTTGGTATGTTGGTGTTGGCGCTGGTGCAATGATCGTCGAGGACATGGATCTCGACATCGGCACCGTTGCAAACGCAGGTACGCTCGACCATCGCGTCGGCTATGACGTCGAAGGCACCGTCGGTTACGACTTTGGCGGTTTCCGCGCCGAAGTCGAAGTCGGCTATCGCCGCGCCAACATCAAGTCGGGTCGTTTCTCGACGCCCGGCATTCCGCAGACTGGCCCGACGAACTTTGTTGGCACGGCCGATCTGGACGGCAACACCAACGCCCTGAGCTTCATGGTCAATGGTATGCTCGACTTCGGCGACGACGACGGCCTGCAGGGCTTTGTCGGCGGTGGTGCCGGTGTGGCGCGCGTTTCGGTTCGCCCGGTCTATCAGACCGCGTTCCTTGACGATTCGGACACGGGCTTTGCGTGGCAGGCAATCGCCGGCATTCGCGCTCCGATCACCAACACGATCGACGCTGGCCTGAAGTATCGTTTCTTCAACGCCGACAACGTCGACCTGGTTGACTCGGCTGGCCGCAATGTGTCGTCGCGTTTCCGTTCGCACTCGCTGCTCGCGACGCTGACGTTCAACTTCGGTGGCGCACCGGCGCCGGTGGAACCGGCTCCGCCGCCCCCGCCGCCGCCCCCGCCGCCCCCGCCGCCCCCGCCGCCCCCGCCGCCTCCGCCGGTGGTGTGCGAGCCCGGACCGTATATCGTGTACTTCGACTGGGATCAGTCGAACATCACGCCGGAAGCGGCTTCGACGCTGGACAACGCCATCAGCGCCTACAACCGTGGTTGCACGGGTACGCAGGTCATGCTCGCCGGTCACGCCGACCGTTCGGGTTCGGCCAAGTACAACGTCGGCCTGTCGGAACGCCGCAACACCGCGGTTCGCAGCTACCTTACCGCTCGCGGTATCTCGGATGGCTCGATCAGCGCGCAGGGCTTCGGCGAAAGCCGCCCGGCAGTTGCAACCGCCGATGGCGTCCGCAACGACCAGAACCGTCGCGTGGAAATCACTTACGGTCCGAACTCGGGCATGTAAGACCGGTTTCCACTCCCGACCGGGAATGGAAGACAAAGAGGGGCGGTACCGCAAGGTGCCGCCCTTTCTTTATACCCGGATGGCGCGGGCGGCGTGGCCGCCACAATCATCCCCGCGCGACCGGCGCATCCGACATTATTCTTGCCTCATCAATGGAATGATATATAGTTACCATGTGGGGAGCGGGTGACCCGTGCCCCCGATGGAGGGCGGGCGCCGCATCACGGGCGATCAATCCTCCTCAACCGGGAGATAGATGATGCGCAAAAGCCGCAGCCTGTATCACCGCAGCATTTTCCGCGCCGATCCCAATGGCGATCCGGACATCAACACCACCCCGCTGATCGATGTCATGCTGGTCATGCTGGTGATGTTCATCATCACGATACCGCCCCCGACGCACAGCGTCGACGTGACGCTGCCGGGCACCGACATGGGGCGGGCAAAGGTCAGCGACGAAAACCGCATCACCATCGACACGGCGGACGTGATCCGGTGGAATGGCGAGGCCGTCGATCTGGCGCAGCTTGGCCTGCTGGTCAAAACGGCGTCGAGCCGCGCCGATCCGGCGACATTGATGTTCGAACCCGAAGCCCGCGCGCGCTATCTGCGCGTCGATCAGGCGATCGGAGCGATCCGGCGCAACGGCGGATCGAAAATCGCCTTTCCCGGCATAGCGGGTTACGGCGGCCTGATCTGATCGCCTGACGGTTGCCGCCGCCTCAGGCGGCGGGCGCCGTTCCGGGCCGCAGGTGGCGCATCATATAGGCGGCATAATCGGCCTTGCCGAGCGGGACGCCCATGTGGCGCATCACCGCATAGGCCGCGACGCGGTGAAAGTGGAATTGCGGCTGGGCCCAGTCGCGGACATAGGCGAGGGCGGTCATGTCGAAGACCATGCCGTTCGGCAGGTCCAGGCTGATCGGCCGGTCGCCATCCTTGCCCATCGCGGCCGGATCGACGGCGTCGAGGATGGCGAGGGTTGCCGCGACCTGATCCTGCATTCCGGCAAAATCGACCGCGTCGTCGGGGAAATCGGGGATTGTCATGTCGGCAAGGCGCGCCAGTGGCTGGAGCGCCTGCACACAGCTATAGCGCACCTGCGCCGCCAGCGGGAACATGTCGGGGGCCAGGCGCGCGGCGGCGAATTGCAGTTCGCCGATGCTGTTTTCGGTCCCCCATGCCAGCGCCCGCGACAGTTCGCCCGACAAGGCGCCAAGGCCATTTTGATAGGCGGGCACGGTCAGGTCATAGAGCATCGCAATATCCTTGGCTTTGGTGGAAAGGCGGGGGAGTCAGGCGGCCGCCAGATTATCCTGAAACTGAAGCCGGGCCAGGCGGGCATAGAGGCCGTCAGCGGCGACAAGTTCGTCATGCCTGCCCTCTTCGACGATGCGGCCGTCGTCCATGACGATGATGCGGTCAGCGGCGCGCACGGTGGCCAGCCGGTGCGCGATGACGATCGTCGTGCGGTCGTGCATCAGCGTTTCGAGCGCGTCCTGCACCAGCTTTTCGGATTCGGCGTCGAGCGCGGAGGTCGCTTCGTCGAGCAAGAGCAGCGGCGCGCGGCGGAGCAGGGCGCGGGCGATCGCGACGCGCTGACGCTGGCCGCCCGAAAGCCGCGCGCCGCCTTCACCCATGAAGGTGTCGAGACCCTGCGGCAGCTTTCGCAAAAAATCCTCGGCATTGGCGGCGCGCGCGGCGTCCCACAACTGATCGTCGCTGGCGTCCCAATTGCCATAGCGCAGATTGTCGCGCGCCGTGGCCGCAAAGATCACCGTTTCCTGTGGCACCATGGCGATGCGCGCGCGGATGTCGGCGGGGTCGGCGTCGGTCAGCGATACGCCGTCGAGCAATATCTGGCCCGCCTGCGGATCATAGAACCGTTCGGCGAGCTGGAACAATGTCGATTTGCCGGCGCCCGACGGGCCGACGATCGCGACGGTTTCGCGCGGCCGGATGGCCAGGCTGAAATCGTGCAGCGCCGGCGCGTCGGGGCGGGTCGGATAGTGAAATTCGACATGGGAAAATTCCAGCACCCCGACCGGCGGTTCGGGGAAGGGGCGCGGGGCGGCGGGCGCGGCGATGCCCGCTTCGGCATTGAGCAGTTCGCTGAGCCGTTCGGCCGCGCCCGCCGCGCGCAGCAGGTCGCCGTAAACCTCTGTCAGCGCGCCGAACGCGCCCGCCACCAATCCGCCGGTGAGGACAAAGGCGGCGATCGTGCCGCCGGTGATCGTGCCCGCGGCGACCCCCGCCGCCCCATACCACAGCAATGTCGTGATCGCCCCGAACAACAGGCCGATGACGATCGCGGTCATGATCGCGCGGATGCGGATGCGGCGCTTGGCGGTGGCGAAATTGGCCTCCACCGTGTCCGAAAAGCGGCGTGCCTCGCGCGCTTCCTGGCCGAAAGCCTGAACGATCTTCATCGCGCCCAATTGTTCGGCGGTGGTCGCGCCGATGTCGGCCACCCGATCCTGACTGGACCGCGAGACATTCTGCAGCTTTCGCCCGAGGAGGACGATCGGCGTGATAATCACGGGAATGCCCAGCAGGATGCCGCCGGTCAATTTGGGCGAGAGCGAGAAGAGATAGGCGATGCCGCCGATCCCCATGACGGTGTTGCGCAGCGCGACCGAAACGGTCGTGCCGACCGTCTGTTCGATGATCGAGGTGTCCGACGTCATGCGTGACGCGATTTCCGACGGTCGGTTCTCCTCAAAAAAACCGGGTTCCAGGCGCAGCAGGTTGCGCTGAACCGCCTGGCGGATGTCGGCGACGGTGCGTTCGCCCAGCCAGCTCACGAAATAAAAGCGGAGCGCCGTCGCCAGCGCGAGCATGAGCACGATGACGTAAAAGAAACGAAAGTGCGGCGCGACATCGCCGCCGCCGGCAACGAAGCCGCTGTCGATCATTTCCTTGAACTGATAGGGAATGGCGAGGGTCGCGAGCGCGGCAACGCCCAGCGCGACCGCCGCGATCGCCAGTTGCAGCGGATAGCGGCTGGCATAATGCCAGATCATCCGCAGACTGCCGAGCTTGCGGCGGGGTTCGGCGGGAGCTTTCGCGGTGGACAGTTCGGATTGGCTTGCCATCGCACCGGGCCTTAGCAGCGGCCATGGCCGCGCTCAACGGCCCAGAATATTCTTCCGCTTCAAGCATCATGAAGCATGGCTTTATGCCGCGACGTCCGAACCGCGAGGGCGGCGTGCCCGATTTGCGGTCAGCGGCAATTATGATGCATTGCACAATGAGGCTGATCCCCTAGACTATGGGTCAGCGAGCAGGCGCCGTCAGAGTGCCGCCCAGGGCAACCAAGGAACGACATGAACATGCTGTATCACGCCTTTGACATGCAGAAAAACTGGCTTGCAGGGGCCAGCGCGCTGGCCACCGCGGGCGCGCAGGTCATGCAACATCCCGCAAATCCGCTCGGCTATTTCGGCGGCAGCCCGATGTTCGCTTCGGCGCTGGAAGTTTTCGCCCATGCGGCGGCGCCGCGCGGAAAGCCGGGGTTCGAATTATATGAGACGGTCGTCGATGGCGAAACCGTCCGCGTGACCGAAGCGGTCGAGGCGCGCAAGCCGTTCGGCCAGCTCAAGCATTTCAAGCATAAGGGCACGAAGGACGCGCCCAAATTGCTGATTGTCGCGCCGATGTCGGGCCATTATGCGACGCTGCTGCGCGGCACGGTCGAACGGATGCTGCCCGGCCATGACGTGTGGATCACCGACTGGCGCGACGCGCGCAACGTGCCGTTGGAGGCGGGGCAGTTCGACCTCGACGATTATATCGATTATCTGATCTCGTGGCTCGAACATATCGGTCCGGGCGCGCATATGCTGGCGGTGTGCCAGCCGTCGGTGCCCAGCCTGGCCGCCGCGGCGGTCATGGGCGCGAATAAGCATGAATGCCGTCCCCGGACGCTGACGATGATGGGCGGCCCGATCGACACGCGCGAGGCACCGACGGCGGTCAACGAACATGCGACGACGCGCCCCTATGCCTGGTTCCAGGAAAATGTGATCGCGACCGTGCCCGCCTATTATCCGGGCGCCGGGCGCCGCGTCTATCCGGGCTTTCTGCAACTCGCGGGTTTCATGTCGATGAACCTTGGCAATCATATGATGAGCCATTGGGAGATGTTCAAACATCTGGTCGACGGCGACGGCGAGAGCGCCGACAAGACCAAGGAATTTTACGACGAATATCGCGCGGTCTGCGACATGACCGCCGAATTTTATCTGCAGACGGTCGATGTCGTGTTCCAGCGGCACCTGCTGCCCAAGGGCGAGATGACGCACCATGGTCAGCCGGTCGACGTCGGCCTGATCGAGGATATTGCGATCCTCGCGATCGAGGGCGAGCGTGACGATATTTCCGGCATCGGCCAGACCAAGGCGGCGCTGACGCTGGCCAAGGGGCTGCCCGCCGCCAGAAAACATTATCTGATGGCCAAGGGCGTCGGCCATTACGGCATCTTCAACGGCCGCAAATGGCGCGAGGAGATTGCGCCGGTGGTCGAAAAATGGATCCGCAGCAACGGCGGCTGACACGCCGGAAGGGACGCAACCGGCCGCCGGTCAAACGGGGCCGGGCGCCCGGGCGCGGATGAAGTTTTCCAGCGCGACGAACAGCATCTCGCGCGCGTCGCTGCCCAGCATTTCGGCGGTCAGCCGGTCGAACCCGGCACGGTCGCGGTGGGCGGCGGCGCCGACGATCGCGGCGAGCAGCGCCTCGTCGAAACTGACGCGCGGGCAACAGGGCGGGGCGACCGCGAACGGATCGGGCCAGACATGGCCGATCGCCTCGACCACCAGGCGGTAACGGCGCGCCGCGAGAATATTGCCCCAGCGTCGTTCGAGTTCGGGCATCGGGTCGCGTTCGCTGCGGCGGCAGAGGATGCAATAGCGCAGCGCCAGCACCGCCTGCGCCGCTTCGACCGACAGGTCGCGCACCAGCGGTTGTTGCGTCAATTGGCGGATCAGCGTGCTGCCTTGCATCAGGTTCGTCTCTCCCGGCCCATGCAGTCCGTCCGTCCCATTTTTGAAAAAGATGCCGGCCGCCTTGAAGTGCAACTTCAAGTTGCAGCGGCCGGCAAGAGGGGACTGCCCGACCGTGCTATTGAGAATTAGTCGCAAATACAAGCGAAAAAAGAGGCGCCCGAAAGCGCCCCTTGTATCAATGGTTTAGGCCGGGCTTTTGGCCCGCTGTGCCGAATCACTCGTCGCTGACGGGCTTCGACTGGAGCTGCACATAATTTTGGAGACCCATGCGCTCGATCATCTCGAACTGCTTTTCCAGTTCGTCGACATGATGTTCCTCGCTTTCGAGAATGTCGGCGAACAGGTCGCGGCTGACATAGTCGCGCACGCTTTCGGAATGGGCGATCGCATCCTTGAGCAAGGGGATCGCCTCTTCCTCCAGCGCCAGATCGGCCTTCAGGATTTCCTCGACCGTTTCGCCGACGCGCAGGCGCCCGAGCATCTGGAAATTGGGCAGGCCGCCCAGAAAGAGAATGCGATCGGCCAGCTTGTCGGCATGTTTCATTTCGTCGATCGATTCTTCGCGTTCGAAATGCGCGAGCCGCGCGACGCCCCAATTGTCGAGCATCCGATAATGCAGCCAATATTGGTTGATCGCGGTCAGCTCATTCTTGAGCGCCTCGTTCAGAAAATCGATGACCTTTTCGTCGCCCTTCATGCTGTCAGTCCTGTCATTTTATCTTGGAATGGGATGCGCGCATTATAAGCGCCCCGGCCCCATCGGGCCAAGGCAAAAAATGGCGGAAAACCAAGAAAAATCAGGCGGTCGTGGCGACGTCGCTGATGATATTGCGAGCGAAAGGCAGGCATTGTCCGCATTTGGGTTTGCGACCCAATTGCGCATAGGCCGCCTTGGCGCACCGCAATTGGCCATCGCGCGCGACATCGCGCAGTTGACTTTCCCTTATTGCGTTGCAGACACAGACGACCATGTGCGAATCCTTCTCAACAAGATTGATGTAGGGATAGTGCGACGGATTCGCAACAGGAAAGATGCGACTGGTTCGCAATCCGAACAGGCTTTATTTTCGCCGTCCGCGCCGCCCGCCGCCCCTTGCCCCCAAGTTGATTCGCGGGCATAGGCGCGCCCATCTTTCCCCTATGTCTTGCAAAGGTCCGCCCCCATGAAAGTGAATGTCTATGTGACGCTCAAGCCCGGGGTTCTCGATCCGCAGGGCAAGGCGATCCACCATGCGCTGGAAGGGCTGGGCTTTACGGGCGTCGCCGATGTGCGCGCGGGCCGCTTTATCGAACTCGACGTCGCCGACGATATTGCCGATGCGGATCTGGACGCCATGTGCGCCAAGCTGCTCGCCAACACGGTGATCGAAAATTATCGCATCGAACGCGCCTGAAGGGATAGCGAGCCATGAAGACCGCCGTCATCGTCTTTCCGGGCTCCAACTGCGATCGCGACATGGCCGTCGCGATCGAACGGGTCACCGGGACCATGCCCGCCATGGTGTGGCACCGCGACACCGAACTGCCGGACGGCACCGACTTCATCACCTTGCCCGGCGGCTTTTCCTATGGCGACTATCTGCGTTCGGGCGCGATGGCAGCGCGGTCGCCGATCCTGCGCAGCGTTGCCGACGCGGCGGGCCGCGGCGTGCCCGTCCTGGGCGTGTGCAACGGATTCCAGGTGCTGACCGAGGCGCAGTTGCTGCCCGGCGCGCTGATGCGCAACGCGGGGCTGAATTTTGTCTGCCGCACCGTGCCGCTTACGGTCGAAAACAGCCAGTCGCTGTTCACCGCCGCCTATCGCGCGGGCGAGACGATCGACATCCCGGTGGCGCATCATGACGGCAATTATTTCGCCGACGCGGCGACGCTGGACCGGATCGAGGGCGAGGGGCGCGTCGCGTTCCGCTATGCCGATCCCGTCAACGGATCGGCGCGCGGCATTGCCGGGGTGCTGAACGACGCGGGCAATGTGCTGGGCATGATGCCGCACCCCGAACGCGCGATCGACCGCGCGCATGGCGGCACCGACGGGCTACGGCTGTTCGAGGCGGCGCTCGGCGTCCTCGCCTGACGCCTTGCGGCGGCGCCAGCCGTCGATCAGCGCCAATATCGTCGGCCAGAACATGCTATTCCAGATGTCGTGCCAGTGCGCGGCATCGGGCGTCAGCCGGCCGCGCAGCGCCTCGCCCTGCAGGTCGATCCATTCGGCTGCGCACGCGACAAGCAGCGTCGCGATCCACGCGGCGAGACCCGGGCGGCGCCAGCTCCACAGGCCGCGTACGATCAGGAAAACGGCCAGCCCGGCATAGATGTGAAGCGCGTCCTTGCCGAGCCCGGTGCCGTCGATCAGCCACAGTTTGATCTGCTGATAGGCGGCGGAGGTCTCGATCATCGCGCCGGTCTAGACCCTTGCCTTGAACGGGCTGAAATCGGTGTCCTCGTCGAACACATCGACGCCCTCGCGCCGCTTCAACGCGCCGACCACGATATAGGTGACCGGGGTCAGCGCCGCTTCCCACAGCGTCTTGATCAGCCATTGCGACAGCACAACTTCGTAAAGCTGTTCGGGCGGCCAGCCGGCGAGGCCGTAAAAGGCGAGCGGATAGAAAATCAGGCTGTCGAGACCCTGACCGACAATTGTCGACCCGATCGTCCGCGCCCATAATTTCTTGCCGCCGGTCCACAGTTTCATGCGCGCCAGCACATAGGAATTGGCAAATTCGCCGACGCAAAAGGCGGTCATCGATGCGATGACGATGCGCCAGCTATTGCCGAAGACGAATTCATAGCTCGCCTGTCCGGGCCAGCCGTCGGCGGGCGGCAGGGCGACGACGATCCACGCCATGAAGGCCATGAAGGCGAGCGCGGCGAATCCCGTCCAGATGACGCGCCGGGCGCGGGCATAACCATAGACCTCGGTCAGCACGTCGCCGATGATGTAGCTGATCGGGAAAAACAGGACTCCCGCGCCGAACGCCCATTGGGTGCCATCGGGCAAGGCGATATAGCTTGGTTTCGATGCACCGATGATGTTCGACAACAGCAATATCGCGACGAAGGCGGCCATCAGCAGATCATAATAAAGGAAGTGGCGCACGCTGGCGGCGCTGACCGCGACCGGCCTGTTCGTCGGGGAAGAAGAGTCTGACATGCAGCCGCTACTTAACGCGCTTTGCAGCATAGGCAAACCGCGCTATTCGCCCCGACACGCACCAGCGCCGCGCGCCCGTAGCTCAGCTGGATAGAGCACCCGCCTTCTAAGCGGGTGGTCGCAGGTTCGAATCCTGCCGGGCGCGCCATAACCTCCGCAGAAATGCGTGGTTTAGTGGAGGTGTGCCGCGCCAGCCTTGGCACGAATAGCTTCGTTAATCGAAGAGACTGTGATCATCGACAGCTCGGGATCAGGTGCTGAGTTTGTCGAGAGAGGTTGTCACCTGTTCGACATCTTCCTTAACCACCTTCGCGCTCATTCGGACTTGAGCTTCGCGTCAATATCGTCAACTGTGGAACTCGTGTTGCGCGGGCGTGCCTGCCCGGCGCATCATGCTCAACAGACTGGACGATGAGGCCCACCCATAATGTTCGCCCATAGCCGCGGCGCGGCGTTCGTGGCGCTGGTCGGCTGCTTTGGCATTGCCGAGGTGGCCGACGCCCGATCCTTTGATGTCCGGCCCGGCTCCGTTGGCGAGGTCGTGGGGAGCCTCGGCGCGCAGGCTGGCGTCACCATCACCGTGACCGATCCGGGCGTTGCCCGTCGCCGTTCGCCCGGCGTCAGAGGCGATCTTTCGCTGCGCGAGGCGATCGATCGCGCGCTTCGCGGTACAGGAGCAGAGGCGCATTTTTACGACCGGACGACGATCCGCATCGTGGCGCAGCGGACAAGGGCCAAGCCGCCCGAGCGGCCGAAGCCGCCGTCAAGCGCGGCGCCCAAGCCACCCATCCCGGTCGATATTGTGGTCACGGCCAGCAAGCAGAATATGCTGCTCGATCACTATCCCGGTTCGGCGCGGATCATCGAGAGCGACCTTGGCCAACAGGCGCGCGCGCCGGGTGACGGGACCGCGATGCTCATCGATGCGATCCCCGCGCTCAGTTCGACCAATCTGGGACGCGGCCGGAACAAAATCTATGTCCGGGGCATCGCCGACAGCAGTTTCACCGGCCCCACCCAGGCGACCGTCGGGCAATATCTGGGCGAAGCGCGGCTGAATTACAGCGCCCCGGATCCCGACCTGAGCCTGTACGACATGGAGCGCGTCGAGGTGTTGGCCGGCCCGCAAGGCACGCTCTATGGCGCGGGTGCGCTGGGCGGCATCGTCCGTCTGGTTCCCAATCCGCCCGACCCGACTGCGGCATCGGCGACCGCCTCTACGGGGCTCAGTGCGACGCGTTTCGGTGCCATTGGCGGGGATGCGGCGATCATGGTGAACCTGCCGTTGCGGAAGGACGATATGGCGATCCGTCTGGTCGCCTATGGCAAGCGCGATCCCGGCTATATCGACGACCCGTCGCGCGATCTGCGCGACATCAATCGTACCAAGGTGTTCGGTCAGCGGCTGACCTGGCGCATCGAGGATGTGGGCGGCTGGACAGTGGACGTCGGCGGCGTGTTTCAGCGCATCAGCATTCGCGACGGGCAATATGTCCTGCGCGGCGACCCGCCGCTGGTTCGCAACAATGTGCTGGCACAGCCGTTCCGCAACGAATATCGCATGGCCTTTCTGACCGCCCGCCGGCCCATCGGCGCGACCGAACTTGTTTCGGCGAGCGCGGTGGTCTGGCATGACCTGACCTCGGTATTCGATGCAACGGGGTCCGACGGCACCTCGGCGCCGCGACGCTTTGAAGAGCGGACCGACATCACCTTTTATTCGCACGAGACGCGGCTATCGGGCGGCGGCGTACGAAGCCCGTGGGTCGTTGGCCTGGCGGGCGTCTATAATATCAGCGGACTGACGCGCAGCGTGGGCGCCCCCACCGCGCCAGAAAGAATTGCCGGTATCCGCAATCGTCAGGTGGAGGGATCGGTCTTTGGGCAGGTGTCGCTTCCGATTTTTAAGGCGATTGAGCTGACCTTTGGCATGAGGCTGTCGGCTTCGCGCAGCGCGGGCCGGCTGCTCGATGATCCCGACGCGATTTCGGCATCATCGAGGACCCGCATCAGTTTCGTTCCAACCGTGGCGGTCAACTGGCAGGTCAGCGATCGCGTGTCGCTCTATGCAAATTATCAGGAGGGCGTGCGGGCTGGCGGTTTCGCGTTCGCGCCGCACGGTGACGGGACGCCCGTCGGACAGGAATTCCAGAGCGACGAACTGGGCCAGGCCGAACTGGGCATCCGATGGAAGCGGAAGGATAGCGAGGGGCTGTCGCTGCGGGCGGCCCTGTTCGGCGTCGATTGGAGCAACATCCAGGCCGACCTGATCGGCGCGGACGGCCTGCCCTATACGGCGAATATCGGAAACGGCCGGATCATGGGCCTCGACGGTGAAATCCGGTGGCGGGTGTCGCCGGAACTTGCGCTGTCGGCGACGGGATTTTTCAACGGCAGCTTTCTCTATGGCATGCCGCCGCCGTTCGACATTCCGGAACGCAGCAGCCTGCCCAATATCGCCGAAAATGGCGCGCGTCTGGCGGCGGAATGGCGTTTCGACCTTGCCCGCGGCGTCTCTCTGACCGGCGACAGCTCGTTGCGCTATGTCGGCAGATCGGATTTGGGCGTGGGCCCGCTCCTTAACATATCGCAGGGCGATTATATGGTGGTCGACGTCGGGACGCGGGTCGGCTTTGGGCACTGGGGGCTATCGCTCGACGTCTCGAACATCGGCGACATGCGCGGCAACAGCTTTGCGTTCGGCAACCCGTTCGGCGTGCAATTGCGGAACCAGATGACCCCGCTGCGCCCGCGCACCGTCCGCGTCGGACTGGACGTCCGTTTCTAGAGTGGTTTCTTGTGAAATGGAACATTTCGCGGCTTGGAAATCACGGAAAAACAACAACCTAGAGTGCCGGTTTTGATTCCGTCAAAACCGGCACTCTAGAACCGCGGCCGGGCGCGTCGGCAGATCCCGAACGATCCGGTCGCACCCTTTGGCCGGCCGATAGCGGCTGCGGCGCAGTTTTAAAAAATTCTTGTGAGGACAAAGGGCACCGCCGGCATCTCATCGGTGAAGGAGATTCTAGTGGTGCCTGACTTCATCGAGCCTGAACGACCTGCGTTTGCGGAGCGGTCCTTCTTCTCGTGACGGGCGGCCGGTTTTCCGCGCGGCGCCATCATCAATCCCCGATCGAGCGACCAGATCACATATGAAGATATTTCCCCTCGCGATCGCATTGGGATCATTCTCGCTGCTGGGCGCGTGCGCTGTTCAGCCAGCCTATCCGCGGCCCGAGCTAGGGCTTCCCGCAAATTGGAGCGACGCGCGCGCAGACGCCCCCTCGCAGGTCGACCGGGACGGCTGGTGGCGCCTGCTTCACGACCCCGCGATCGACGAGCTTGTCGGTGCGGGCTTGCGCGACAATCCGACGCTCGCCGAGGCCGCTGCCCGAATGGACCAGGCGCGCACGGCGCTGTCGGTCGAAAATGCCCAGAAGGTTCCGAACGTCGGTCTGAACGCGAACGCTACCTATTCGCGCGATCGCACGGGACCGGGTGGCAGCAGGATTGGCCAGACCTCCCTGTCAGGCGGCACGCGGCTGTCCTGGGAAATCGACCTTTGGGGCCGGGTTCGCGCCAGGTCCGATGCAGCCAGACGTCGATTGACGGCGCGTACCGCCGATACGGAAGCGGCGCGATTGTCGATTGTCAGCGATATTGCCGACGCCGCGATCGCGCTTCGCGGGTGCCATGCGATTCTGGAAATTCGCGACCGCGACATCATGTCGCGCGAGACCGAACTCAGGATAGGCCGGGGCCGGCTGGCGCTCGGAAGCATTGCGCCGTTCGCCGTGGCGGCGGCCGAAGGCAATCTTGCCGCTGCGCGCATCGACCGGATTGCGCAAGCGGAAGGCTGCACCCGGATCGTCAACGCGCTTGTTGCGCTGACCGGCGTCGAGGCGGGTGGGATTCGCGCGCTCCTGATGCCCGTGGCACCCGCAGCAGAGGAGACGTCGCCGGGCGATGGCGGCTTGTCGGCCGCGCCGATGCCCGTCTCGCCGCCGTTCACGATCGCGCTTCCCGCCACCGTGTTGCGCAATCACCCTGCCGTCGTCGCGGCAGAGGGCGAAGCGATGGCGCGCTGGTCTGAGGTCGCGGTAGCCAAGGCCGAACGCCTGCCGCGCATCGACCTGCTGGGCGTATTGACGGGGCAATGGATCCGCGCGCTCGGTTCGAGCAGTTCCTATGTCAGCGGCTCGGCCGGGGCGGGGCTGGCCGTCCCGATCTTTGACGGCGGGGCTGGCAAGGCCAAGGTCCGCCTTGCCGAAGCTGTCTATCGCGAGGCGGCGGCGCAGTTGATCGGCGTCGTTCGGGTGGCGATCCGCGACATCGAGGACGGGCTTGTCGCCCGCCAATCGGCCGAGGCGCGGATCGAGGCTGCCGCGGCGGCGTTGGCCGCATCGGAATATGCACTGCGCGCGAACCTTGCACGCTGGCAAGCCGGCGCGATCGCGCAATTCGAACTGGAGGAAACCAGGCGGCAGTTCAACGCGGCACGGGAAAATCTGGTCACCGCGTCTGCCGACCGGGCGCGGGCCTGGGTGTCGCTGGTCCGCCGCAGCGGACCTGCCGCCTATCAGGAAGGCGCCGAAAATGCCGCGGGATCGGCACCGCAAGCGGGCCAAAGCTATGGGATTGATGGACAATGAGTGACGCGGTGGAAACCGGTGCGAAATCGCGCGAGAACCACATTCCCCCGATGGGCAACCGCGGCTGTATTGGCGGGATCATTTTCCTGCTCCTCGTGCTGGGTCTCGGCCTTTACATATTGTGGGGCGGGGATGCTGAGCAAAAGGGCGATGCCGATGCGTCCGCCGCGCTGACGGTGACCGTCGCCACGCCCCGCCGCATCAACTGGGCGGACAGCCTGAGCGCGCAAGGCGTGATCGCGGCGTGGCAGGAGGCCAGCATCGGGACGCAGGTGGGCAGCTATCAGTTGATCGATGTCCGGGCGAATGTCGGCGATCAGGTCCGGCGCGGACAGGTGCTGGCGACCCTGAACCCGGCCCTGCTTCGTGCCCAGGAGGCCCAACTCGTCGCGCGCCAGATTCAGGCGGCCGCCAACGATGCGCGGGCGCGGGGGCTTCAAAAAGTCGGCGGTATCAGCGACCAAGAGGCGCTGCAATCCGCAACCGAGGCCAGGACGGCGGCCGCGCTCCTGGCTGCCAAGCGCCTCGAACTGCGCTATACCGCGATCGTCGCGCCCGATGATGGGGTGATCAGCGCGCGGACGGCGACGCTCGGCGCCGTCGTCCCGGCCGGGCAGGAATTGTTCCGGATGATCCGGCAGAACCGGCTCGAATGGCGCGGCGAGATGACCGCCGGTCAGTTGTCGTCATTGCGGAAGGAGCAGACCGTCCGTCTGACGCTTCCCGACGGCAGTACGGCCCGGGCCCGCGTTCGGCAGGTGGCGCCGGCGCTGACCGACACGTCGCGACTGGCCGTGATCTATGCCGATATTTTGGCGGGCAGCACCGCGCGGGCCGGAATGTACGTCAGCGGCGCCGTCGAGGTCGGGGAGTCGCCGGCGCTGGTCGTGCCGGCCGAATGCGTCGTCATCCGCGACGGACGGAGTTTCGTCATTCTGGCACCGGGATCGGGCAAGACGGCGAAGGTCGTCCTGCGGGCTGTTAAGACAGGCCGTCGCAACGGCGGTCTGATCGAGATCGAACGCGGCCTGACGGGCGCCGAGCGGGTGGTGCAGCGGGGCGCGGCCTTTCTGAAGGATGGTGATCCGGTCGCGGTTGCTCTGGCAGGAAAGGCGCGCCCGTGAACTTTGCCACCTGGTCGATCCGCAATCCCATCCCGTCCATCCTGCTGTTCTTCCTGCTGTCGATCGCGGGGATTTACGGCTTTTCCAAGATCGCGGTGCAGGATTTGCCCGACGTGGCGTTGCCCGCGGTGTCGATCGTCGCGGTGCTCCCCGGCGCGACGCCATCACAACTGGAGACGGAAGTCGCGCGGCGGCTGGAAGACGCAGTCGCGGCGATCGACGGGCTGCAGCACATGTCGACGGCGGTGAACGAGGGCGTCGTGCAGATCAACGCCTCCTTCAGTCTGGAAACCGCGCTGTCGGATGCGCAGATCAGGACCAAGGACGCGGTGGATTCGATCCGGTCCAATCTGCCGCCCGACCTGCTGGCACCCGTGATTACCTCGGTCAATTTTACCCTTGAGCCCATATTGGTGGTGGCGATCGAATCCTCGCGGATGGATGAGGTCGAGCTTTCCTGGTTCGTCGACGACATGATCGGCAAGCGCGTGCGGTCGGTTCCGGGCGTGGGCAAGTTCGAGCGCGTCGGCGGCGTGCGGCGCGAGGTCGATATTGTCGTCGACCCCGTCAAGCTGGCGGCGGTCGGCGCGACGGCGAGCGACGTGTCGAGCGCGATCCGCCGCGCACAGCAGCAATCGTCCGGTGGCCGGGGCCAGCTTGGCGCTGCCGAGCAATCGATCCGGACCGTCGCGATCGTTCCGGAAGCATCGGAACTGGCGAGCCTGCCGATCGTGCTCGCCGACGGACGCCGGGTTCGGCTCGACCAGGTGGCGACCGTGCGCGACGGAGCGGCCGATCCGACCGAGGCGGCGCTGCTCGACGGGCGATCGGTCGTCGCGTTCCAGATTTTCAGGTCCAAGGGCGCGAGCGAAGTCGGAGTCGCCGACGGTGTCCGCGAAAAGCTGGAAGAGTTGCGCAAGGCGACGCCGGGGCTGACGTTCACACAGGTCGGCGGATCGGTCGATTATACCGTGGAGCAATATGAAGGCTCGATGGCGATGCTCTATGAGGGCGCGATCCTGTCGATCCTTGTGGTCTGGCTGTTCCTGCGCGACTGGCGGGCGACGTTGATCGCCGCCACCGCGCTGCCGCTGTCGATCCTGCCGACCTTTGCGGCGATGCAATATTTCGGCTTCACGCTGAACACGCTGACGCTGCTCGCCATGGCGGTCGTCGTCGGGATATTGGTCGATGACGCGATCGTCGAGATCGAGAATATCGAGCGCCACCGGCGGATGGGCAAGCCGATCCTGGCCGCGACGGAGGAGGCGGTGGACGAGATCGCGAAGGCGGTCATCGCGACGACCCTGAGCCTTGTCGTCGTATTCCTGCCGACCGCGATGATGTCCGGATTCGCGGGCCTCTTCTTCCGGCCCTTTGGCTGGACGGCGGTGATCGCGGTGCTGGCGTCGTTGCTGGTGGCGCGCCTGCTGACGCCGATGATGGCGGCTTATTTCCTGAAGGATAATCTCCACCCCGAACCCGCCGAGGGACCGGTGATGCAGCGTTATCTGGCTGCCATCCACTGGACGCTCGATCACCCGAAGACGACGCTGGCGGCGACGATGGCCTTTCTGGCGGGGTCGCTGGCGCTGTTGCCCCTGATCCCGTCGGGCTTCCTCCCCGCCGACGACCGCAGCCTGACCGAAATGTCGATTGAGCTGCCGCCCGGCACCGCCCTGGCAACGACCAAAAGCGTTGCCGAGGAGGTCCGCGTGGCGTTGCAGGATGTCGAGGGAATGAAAAATATTTTCACGGCCATCGGGCAGGGCGATCAGGAAGCGGTCGGAGAGGTGCGTACGGCCCAAATGTCGCTGACCCTCGACGAGCGCGGCGCACGCCCGACCAAGTCGGAAATCGAGGGCGTGGTGCGCGATCGGCTGCGCGGGATTCCGGGTGCGCGTTTCAATGTCGGCGACTTTGGCAGCGAGAATCTGGAACTCAATCTGGCGGGTGAGGACAGTGCGGCGCTTCAACAGACGGCGCAGGCGCTGGAACGCGGGATGCGCGGGATCGGCACCCTGGCCAATATCAAGTCCTCGGCCAGCCTGGAGCGTCAGGAGATCGTCATCAGACCCGATCTCCAGCGCGCGGCGGAACTTGGCGTCACGGCGCAGGAGATCGGCGACGTGGTGCGGGTGGCGACCAACGGCGATTTCGACGCCAAAGTGGCGCGGCTCAACCTCGACAATCGTCAGGTCTTTATCAAGACGCGGATCGCGGGCGAGGCACGGTCGGATCTGTCGATCCTTGCCAATCTGCGCGTTCGCGGTCGCGACGGGCTGATCCCGCTGGGCAGCGTCGCTACGATTTCGGTCGAAAGCGGGTTGTCGCAGATCAACCGATACGACCGGTCGCGCGTCATTACGGTCAGCGCCGACCTGGGCGGAATGGCGGTCGGCGATGCGCTGACCCGCATCGATGCGCTGCCCGCGATCCAGTCGATGCCGTCCAGCGTATCGCTGATCCCCGATGGCAGCGCCGAAATCGGCGAGGAACTGGCGATCGGATTCGTCGCCGCGCTCGCCGCTGGAGTCCTGTGCATTTATGCCGTGCTCGTGTTGCTGTTCAAGGATTTCTTCCAGCCCGTCACCATCCTGTTTGCCCTGCCGCTGTCGATCGGGGGCGCCTTTATCGCCCTGTTGCTCAGCGGGAACGCCCTGGTGATGCCAGCCATGATCGGTCTGGTGATGCTGATGGGGATTGTCGCGAAAAACAGCATCCTGCTGGTCGAATATGCCATACTCGGCATCACCGAGCGCGGCCTGTCGCGTTACGACGCCTTGATCGATGCGTGCCGGAAAAGGGCGCGCCCGATCATCATGACGACGGTTGCGATGATTGCGGGCATGGTGCCGATCGCGTTCGGTTTCGGCGCCGACGCCAGCTTCCGCCGACCGATGGCAACCGCAGTGATCGGCGGATTGCTGATGTCGACCTTGCTGAGCCTGCTGGTCGTGCCGGTGATCTTCAGCTTTGTGGACGACGCCAAGCAGCGGGTGCGGGGCCTGTTTCGCCGAAAAGGCCGGATGCACCATGGGTGAGCGGTGACGAGCATGGCTGATTGGGATGCTGTCGTGCGCCGGTTTCCCCCTGGGGTGAGGGCCGCCCGGATGAGTTGCGCGGACGGAAAGACAAGGATAGGCCCGACCCGTCGTTGCGGGGATGGCCGGGCGATGATGCACCGTTTCTCCTGCGCTTTTCTGGAGCTGTCCTTGATATTGCCTCTTGAGCCATCGAAGGTGCGATGCACATGATGACCGAAGGCGGCCTGGTACAATTGTTCGGCGACCTTCGCCCGGCGCTTGCGCGCTTCCTCCTGTCGCGCGGGGCCGAACGCGACGAGGCCGAAGATATTCTGCAGGACGTTCACCTGAAACTGCTGGCCGAGAAGCTGGGGCCGGTCGCGCAACCGCGCGCCTATCTGTACAGCATGGCCAACAATCATTTTCTGATGCATCGCCGCGCTGCCGGTCGCCGTTCGCGGCGCGAGGAGGATTGGGTCGGGGTTCATGGCGGCGATGCCGGGGAGGTCGACGACCGCCCATCGATCGAAACCGAACTCATCGCGCGTGAGCAACTGGCGACGCTGCAACGCGTACTGGACGATATGCCGGAACGGAGCCGGGTGATTTTTCGCCGCTTCCGTATCGAAGGCGAACCGCAACGCCAGATTGCCGAGGGGCTCGGCATCAGCGTCAGCGCGGTGGAGAAGCATCTTGCGCGGGCGTATGAGGCGATAGCGTCCGCGCGGCTTCGATGGAATGAGGATCGCTTGGACCGGCGGCATCTCACAGGGGAAAGAAACCGCCATGCCATATGAACCACAGGAGAGTCTTCGCGCGCGCGCCATCAAGTGGCATATCCGGCTGCGCGACGGCGACGACGAAACATGGGAAGCCTTCGCCGAATGGCTGGCCCAAGACCCGCGTCACGCCGCCGCCTATGACGAAGTCGAGGCGACCGATCACTCGCTCGATCCCCTGTTGCCGCATGTGGTCGTCCGCGAAGGCGCCAACGACGATCGCGGTGACGACGGCATGGGAGAGAAGCAAGTCTCCGGCGCGACGGCGTCCGGTCGCCGCTGGCTGACATGGGGTGCCGGCGGCGCGATGGCGGCGTCCATCATGCTGGCGGTGCTGCTGTTCCCGGCAACCGGATCGGACCGATATGAGGTTGTCACCGCCCTTGGTGAGCGGCAGGTCATTGCGCTCGATGCGACGACCGAAGTGACGCTGAATGGCGGGACGCGCATGACCTTTGATCGCAAGAATCCGCGCTTCGCATCGCTGGCGTCGGGTGAGGCCTATTTCAAGGTGCGGCACGACGAGGCCAACCCCTTTCGTCTGGTGGTCGGCGACAATATCGTCGAGGATGCCGGAACGATCTTCAACGTCGTCCATGCGGCCGGGGAAGTGCGCGTTGCCGTTGCCGAAGGAAAGGTCGTTTATAATCCCGGTCCCGCGGCCGTTGCGCTGGACGCTGGCGAGGCGCTCGTCGACCGGAACGGAGAGGCGCGCATCCAAGTCGAGGATGTTCCGACCCAGGCCGTCGGTTCGTGGAAAAGCGGTTCGCTCGTCTATTCATTGGCTCCGCTGTCGCAGGTCGCCGAAGATATAGGCCGGACATTGGGCATTCGGATCGAAGTGACGCCCGCGGTCGGCGCGCGTCCCTTTTCCGGCACCATCATCCTCGACGGCACCGGCGTCGCTCAGCTTGAGCGGCTCAGTCCGGCGCTGGACGTCGTCATCCGGAAAATCGACGACAAGTGGGTCATGACGGCGCGCTAGGATTCCGGCCGCCACTTTCGCGGAGCGCCGCCCACTAACCGCCGCGCGCTTTTTTTTGAGCGGGGCTGACCGCACGACGCCACGCGGCGTCCCGCGCATCCGTCGCGGGACCTTCGCCTTGCCCGATCAGGAAGCGCAAGCGTTTTGGGCCATCTGTGCGGCCTTCCGTCGATTTCCGATTTTCTTGTGAGGAACGCTCCGGCCCCCGGCATCTCAGGGGAAAGGAGAATGGATTGATGTCCCACGAGATCGCCGCGCTGGAACGGCAAGTGATCGCCCTGTCGCTGGACGACCCCCTGTCGAGCCTGATGAAAAAGAACCGCCTTATCTGCTGGATATTCGGCGACAGTGCCACGTCGCTGCCGCTGGCCAATGCCAGGCTCGAAGCTTTGCGGCGCTACGCGATCCTCAGCCGGGTCTTTGGGGTCGTTCCGACCGGCCGCGAGCGTGAACGGCTCGACCGGCTGGGCTTCGACCGGCGGCAGATGGAAATGATCGACGCGCTTCTGGCGCCGCATCGTCACCGAAACAGATTCCGAGCACGCGTCGGCAATATGCTCCGCCGCCGTGCCGGACACCGGACGCCGGGTTCCCCCCCTCCATCCCCGGGCCCGGCGTCCGGACCATCGATCACCCCGACCCTGCCCAACATAGAAAAGGACAATATGCTGCAATTTCCGACACCGCGGGCGCGCCAGGCGTTTCTGTTCGCCATGCTTCCTCTTGCGATGGCGCCCGTTGAGGTCCAGGCGCAAACCGATCCCATGACGCTTGCGATGCAGGGGCCGCCCGACGAGGGTGACAGCCCGCGCGGCAGCGATGCGCGCCGCGGAGCCGATCGGGGGGGCGGCCACGGAGGCCCTGGTGTTCCGGGCGGCCCGAGTGGTCATGGCAACGGCAACCAGTTCATTATCGGTGTCGGCGGGATGTATGCGCCGAAATATCGGGGAGACGACGATTTTGCATTCCAGCCGCTCCCATACCTCGATCTTAAACAGGGCCGTTTCTTCGCCAATTATCGCGACGGCATCGGCGCCAATTTCTATGAATCCGAAGCCGTTACCGTGGGGGCCGGATTCATGATGGCCGATGGTTACAAAAGCAAGGACGTGCCCATCGGAATCGGCAAGCTGTCGACCGGCCTCGGCGGTCGCGGCTTTGTGAGGGTCCGTCAGAAGGGCTTCCAGGCCACGGTCGGCGTCATGAAAGTCATCTCGGGTAGCACCGAGGGCGTTCTGGCGGATGCCAGCCTCGCCTATCCGATCATGGCCAGCGAGAAATTGATGCTGATGCCGTCGATCGGCACGACCTGGGCGAACCGAAAGCATAATAATCGCTATTTCGGCGTCACCGCGACACAGTCGGCGGCGTCGGGACTTCGCCAGTATAGCGCAGGCAGCGGGCTGGTCGATGCAAAGGCCGAATTGCTCGCAATCTATCGCATTACCGATCGGATCGGCGTGGTGGCAATGGGCGGCGTGTCGACCTTGATGGGCGACCCGAAGAACAGCCCGATCGTCTATAAAAAGACAAGTCCGCAGGGAATTTTCGGGATCACCTATAGTTTCTGAACGCGCCGATGAGGGTAGGGCGGCGCCGCGCCGGTGCCGCTCTGCCGCCTCAGTCGCCGCCCGCATGGCCGGGCGGCGACTTAAAACGACGAAAGGAATTGGTCCCATGGCACCTGGGCCGCGTCTGATGGCGCTGTCGGTCTTCGATCTGGACCGCACGCTCACCATCCTGCCGACCTTTGAATATGCGGACAAAGCGATTGCCGTGGATCCTTCGACCCGATTGCTCGCGATCGCAGCCCAGCGGGGCTGGCCGGCGCTCGACTGGCGCCAGTTCCATCGGTGAGCGCGATGCGGATCGGATTTCTCTTCAGCCATCAGGGCAGCGACCAGGTCGCCCACGCCCTGCCGGTCGCGCTCGAACTGGCGCGGCAGGCGGCGGGCGCGCGGGTGTCGGTCCTCGTGTCCGCCGGATGCGAGACGGAGGTCCGGCGGCTCGTCCGTGGCCGCGCCGGACCCGCGCCAGAGATCGTCCCCCTCCGTCCTCCGTCCGCATGGGCGAGTCTGGCAAGCCGCGCCAGCGGCCGATCGCTTCCGGTCGATATTGTTTCGACGCTGCACCGCAATCTCGACCGCTTCCGTAATCTCGACGCGCTGGTCGTGCCTGAAAAGACGTCGCTGCTGCTGCGATCGCTGTTCGGCCTGAAATCGCTGAAGCTTGTGCATACCCGTCACGCAGCGGGCGATAGGGAGATTGGTTTCGACAAGGCGAGCGGCAAGTTCGATCTGCTGCTACTGTCGGGTGAGAAAATCCGCGATCGGCTCGAACAGGCCGACCTGCTTGAACAGGCGAGCTATGCGATCGTCGGCCATCCCAAATTCGATGCCGCAACGCCCAGGCCTAAGCGGCTGTTTCCAAAGGACCGGCCGACGATCCTGTACAATCCGCATCCCTCGCCTGCGCTGTCCTCCTGGTATCGCATGGGGCCGCAGATTCTCGACTGGTTCGCGCAGGATGGCCGTTATAATCTGATCTTCGCCCCGCATGTCCTGCCGTTCAAGAATCCGGCGACGGCTTCGCTATCGCCGTTTGGGCTCGGCCGGAACCACAGGCCGCGGCCCGAGGAATATGCGCAGGACCATATGCTGATCGACACCGGCAGTCCGGCCAGTCTCGACATGACCTACACCGATGCCGCCGACATCTATCTCGGCGACGCGAGCAGTCAGGTTTATGAATTCATCCGGCGTCCACGGCCCTGCATCTTCCTCAATCCGCGGCGTTTGCCGTGGCAAGGAGACCCGGATTTCCGTCATTGGCGCATGGGCGACGTGGTGTCGTCGATGGACGAGTTGGTCGCCGCGCTCGACGGCGTGCCGCGCCTGACATCGGCGATCCGCGCGCGGCAGGAATATCTGTTCCGCTATAGCTTCGACCTGCAGGGGCGCCCGTCATCGGAACGCGCGGCCGAGGCGATTCTGGCGTTTATGGAGCGCCAATGACCCCGGACGGGTAGCAGACCCGGCGCTCCGTCGCGCCGCTTCCGGCGCTGGCGGGCGCGGCAGAATTTCCGGGGGATGGGCGGCGATTTTCCGGACCCGCGGTCAACGACGCCCATCCCGTCCATCATAATTTCGTCGAAGGTGGGTTCTCGTCACGATCGATGCCCTTGAGCGCATCGATCTCGGCCTGGCGCGTGCGCAGATAGTCGTCACGGACGGCCGCATATGGATCGGCTGCGTCGTCGATCAGCTTTCGCGTCGTATCTTCGGCTTCGGCGCGTTCGTCGATCAGGCGGATGGCCGTCGTCGGAATGGCGAAGGCGGGATTCGTGAACGGCTTGCCGACCGCCACCGGCACCACGGACAGATCGACCAGGCGCCCCCCAAGATCGCGAAGCGTGGTCGGGCCGATCAACGGCAAATACATATAGGGACCCGGCTTTACGCCATAATAGCCGAGCGTGTAACCGAATCCGTTGGTCCGATACGGCAGGTGAAAGGGCTTTCGCTTGGCGACGTCGAACAGCCCGGCCACGCCGATCGTCGAATTGATCGTAAAGCGCCCAAGCGTCTCGATGCTCTTGCCGGGCTTGAGCTGCAACAGATAGTTGAGAAAGACGACTGGCTCCCCAAGGTTGCGCAGGACGTTGCGCAGCCCGCTTCGCGCGGGGCCTGGCAGGGTCCGTTTATAGGCGCGCGCGACCGGCCCGGTGATGGCCTTATCGACCGACTGGACCGCGGAATAGGACAGGCTGTTGATTCCGTGCAGCGGGTCGCCCGGAGGCGCGCCGGGCTCCGCCGTTACGACAATCGTGTCATGGGGGGCGGTTTCGAGGGTGCCGGGCGAAGAATCCTTGACCGCTTCGCTCGCCGTGCTGACGGTTACGGAATCCGTTGCCGGGCTGCTTGCCGCCTCCGGGCCGGGATTTCCCCACATGGCCTGTGCGGCCGGTTGCCCCGTCGCCAGCGGAAGTGCGATGACCAGCGCGGCGATGCTCATGCTTTCGTACGCCGTGCGACGGGCGCCGTCGTCAGGCGTGTGCGGCCCCGCCAGCGCGAGGGTTTTCCAGTAGTTTTCATCTTTTCGTCCCATGAGAGATTGAGCTGTGCATCTGTAAGATGCCGCGCGGGCACCCGCGCCTCATCGCTGTCTTTGCATTTGGCCAACAGCTATGGTCGCGGACCCAGTCCGGGGTGACGATGGGGGAGGGGCGCTAAATGGCCCGCCAGCCATATCCTTCGTTCAGCCGCACGACCTCGCCGCGCGTCCCGACCGGTTCCGCCGCGCCGTCGGTCAGGAACGCCAGCATCGCCGCGTCGCCGACATCGACATGCGCCAGCGTCCGCCGGCTGTCGGGCGTCCGGGCCACCACCACCCCGGCCTTTGGCGCGCCGTCGCGGCCGTAAAAGACCGTATAGCTTTCGATCGTCGCGGGTCCGGCATAATCTTCGGCCAATGGGGGCAGCGGCCCGCGTTTCGCTTCGGCTTCGGCCTGATAGTCGAAATCCTGGGGGAAATGTGCCGCCGCGATCGGCTGGCGGCCCAGCACGATGCAATGATTGTCGGTGGCAAAGCCGCCGTTCGCGAACAGAAAGCCATAGCGGCCCTCGCTCCGCAGTTTTTCGACCATCGATACGATCGCATGGCTCATATAATTGGCGATCGGGCCGCCGCCAAAGGTCAGCCCGCCGAACAGGCTGGCGGGGCGATCCCACGGCCAGCCCAGGATGCGCCGGGCCATCTTGGGCACGCAGGGAAAGCAACTGTAAAGTTCGACGCAGTCGAAATCGTCCACCGTCATGCCGTTCAATTCCAGCGTGCGGGTGATCGATATTTCCATGCTGACGCTGCCGTCATACCGGTCGCGGTAGAGGATGCCGGCGGGTTCCTTTGCGGCGGCGCCCATGCCGACATGGATCAGGCGGTCTTCGGCGATGCCGCGGCGCCGCGCCTCGGCCAGGCTGGCGACCAGGAATCCCGCGCCCTGATTGACCGACGAATTGGCGACCATCAGCTTGGAATAGGGAAAGGCGATCGGACGGTTGCGTTCATCGATGCGCAATATGTCGGCGGGCGAGGCGGCTTTGCGGATCCATGCGCCGTCGTTGGCGGCGGCGACTTCGGAAAAGCGCGACCAGATTTCGGCGCTTTCGAACTGCGCCTCCTCCAGGCTTTGGCCCCATGCCGCGCGCGTCGCATTTTCATATAGCGGATAGACGTCGACCGGCGCGGCCAAGCCGTGCCGTTGCGCATAATCGGGTTCGCGGCGGGTCGCGACCTTGCGGATCGCGTTATAGCTTTTGTCCTCACCGCTCGCGGCCTTGGCGGCGCGGCCCGCCGCCGTGCGCAGCGCCTCGGCGCCGACGATGGCGGCCAGTTTGACGTCGCCGGCGCCGATGCGGTTCGCCGCCTCGTTCAGCAGGCGGACCGGCGTGTCGCCGTGCGGCGCGGCCGATTGATAGGCGATGGCGGGGCTGGCCCCGATCGCGGCGGCCAGCGGTTCGGGGAACTTGCCCATGCTGTGGAAACTGATCTGATCGACGATCGCCAGGCTGTCGATGTCGGCAAGGGGAACGCCCGCGTCCGCCGCCGCGACGTTCAGCGCCGCGACCATCAGCTCCAGCGAATCGAGCCCCCTGTCGGGATCGTCGGGCCGGTCGTTGACCTGTCCGACGCCGATGATGACGGGAATCCGCTCGGGGTCCGTCATGCCCATCGTCAGCGCGCCTTCCATTCGGGCTTGCGCTTTTCGGCAAAGGCGCGCGGCCCTTCGCGCGCGTCCTCGCTGCGCATCAGCATTGCCCGTTCGCGGACATTATGCTCCCAATAGGTGGCGTCCGACGCGATCCGCCCGTCCTGGATGCCCAGTGCGACGCGCTTTGACACCTGCACCGACAGCGGCGCATTGCCCGCGATCTTGTCGGCGATCGCCAGCGCGAACGGCAACAGGTCGGCCAGCGGGACGACATGGTTGACCAGTCCGAATTCGGCGGCGCGCGCGGCGGGGATCGGGTCGCCGGTCAACAGATGCTCCATCGCGATCTTGCGCGGCAGTTGCTGTATGATGCGGAATGCGCCGCCCGCCGCCGCGAACAGGCCGACCTTCACTTCGGGCAGGCCGAATTGGGCGTGGTCGGCGGCGACGATGATGTCGCTCATCAACGCAATCTCGCACCCCCCGCCAAAGGCGACGCCATTGACGGCGGCGATGATCGGTTTCGAGATCGGATGGGCGACCATGCCCGCGAAACCCCATTCCTGCTGCGCGGGATCGGTCGGCTGAAGGCTCTCGCCGCGCGACAGCGCGACCAGGTCGGCCCCGGCGCAAAAGCTTTTGTCACCCGCGCCGGTTATCACCACGGCGCGGATTTCCGGGTCATTCTCGGCGGTTTCGAGCGCGGTGCCGATGCCGACATGGACCGCCGCGTTGACCGCGTTGCGCGCTTCGGGGCGGTTGATCGTGACGATCAGCACATGGCCGCGCCGGGTGGTGAGGATGGTGGTGTCGGTCATCGCGAATCTCTCCCTTTCGGGCGAGTATCGCGGGCGGTTGACGTTTACGTCAACCGCCCATCGTCATATCGCTCCTCGCAAGGGCGGCGCGGATCAGATCGACTGGCCGGTCTTTGCCCAGTCGGCGAGGAAACCCTCGATGCCCTTTTCGGTCAGGATATGCTTGAACAGGCCCTTGATGACCGACGGCGGCGCGGTCATCACGTCGGCGCCGATCTTTGCGGCTTCCAGCACATGGATGCCGTGGCGGACGCTGGCGACCAGGATTTCGGTGTCATAGGCATAATTGTCATAGATCAGCCGGATGTCGGCGATCAACTGCATCCCGTCGAAACCATTGTCGTCGTGGCGGCCCACGAAAGGCGAGACAAAGGTCGCGCCGGCCTTTGCCGCGAGCAGCGCCTGCGCCGCGGAAAAACACAGGGTGACATTGACCATCGTGCCGTCGCTGGTCAGCGCCTTGCAGGTCTTGAGCCCGTCGATCGTCAACGGCACCTTGATGCAGACATTGTCGGCGATCTTGCGCAGGATTTCGGCCTCCTTCATCATCGTCGCATGATCCAGCGCGACGACCTCTGCTGATACGGGGCCGGTGGTCAGCGCACAGATTTCCTTGGTCACTTCCTTGAAATCGCGGCCCGACTTGGCGATCAGTGACGGGTTGGTGGTGACGCCGTCGAGCAGGCCGGTCGCGGCCAGTTCCTGAATGTCGGCGATTTCGGCGGTGTCGGCAAAGAATTTCATGACGCAGGCGTTCCTTTTGGGACGAGTGATTCGGGGCTGGATTCGCCCTAGAGCCCTTTCCTCGTCATTGCGAGCGTAGCGAAGCAATCCAGAGCCAGCAGCAACCGCTCTGGATTGCTTCGCTACGCTCGCAATGACGGATGTGGAAAGTGCTGGTGTTCCATATATGTTCCCGCTAAGCGCCAGTCATGGCCAAAGCAAAGCGTCACTATGTCTGCCAGAATTGCGGATCGGCCAGCCATCGCTGGCAGGGGCAGTGCGCCGATTGCGGCGAGTGGAACAGCTTGGTCGAGGAAGCGGGCGAAACCGCCTTTTCGGCCAAGCATGACCTCAGCAAAGGCGGCCGCGCGATCGCGCTCGAAACGCTGAATGCCGAAAGCAGGATGCCCGAACGGATGCTGTGCGGCATCACGGAGTTCGACCGTGCGCTCGGCGGCGGATTCGTCGCGGGATCGGCGACGCTGATCGGCGGCGATCCGGGGATCGGCAAATCGACCCTGTTGTTACAGGCGGCGGGGCGGCTGGCAAAGGCGGGCCGGTCGGTCGTCTATATCAGCGGCGAGGAAGCGGCGGCGCAGGTGCGGCTGCGCGCCCAGCGGCTGGGGCTGGGCGATGCGCCGGTCGCGCTCGCCAGCGCGACGTCGGTGCGCGACATCCTCGCGACGCTCGACAGCCGGACCGCCGATTTCGTGGTGATCGATTCGATCCAGACGATGCACAGCGACCTGATCGACAGCGCCCCCGGCACGGTCAGCCAGGTCCGCGCCAGCGCGCAGGAACTGATCCGCTATGCCAAGGACAGCGGCGCCGCGATCGTGCTGGTCGGCCATGTGACCAAGGACGGGACGATCGCGGGGCCGCGCGTGCTGGAACATATGGTCGATACCGTGCTGGCGTTTGAGGGGGAACGCAGCCACCAATATCGCATCCTGCGCGCGGTAAAGAACCGCTTTGGCGGCACGGACGAAATCGGCGTGTTCGCGATGGGCGAAGAGGGGCTGGGCGAGGTGTCCAATCCGTCCAGCCTGTTCCTGACCGATCGCAGCCGCGACGTGCCGGGATCGGTCGTCTTTCCCGCGCTCGAAGGGACGCGGCCCGTGCTGGTCGAGGTGCAGGCGCTGACCGTGCGGTTGGCGAGCGGGGCGACCCCGCGCCGCGCCGTCGTCGGCTGGGACAGCGGGCGGCTGGCGATGGTGCTGGCGGTGCTGGAGGCGCGCTGCGGGCTGCAAATGGGGGCGGCGGAGGTTTATCTGAACATCGCGGGCGGTTATCGCCTGACCGATCCGGCGGCCGATCTCGCGGTCGCGGCGGCGCTGATTTCGGCATTCAGCGAACGGCCGGTTCCCGCCGATGCGATCATATTCGGCGAATTGTCGCTGTCGGGCGAGGTGCGACAGGTATCGCACGACGGGCTGCGGCTGCGCGAGGCGGCAAAGCTGGGTTTTTCGCGCGGCTGGGGGCCAAGGGGGATGAAGCCGGTCGGCGGGATTTCGGTCACGGGTTTCGGTCGCCTCGGCGAACTCGTTGACCTGATGCTCGGGCGCGACTAGCGACCGGCAAATGGGAAGTCTGACGGCTCTGGACATCATCGTGCTGACGCTTGTCGGCGGCAGCGCGCTGCTCGGCTTTTCGCGCGGCCTGGTGCAGGAGGTGACGAGCCTGCTCGCCTGGATTCTGGCGATTGCGGCGGTGCGTTTCTTTCACCCGCTGGCGACCGACCTGCTCGGCGGCTGGATGGGCGATGGCGGTGGCGCGGCGATGCTGGCGTTCGTCCTGCTCTTTGGTTCGGTTTTCATCGTCACCAAATGGGCCGGGCGCGCGATGGGACATCGCAGCCGCGCGTCGCTGGTCGGCGGGTTCGATCGGGGACTGGGTGCCGGGTTCGGGGCGGTCAAGGGGCTGTTGATCGCGACGATCGGCTTTATGGCGATCACGCTGCTGTACGACATCGGCTATGGCAATGCCCAGCGGCCGGCGTGGGTGACCGACAGCCGCACCTATCCGGCATTGAGCGCGACGAGCAGCGCGCTCAGCAAGGTGATCGCCGAACGCCGCGCCGCCGCGCGAGAGGCAGAGGCAAAGGCCGGCGAATGAGCAGCGCACCGCTCTATAATCGCGACATATTGGCGCTGGCCGTCGCGACCGCGGAACATTTGCCGCGACCAGAGGCGCGCTATCATGCCAGCGCGCGGGCGCCGCTGTGCGGCAGCCGGATCATTCTCGACCTTGATGTCGATGCCGCCGGGCGCGTGACCGGCGTCGGGATGCATGTCGAAGCCTGCGCGCTGGGACAGGCGGCGGCAACGCTGCTGGCGCGCCACGCGCCGGGCCGCGATCGGGACGCCATTCGGGCGGCGCGCGATGCGATTGCGGACTGGTTCGGCGGCACGGGCGACACGCCCGATTGGCCGGGCTTCGATCTTTTGGCACCGGCGCGCGACTATCCGGCGCGCCAGGGTGCGATCCTGCTGCCGTTCGATGCCGCTGCGATCGCGCTCGAAAAAGCGGCGGTGCGGGCATGACCCTGTTGATGCTCGCCGCGGCGACCGACGCCGCCGCCGCCGGATCGACCAGCACCATGTTGTTCGAAGCGACGATCCTGCTGGGCGTCGCCACATTATTCGTCATGGCGTTCCGCCGGCTCGGGCTGGGTGCGGTGCTGGGCTATCTTTTGGCGGGCGCGCTGGTCGGGCCGCACGGGCTGGGGCTGGTCGGCGGCGGCGAATCGAAACTGGCCTTTGCCGAAATCGGGATCGCCTTCCTGCTCTTTCTGGTCGGGCTGGAACTGCATCCGCGCCGGCTGTGGGATCTGCGCCGCGCGATCTTTGGCCTTGGCCTCGCACAGGTCGTCGTGACCGGGTTGATTCTGACGGGCCTGATCATCGTGACGCTGGGTTTCAGTTGGCAGGCGGCGCTCGCGCTGGGCCTGCCGCTGGCGCTGTCCTCGACCGCGCAGGTGTTGCCCAGCCTGAAAAGTTCGGGCCGCATCAATTCGCCCTTCGGCGAAAAGGCCTTTTCGATCCTGTTGTTTCAGGATCTGGCGATCGTTCCGATGATTACCATCGTGGCGGCCTTGTCGCGCGCGCCCGCCAACCCCGACGCGCCGCCGGGATGGCAGACCGCTTTCTTTACCCTGTGGGCGATCGTCGTCCTCGTCCTTGTCGGGCGTTTCGTCGTCAATCCGTTGCTGCGCGTCGTCGGCCGCTATGGCGAACGCGAATTGTTCGTCGTCGTCGGGCTGCTCGTCGTCCTTGCCAGCGCGGCATTCATGCACTCGATGCACCTGTCGACGGCGCTGGGCGCGTTCATCGCGGGCGTGATGCTCGCCGATTCGCCCTATCGTCACGAGATAGAGGCCGACGTCGAACCGTTCCGCCTGGTGCTGCTCGGGCTGTTTTTCCTGGCTGTCGGGATGGTGCTCGACATTCAGGCGGTGCTGGCGCGGCCGCTGTTGGTCGTCGCGCTCGCGGCGGGGCTGGTGGTGGTCAAGCTGTCGGTGCTGACCGTCATCGTGCATCTGTTCGGAAAGCCGTGGAAAGCCGCATTGGGGCTGGGGCTGTTGCTCAGTCAGGGCGGCGAATTCGGTTTCCTGCTGTTCACGCAGGCGACCGACGCGCTGTTGATCGAACCGGCGGCGGCCAGCCTGTTCAGCGCCGTGGTGACGCTGTCGATGATGTCGACACCCTTTCTGATGCTGTTCGCCCGCAATCTGGAACTGGCGCCCGAAAGCGACGGATCGGACATGGACGGCCCCGAACATGCGCCGCGTGGTTCGGCGATCGTCGTCGGCTATGGCCGGTTCGGTCAGATCGTCACGCAAATGCTGAACGCGGTCGATTGTTCGGTGACGCTGATCGACAAAAAGCCGAGCCAGATCGAACTGTCGGGCCGCTATGATACCAAGGTCTATTATGGCGACGGGCTGAAGGTCGACGTGCTGCGCCGCGCCGATGCCGACGAGGCGCGGCTCATCATTTTCTGCACCGACGACCGCAGCGTGGATGCAGAGGCGTTGAAGCCGGTCGTCAAGGCCTTTCCAAAGGCGAAAATCCTGGTCCGCGTCTTTGACCGGCGCCAATTGATGGCGATCGACGGCGCGGGCGTCGATGGCGCGGTGCGCGAAACTTTTGAAAGCTCGATCGCGATGGGGTTGCTCGCGCTCAAGCAGATCGACGTCAGCGAGGCCGAGATCGCCGACGTCGAACAGGCGCTTCGTCACCTCGACTCCGAACGGCTCCATGCCCAGATCAGCGAAGGCGATCTGCGCGCCGGCATGGACCACCGCTTCATCGCCGGTGGCGGTCGGCAGGCGGCCAGCGTGCTGGAAACGCTGCGCGAACGGCGCCACGCGGCCAAGCTGGCAAAGGAAGAGGCCGAGGCCGGATCGTCGGCAGAAGGCGCCCCCGGCTAAAGCAACCAAGGGGACAGCTTATCAGCGTCCACGCAAATCCCTTGTCGCGTTAAGGCCGAATGTCCGGCCATTTCGGGCCGCGTTCAGGCGTCGAGAAACGCCGCGACCCTGTCCAGCCCATAGTCTTCGGTGACAAAGCTTTGTCCGATGCCGCGCGTCAGGATCAGCGGCAATTTGCCGCCGCGCACCTTTTTGTCATGCGCCATATGCGCCGCCAGCGTCCGGCCGTCGGCGTTGACGCCCGCGCTGGCCAGGCTGTGCGGCAGGTCGACGCTGGCCAGATGTGCGCGCACCCGTTCGGCGTCTTCGGCGGCGCACAGGCCGTTCGCCGCCGAAAATTGATGCGCCAGCACCATGCCCGCCGCCACCGCTTCGCCATGGAGCAGCCGGTCCGAATAGCCGGTTTCCGCCTCCAGCGCGTGACCAAAGCTGTGGCCGAGGTTGAGCAGCGCGCGAATGTCCTGCGTTTCGCGTTCGTCGGCGGCGACGATGCGCGCTTTGGCCGCGACGCTGTGCGCGATCGCCTTGTGACGCGCCGCGCTGTCCCCCGCGAGCAACGCCGCGCCATGCGCCTCGCACCAGCCAAAAAATTCCGGATCGTCGATCAGGCCATATTTGACGACTTCGGCATAGCCGGCGCCAAGGTCGCGGCGGGGCAGCGTTTCGAGCGTCGCGGGGTCGATGACGACGAGCGCGGGCTGGTGAAAGGCGCCGATCAGATTCTTGCCCGCGGGCACGTTGATCGCCGTCTTGCCGCCGACGCTGCTGTCGACCTGCGCCAGCAGGGTGGTCGGCACCTGGATGAAGTTGCATCCGCGCTTGACGATCGAACAGGCGAACCCGACCAGATCGCCGATGACGCCGCCGCCCAGCGCGATCACATGATCGCCGCGTTCGACGCCTTCGCCGATCAGCCACTCGGTCAGGCGGGCAAGGCCGGCCCAGCTTTTCGTCGCCTCTCCCGGTTCGAGGACGAAGGAGGAAAAGGATATGCCCTCCATGCCCAGCGAGGCGCCGAGCGGGGCCAGATAATGGTCGGCGACATGGGCATCGGTGACGATCATCGTGCGCGGTCGTTTCAACAGCGGCGCGACATGTTGTCCCATGCTGCGGATCAGCCCGTCGCCGATCAGGATGGGATAGCTGCGTGTGCCCAGCTCGACGGTCAGTTTTTGCATGTGGCCAATGCTCCCATGATGGCGCGCACCGTATGATCGTGCGGCGTGCTCGCCGAACTGATGCGCAGATGCGCCTCGGCGTAAAGCGGGTTGCGGACGGCGGCGAGTTCGCGAAGCACCTCGCCGGGGTCGCGGTCTTTCAAAAGCGGGCGGTGGCTGCGGCGGCCGACGCGATCGACCAATGTCGGTATATCGGCGTCCAGCCAGATGCACAGGCTGTCCCGCAGGATCAGCGCGCGTGTCTCGTCGTTGATGAATGCGCCCCCGCCGGTTGCGAGGACCAACGGCGGCCCGGCAAGCAGCCGCGCGATCACCCGGCGTTCGCCGTCGCGAAAATGCGCTTCGCCGAACCGCGCGAAAATGTCGGAAATGGTCATGTCGGCGGCGCGCTCAATCTCGTCGTCGGCGTCCGCGAATCGCATGTCCAGCCGTTGCGCGAGACGGCGGCCGATCGTCGATTTCCCCGATCCCATCAGGCCGACGAGCACGATCGACCGCTCACGGATCGACGCGGCGATCGCATCGGATGGCTTTGGCGCCGGGCTTTTCGGGTTTCGCGACATGGTGCGCGCGGCTATACCGCGCAAGGCGCGCGGGACAATGGTTTTGCTACGCGGGCGCAGCGCGGGCCGAACGACCGCATTGGATGTTGCGCACATGGCGCAGATCGGGAAAGGCGGCGGCAGCCCCGAATGATTGAGATGGATGTGACCGGAAACATGGCCGAATACGCCCAACCCACAGGCGCCGCACGATGAGGGCGCGGACAGTATCGCTGGCGTTGGCGCTGTCGGGAACGGCGATGGCCGCCGCATTGGTCCTGCCCGCACTGGCGCAGGAATCGCTTTTGCCCGAAGGTTTTGGCGGCCCCGCCGACGCGCCCGCGTCGCGCCCGTCGCCCACGCCGTCGCCCACCGCGACCCCGGCGCCGGGCTCGACGCCCAAAAACGGCGCGGGCCCGCTACCCGTCGTTCCGACCGTGGGCGCCCCGCCGCCCAGCATGGCGGCGGACGATGGCGGCGACGATGAAGAGGGCGAAGAGGGCGAGGAGGTCGCATCGGGCGGGCTGAAATATGACCTGCCGCCGGGCGCGCGCCGCCTGCTGACCCGCATCGGGCCGCTGACGCCCGAAACGGGCGGGCTGGCGCCCGACGCATTTGGCGTACGCGGTCAATATGCCGCCGCGATCATGCGCCGGACGAACGGCGAACTTGCCTCGCGCTGGGGCCAGATCCTGCTTCGCCGTTCGCTGGCGTCGGCGATCGACACGCCCGGCACGATCAACGGCGCCGACCTGGCCGCCGATCGCGCCGCGCTGTTGCTTCGGATGGGCGAATCGATCACCGCGCGCTGGATTGTGCAGTCGGTCGATTATGACCGCGCCAGCCCGCGCATGATCGCGGCGGCGCAACAGGCCTATCTTGCCAACGCCGATCCGGCGGGCATGTGTCCCTATGTTCCGGCGGGCCTTGCCAGCGGCGACGAACAGGCGTGGCGCCTGTCTGCGGCCATCTGTGCGGGCCTGTCGGGAGAGGCTGGCCCGGCCGGATGGGCGATCAGCCGGGTGCGATCGAGCGGCCGGATTTCGAATTTTGACATATTGCTTGCCGAACGCGTCCTGGGCGCGACGGGCAGCGGTCGCCGTTCGACGACAATCGAGTGGGAGAATATCGACCGGCTGACAAGCTGGCGTTTCGGTATGGCGACCGCGACGGCGATCCCCGTCCCCGAACCGCTGCGAACGTCGGCGCCCGCCTATATGAAGGGCTGGACGGTGCTTGCGCCGATGACCGACATGGCGAACCGCGTTGCCGCGGCGCCAGAGGCGGCGGCGCGCGGCGTGTTGTCGAGCGAGGCATATGTCTCGCTGCTCAGCGCGGCGGCGAGCGAGGAGGAACCGGCCGAGGCGCTGGCGACCCAGGCCGAACAATTGCGCGGCGCCTTTCGCCTGGCGCGCGGCGCCGATCGCTATGCCGCGATGGAACGCCTGTGGGGTGCCGGGTCTTCGCCGACCCAGCGTTATGCGTCGATGGTCGCGACGGCGCGCGCCGCCGCTGCCCTCTCTCCCAATACGGACGTGGGCGGCGACCCGTGGCAATTGATCGGATCGATGCTGGCGGGCGGCTATGATGAAAATGCGGTCGCTTGGGTGCCGAAAGTGTCGGTGGGCAGCCACGCTTGGGGCGTCCTCGCCGTCGGTTCGCCGCGCGCGCTGACCGGGATGAGCGCGGGCGCCGTCGGTCAGTTTTCGGGCGACGACGACAGCGCCGACATGCTGCGATCGAAATTCCTGCTGGCCGGTCTGGCGGGCCTTGGCCGGATCGATGCCGGGGCGGCGGCGTCGGCGGCGGGCGATCTGAAGGTCGATCTGGGCAAGCAGACGCGCTGGTCGCGGGCGATCATGGCCGCGGCGGAACGGCGCGAACCGGGCATGGTGGCGCTGCTCGCGGCGGCGGGGATGCAGGGCGAATGGTCGAAAGTGCCGCCCTATCACCTCTATTATATCGTCCGCGCGCTGCGCGAAGTCGGTCTTGGGTCGGAAGCGCGGATGATCGCCGCCGAAGCGTTGGTGCGTGTCTGACGGCGTCCTGATCGGCCGCTTTCTGGAAATGATGGCGGCCGAACGGGGCGCCTCGCGCAACACGCTGGCCGCCTATCGCCGCGATCTGGAACAGGCGGCCGAATGGATACAGGGGCCGCTTGGCGATGCCGATGCGGCCGCGCTGCGAAAATTGATGGCGGACTATCATGCGTTGGCCGCCAGCAGCGCCGCGCGCAAGCTGTCCGCGCTGCGCCAATTCTTCGCCTTTCTGATCGACGAGGGGGAACGTGCCGACAATCCGGCGCTCGACATCGCCCGGCCCGCGACGCGCCGCCCGTTGCCGCGCATCCTGGCCCATGCCGACGTCGATCGCCTGTTCGAACAGGCGGGCGAGGAAGCGGCGGGGCCATCGCCGCCGGCCAGCGCGGTGCGGATGCTGCTGCTCCTCGAACTACTTTATGGATCGGGGCTGCGCGCCAGCGAACTTGTGTCGCTGCCGCGCCGCGCCGTCGCTGGCGAACGCGAATATCTGATCGTCCGGGGTAAGGGCGACAAGGAACGGCTGGTGCCCGTGTCCGACCGTGCGCGCCAGGCGTTCGACCGCTGGCTGCCGTTGATCGCCGACGGATCGCCCTGGCTGTTTCCGTCGGGCAAGGCGCATATTTCGCGCGTCCGGCTGTTCCAGATGCTCCGCGAACTGGCGGCGCGCGCAGGGATTGATCCCACCGCGATCAGCCCGCATGTGCTGCGCCACGCCTTTGCCACCCACCTGCTCGAAGGCGGCGCGGATCTGCGCGCATTGCAATTGATGCTGGGCCATGCCGACATCGCGACCACCGAAATCTATACCCATGTCGACAGCCGCCGACTGGTCGAACTGGTCAACCGGCGCCATCCGCTGGCGCGGATGGAGAACGTTGACCTCAACGCGCCTTCCTCCTAGCGGTCTTTGCCATGACAGCCTTTCTGGACTTCGAAAAACAGGTCGCGGCGCTCGATCGCCAGATTGCCGAACTGCGCGAGATGGGGGACGACCCCACGCTCAACATCGACAATGATATTGCACGGCTGGAGGATAAATCCTCGAAACTGCTGCGCGAAATCTATTCGAAACTGACGCCCTGGCAAAAAACGCAGGTCGCGCGCCATCCCGATCGCCCGCACTTCAAACATTATGTCGCCGATATGTTCGACGACTGGATGCCGCTGGCCGGCGACCGCAATTTCAGCGACGATCAAGCGATTCTCGGCGGGCTTGCGCGGTTTCGCGGTCGCCGGGTGATGGTGATCGGGCATGAAAAGGGCGACGATATTCCGTCGCGGATGAAGCATAATTTCGGGATGGCGAAGCCCGAGGGGTATCGCAAGGCGATCCGCCTGATGCAGCTTGCCGACCGCTTTGGCCTGCCCGTGGTGACGCTGGTCGATACCTCGGGCGCCTTTCCGGGCATCCAGGCAGAGGAACGCGGTCAGGCCGAAGCGATCGCGCGATCGACCGAACAATGCCTGGCGCTTGGCGTTCCGATGGTCGCGGCGGTTGTCGGTGAAGGCGGGTCGGGCGGCGCCATCGCGCTGGCGGCGGCGAACCGGGTGCTGATGTTCGAACATGCCGTCTATTCGGTGATTTCGCCCGAAGGTTGCGCGTCGATCCTGTGGCGGACGTCGGACAAGGCGGCGGATGCCGCGGCGGCCATGAAGATGTCGGCGCAGGATCTTCTCGCGCTCAAGGTCATCGACCGTATTGTCCCCGAACCCGTCGGCGGCGCGCACCGTTCGCCAGAGGTTGCGATCGCCGCGCTGGGCGATGCGATCGAACAGGAACTCGACGCGCTGAAAGGTCTGCCGCGCGACGCGATCCTTGCCGCGCGCGAGGAAAAATTCCTGGCGATGGGCCGCGCCTGAACCGGGCTTGCGGAACCCGATCACGGCCCGTCGCGTTCCCCCTTCGACCTGGCAGGCCGCATGATGTGGGAGGAATGTGGATGAATTGGAAAAGCGGAAAGGCCCTGGCGGCGGCGCTGTTGGTCGGCGGTATCGCGGTGGCCGGTGCGGCCGACGCCCAGTTGAGGGCGATCAAGACCCAGACCAATATCTCGTCCGCCGAACGCAAGCAGGGGTCCGACGCCCACCCGCAACTGGTGCAGGAATTTGGCGGCGCCTATGCCGGGTCGCAGGCCGCCTATGTGAACCGCATCGGACAGAATATCGCGCTTCAGTCGGGTCTCTCGCGCAGTCCCAGCGATTTTACCGTCACCTTGCTCAATTCACCCGTCAACAACGCCTTCGCGATCCCCGGCGGCTATGTCTATGTCACGCGCCAGTTGATGGCGCTGATGAACGACGAGGGCGAACTTGCCGGCGTCCTGGGGCACGAGGTCGGCCATGTCGCCGCACAGCACAGCAAGAAACGCCAGTCGGCGGCGACGCGCAACCAGATTCTCGGCGTGCTGGGCGCGGTGCTGGGCGGCGTGATCGGCGACAATGGCGGTCTGCTCGGCGGGCTGGGCGGGTTGCTCCAGAATAATTCACAGCGCATCGCACAGATGGCGACGCTGGGGTTTTCGCGCAGCCAGGAACTGGAGGCCGATCAGCTTGGCGTCCAATATCTGCGGAGCGCGGGCTATGATCCCGTCGCGCTGTCGACAATGCTGGCAAGCCTGGCCGCGCAGACTAGCCTTGATGCGCGGCTGGCGGGCGGCGACGCGCGTTCGCTTCCCGAATGGGCGAGCACGCACCCCGACCCCGCTTCGCGCGTGCGGAATGCGCAAACGCTGGCAAGTCGGGTCGGCGGAAACGGCGGTATGCGCAACGCCGATGCGTTTTTCGCGGCGGTCGATAATGTGCTGTACGGCGACGACCCGGCGCAGGGCGTGGTGGACGGAAACGAATTTCTTCACCCCGACATGCGGCTCAAATTCGCGGTGCCGAGCGGCTATGGGATGCAAAATGGTGCCGACGCGGTATCGATCAGCGGCAATGGCGGGCAGGCGCAATTCACCACCGGCACCTATAATGGCGATATGAATGCCTATATCGCCGCGGCTTTTCAGTCGGTCGCCGGAAACGCCACGGTCAATCCCGGTACTATTCAGCGTACGACCGTGGGCGGCATCCCGGCATCCTATTCGACCGCGCGCGTCAACAGCCAGTCGGGACAGGTCGATGTGACCGTCTTTGCCTATGAATTTTCGCGCACCAGCGCCTATCATTTCGTCGCGCTGACCAAGGCAGGGGGCGGCGGTGTCTTCAATTCGATGTTCAACAGCGTCCGGCGATTGAGCGCGGCGGAAGCCACGGCAATCAAACCGCGCCGAATCCATGTGGTGACGGTGGCGCGCGGCGATACGGTCGCCACGCTGGCTCAACGCATGGCCTATGCCGATTATCAGTCGGAACGGTTTCAGGTGCTCAACCGCCTGACCGCGACCAGCGCCCTGACGCCAGGGCAAAAGGTGAAAGTCGTCGTTTACGGCAGTCGTTAGGCAAATAAAAAGGGCGGTGGAATGCTCCACCGCCCCTTCATGTTCTTGCCGCTCTGATAGAGCGGGCCGCCAAGCTTAACGCTTCTTGTCGAGCTCGGTGCCAACCTTGGTGAAGGTGTTGCTGACGCTGTTGCCGACGGCGCCCATAGCGGTGATGCCGGCGACGGCGATCAGAGCGGCGATCAGGCCATATTCGATGGCGGTCGCGGCTTCGGTGTCGCGGACGAATTTCTTGATGAACTTCATGACTGGTCTCCTCGTTTCACTTACCCTGTTGACGGTCTGGTCGGGGTCAACCGTTGCAGGTCTAGGCGGAATAGGTTTTGAAAATCTTAATGCGGCAGCCAAACCGGACGAAATGACGAGTCCCGAAATCGGACAGGCGATCTTTTATGTCCTGACGGTAGGGCATCCGATCTAAACAGGGATTACATGTGCTTTTGTGCCGCGGTCGAGATGCCGCTCCACATGTTCGTCGTGGAGTTTGCGACATTTCCCACGGAGACGACCACCGCCAGAAAGACGAGGCCTAATATCAGGCCATATTCGACGGCTGTGGCGGCTCTGGTCGACCGCATCAGCCTGTAAAAGTTGCGCATTGTTCCGCCCCTGACTGTGTTTATAGTTCCCGAGGGTTCCGACATTCGCATAGGAAGGTTAACATTTTGTCCCCGTTTGCCCCCGGAAAACCGCCAAAAAACAGCCTTGTCGTCGTTGCGGCGGCGCTGGTGGACCGCGACGGACGGCTGCTCGTTCAGCAACGGCCAGCGGGGTTGCCAATGGCTGGACTGTGGGAGTTTCCCGGCGGAAAGCTGGAACCCGGCGAGACGCCCGAAGCGGCGCTGATCCGCGAACTGGAAGAGGAACTGGCGATCGACGTCGATCATGCGTGCCTCGCCCCCGCCTGTTTCGCGAGCGACATGCTGGAGGACAGGCATTTGCTGCTGCTCCTTTATGTCTGCCGAAAATGGCGCGGGACGCCGGTTGCGCGCCATGCCAGCGCGCTGCGCTGGGTGCGTCCGGTCGAACTGCACGCGCTCGACATGCCGCCAGCCGACAAGCCGCTGATCGGGCTGCTCGAGGCGCTGATCTAGAGTGATTTCGAGCGAAATGGAACATTTCGCGTCTCGGAAATCACGGAAAAAAAGAATCCAGAGTGCCGGTTTTGATTCCGTCAAAACCGAACGCAGTCTTAGACCCTCGGTTTCAATGCGTCGGCCAGCGAGACGCTGCCGCTACCCCGGCGGGCGGGTTGTTGCTGATCGGGGTGGGGGGCCCAGCCGCTGAAATGGACAAGGCGGAAACTGTCGGCGATGCGGCCATCGGGGTCGGCCTGCGCGGTAAAGGCCGCGGCGATCCGTGCGGCTTCTTCCCGCGTCAGCGGCGGCGGCGCGGGCGCCAGTCGGCTGGATAGCCCGGCGGCGCGCAGATCGCGGACCATCGCGAACCAGTCGCCATATCGCACGGTCAGCGCCTCGACATCGACGACGGGCATGGTGAAGCCGACACGCTGAAGCAGGTTGCCCATGGCCGACAGGTCGATCTGCGGGTGCATTCGCGCGATCGACCGGACGCCGTCCGTCATCATCGCGCGGCGAAGCCGGGGCAAGCTGCCGTCACCGACAAAGGTGCCGAGCAGCAGCCCGTCGGGTGCCAGCAATGCGCGCAGCCGAACCAGCGCGCCGGGGACGTCGTTGACGCTGTCGAGCCCGCCCGGCCAGACGATCAGGTCGAAACCGGCAAAGGGCAGGTCGACCGCGTCGGCTTCGACCGCGATCGCGCCGCTTTGCAAGGCAAGCCTTGGCCCGGCCTCGATGATCGTCAATTCGGTGCCGACGGCGCGCAGATGGTCGATCAGCGCCCTGTCATGTGCGCCGATCAACAGGGTGCGCGGAAATTCGCGGGTGACCATTGCCAGCCGGTCGAGCAGGGTTTCGGCGATCACCGGGGCCAGGAAATTGGCGGCGACGGGCAGGCGTGCCATGCGGTCGCGCTGGCTGCGGTGGCGGGCGGATGAAAACAGCGGGCGCGGGGACTGCGACATGCGCGGCTTGTGCCGCCTTCGCCGATGCTTCACAAGGGCTGGATGGCCATGGCGACGGGGGAAGCCGAAGAAACAAGGGTGTCGGCGGCAATGCCCGCCCGCTGGCTGCGGATCGCGGCGCGCGCGATGGTCGATTATGCGCTGCCGCCGCGCTGTCCGGGCTGCGGCACGATCGTCGGGGCGGATCGGCAATTCTGCCTGGGATGCTGGTCGTCGCTGCATTTTCTGGACGGGCCCGCCTGTTTGCATTGCTCGATCCCCCTGCCCACCGCGATTGTCGGCCAGCCGATGTCCTGCGGCGCCTGCCTGGCCAACCCGCCGCCCTTCGAAGGCGCTCCGGCGGCGGTCGCCTATGGACCCGTCGCCCGCACCGTCGCGCTGCGGTTCAAATATGGTCGGCGGACGGGCCATGCGCGGTTGATGGCGCAGTTGATGGCGCGGCGGCTTGCCGCGCTGGGCGATACCGGACAGATGGTGCTGGTCGCCGTGCCGCTGCACCGCTGGCGGCTCTGGTCGCGCGGCTTTAACCAGGCGGCGCTCGTTGCGGATGCGTTGAGCCGATTGACCGGCGTGCCGCACGATCATCACCTGCTGTTGCGGACGCGGGCCACGGCTTCGCTGCGCGGCAAGGGGCGGCGCGAGCGCGAACGGATCGTCGGCGGGGCGTTCGCGCTGGCCCCCGGCGCAAAGGCGCGCGTGGCTGCGCGTCATCTGGTATTGATCGACGATGTCCATGCAAGCGGCGCGACGCTGCGCGCGGCGGCGCGGGTGCTGCGGCGCGGCGGCGCGGCGCGGGTGTCGGCGCTCACCTGGGCGCGCGTCGTTCCCGATGCCTTGATGACCGGCAACATATTTGACTTTGCTTCGTTGGATTCCGATATGTCGTAGGAAGAGATGACAGGATAGCCGCATGGCCAAGATCGAAGTTTTTACGAAATTCCTCTGCCCCTATTGCTCGCGTGCCAAGGCGTTGCTGGACGGCAAAGGCGTCGAATATCAGGAGATCGACGTGACGATGGACCGCGCCGGGTTCGACGCGATGGTCGAACGCGCGGGCGGCGCGCGCACGGTGCCGCAGATTTTCATCGACGGCAAACATATCGGCGGCAGCGACGACATGGCGGCGCTCGATGCGCGCGGCGGGCTCGATCCCCTGTTGGGGCTGGCCTGATTTGATCGTTTTCGACCTGAATTGTGCCGCTGGCGACCACCGTTTCGAAGCCTGGTTTGCCAGCAGCGACAGTTTCGCCGACCAACAGGCGCGCGGATTGATCGGCTGCCCCATATGCGGCGACAGCGACGTGCGAAAGGCGGTCATGGCGCCGCGCATCGGCGCCAAATCGAACCAGTTGGTCGCGGCGGAAGCAAAGCCGGCGGCGGCATCTGCGCCCGAAATTTCGGCTGACCTGATGCGTAAGGTGGTTGCCGAGATCGCCGCGAAGCAGGCCGAAATGCTGCCGCAATCGCGCTGGGTCGGCCGCGATTTCGCCGATGCCGCACGCGCGATGCACGAAGGCCGCGTCGCCGAAGCCCTGATCCACGGACAGACATCGCCGCAAGAAGCGCAAGACCTGCGCGACGATGGGATCGCCGCGATGCCGCTGCTCGTGCCGATCGTCCCGCCCGAAGCGGCGAATTGATCGACCGATTGACGCTTCACGCTTCGCGCCGCTAAACGAGCCCCGGCGCACCCGTAGCTCAGCAGGATAGAGCATCAGATTCCTAATCTGGGGGCCACAGGTTCGAATCCTGTCGGGTGCACCATCTTTTCAATGGCTTAGCTGTATTTGTTGTCCAAGTCGCCTTTCCGTGGCGTTCCGCGGAATTCTGTAAATTTCCGTAGGTTTCACAGACTGGCGGGAGATACATGAAACAAAATTAGAACAAAATCTGCCTGTTATTGGGAGCAATTTTCGGATTATTCCGCGAGTAAATCTCAAGATGCTATGTGTTGAGGAATGCGCGTTTACTGAACTTGTACTCGCGAACACGGTCGCAAGTCGGCAGGTTGGCACGGCAGCTAGGAGTTGGGTATTGTGACCGGAGAAGAGCTAGCCACAGATTCGCCCCCCGCAAATCTCTACAAATATCGGACTTTCGATAAAGGTCGTGCGAACGCCGCGCCATATGAGCGTGACCGATCCATCATAATAGATGGACGGCTTTGGGCCGGAACGCCATTGGAATTCAACGATCCGTTTGATTGCTTTGCCGTTATTGATTTCGAGGGGACGCAGGAAGAAAAGGAAGCTTGGGCGGCGGCCTGTGCACCCGCGCTGGGAATATCGGTCGCGGAAGCCGTCACGATGGTCGAGACAGCGCTTGCGATTCCCGAAGCACGGGCCGAATTCCTTGAATGGCGGAGCAATCTTGCAAGTGTCGGCGTTCTCAGCCTTACTGAACGGCCCGACGACATGCTGATGTGGGCGCACTACGCCAATAGCCATAAGGGCTATTGTCTAGAATTCGATGCGACCATTCTGCCGCTCTCGCTAGCCTACCGCGTCGCCTATGCGAAGCAGCGGCCTACTTTTCGAATTTTCGATCCGGATCGCAATGATCTCATCGCACGAACTCTGCTGCACAAAGCCGACTTCTGGGCGCATGAATGCGAATGGCGCATGGTGCATCCCATCGCCTTCGGGCCGATCGAATTTCCTCCGCAAGCGCTGAAAGCGATCATTCTTGGTGTGGGCACGCTCCAAGCTGACGAAGATGAGTTGCGCGCGATCGTGGCCGAGCGCGCAGCTCCGGTCGCATTCAAGCGGACGCGGCTCAATGAGCAAAATTACCGAGTGGACATCGAAGACGCCTGATTGGCGGAAAATATCATAGGGGCGCGCCGCCGCTCCTTTGATCCTCGATGTTCGTTCATTCATCGTCGTCTTATAGCTTGGACTTGCGAGAGGCTTCGCGACCCTTTCGGCGCGGCTTTGTAGGGAAGGAGAGCAGGCGAGCCTCGATGCGTCGCTGCCCGGGTGTCATCAGGCCAGCGGCGCTTCGTTCGGCGTGTGCCAGCAACGCCTCTAGGCGCCCACGCATATCGAATGCTCGCCCAGCCGATGTCGGCCGATCGGTTCGGCGCGGACCGAATGCGCGGCCGGGGGCCTCTGCGCAGGTGGCCTATGCTCTATTCCCCGCCATTTCGGACTGTTCTGCCGCCGCGAGTCTTTATGATCGCTCAAAAGCCGGGCTTCGGCCCGTTCGCAGGAGCATCCATTTGTCCGTCTATCGCGCCGAGAATATTCGCCTGACCGAAGACGTCCGGCCCGAATTGGCCGACGTCTGCCTGCCCGGTCCGGACGAGAGCGTCCTTGGCCAATATGCGCGGATGCGGCCCCAGCTCGAAGCGTTTCATGCGTTCGACAAGGCGCATATCGCGATGCTGGCGGAGGAAGGCCTGATCGACGGCGCGGGCGCGCGGGCGATGCTGGCCGAACTGCGCCGTATCGAGGCGGGCGATATGGTCGCGACCCGCGCGGCGACCGCCGAACATATGCATTCGGGCGAGGCGATCCTGACCGCCGCGCTGGGCAAGGAGGTCGCCGGGACCATGCACCTTGGCCGCAGTTCGGGCGACCTGCTGGCCGTCAGCTATCGCCTGACGCTGCGCGCGCGGCTGTTGACCGTCGCGGCACAGCTTGACGCGGTGCGCCGCGCGACGCTCGACCTTGCGCGGCGGCATATCGACACCGTCATGCCCGGATGCACCCATTTGCAGCACGCGCAGCCCGAAAGCTTTGGCCATTATCTCTTGTCCTGGGCGTCGGCGTTCGATCGCGATGCCGAACGCATCCGGCAGTTTTATGCGCGGCTTAACCTCAGCCCCGCGGGCGCTGCGATCCTCAACGGCTCGGAATTTCCGCTCGACCGCGATCGCGTTGCCGCGTTCCTGGGCTTTGACGGGCTGGCGCTGAACACGCGCGATGCGGTCTGGGGCCGCGATCTTGAGATTGAGGCGCAGGCGGTGATGACCATCCTCGCCGGTGACTTCAACCGCTTCGCAGAGGATCTGATGCTGTGGTCGGCGCCGGAGTTCGGCTTTGTCGAAACCGCCGACGGCTTTTGCGGCACCAGCTCGATCATGCCGCAAAAGAAGAATCCGAACGCGCTCGAATGCCTGAAGGGCGTCGTGGCGACGACCACCGGCTTTCTGATGAGCACCGTCATGGTCCACAAGAATCCGTCGACCGTGCCCGTATTCGACTGGGTGCGATCGATGAGCGACGCGTGGCGCTGTTACGACGAGGTCGCGGGCGGACTGCGCCTGATGGCGGCGGTTCTGGGCGACCTGACCGTCCATGGCGACCGGATGGAAACCGCGTCGGCGCGCCACTGGTCGACGGCGACCGATCTGGCCGCCGCGTTCGTGCGCCACGCGGGCATCCCTTGGCGCGCCGCGCATCAGATCACCGGCATCACCGTCCGGCTTGCCATAGAGGCGGGGCAGACGCCCGACACGCTGTCGTCGGCGCTGGTGGACGAGGCGGCGCTGCAGCAGATCGGCCGCGCGCTGTCGATCCCGCAGGATGTCATCGACGACGCGCTCGATCCCCGCCGTTCGGTCGCGCGACAGCAGTTGCCGGGCGGACCGGCGCGCGCGCGGGTCGAGGAAGCCCTGGCCATTCATGACGCCGCGCTGGCCGATGACGTGACATGGTATGGCGATACCAACGCCCGCATTGCCGCCGCGGCGGCGGTGCTGGAAGGGGCGATCGACGACCTGCTGGTCGGTTGATCCGCCCCCTCTCGAACGGTCAGCCGATCATGGCGCGAGGCGATAGATGGCAAAGGTCTTGGTCACCGGCGCCGGGCTGTCCCACGCGCAATGCGATCCCTTTTCTGCCAGGATGATGTCGCCCTGGACAAAGCGGTGCGCGGCGCCGAATTCATCCTCCAGCGTTACCTCGCCGTCGAGGATATGCATGATTTCATGGTGCGGATAGCGAAAGCCGTGCCGACGGCAGGGCGTGCTGTCCCATGTGCCGCATTTGAAACGGCCCTCGTTCGCCGCATAGTCAAGGTGCGTGCGGCACGCGGGCGCGGGGCCGATCAGCAGGCTTTCCGCCGGGGCCGCGGACGGGGCCAGCTCCGGCGCCCGGCCGATCTCGACGATTTTCGCATCGCCATCGCCGCTTTCGAAATAGCGCATATAGGCAAGGATCGCCTCGTCATCGGCCTGCCATGCGAAGCCGGCGTCCTTTTGCAGGACCGCGCTTTCGCCTTCGGCCAGGACGATTGTCCCCTGGCCGCTTTCCAGCGTCACGGTCCCCTGGATCACGATGACATATTCGTCGGCGGGCATCGCTTCGACCCGGCCGCTGCCGGCAAGGCGCATCACGCCGACCGCTGACGGCGCGCCCGCCGCCCACAGCGGCTCGCGGCATTGCATGAAAGCGTCGGCGCCGTCGTCCCGTTCGCGCAGAGGGCCGGCGAAATCGTCCGCCAAGGCGCGCAGGTCGACGAAAGAGGGAGCCCGCGCGCGGTCGCGGTGCGGGCTGGCGGAATGCGAGGTAGAGGATGTGGTCATGAGAGGCGGGGCCTTTCCTGGATGCAAGACAGGCCATGCTTTAGGATGGGCGCCTGACATTTTATGCCGATATGGCGCCCCTGGCGGACAGCCTATGCCGGATCGGCGGAAATGCGCGGTCTGCGGCCATCATTCGCGGGTTTCCCACCGATCCATGACGATGGGCGCCCCGGCAGCACATTCCACGCAAACGGGTCCGCATTCACAACTTTCGGCTGTTGGGCGCCCCGCTTTTGAAGAAAGATTCTCGAACGCGTCGTTAATTTCGAAAATAGGACGAGTTCCTTCCCCCAGGAGCATTTGAGTTCGAAAAATTGATAATATTACAAAAAATAATAATATTTGTTTGCAGGAAGTTGAGTGTAAAATTAATAAAGGGGACATAAAATGAATAATGACCGTACGTTCATTCGACTGATGAAAGGCGTTTCTCTCGCCTCCCTCCTGCTTTCTTCTCCCTCATTTGCTCAGGATGCAGATGATTCCGATGCCGGCGACAGCACGATCGTCGTCGTCGGGCAGCGCCAGGCCTATATCGGTGACTTCCCGGTTCAGGACATTCCGCAGAATGTTCAATCGCTGACGACCGAGACGCTCGACATGGCGGCGATCACCCAGCTTAACGGCGCGCTCAATCTGGTCAGCGGCGTCTCGCACCTCAACAATTTCGGCGGTCTTTGGGACAGCTATGCGATCCGCGGCTTTTCCGGCGACGTCGCCGGTCTGCCGTCGGGCTTTCTGGTCAACGGCTTCAACGGCGCCCGCGGCTTTGGCGGCCCGCGCGATACCTCCAGCGTCGAACGAGTCGATGTTCTGAAGGGCCCGACCTCGGCTCTCTTCGGTCGCGGCGAACCCGGCGGCACGGTGAACATCGTCACCAAAAAGCCCGAGTTCCGGCCGGAAGGTTATATCCTTCTTCAGGGTGGGAGCTGGAAATCCTTTCGCGGCGAGGCGGATTATACAACCCCGGTTTCGGACGAGCTCGCCTTTCGCATCAACGCCGCATATGACGATGCGGGCAGCTATCGCGACACCATCCGCACCCAGAAATTTTTCGTGACCCCGTCGGTCTTGTGGCAGATCAGCGACCGCACGAGCATTTCCTATGAAATGGAATTTTCGTCGCAGGAAATTCCCTTCGATCGCGGCACGCCGATCTTCAACAAAGACTTTGACCGGCTTCCTGTCTCCCGCTTTCTGGGTGAACCCGGCGATGGCCCGATCAAGATCAACGTCTGGGGCAACCAGGTCCAGTTCCAGCACGATTTTTCGGACGACTGGAGCCTGCTGGTCGGGGCGTCCTATCGCGAGACGCGTCTGCGTGGCACCGGCGAATATCCCGAACTGGTCGCGAGCCGCCAGCCCTTCTTCACCGACGGCACGACCCTGTCGCGTCAACGGCGTTTTGAAGACAGCCGGTCGCAAAGCCTGATCGCGCGGGCCGAACTGACCGGGCACTTCAATGTGGGCGGTCTTTCGAACACGCTCGTCGTCGGCGTCGATTATGACTATATGGACCTTGATCGGCTCCAGACGCGCTTTCGTCCGCCCGTCTATGTGCCGGGCATGACGCTGGAACAGATCAACGGAATCAACGTCCTCAATCCGGTCTATGGCGCCTATCCGCTGCCCAATGCCTTTGGTTCGACCGTGTTTGACCAGGACGAGGTCGCGAAAAGCTGGGGCGCCTATTTCTATGACCAGATCGACCTCACCGAATGGCTGAAGGTTCGCGTTGGCGGACGGTATGACGAATTCCGTCAGACGATCTTCGATCGCACGACGCTGGGGACCAGCGGGCAGAATGTGTCCGCCTTCAGCCCGCAGGCGGGCCTGGTGATCCAGCCGACCGATACCCTGTCCTTCTATGGCAGCTTCGGTCGCGGTTTCCGCCCCAACACGGGTCAGGATTTCTTCGGCAACGCCTTTGCCCCGGAAAAGTCGGAATCCTATGAGGTCGGCGCGAAATATGCCCTGCCTGGCAACCGGTTGACGGCGTCGCTGGCGCTGTTCACGATGACCAAGACCAACATCCTGACGGCCGATCCCAATCCGGAACGTTCGGGCTATGTCATCGCGGTGGGCGCGGCCAAGAGCCGCGGCGTCGAAGTCGATGTGAATGCCAAGCTTCCGTATGATTTCAACCTGATGCTGGCCTATTCCTATGTCGATGCCTTTTCGACGTCGAGCGTCCTCGACGCCGATTTCGGCAACGCGATCCTGCCGGGCGATCCGCTCATCAACGTGGCGAAACACAGCGGCAACGTGATGCTGACCAAGGATTTCGACATCGGTGGCGGCAAGTCGGCGATGATCGGCGGCGGCGTGCAATATATCGGCAAGCGGCTTGGCGAAACGGCCACCGATTACTTCCTGCCGGCCGTCACGCTCGTCCGGTTGATGGCTTCGGTCGACGTCACGGAAAGCCTGCGGATCAGCGGCAATGTCGAAAATCTGTTCGACAAGCGTTGGTTTGCCAACTCCTATTCCGCCCTGTGGACCTATCCCGGCGCGCCGCGGCGCTTCACGGTCCGCGCGACCTATCGGTTCTAACCTCGGTTTGCCAGTCGCCGGGGGGTGGGTGTGACACCGACCATCCTCCGTCGAATCCGGACGGGGCCGACCTGTTCATCAGGTCGGCCCTAGGGTCAGGACCCATTAATTCCCCGGTCGAGGTTTGAAGCGATTTTGCTCAGTGCGAGGAGGAAAGGCGAAGGAATATGTCAATATTTCAAGACTTTTCGACGAAGCAATGGGCAAAATCGGTCAAATCCCAAGGGACGCCGAAATGGCTTCGATCTCAGGCCCGCGCGGCCTTGCGGGTAGCGATGCTACCCGCTGCGCCCGCCCGAGCCCGATATCTTCGCCATTTCGACGCCTCGATCGGGGAATTAATGGGTCCTGACCCTTGTCACGGCGGCGGTGCGCCGCCAGCGCGGCAAACAATGCCAAATGACGGCATAAATGGCATGATACTGCTGGATGCACCCGCCACATCGGGGCAAACTTTTGGTATCGGCATGACTAATTCTCGGATGTAACCAGCCTTTCAAAAGGACAGTTTTCGATGACCAGTTTTCGCCCGAAATATATCAGCTTCGATTGTTACGGTACGCTGACGCGTTTCCAGATGTCGGAAATGGCACAGGAATTTTACAAGGATCAGGTCCCGGCAGAGCGGATGGATGCCTTTCTGACCGATTGGGCGCGCTATCGTCTCGACGAAGTGCTTGGCCCGTGGAAGCCCTATCGCGACGTCATCGTCAATTCGCTGTCGCGCGCCTGCGCCAAATGGGGCATCGCCTTTGACGAGAGCGAAGGGCAGGCGGTCTATGACGCGGTGCCGACCTGGGGTCCGCATGCCGACGTGCCCGGCGGCCTGTCGCAGATCGCGGACAAGATTCCGCTCGTCATCCTGTCGAACGCGATGAACAGCCAGATCCAGTCGAACGTCGACAAGCTGGGCGCCCCGTTCCACCGCGTGTACACCGCTGAATCGGCGCAGGCGTACAAGCCGCGGATGCAGGCTTTCGAATATATGTTCGACCAGCTCGGCTGCGGCCCGGAAGAAATGATGCATGTGTCGTCCAGCTTCCGCTACGACCACAACACGGCCAGCGACCTGCGCTTTGGCTGCCGCGTGTTCATCAATCGCGCGCACGAACCGTCGAACGCCAACTACCGGGACATCGAAATCCCGCACATCGGCTGTCTCCCCGCCGTCGTCGGCCTTTGACGAAACCCGACCGCCCGGCCATGCAACCCAGCCCGCAATCCTATTGGCTCGCATCGGCGCCGCCCTTTACCGGGGGGATCGTCGATGCGCCGGAGGGCGATTATGATGTCGCCATTGTCGGCGGCGGGTTCACCGGGCTGTCCGCCGCGCTTGCCCTTCGCGAGCGCGGCGCGTCGGTCGCGCTGTTCGAAGCGGGCGAGGTCGTCGGTGAGGCGTCGGGACGCAACGGCGGTCAGTGCAACAACGGCACGCATCAGGATTATGGCGCCCTTGTCGCCCAGATCGGCCGCGACAGGGCGCAGGCCTATTACCGGGCCTATGTCGACGCGGTCGATACGATCGAGGCGACGATCCGCAAATATGACATCGACTGCGATTTCCGCCGCTGTGGGCGGCTGAAGATCGCGGCGAAACCGGAACATTTCGCCAAGATCGAAAAGGCCTATGCCCTGTTGAAGGCAGAGGTGGATTCGAACGTCGAACTGATCACCCCCGACCGGATCACGACCGAGGTGCGGTCCAGCGAATTTCACGGCGGTCTGCTTCAGACCACCAGCGCGCAGATGCATGTCGGACGCTTTGGCATCGCGCTTGCCAACGCCGCCGCCGCCAACGGCGCGCATATTTTCGAACAGGCGGCGGTCGAGGATCTGGCGCGCACGCCCGATGGCCGCTGGCTGGTAACGACCGCGCGCGGTCAGGTTCGCGCCAAGCAGGTTCTGGTCGCCACCGGCGGCGCCGCGCCGCAGCGTCCGTTCCGCTGGTTCCAGCGGCGCATGGTCGCCGTCGGCAGTTTCGTGATCGCGACCGAACCGCTGGCGCCCGCACTGATCGACGAGCTTTTCCCGACGCGGCGCAATTATGTCACCAGCCGTATCATCGGCAATTTCTTCCGCCTGACCGCCGACGATCGCCTGATATTCGGCGGCCGGGCGCGCTTCGCGTTGTCGGACAGCAAATCGGACCGCAAAAGCGGCGTCATCCTGACATCCGCGATGCGGCGGATGTTCCCGCAATTGGACGCCGTCCGCGTCGATCATATCTGGGGCGGCATGATCGACCTGACCGCCGACCGGCTGCCGCGCGCGGGCGAACAGGACGGCCTGTTCTATGCCATGGCCTATAGCGGTCACGGGGTGCAGATGTCGGTCCATATGGGTCAGAATATGGCGCGTTATATGGGCGGCGACCTCAGCGCCAATCCCTGGGCCGACATGCCGTGGCCCGCGATCCCGGGCCATATGGGCAAACCGTGGTTCCTGCCGATGGTGGGCGCCTGGTACAAGATTCAGGACAAGCTCTACTGATGTCCGACGCCGGTTCCATTTCAAGGCGCAGATTGCTGGAAACGGCGTTGGGGGGAGGGGTCGCGGCCGGCGCGGGTTCGCTGTTGCTCGCCGGATGCGGACCGGCCGCGCGCAGCGGCGGCGCCAACAGCAGCGGCCGGGTGCGCGCCGCCTGCATGTCGCTGTCGACGGCGGACACGCTCGATCCGGCAAAGGCCGCGCTGTCGAGCGACTATGTGCGTCATTACATGCTGTACAGTTGCCTGACCGAACTGGACCGCAACCAGAGGCCGCTTCCCAATCTGGCGGAAAGCATCGTCAGCGAGGATCAGCGCGTCTGGCACGTCCGGCTGCGCAGCGGCGTGACCTTTCACGACGGCAAATCGCTCACCGCCGCCGACGTTGCCTATTCGCTGCTGCGCCACAAACAGCCGCTGACCGGGTCAAAGGTCGCGGGCATCGCGGAACAATTTGTCGCGGTGCGTGCCGACGGGCCGCTGAATCTGGTCATCGAACTCGCCGGGGCCAACGCCGACCTTCCGATCATCCTGTCGCAGTCGCATTTCGGCATCGTGCCCGATGGCGAGACGCGATTTGCCAGCGGCAACGGGACCGGCCCCTATCGGCTGGTTTCCTTTACCCCCGGCGTCCGCACGCTCGCGCGCAAGAACACCGCCTATTTCAAACCGGGCAAACCGCATCTGGAAGAGATTGAACTGATCGGCATCGCGGACGAGGTCAGCCGGGTGAACGCGCTGCTGGCCGGCGACGTCCACATGGCGCTGTCGGTCAACCCGCGCTCGACCGGCCGGATCGCGGCATCGCCCGGCCATGTCGTGCGTGAAACACCGTCGGGACTTTACACCGACCTGGTGATGCGGGTGGACCGCTTTCCGGGGTCCAACCCCGATTTCGTCGCGGCGATGAAATATCTGACCGATCGCGAACTGATCAAGCGGGCGCTGTTCCGCGATTTCGCCACGGTCGGCAACGATCATCCGATCCCGCCCTTTCATCCCTATTACCGCGCCGACCTGCCCCAGACGACGCTCGATCTGGACCGGGCGCGCTGGCATCTGCGGCGCACCGACATCGGCCGCACACCCTTGCCCATCTATGCGACCCCCGCCGCCGAGGGATCGGTCGACATGGCGTCGGTGTTTCAGGAATATGGCGCGCGCGTCGGGTTGAATTTCGCGGTCAATCGCGTGCCGGCCGACGGCTATTGGTCGACGCACTGGATGAAGCATCCGATCGGTTTCGGGTCGGTCAATCCGCGCCCCACGGCCGATCTGGTGTTCAGCCTGTTCTTTGAATCCGGCGCCGCGTGGAATGAATCGGGCTGGCGCAATCCGGCTTTCGACCGCCTGCTGGTCGAAGCGCGGGGCGAGGGTGACGAGGCGCGGCGCAAGCAATTATATGGCGAGATGCAGGGGCTGGTCAGGGACCATAGCGGCATCGGCATTCCGGTGTTCATCAGCCTTATCGACGGTTATGACCGGCGGCTGAAGGGATGGTATCCGGTGCCGTTGGGCGGGTTCATGGGCTATGCCTTTGCCGAACATCTGTGGTGGGAGGATTAACGCGATGGCGGCTTCCCCGGATGCGCCCAACAATGGCGGGCGCCGCCTTGCGCTGATGATCCTTGGCCGGATCGGCGCGTCTTTCGTGACGCTGATCCTGGTCGCGCTGGTCGTCTTCGTGATCAGCAGCCTGCTGCCCGGCGATGCCGCGCAGGAAGCATTGGGGCAGAGCGCGACCGCCGAACAGATCGCCGCGCTGCGGCAGGAAATGGGGCTCGACCGGCCCGCCTATGAACGGTTCGCAACCTGGGCCTGGGGCATGGTCGGCGGCGACGCCGGTCAGTCGCTGGTGGCCAACATGCCGGTCGGCGACATCATCAGCGAACGGCTGCCCAATTCGCTGTTGCTTGCCGCCCTGACGACGCTGGTCGCCGTGCCGCTGGCGCTGGGCATCGGCATCGCCAGCGCGATGAACCGCGACGGCCGCCTCGATCGCGCGCTGAACATCGTCACCCTGTCGATGGTCGCGCTGCCCGAATTTCTGGTCGCCACGCTCGCCGTTCTGGTCTTTTCGGTGCAGTTGCAATGGCTGCCCTCGATCGCGCTGGTGCCCGAAGAGGCGGGGGTCGCCGAATTGCTGAAGGCGCTGGCGATGCCCGTCGCCGCGCTGGCCGTGGTCGTGATGGCGCAGATGGCGCGGATGACGCGCGCCGCGATCATCGACCAGCTCGACCGGCCCTATGTCGAAATGGCGGTCCTCAAGGGATTTTCGGCGCGGCGGATCATCATCACCCATGTCCTGCCGAACAGCGTCGGACCGATCTTCAACGCGATTGCGCTCAGCCTGTCCTATCTGTTGGGCGGCGCGATCATCGTGGAGACGATCTTCAACTATCCGGGGCTGGCCAGCCTGATGGTCAATGCCGTGACCAGCCGCGACATGCCGCTGCTACAGGCCTGCGCCATGATTTTTTGCGCCGTCTATCTCGCGCTCATGCTGATCGCCGATGTCGCCGCCATTCTCGCCAACCCAAGGCTTCGCAACCAATGAGCGTCGGACGCTTTCTTCGATCGCTGCGCGGTCTTTCGCTGTCGGGCCGTATCGGGCTTGGCCTTGTCCTCTTTTGGGGCGTCGTCGCGCTGGTCGGCCCGATGCTCGCGCCGCATCCGGTCGGCGCCTTTGTCGATCGCGACGTGTTCGGTGGCTATTCCAGCCGCTTTCCGCTCGGCAGCGATTATCTGGGCCGCGACGTGCTCAGCCGTCTGTTGTCGGGCGCGCGCTACACGGTCGGGCTTGGCGCCAGCGCCGCCATCGCCGCCTGCATGGTCGGCACCGGGCTGGCGCTGGTCGCCGCGCTCGGCAGCCGCTGGACCGACGAACTGCTGTCGCGCTTCATGGACACGCTGCTGTCGATCCCGTCAAAGATTCTCGCGCTCGTGCTGATCGCGGCCTTCGGATCGTCGCTCCTGCTGCTGATGGTGATCGCCGCCTTTACCTATGTGCCCGGCAATTATCGCATCGCGCGCGCGCTTGCGGTCAACCTCAACCAGACCGATTTCGTCGTCGCGGCGCGGGCGCGCGGCGAACGCGCGACACATATCGCGCTGTTCGAAATTCTGCCCAACATGATCCACCCGCTGCTGGCCGATTTCGGCCTTCGCTTCGTCTTCATCGTCCTGCTGCTGTCGGCGCTCAGTTTCCTGGGCCTGGGGGTTCAGCCGCCGGCGGCCGACCTCGGTTCGCTGGTGCGAGAGAATATATCGGGAATTGTCGAAGGCGCCCCAGCCATATTGATGCCCGCGCTGGCCATCGCCACGCTGACCGTCGGCGTGAACCTGCTCATCGACGCGCTGCCGCGCGCGGGGCGTCGATAATGGCCGACGCATCCGCCAATCCTTATGTCGCGGTATCGGGCCTGCGCGTATCGGCGCGGCGTCCCGACGGCAGCGATTTCGACATCGTCAGCGACATCGACTTTTCGCTGGCGCGGGGCGAGGTGCTGGCGCTGATCGGTGAATCGGGGTCGGGCAAGACGACGATCGCGCTCGCGATGCTGGGCCACGCCCGCAATGGTGCGGCGATCACGGGCGGCAGCATCCGCGTCGGCGACGTCGATCTGGCGTCGCTGGGCGCGGCGGACCTGCGCGCGCTGCGCGGCAACCGCATCTGCTATGTCGCGCAAAGCGCGGCGGCGGCGTTCAACCCCGCGCGCACGATCATGGATCAGGCGATCGAGGCCGCGCTCGTCCACGGCCTGATGTCGCGGGCGGAGGCAGAGGCCAAGGCCGTCGGCCTGTTCGGCGAACTGGGCCTGCCGCGCCCCGAAAGCATCGGACGCAAATATCCGCATCAATTTTCCGGCGGCCAGTTGCAGCGGTTGATGGCCGCGATGGCGCTGATGTCGGACCCCGACCTCATCATCCTCGACGAACCGACCACCGCGCTCGACGTCACGACACAGATCGGCGTGCTACAGGCATTCCGCAACGTCGTCCGGCGGCGCGGCACGACCGCCATCTATGTCAGTCACGACCTGGCCGTCGTCGCACAGATGGCGGATCATATCCTTGTCCTGCAACAGGGGCATATCGTCGAAGCGGGCAGGGCGGCCCGGATGATCGAGGCGCCCGAACAGGATTATACCCGCACCCTGATGGCGGCGGCGCATCCCGCGCCGTCCGTGCCCGAACGCGGCCCGGCGGCGGATGTCCCGCTGCTGGAGGTGCGCGGCGTGACCGCGGGCTATGGCCGGATCGACGCGGCGGGCCATCCCGCGATCCCGGTGCTTCGCGACGTCTCGCTGTCGCTGCAACGCGGCCAGACGCTGGGCGTTATCGGCGAATCGGGATCGGGAAAATCGACGCTGGCGCGCGCGATTTCGGGCCTGCTGCCGCCCGCGCGCGGTCAGGTGCTGCTGGATGGCGCACCGCTGCCGCCGGGCCTGAAGGGACGGACGCGCGACGATTTTCGCCGCGTCCAGATCGTGTTCCAGAACGCCGACGTCGCGTTGAACCCGGCGCAGAGCGTGCGGCAGATATTGAAACGCCCGCTCGCCTTTTATCACGGGCTGCGCGGGGCGGCGGCGGACGCACGCATCGCCGAACTGCTCGACCTGATCCGGCTGCCCGCGACGATCGGCGACCGGCGCTGCACCGAATTGTCGGGCGGGCAGAAACAGCGCGTGAACCTGGCCCGCGCGCTCGCCGCCAATCCCGACATCATCCTGTGCGACGAGGTGACATCGGCGCTCGATACGGTGGTGGGGGCGGCGATCCTCGACCTGCTCGCCGACCTTCGGCGCGATCTGGGCATCGGCATGATATTCATCAGCCACGATATTTCGACCGTGCGGGCGATCTGCGACGATATTCTGGTGCTGTATCACGGCCATGCCGTCGAACAGGGGCCGCGCGATACGTTCGCAGAGGCGCTGCATCATCCCTACACAAGGTTGCTGGTGTCGTCGGTGCCCGAATTGCGGATCGGCTGGCTGCCCGATGCCGGGTCGGCGCCGCCGCTCCCGCCGGTGGATGAAAGTGGAAACGCGGCCGATCTTTGTCCCTTTCTGGCGCGGTGCGACACCCGCGTCGCGGGCCTCTGCGACGCCAGTTTCCCGCCGCGGCACCGCCTGCCCACCGGCAATGAGATTCTCTGTCATTTCGCCGATGAAAAGCTGTTGCCCTTTGCGCGCGGCAACATGGGCGCCGCGTGAGCGGGCGGTTCGTGCGCGTGGCGGAGGCGGGCCGGTCGCCGATCACGCTGTTCGTCGATGGCATTCCGGCGGCCGCGCTTGCCGGTGATACGCTGATGACCGCGATGCTCATCGCAAATCGGTCGCTCCGTCGGTCCGAATTTGGCGGCGAGGCGCGGGCGGGCTTTTGCCTGATGGGCGCCTGTCAGGATTGCTGGATATGGACCGAAGAGGGCGATCGGGTGCGCGCCTGTTCGACCCCCGCCGTCGATGGCGCCCGCCTGTCCACCCGGCAGCCCGCAACCGCATGGCCGACCCGGTCGTAGCGATCATCGGCGCCGGTCCGGCCGGTGTCCGGGCGGCGGCCGCGCTGGTCGCGGCGGGGGTCCGCCCCGTCGTGATCGACGAAGCGATGCGCGCGGGCGGTCAGATCTATCGGCGTCAGCCCGACGGCTTCACGCGATCCTATACCGATCTTTACGGCAGCGAGGCCGACCGCGCGAAGGCGGTTCATGATTGTTTCGACGCGCTGCACGGCCATGTCGACTATCGGCCGCAAACGCTGGCGTGGAACATATCGGACCGGCGGATTTTTACAGCGGGCCCGGACGGCCAGCAGGTACTGCCGTTCGATGCGCTGTTGCTGTGTACCGGCGCGACCGATCGATTGATGCCGGTCAGCGGATGGCATTGGGCCGGTTGCTACAGCCTTGGCGGCGCGCAGATCGCGCTGAAGGCACAGGCCTGCGCGATCGGTCGGCGGACGGTCTTCATGGGGTCGGGGCCGCTGCTCTATCTGGTCGCGGCGCAATATGCGAAGGCGGGTGCAGAGGTCGCCGCGGTGCTCGACACATCGTCGATGTCCGCTTCGGTCGCGGCGCTCCCCCGGCTGCTGGCTCAGCCCGCGACATTGCGCGTCGGCGTTGGGCTGCTTCGCGACCTGCGGCGCGCGGGCGTGCCCATTCATCGCGGTATCACGCCGGTGGAAATCCACGGCGATGCCGATCGCGGCGTGTCGGGCGTGACGGTGCGGACCAGCCGGGGCGATGCGCTGACCATCGATTGCGACGCCGCCGCGATGGGGCATCATCTGCGGCCCGAAACGCAGCTTGCGGAACTGGCCGGATGCGACTTTGCCTTTGACGCCATGGTTCGCCAATGGCTGCCGGTGCGCGATGCCGACGGGCGATCGTCGCAACCCGGCGTCTATCTGGCGGGGGATGGCGCGCGCATCCTAGGTGCCGTCGCGGCAGAGGCGGCGGGCGAACTGGCGGCGCTGACCATCCTGGCCGATCGCGGCTATCGCGTGTCGGACACCGCGCGGCAGGATGCGCGGCAAGCCGTCGCCCGCGCCCGCCGCTTTGCCGAGGGGCTGGCGCGGGCCTATCCCTGGCCGCACGAACAGACGTCTGCTCTGGGCGATGCGACGATCCTTTGCCGCTGCGAAGCCATCACCGTGGGCGATCTGCGGCGCACCATCGCGGAAACCGGGGCGGAAGAGGCCAATCGGGCCAAGGCGTTCAGCCGGATCGGCATGGGCCGATGCCAGGGGCGCTATTGCGGCCTCGCGGCGGCCGAACTGATCGCGGGCGCGGTCGGGACGCCAGTTGAAGCGGTCGGGCGCCTGCGCGCGGCGGCGCCCGTCAAGCCCATCGCCATCGGTTCGGCCGGGCGATGCGATCGATGACGGCCCCCGCATCCAGCGACGTGATCATCGTCGGCGGCGGCATCATGGGCAGCTCTGCGGCCTTTTTCCTGCGTCGGCGCGGGCTGTCGGTGACGTTGCTCGAAAGCGACCTGATCGGACGGCAGGCGAGCGGCACCAATTTCGGCAATGTCCGGCGACAGGGGCGCCCCCTCTATCAGCTTGCCCTCGCCAACCGCGCGATCGCGATATGGCGTGAGGCAGAGGCGCTGCTCGATTGCGACGTCGAATATCGCCAGTTCGGCCATATGCGCGTATGTTATCGGACGCGGCCCGAACTGGCCGCGACGATGGAGCAATATGCCGCCGACGCTCGGCAGAGCGATCTGGATCTTGAGATGCTGTCGGGCAACATGCTGCGCACCCGCTTTCCCTTTCTGGGCGAAGAGGTGCTGGCCGCGTCCTATTCGCCCTTGTGCGGCCATGCCAATCCGCGGCTGGTTTCCCCCGCCTTCGCCCGCGCCGCGCAGCGGCTGGGCGCCATGGTCCACGAACGCTGCGCCGTCACCGAAACGGCCAAGATGGGCGATGATTTCGTCGTCGCGGCGGCGGATGGGCGCCAGTTTCGCGCGCCCGTACTGCTGATTACCGCGGGGGCATGGGGCGACCGGTTCGCGGCGGCGTTCGGCGAACCGCTGCCGCTCACCTCGCGCGCCCCGAACATGTGCGTGACCGAACCGCTGCCCTATGCCCTGCGGCCTTCGGTCGGCGTCGTGACGCCCGATACCGAGGAATCGGTCTATATCCGTCAGGTCGAGCGCGGCAATCTGGTGATGGGGGGCAGTTTCTATAACCCCAGCTATCCCGACCGCTATCGCGTCGATGTCCGACCCGAAAACAGCCTCAGCCTGTGGCGCCAGATTCAGCGGCTGATTCCCGCCGTCGGCCGGGTCAGCGTCATCCGCACATGGAGCGGGATCGAGGGTTATCTGCCCGACAGCGCGCCCGTCATGGGGCCCAGCATGACCACCAGTGGCCTCTATTATGCCTTTGGCTTTGCCGGCGCGGGGTTTCAGCTTGGCCCCGGCGTCGGCGACACGATGGCCGAACTGATCGCGACGGGCCGCACCGACATCGACCTTGCACCCTATCGGGCCGACCGGTTCAGCGCGGGCTGAACCGGCCTTTCGATCAAAGCTGGATCAGCGCGGCCTTGGACCGCAGGCTGGCCAGATAGGCCTCGCGGCCCAGATCCTTGCCGATCCCCGACTGTTTGTAACCGCCGGTCGGCAGGATATAATCATTGCTGCGGCCATAGCGGTTGACCCAGATCGTTCCCGCTTCCAGCGCGCGGGTCGCACGCAGCGCGCGGCTCAGGTCGCCGGTATGGACGCCCGCCGCCAGCCCATATTTGCTGTCGTTCGCCAGCGAATAGGCCTCTTCCTCGTCGGCAAAGGTCTGGACGGTCAGCACCGGCCCGAAAATCTCGTCGCGGATCGCCTCCGCATCGGGCGCCAGCCCGGCGATGATCGTGGGTGAGAAATAGCTGCCGTCCTGCGGCGCCGCGGCGCGGCCTCCGCCGACCACCGCGCTGCCGCCCGACGCCAGTGCGCGGCCCACCATCGCATCGATCTGGCCGACCTGCTTTTCCGAAATGATCGGGCCCATCGTCGTCTGTTCGTCCCATGTCGCGCCGATGCGATGCGCCGAAAAGGCCTGCGACAGACGATCGACCAGTTCGTCGGCGACCTTTTCATGGGCCAGCAGGCGCGATCCCGCGACACAGACCTGCCCCGAATTGACGGTGATGCCGCGCGCCAGCGTCGCGGCGGTCTGCGCCAGATCGGGCGCATCGGAAAAGACAAGCTGCGCGCTCTTGCCGCCCAGTTCCAGCGTCACCGGCTTGGGACCTTCGGCGGCGCAGGCGGCCATGATCGCGCGCCCCGTCTGGGTCGATCCGGTAAAGCTGACCTTTGCGACCAAGGGATGACGGCACAGCCGGTCGCCGACCGAGGCGCCATGGCCCTGAACGATGTTGAAGACGCCCGGCGGCAGCCCCGCGCCGATCGCCAGTTCGGCGACGCGCACGATGCTGAACGGCGTCAGTTCCGACGGCTTGAGCACGACCGAATTGCCCGCCGCGATCGCCGGCGCGATTTTCCAGATCGCCATGATGAGCGGCAGGTTCCACGGCGCGATCGCTGCGATCACGCCATAGGGTTCCAACAGGGTGAACCCCATCTTGTCCGGGGTCGTCGGCACCGTTTCGCCCGATGTCTTGTCGGCAAATTCGGCGAAAAAGCGGATGCAGTCGGCGGCATAGGCCAGATCCCAACTGCAAATCTCGCTGAACAGGCGCGTCGATCCCGCCGCCTCGATCGGGGCCAGCGCCTCCGCGTCGGATTCCAGCAGGTCGGCCCAGCGCCGCATCACGCTGATACGATGCCGGGGCTCGGCCTTTGCCCAGTCGCCTTTGCGATAGGCCTGCCATGCATTGGTGACCGCTTCGTCCACCTGATCGACATGGGCGGAATCCAGGTCGCCATAGACCCGCCCGTCGGACGGGCGAAGCACCTGCATATGGTCGCCGGTTCCGTGCAGGCGCAGGCCCGCGACGAAATTATTGGCGGGACCGACCGTGACGAGATCCGGATCGAAGCCGTTCATAGGTTACTCCAAAAGATTCCTTGCTGTTGGGCTGCATTAAACTGCCGACACGGCGGCATTTGCCTTTTACCGACCAAAGAATCCGCGATATTCTTCTGAAACGAGGGCCAAGGCGGCAGCTAATTCCATCGACGCATTCTATTTTTGATAGGTGGTCCGTTTCGACCGGTAACGAAAGCGAGCGGCCGGATGGAGGCTTTGAAATGACAACGGGGGCAGTCGGCGTTTCAACCCTGCGCGCGATGACGGCGCAGGATTTGCCGTCGGCGCACAAGCTGTCGAGCGAGCAGCAATGGCCGCATCGCAAGGCCGACTGGGTTCGGCTGCTGGAACTGGGGCAGGGCGTCGTCGCGGAATGTGACGGGCATGTCGTGGGAACAACCATGTGGTGGACCTATGGCGCCGATCATGCCGTCGTCGGCATGGTCATCGTCGCCAATTCGCAGCAGGGCAAGGGACTGGGCCGGCGGCTGATGCAGGCGGCGTTCGACGCGATCGGCGACCGGTCGATCCTCCTCAACGCCACCGATGCGGGGCTGCCGCTGTATCGTTCGATGGGTTTCGAAACGATCGGCACGATCTTTCAGCATCAGGGCGCCGCCTTTGCGGTTCCGATCGCCGAACTGATTCCCGACGAACGCATCGCACCGATGAAGGCGGGAGAGATAGAGACGATCGCGGCGCTGGATCGGCGCGCGATCGGCATGGATCGCCGCGATGTCGTGCTTTATCTGTGCGATTACGCGCAGGGCGTGGTCCTCAATCGCAGCGGCGAACAGGCTGGATACGCCCTGTTCCGGCGCTTTGGTCGCGGCCTGTCGATCGGGCCGGTCGTGGCGCCCGATCGCGGCGGGGCCAGGGCGCTGATCACCCACTGGCTGGGGTCGAACCCTGGCATGTTCTGCCGCCTCGACGTGCCGGAAGAAAGCGGCCTGTCGGCTTGGCTCGACGGACTTGGCTTGCCCTGCGTCGGGCGCGTGACGCGGATGTGCCGTGGCACGCCGCCGTCGGCGGACAAGGATGTTCAGGTCTATTCGCTCGCAAATCAGGCGCTGGGTTGAACAGGACGGGGCTGGCGTCGCCCGCAATCATCAGAACAGGTTTTCCTTCATGATCGACAATTTGCAGAACGCGGACCTTTTTCGCGAAGCCATCTTCATCGGCGGCGCGTGGGTGCAGGCGGCATCGGCGCGCACGATCGGCGTCGACGATCCGGCCACGGGGCGCATCATCGGATCGGTGCCCGATTGCGGTGCGGCCGAAACCGAACAGGCGATCGCCGCCGCGGCGGAAGCCTTTGACGGATGGCGGGCCAAGTCGGCCGGCGAACGGTCGCGCCTGCTGGAGGCATGGCATGCGCTGATCCTCGATAATGTGGCCGATCTTGCCCGCATCATGACGGCAGAGCAGGGCAAGCCGCTGGCCGAGGCAGAGGGCGAAATCCGCTATGCCGCCACCTTCGTCAAATGGTTCGCGGAGGAAGGACGCCGATCGTCGGGATATGACGTCGCGGCGCCCGATACCGACCGCCGCATCTTCGTTCTGAAACAGCCGGTCGGCGTGTCGGCGGCGATCACGCCGTGGAATTTCCCGGCGGCGATGATCACGCGCAAATGCGCGCCCGCGCTGGCGGCGGGATGCCCCGTCATCGTCAAGCCGTCCGACCTGACGCCCTTTACCGCGCTGGCGCTGGCGCGCCTCGCCGAACTGGCGGGCTTTCCAAAGGGCGTGTTCAACATCGTCACCGGCGCGCCCGAAGCGATCGGACAGGCGCTGACGTCCAGCCCCACCGTGCGCAAGCTGTCCTTTACCGGGTCGACCCGCGTCGGAACCCTGCTGCTTCGCCAGTGCGCCGACACGGTCAAGCGGACGAGAATGGAATTGGGCGGCAACGCCCCGCTGATCGTCTTTGACGACGCCGACATCGACCTCGCGGTGCGCAGCGCGATGATCAGCAAATTCCGCAACGCCGGTCAGACGTGCGTGTGCGCGAACCGCATCCTGGTACAGGACGGCGTCTATGATGCCTTTGCCGATCGGCTGGCCGCCGCGGTGCGCGACCTGCGCGTTGGTCCGGGCGACCGGGACGGGGTCACGATCGGCCCGCTTATCAACGATCAGGCGGCGGCAAAGGTCGCCGAACATGTCGATGATGCGCTGAGCAAGGGCGCAAGCCTGCACGCCAGCGCCGATGCGGCGGGTCTTGGCTCGCGCTTTGTTGCCCCGGTCGTCCTGACCGGCGCGACGTCGGCGATGCGCCTCGCGAGCGAGGAGACATTCGGCCCCGTCGCGCCGCTGTTCCGCTTCCAGCACGAAGAGGAAGCGATCGCGATCGCCAACGACACCGAATATGGCCTCGCCAGCTATTTCTATACCGAGAATATCCGGCGTGCCTTCCGCGTCGCGGAGCGGCTGGAGGCGGGTATGGTCGCACTCAATACCGGTGTGATTGCGATGGAAATGGCGCCCTTTGGCGGCGTCAAGATGTCGGGCCTTGGCCGCGAAGGCGGCCGCGCGGGGATCGAGGAATATCTCGAATCCAAGGCCTTTCACATCGCCGGACTTCAGATCTGACAGGAACAGCATATGACGACGAACACAGTGCGCACCTATTCCATCGCGGTCATTCCCGGCGACGGGATCGGCAAGGAAGTTATGCCCGAGGGCGTCCGCATCCTCGAACGCGCCGCCGCCCTTTATGGGTTCACCATCGACCAGCAATGGCATGATTTCGCCAGTTGCGATTATTATATGCGCCACGGCACCATGATGCCCGACGACTGGAAGGACCGCATCGGCGGGTCCGACGCGATCTTCTTTGGCGCGGTGGGCTGGCCCGACACGGTCCCCGACCATGTCTCGCTTGGCGGGTCGCTGCTGCTGTTCCGGCGGGAGTTCGATCAATATGTCAACCTGCGGCCGGCGCGGCTGATGCCCGGCGTCGAATCGCCGCTGGCGGGACGCGGTCCGGGCAGCATCGACATGTGGATCGTCCGCGAAAATACCGAAGGCGAATATGGCGCGCTCGGTGGCCATATGTATGCGGGCACCCCGCGCGAAATCGTCATTCAGGAAACGGTGATGAGCCGCCACGGCGTCGATCGCGTGCTGCGCTATGCCTTTGATCTGGCGCGCACCCGCGATGCACGGCACCTGACATCGGCGACCAAATCGAACGGCATCGCCATTTCCATGCCCTTTTGGGACCAGCGGGTCGAAGCGATGGCGTCCGACTATCCCGACGTCCGGGTCGACAAATATCATATCGATATTCTGACGGCGCAATTCGTGCTCAACCCCGACCGTTTCGATGTCGTCGTGGCGTCCAACCTGTTCGGCGACATATTGTCGGACCTTGGCCCCGCCTGCACCGGGACGATCGGCGTCGCGCCGTCGGGCAACATCAACCCCGATCGGACCGCGCCCTCGCTGTTCGAACCCGTCCACGGATCGGCGCCGGACATTGCCGGACGGGGCATCGCCAATCCGATCGGACAGATATGGTCGGCGGCGATGATGCTGGACCATCTGGGCGAACAGGCCGCTGCGGCGTCGATCATGCGCGCGGTCGAAACGGTGCTGGCCGACCCCGCCCGGCGCACCGGCGACCTGAAAGGCACGGCGAATACCGAGGAATGTGGAAAGGCCGTCGCGGCCGCGATGACCTGACCCGTATCGCGCATACCGGTTGCGGCATTTTCTGCTGCGACCGGTGCGATATGATGGCGGGTTTTGTGTCCGACGGCGACAAGTCGGCGCTTTGCTCTGGAAGAGGGGCCTAGGCTGGCATCGACACCCACATCGGAAAGAAGAATCAGGTTCATGTCCAAATCCAACCTCTCCCTGCTTGAAATGGACCGCGACCATCTGATCCATCCCGTGACATCGTTTCGCGGGCACGAGGCGCGCGGCGCGACGATCCTGAAAAGCGGCCGGGGCATGTGGCTGACCGACATGGACGACAATGTGCTGCTCGACGCCTTTGCCGGCCTCTGGTGCGTCAACGTAGGCTATGGCCACGACTCCATCGTCGAAGCCGCCGCGCAACAGATGCGCGACCTGCCCTATGCCACCGGATATTTTCATTTCGGAAGCGAACCGGCGATCCGCCTCGCCCAGCGTCTTGCTTCGCTGGCGCCCGAGGGACTGGACCATGTCTTCTTCACGCTTGGCGGATCGGACGCGGTGGACAGCGCGATCCGCTATATCGTCCATTATTGGAACGCTGTCGGCAAGCCGTCGAAAAAACAGTTCATTGCGCTCGAACGCGGCTATCATGGGTCCAGCAGCAATGGATCGGGCCTGACCGCACTCGCCAATTTCCACCGCAATTTCGACGTGCCGCGGTCGTGGCAACATCATATTCCCTCGCCCTATGCCTATCGCAGCGACGCGGCGGACGATGCCTCGATCATCGCGGCGTCGGTGGCACAGCTTCGTGCCAAGGTCGACGAACTGGGCGTGGACAATGTCGCGGCCTTTTTCTGCGAACCGATCCAGGGGTCGGGTGGGGTCATCGTGCCGCCGCGCGGCTGGCTAAAGGCGATGCGCGACCTGTGCACCGAATTGGACATCCTGTTCGTCGCCGACGAAGTCATCACCGGCTTTGGCCGCACCGGCCCGCTGTTCGCCTGTTCGGACGAGGATGTGTCGCCGGACCTGATGACGCTCGCCAAGGGGCTGACCGCCGGTTACGCCCCGATGGGGGCCTTGCTGATGTCCGACCGGGTCTATCAGGGCATCGCCGACGGCGCTGCGCCCGAACTGGCCATCGGTCATGGCCTGACCTATTCGGGCCACCCCGTCAGCGCGGCGGTCGGGCTGGAAGTGCTGCGGCTCTATGAGGAAGGCGGCATTCTTGCCAACGGACAGGCCGTGGGGCCGCGTTTCGCCGCAGGTCTGGCGTCGCTCGACGACCATCCGCTGGTCGGCGACACGCGCGGCCGTGGGCTGCTCGGCGCGATCGAACTGGTCGCGAACAAGGACAGCAAGGCGCGTTTCGACCCGTCGCTGGGGCTGGCGGATCGGTTGTTCGCGCGCGGCTATGCCAATGGCGTCATTTTCCGCGCCTTCGCGGACAATATTATCGGGCTTGCGCCTGCCCTCTGTTGCTCCGATGACGAAATGGATATGATCTTCCAACGCATCCGCAAGACGCTCGACGAGCTTATCGACGAACCTGACATCCGGCGCGCGGTAAGCTGAAGGGAGAACCAGCCATGGCGCCGGGACTCAAGCTTGATCGTATCGACCTGAAGATACTCGCTCAGCTCCAGAAATCGGGGCGAATGACGAATATCGAACTGGCGGACGCCGTCGGCCTGTCGCCCAGCCCGTGCCTGACGCGCGTGAAGCGGCTGGAAAAATCGGGCTTCATCACGGGCTATAATGCACAGATCAACCTCGCGAAGCTGGGCGAGGTGCTGGTCGTGTTTACCGAGGTGACGTTGACCGAACATCGGTCTGGTGACTTTTCCCGGTTCGAATCCAAGATCCGCAAGCTCGACGAAATCGTCGAATGCCATCTGGTCAGCGGCGGTTATGACTATCTGCTGAAATTCGTGACGCGCGGCGTCAGCCATTATCAATCCATCATCGAAGGGATGCTGGAGGGTGATTATGGGATCGAAAAATATTTCAGCTACGTCGTCATAAAATCGCCCTTCGTCAAACATCACTACCCGATCCAGAGCCTGTTCGACGCCGGTTGACGATCGGACCGCGGCGCGCGCGGTTCGCCAGAGGAAATTGCGCATGGCCCATGCCGAAATCGACGACCTGACCGCCGATCTGGTCCAGCTTCGCCGCGATATTCACATGCACCCCGAACTGGGATTTCAGGAACAGCGCACCGCCGCGCTGATCGCCGCGCGGCTGCGCGCCGCTGGAATCGAGGTGCATGAAGGGATCGGCGGCACGGGCGTCGTCGGCGTCCTGCGCAACGGCGGCTCAGCCCGCGCGATCGGGCTGCGCGCCGATATGGATGCGCTGCCGTTTCAGGAGGAAACGGGGCTGCCCCATGCCAGTCGGCACGACGGCGTGTTCCATGGCTGCGGCCATGACGGCCATGTCGCGATGCTGCTGGGCGCGGCGCTGCACCTTGCGGCCACCCGGCGGTTCGACGGCACCGTGAATTTCATCTTCCAACCGGCCGAAGAAGGCCTGGCGGGCGGCCGCGCGATGGTCGAGGACGGGCTGTTCCGGCGCTTTCCCTGCGACCGCGTCTATGCGCTGCACAATTGGCCGGACCTGCCGCTCGGCACGATCGCGACCTGCCCCGGACCGATCATGGCCGCCGCCGACCGGTTCGAGATCGCGCTTGTCGGGCGCGGCGGTCATGCCGCGATGCCGCAGGACACGCCCGACGCGATCGCCGCCGCCGCCGCGCTGGTCGCCCAACTCAATATGATCGTGTCGCGGTGCGTCAGCCCGACCGCTTCCGCGGTTCTGTCGGTGACCCAGATCCATGGCGGCCATGCCCATAATGTCCTGCCCGCCCGCGTGACGGTTGGCGGAACGGTGCGCAGTTTCGACCCGGACGTTCAGGATGTCATTGAAAGCCGCGTGCGCGAAATGGCGGCGGGCACGGCGCGGTCCTTTGGGCTGGAGGTCGAAATTCGCTACGACCGCTATTATCCCGCGACGATCAACGACGCCGATGCCGCGGCAGAGGCGCTGCACGCCGCCGCATCGACGGGAGCGAATGTCACGGCCGCCCATGCCGCCTTCACGTCCGAAGACTTCGCCTTCATGCTTCAGGCGTGTCAGGGGGCCTATATCTGGCTGGGACAGGGGAGCGCGGCTGGCGGTGCGCCGCTTCACAATCCGCACTATGATTTCAACGACGACGCGCTGCCGGTCGGCATCCGCCTGCATGTGGCGCTGGCGGAAAGCTGGCTGGCGCCCGAACCGTCGGTCGCGGGCTGACGCTATTCAATCGGGGATGGGCGTGGAAAATGGACGTCTGGTTTCGAGCCAGGCGGCGAGCTTCGCCACATCCTCTTCGGTAAAGTGCAGGCCCAGCTTGCTGCGCCGCCACAATATATCGTCGGTCGTCCGCGCCCATTCGCGGGTCGTCATCCATTCGGCCTCTGCGGCGCTCAGCCCGTGCGCGATCTCGCCGCCCAGCGCGTCCCAGCCGTCGGCACCCGCCAGCCATCGGCGCGCGTCGGTGCCATAGGCCCGGGCGATCCGGTCGGCGGTGGCGGCGGAGAGGAAGGGGTGGGCCAGCCGATATTCGGACCGGAGTGCATCGGCGCCGCTCGTCGGGAAATCGCCGCCGGGCAACGCCGCCTTGGCGGTCCAGCCCTTGCCGGACAGGGCAGGGACATGGGCGGCCAGTTCGTCGATCGCGGCTTCGGCGACATGGCGGTAACTTGTGATCTTGCCGCCATAGACGGTCAGCAGCGGCGCGCCTTCCGCCATGTCGATGTCGATGCGGTAACCGCGTGTCGCGGCTTCGGGACGGCCTGATCCATCCTCGATCAGCGGCCGGACGCCGGAATAGGTCCACACGACATCGGCGGGCGTGACGGCCTTGCGGAAATACAGGCTGGCCCCCTCGCACAGATAGGCGATTTCCTCGTCGCTTGCCTCTGGGACGATCGCGGGGTCCTGATGGTCCTGATCGGTTGTGCCGATCAGCGTGAAGTCGCGTTCATAGGGAATGGCAAAGAAGATGCGCCCGTCGGGAAGCTGAAAGAAATAGGCATAGTCGTGATCGAACAGCTTGCGCACGACGATATGCGACCCGCGCACCAGCCGCATCCGATGATCGGGTTCCGCGTCGGCGCGTTTCAGCAGGTCCAGCACCGACGGCCCGGCGGCATTGACGATGCTGTGGCCTGTAAAGCGATATTGATGCCCCTGATCGTCGCTCGCATCGACCAGCCACATTCCGTCCTCGCATCGCAGCATGTCGGCGTGTGTCCGCGTGCGAACCCGCGCGCCGCGATCCGCCGCATCGCGCGCATTGAGTATGACCAGCCGTGCATCGTCCACCCAGCCGTCGGAATATTCGAAACCGCGAATATATTGCGGCTGCAACGCACCGCCAGCGACATGGCGGCGCAGATCGATCGATTGCGTGGCGGGCAGCTTTCTCCGCCCGCCGATATGATCATAGAGGAACAGGCCAAGCCGCAGCAGCCAGCGCGGGCGCAGCCCGTCGCGGTGGGGCAACACGAAACGCAGCGGGTGGATGATATGCGGGGCGATGCCCCACAGCGTCTCCCGCTCTTTCAACGCCTCGCGGACAAGGCCGAATTCATAATGTTCCAGATAACGCAGCCCGCCGTGGATCAGCTTGGTCGATTTCGACGATGTGCCCTGCGCCAGATCGCCGCCTTCGAGCAACAGGACGCGCGCGCCGCGTCCGGCGGCATCGCGCGCGATACCTGCGCCGTTCACGCCGCCGCCGACGACGATGACATCATAGGGAATGGGGCTGTCGGGCATGAATCTCCTATGGCAGCGTTGCCGGATTTGCCAAGGGCAGGCATCCTATGCGGCCTACGTATGCGCGTTGCATTCGCGCCGCGCATCCTCCAATTCCGCATCATGCTATCTAGGGGACGATCGTGAGCGTGAAAGTCGAAACTTTGGTGCTGTTCGGCGCGACGGGCGACCTTGCGCAGCGTATGCTGTTTCCGTCGCTCTATAATCTGCACCTCGACGCGCTGTTGCCCGATGGTTTGACGATCGTCGGGTCCGGCCGCTCCGCGATTGATCGCGCGGCATTTCGACAGCAGGTCCGCGATGCGCTGACCGAACATCTGCCCGCCGACCGGATCGAGGATGCGGGCGTCGCGACCTTTCTGGACCGGATCGATTATTGCGCGATCGATGCCGGCGCGGGCACGGGCTATACGGAATTGGCCAATCTGCTCGGCGACCGCATGGGGCGGCCGATCGGTGTCTATCTGTCGACCCCGCCATCGATGTTCGGGCCGATTGCCCATGGGTTGAAGGCGGCGAACATCGCCTGCGCCGAATGCCGCATCGCGATGGAAAAGCCGATCGGCCACGACCTTGCCTCGTCGCGCGACGTGAATGCCCAGGTCGGCGACGCCTTTGCCGAAGACCGGGTGTTTCGCATCGACCATTATCTGGGCAAGGAAACCGTCCAGAACCTGCTGGCGCTGCGTTTTGCCAATATGTTGTTCGAGCCGCTGTGGAATGCGCAGGCGATCGACCATGTCCAGATCACCGTCGCCGAAACCGTCGGGCTGGAAGGCCGCGTGTCCTATTATGACGGCGTCGGCGCGCTGAAGGACATGGTGCAAAATCATATGCTCCAACTGCTCGCGATCATCGCGATGGAGCCGCCCGCCAGCGTGTCGTCGACGGCTGTGCGCGACGAAAAGGTCAAGCTGTTGCGATCCTTGCGCAGGATGAGCGCCGACGATGTAAAGTCGCACAGCGTCAAGGGGCAATATGTCGGCGGCGCGGTGAACGGCGGCGCGGTCGGCGGCTATGCCGAAGAACTTGGTCAGCCGTCGAACACCGAAACCTTTGTCGCGATCAAGGCCTATATCGACAATTGGCGGTGGAAGGGTGTCCCCTTTTACCTGCGGACCGGCAAGCGGATGCCGCAGCGCAAGTCCGAAGTGCTGATCCAGTTCAAGCCCGTGCCGCACAATATCTTCGCGCGCGTCGGCGCGGGCAATCTCGATGCCAACAGCATGATCATCAATCTTCAGCCCGAAGAAAATATCCGCGTCAAGGTGATGGCAAAGCAGCCGGGCCTCGACCGTGACGGGGTAAAGTTGAAGGAGGTGACGATGGACGTCTCGCTCTCGCACAGCTTTGCCGGTGAGCGGCGGCGCATCGCCTACGAACGGCTGCTGCTCGATTTTATCGAGGGCGATCAGACGCTTTTCGTGCGCCGTGACGAGGTAGAGGCGCAATGGCAATGGATCGATTCGATCCGCGACGCCTGGGCCGCGGTCGACATGGCGCCGCAAAGCTATACGGCGGGAAGCTGGGGGCCATCGAGCGCGGTCGCGCTGATCGAACGCGACGGGGCAAGCTGGCATGACTGATCTTCATCCCGCCATCGCCGCCGTCACCGATCGCATCGTCGAACGCAGTCGTCGGGGCCGTGCCGCTTATCTGGACCTGATGGATCGCCAGCGCGAAGCGGGGACGAATCGTGGCAATCTGTCGTGCGGCAATCTGGCGCACGGCTTTGCCGCGGCGGGTCAGGACAAGCCGGTGATCCGCACCGGCGCGGCGATGAACATCGGCATCGTCACCAGCTATAACGACATGCTGTCGGCGCATCAGCCCTATGGCCGCTATCCCGAACTGATCAAGCTGTTCGCGCGCGAAGTCGGCGCGACGGCGCAGGTCGCGGGCGGGGTTCCCGCGATGTGCGACGGGGTGACGCAAGGGCAGGCGGGCATGGACCTGTCGCTGTTCAGTCGCGACAATATCGCGCAGGGCACGGTGATCGCGCTCAGCCATGCGATGTTCGAAGGCGCGCTGCTGCTCGGCATCTGCGACAAGATCGTGCCGGGCCTGTTGATCGGCGCGCTGCGCTTTGGCCATCTGCCGCAAATCCTGATCCCGGCGGGGCCGATGCCGTCGGGCCTCGCGAACAAGGAAAAGCAGCGCATCCGGCAGCTTTATGCAGAGGGTAAGGCGACGCGCGACGAGTTGCTGGAGGCAGAGGCCGCATCCTATCATGGTGCCGGCACCTGCACTTTTTACGGCACCGCCAATTCGAACCAGATGATGATGGAGTTGATGGGGCTGCATATCCCCGGCAGCGCCTTTACCAATCCGGGCACCAAATTGCGCCAGGAACTGACCCGCGCCGCGACGCACCGGATTGCCGAAATCGGCTGGGACGGCGACGATTACCGTCCGCTGGCGCGCTGCATCGATGAAAAGGCGATCGTCAACGCGGCCATCGGCCTGCTCGCCACCGGCGGATCGACGAACCATGCCATCCACCTGCCCGCGATTGCCCGCGCGGCGGGGATCATCATCGACTGGCAGGATTTCGATGCGCTGAGCCATGCGGTGCCTTTGCTCGCGCGCGTCTATCCGAACGGGGCGGGCGACGTGAATAATTTTCATGCGGCGGGTGGCATCGGCTATGTCGTGCAGGAACTGCTCGGCGCCGGATTGCTTCATGGCGATGTGCTGACCGTCGGCGGGACGATGGCCGATTATGCGGCCGAACCCGTGCTGGTCGACGACGCATTGCAATGGCAGGCGGCACCCGCGACCAGCCGCGACGACATGATGCTGCGCCCCGTTGCCGAACCCTTCTCGCCCGACGGCGGGATGCGTCTGCTGGCCGGCAATCTTGGCCGCGCGATCATCAAGACGAGCGCGGTCGCCGAAGATCGCTGGACGATCGAGGCGCCGTGCCGGATTTTCGATACGCAGGACGCGGTGCTGTCGGCGTTCAAGGCGGGCGAACTCGAACGCGACGTCGTGGTGGTCGTCCGCTTTCAGGGACCGCGCGCCAACGGTATGCCCGAACTGCACAAGCTGACCCCTGCGTTGGGCGTATTGCAGGACCGGGGTTTCCGGGTGGCGTTGCTCACCGACGGCCGCATGTCGGGCGCCAGCGGCAAGGTGCCCGCCGTGATCCATCTGTCGCCAGAGGCGCTGCCCGGCGCCGACGGGGTCAGCGGCCCGCTCGCCTTTCTGATCGACGGCGACATCGTCCGTGTCTGCGCGCGCAAGGGTGAGGTGCTGGCGCTGGTCGATCCGGTGATCTGGGCCGCGCGCACCGCCGCCGTCGCACCGCCGCCTGCTGTCGGCGTCGGCCGCGAATTGTTCGCGCTGTTCCGTTTCCATGCCGATGAGGCGGAAAAAGGCGGATCGGCGGTTTTGGCGGCGATGGAGCACGTCATCTGACCGACGTCCGTTCCTGCTTTGACAGGCGTGGGGCGGACAGGTTTGCAATCAGGAACGGAGTGAAGAATGACCGATAAGTCCATCGACCAGATCATGTGCCTTGCGCCCGTCATCCCGGTGATCGTCATCGACCGGGTCGAGGATGCGGTGCCGATGGCCGAGGCGCTTGTCGCGGGCGGGTTGACGGTGCTGGAAGTGACGATGCGGACCCCCGCCGCGATCGATGCGATCGCCGCGATGAAGCGCGTGCCGGGCGCGGTCGTCGGCGCGGGAACCGTGCTCAATCCCCGGATGCTGAACGCCGCGATCGACGCGGGCGCGGAATTCGTCGTTTCGCCCGGCCTGACCGACAGCCTGGGCGAAGCGGCGGTGGCCAGCGGCATTCCTTTCCTTCCCGGCACCGCGAACGCCGGGGACATCATGCGCGGCATGGACCTTGGCCTGTCGCGCTTCAAATTCTTTCCGGCCGCGACCAGTGGGGGCATCCCGGCGCTGAAGGCGCTGGCCGGTCCGTTCGGCGAGGCGCGGTTTTGCCCGACCGGCGGCATCAGCCTTGCAACCGCGCCCGACTGGCTGGCGCTCGACCCCGTGCTGTGCGTCGGCGGTAGCTGGGTCGTCCCGTCGGGGCCGCTCGATCCGGCCCGGATCGAAGCTTTGGCGCGCGAGGCGGCGGCGCTCAAGGCCAGCTAATCCGGACCTGTCCTGGCGGACGCACGCCGCGTTTATTTGGGACGACGCCGTCGTTTCGCGCCATTGATAAACGCCATCTTTACTGCCATCGTGCAGGAGAAAACGGCAATATAGCCGTTGGTGGGGAGAGGCGCGTGCCAAGACCGCAGCCGCATTTGGAAGAAGTATTGGCGTCCGAACCCGGATCGCACATCGCCGCGCTGTTCGATTTCGACGGCACGATCATTTCGGGCTATTCGGCGACCGCGATGCTGCGCGAGAAATTCCAGCGCCGCGAAATGTCGGTGGAGGAAATCGCCGAAACCGCCCAGGTGCTCGCCCAGCACAGTCTTGGCACGATCGGTTTTTCGGGCCTGATGTCGGGCGCCGCCAAATTCATGAGGGGCGTCGAGGAAGAGAGTTTCGTCGCATTTGGCGAGGAACTTTACGAAAAGCATATCGCGCGCAAGATCTACCCCGAAACCCGCGCGATCATCGAGGCGCATCAGGCCAAGGGGCACCGTGTCGCGATCATCTCGTCAGCGACGATCTATCAGATCGAACCGACCGCGCGCGACCTCGGCATTCGCGACATCAAATGCTCATCCTATGAGATTGAGGAGGGCGTCTTTACCGGTGAGATCATTCGGCCGCTCTGTTTCGGCGAGGGCAAGGTGCTGGCGGCGGAGGAACTCGCGGCCGAATATGGCCTCGACCTCGATCAGAGCTTTTTCTATTCGGACAGCGACGACGACATCGAACTGCTCGAACGCGTCGGCAAGCCGCGCCCGCTCAACCCCAATCTGAAACTAAAGGCGATTGCCGATGAAAAGGGCTGGCCGGTGCAGCGTTTCGCCAGCCGCGGCACGCCATCATGGGTGGATTACACCCGCACCATCTATGCCACCGGCTCGCTCGTCGGTGCTTTTGCCGCGGGCCTGCCGATCTGGGCGCTGACCCGCTCGCAGCGTGAGGCGGCCAATTTTTCGATCGGCCTGTTCGGCGATTTCGCGACCGCGATCACCGGCGTCGAACTGGACGTGGAGGATGAGAAGAACCTTTGGGCGTCGCGCCCCTGCGTCTTCATCTTCAACCACCAGAGCAAGGCGGACGTGATGATCCTTGCCAAGCTCATCCGCCGCGACATGGGCGGGGTGGGAAAAAAGGAGATCAGGGATATTCCCATCCTCGGCAGGCTGATGGAATGGGGCGGCACCGTCTTCGTCGACCGCGCCGACGGCAAGAGCGCGATCAAGGCGATGGAGCCGCTGGTCGATGCGATCAGGGAAGAGGGCAAGTCGATCTGCATTTCGCCCGAAGGAACGCGAAGTCTGACGCCCAAACTCGAACCGTTCAAAAAGGGCGCCTTTCACCTTGCGATGCAGGCGGGGGTGCCGATCGTCCCGATCGTCATCCACAATGCGACCGACGTCGCGCCCAAGAATGAATTTGTCATGCGCCCCGCCACGGTGCGGGTGACCGTCCTGCCTCCGGTCGACACATCGGGATGGAGCGCAAAGACGATCAACGGCCATGTTCGCGATGTCCGCAACATGTTCCTGCGCACGCTGGGCCAGCCGGAGGAAAGCGTCGCGGAATCGGTGGCGACCGAGCCTGCGCCCGAGGCGAAACCCGAAAAGGCGCCCAAGAAAGCGGCCGCCAGAAAAGCGGCGCCGAAGAAAAAGGCGGCTGGGAAAGCTCCCAGGGCATGACCGCAAATCCCTTTCCCGTTCGCATCGCGCGAAGTCGAGACGCCCATCGGCCGGGCGATGGCTATCGGGGTGTCTCGACTTCGCTCGACACGAGCGGGGATGGGATGGAGGCTCTCTAGGGCGTGGCCGACGGTGCCCCCCGCGCTCCGATCGTGACCGAGGACGCGGCCGACCGCCTCTATATCATCGACGCGCGCAATGGGGTGGAGCGCCGCTTGCTGCTCGACTGGATCCACGCCACCGCCGGGGACCGCGAACCGGCGTGGGCCAGCCTCGACATCGAGGACGGCGACCATGCGCTGCCGGTCGACATGTTACAGGCGCGGCTTGGCGGCGCGGCGTCGCGGCAGGTGGTGCCGCTGCGCGTCGCGTGGCGGATCCCCGGTTTCGACAAGGACCGCGCGCTCAAATTCCGCCACCTGATCTTTGGCGATCCGCGCCATCCGGCATCGCTCCGCGCGCGGCTGATCCTGCTCCGCGACCGCCGCCGCGCGCAGATATTGGTCGGCGAGGCGGCCACGCTGGACATGCTGCGCGGCCGGTTCGCGGCACAGACTGGCGGCGGCGACGGTGCCGGGTGCGACAGCCGCGAATTTGCCGGTTTCGTCGCGCGGCAGGCGGCGCTGACGCTCGACGTCGCCGAACGCGGCATTCGCGGTACGCGGTACAAGGTGCCGCGCTTCGTCGCCGACGGGCTGCGCACCAGCCCCAAATTCCGCGCGGCACTGGCCGATCTGGCGGACCGGACGGGTCGCCCGGTGGGCGACCTCTATCGCGAAGCGCGCCCGTTGATGAAGGAGGTGATCGCGCGGCCCAGCGCGCTGTTCCTCGATCTGCGCGCGCGGCTCGATCGCATGATGTTCGGCGGCTATGCGCCCGCGATGGAGGTCGATGCCGCCGAACTGGCAAAGCTGCGCGGCATATTGCGCGAACATCCGACCGCGATCCTGTTCACGCACAAAACCTATATCGACGGTGCGACGCCCAGCCGGCTTGCCTATGAAAACGACCTGCCGATGCTGCACAGCTTTGGCGGCGCGAACCTCGACTTTGCGGTGATGGGCGGGTTCTTCCGCCGGTCGGGGATGATCTTCATCCGCCGCAGCTTTCAGGACCAGCCGGTCTATAAGCTGGTGCTGCGCCACTATATTGCCTGGCTGCTCGCCAAACGCTTTCCGCTGTCATGGGCGTTCGAGGGCACGCGGTCGCGCCTTGGCAAGCTGATGCCGCCCAAATATGGCCTGATGAAATATGTCCTCGATGCGGCCCATGCGACGGGCACCAGGGACGTGCATTTCGTGCCCTTCGTCACCAGTTTCGACCTGATCCGCGACGTCGAGGAATATGCCGCCGAACAGACCGGCCGGAACAAGAAACCCGAAAGCCTGTCCTGGTTCCTTGGCTATCTGAAAAGCCTGAAGGAACCTTCGGGCCGTATCCGGCTCGACATCGGCAACCCCGTGGTGATCGACACCGCCCCCGGCCCCGACGACAAGCGCGCGCTCGAAAAAATCGCCTTTGCGGTGGCGGTGGAGGCCAATCGGGTCACCCCGCTCACCGTCACGTCGGTCATGTGTCTGATCCTGCTCGGCATGGCGCCGCGCGGGGCGACATCCGCCGAATTGCTCGGGGCGATCGGCGCCGTCACCGACTGGGCGCGTGCGCGCGGCATCCGCCTCAGCAGCGAACTGGAAAGCGGCGACGATGGCGCGCTGTCGGCGACGATCGACACGCTTGTCACCAGCGGGCTGCTCGCGCGTTATGAGGCAGGGAGCGAAACCGTCTATTCGATCGACCCCGCCAAACAGCCGATGGCGAGCTATTACCGCAACATCATCGCGCACCATTTTCTGGATCGGGCGATGATCGAACTGGCGCTGTTTGCATTGCGGGATGCGGACAGCGGCGATGCCACCGCCGCCTTCTGGGACCGGATCGATCGCCTTCGCGACCTTTTTAAATTCGAATTTTTCTATCCGCCGCGCGACGAACATCGCGTCGCGATCGAAGGGGAACTGGCGCGGATCGACCCCGTCTGGGACCGCCGCCTGGCGAGCGGCGATCGCGGCATCGCGCAGCTTATGCGCCGCTGCCAGCCCGTCGTCGGCCACGCGATCCTGCTGCCCTTTGCCGAAGCCTATTCGATTGTCGCCGAACAGCTCGCCCGCGCAAAACCCCGTGACATTGTCGATGAAAAGTCATTGCTCGACGCCGCGCTGATCGAGGGACGGCAGGCCTATCTGCTCCGCCGGATCAGCAGCGAGGCGGCGATCGGCAAACTGCTGTTCGCCAATGGGCTGGCGCTGATGCGCCATATGGGACTGGCCGAACAGGCAACGCCAGAGCGTATCGCCGCGCGGCGCGCGCTGCTCATGGAACTGCGGGGCCTCGCCAACGTCATGGAAGCCATGCGGCTTTCGACGGTCGCGCTCGCCGATCGGTTGCCGGGGGCGGGGGACGTGCTGTGACCCATCATCTTCCGTCATGGCTGCGCTTCGGTCGCAATGACGATGTGTGTAAAGGACCATAAGATGCTCAAACAACTCAGCGCGCAGGACGCCCAGTTCCTCTATACGCAGACCGCGAACAATCTGACCCACATCATGGGCGTCTATATCTATGACCCCTCGACCGCGCCCGGCGGCTTTGTGCGTTTCAAGGACATCATCAGCCATGTCGAAGGCCGGGTCGATACATCGCCCCTGTTCAAACGGCGGCTTCACCGCCTGCCGTTCGACATCGACCATCCCTATTGGGTCGAGGACGAGCATTTCGACATCGAAGCGCATATGAGCCACGCGCGGCTGCCCGAACCCGGCGACTGGCGGCAATTCTGCATCGCGGTTGCGCGCTGGTTCTCGAAACCCATGGACATGAACCGGCCGCTCTGGGACATTTACATCATCGAGGGACTGGACCGCATCCCCGGCATTCCAAAGGGCAGCTTTGCGATGCTGCACCGCGTCCATCATGCGGCGGTCGATGGCGCGTCGGGCGCCCATGCCTTCATCGCGATGAGCGACATCGATGCACAGGGGACGCCCGCGATTCCCGAACCGCCGCCGGTCGAGGATCTGGGCACCGCGCCGTCGAGTGCCGAAACGCTGTCGCGCGCCTGGGCCGCCTCGATGCAGTCGCCGGTCAAGTTCATGAATGCGCTGATGAAGATGTCGCCCGCGATCATATCGTCGGCGCGCAAGTCGATCGCCGACGGCGGGATGACCGCGGGTGTTCCCGAAACGCGCTTCAACGTGGCCGTCGGCCCGCACAAGATGTTCGACGCGACCACCGTGGCGCTGACCGATGTGGCCGAAATCCGTCGGAAAGTGCCGGGCGCGACGGTCAACGACGTCGTGCTGACCACCGTCGGCGGCGCGCTGCGCAAATATCTGGCAAGGCATGACGAGCTGCCGCCGGAAAGCCTGGTCGCGGTCGCGCCGATCAATCTGCGCGGCAAGGGCGGAAAGGCGGCGACCCCCGGCAATCAGGTGTCGGCGATGAGCGTGCCGATCCGCACCGACATCGGCGATCCGCTCGACCGGCTCGCCGCGATCCGCGACTATACGGTCGATGCAAAGGAGGCGAAGGCGGGGGTCAGCGCGCGGATCATGACCGATCTGTCTCAGCATATTCCCGGCGCGACGATGGCGGCGGTCGCGCGGCTCGTCACCAGCGAACGCTTCGCGGTGCGCGGCACCAACCTTTTCATCTCGAACGTTCCGGGCGCGCAGGTGCCGCTCTATCTGGCCGGCGCGCAACTGGTGCAGCAATATGGCATGGCCCCGCTCGCGAACAATATGGGGCTGTTCGTCGCGACGCCCAGCTATAATGGCCGCATCGCCTTTTCGATCATCGGCGAACGATCGATCATGCCCGACATCGCGTTTTTCCGCGAATGCATCGACGAAAGTTTCGCCGATCTGATGGCGGCGGCGCCCAGGCCGGAAAAAGTAAAAGCCGCTACGGCAAAGCCGAAAGCGGCGGCAGGGCCGGGGGCGAAACCGAAACCAGTGGCCCGAACTGCGACAAAGAGCAGGGTGAAACCAGTTGCTAAAAAGAACGCGACCGGCAAGAATCCGAAAAAATAAAGATGCTCTCGCAGGATTACCGAATGCTTTTCACCCCGACGCTCAGCGCCGACCGCGACCTTGTGACCGCGCCCGACTATGCGGCCTGGACCAGGGCCGCGCGTGAACATGACCGGAAATCGGGGATGCAGAAATGGCGCGATGTCGATGACAGCAAGCATTTCGATTACCGGGCCATTCGCGCCCGGCTTGAAAAGCTGCGCAAACTGTCGGCGGCGAGCGACGTCAAGGGGCTGCTCTTTGTCCTGAACGAAGGCATCCACGGCAATATCGACGGCATGGGGCACGAACGCCTGTATCAAAAAGCCCGCTTTGGGACGAAGGCGCTGATCGAGGATTATGTGGCGGAAGTCGTCGCCTCGCTCGACAAGATCGCGGCGGCGCGCAGCATCGGCCGCGACGAAAAGCGCGATTTCTTTCGCCGTGCCCAGCATTGCTACGGCCGCTCGGCGCTGCTTCTCTCGGGCTCGGGCAGCTTCCTCTTCTTTCACATCGGCGTCGTAAAGGCCTTGTGGGAAGAAGGCGTGCTGCCCGCGATCATGTCGGGCGCCAGCGGCGGGTCGATCGTTGCCGCGATCGTCTGCACGCGGAAGGACGCGGACATCGGCGCCGTCCTTGCCAGCAAGCGCCTTGCCAATCCCGATCGCGATCCCGAACAGAAACGCCTGGCGCCCGACGAAGTGCGCGATCGGCTGGCCGACCTGATCCCCGACCTGACCTTTCAGGAAGCCTATGAGGTCAGCGGACGCCACCTCAATGTGTCGGTGGCGCCCGCCGAAAAGCATCAGAACGGGCGGCTGCTGAACGCGATCACCGCGCCCAATGTGCTGATCCGCGAAGCGGTGCTTGCGTCGTGCGCGGTGCCCGGCGTCTTTCCGCCGGTGATGCTGATGGCGCGTGACGACAGCGGCGCGCGCCTGCCCTATCAGCCCGACCGGCGCTGGGTCGACGGGTCGGTGACGCACGACATTCCGACCAGGCGGCTCGAACGCCTATATGGCGTCAACCACCATATCGTCAGCCAGGCGAACCCGATCGCGCTGCCCTTTGCCACCGATACCCGCAAACAGATGGCGCCGATCGAGGCGATCCAACATGCGTCGATGACGACGTTCAAGGCGTGGCTGAACGCCAATATGGTGATCTTTCAGAAACCGCTGGGCTGGGTTCCGCCGCTCAACAGCCTGGCCAATATGGCGCGGTCGGTCATCAACCAGGAATATACCGGCGACATCAACATCATTCGTCCGCCCAAATTCTGGTCGCCGACCAAGATCCTGTCCGACCTGGGACAGGATGACATCGACGAACTGATCGACACCGGCGAACGCACCGCGTGGCCAAAGGTCGAAATGGTGCGGATGCAGACGGCGATCAGCCGCGCGCTCGAAGCGATCCTGGCCAGGATCGACGCGGCGGGCGACGACGGTCCGGGGCATCGCAGCGCCGCGATGAAAAAGGCGGTGCGATGAGCGCCGACAACGAACCGCTGACGCTGCCGCCGTGGCAGGGCGGCGACGGGTCGAGCCTGAATGTGACCCGCTGGCTGCCGCAGGGCGAACCAAAGGCGGTCGTGCTGCTCGCGCACGGCTATGCCGAACATGCCGGACGCTATGGCTATGTCGCGGCGCGGCTGACCGCGGCGGGATATGCCGTCTATGCCGTCGATCATTGGGGACATGGCCGGTCAAGCGGGACGATGGGCTATGTGCCCGCCTTTTCGCTCTACACCGACGGCATGGCGGCGCTGATTTCGCGGGTGCGTGATGCATGGCCGGGCAAGCCGCGGCTGCTGCTCGGGCACAGCATGGGCGGTCTGATCGCGGCGTTGCTGTTGCCGGGGCATCAGCGCGACTTTGCTGCCGCCGCGCTGTCGGGGCCAGCAATCCTGACTGCAAAGCCGCCATCGAAACTGACCATATGGATCAGCCGCTTCCTCTCGCGCTATTTCCCGCGTGCGGGCGTCATCGCGCTGGAAGCGAACGGGGTCAGCCGCGATCCGGCGGTGGTCGCCGCCTATCTCGCCGACCCCTTCGTCCATAAGGGCAAGATGAGCGCGCGGCTCGCGGCCGAGATGTTCGACGCGATGGCAACGGCGCGCGACGGGGCGGGAGAAATCGACCTGCCGCTGCTGCTTCAGCACGGCGCCGACGACCGGCTGACCGCGCCCGAAGGATCGCGCTTCCTGTTCGATCATGTCGCCTCGACCGACAAGAGGCTCGAAATCTATCCCGGCCTGTTTCACGAAATATATAATGAGCCGGAACGTGACGCGGTGCTGGGCGACCTGATCCAATGGTTCGACGCGCATGTGAAGGAAAGGGACGAGCCATGAAGATCCTGCTTGTCCTGATCTTCGCGCCGCTGATTTCGCTCGCGCTGCTATATTTCCTGTTCCCCGAACAATTGATGCAGGGCGCCCGCTGGCTGATGCGGCGGCGCGCGCGTGTGCGGCGCCGGACGGTGACGGTCGATGGCCGCATTTGGCCCTATCTGGAGGGGGGCGACCCGTCGAAACCGACGCTGGTGATGGTCCACGGCTTTGGCGCCGACAAGGATCACTGGACCTTTTACGCGCCGTGGATGACGCGCGACTATCACCTGATCGCGCCTGACCTGCCCGGATTCGGGGAAAATGACCGCAACCGCGAACTGCCCTTTGACGTCGCCAGCCAGGCGCGGCGGCTCAAGGATTTTCTGGACGCCCTCGGTATCGATCGGCCGCATCTTGGCGGCAACAGCATGGGCGGCTGGATCGCGCTGCGTTTCGCGATCGATTACCCCGATCGTCTGCGCACGCTGACGCTGATGAACAATGCCGGGGTCATGGGCGGCGACGAAAGCGAGCTGCAAAAACTCGTCGCCGATCGCGACTATAATCCGCTCGTGCTTGCCAATCTGGAGGACGCCGACCGGCTGATCGCCTTTGTCGTCCGCAAACCGACCTTCGTTCCGGCGCGGCTGAAGCCCGTGATTTATGCCGATGCGTTAAAGCACCGCGACCTGCTCGACCAGATTTTCTGGACGATCGCCGACGAGATGGAGCAAAAACCGCTCAACGACGAACTTGGCAAAGTGACCGCCCCGACACTGATCCTGTGGGGCCGCCATGACAAGTTGATCGACGTCAGTTGCGTCGCCGTCCTCGAACAGGGCATAGCGGGCAGCAGGTCGCATATCTTTGAACATGTCGCGCACGTCCCGATGATCGAAGACCCCAGGGCGACCGCAGAGGTTCAGCGCGACTTCCTTGCCAAGCATTGATTTCAGCGCCAGTCTCTTCTCATAAGTGGGAGAGGGTCATGCGGTTGAATGTCGGGCTGCTCGGCGGCGGCAGTTGGGGGACGACGGTCGCGTCGGTGGTGTCGCGCAACGCGCCGATCACGCTGTGGGCGCGTGACGCCGAAACCGTCGATGGCATCAATGCCGACAACGAAAATCGCAAATATCTGCCCGGCATCAAATTGCCTCCGGCGCTGCGCGCGACGGGCGACATGGGCGCGGTCGTCGCGGGCGCCGATGTGCTGGTGATGGGCGTCCCCTCGCACAGTTTCCGCAGCGTGCTGGAGGAAGCGCGTCATTACCTGCGTCCGTGGGTTCCGGTCATCAGCCTGACCAAGGGGCTTGAACTGTCGTCGGGCAAACGGATGACCGAACTGATCGAGGAAATGTTGCCCGGCCATCCGGTCGGCGTTCTGACCGGCCCCAATCTGGCGCGTGAGATCATGGCGGGACAGGCGGCGGCCAGCGTGCTGTCGATGGAGGATGAAATCGTCGTGCGCGCGCTCCAGCCGGTTTTCCATTCGGGCCTGTTCCGCGTCTATACCAACACCGACCGGCTCGGCTGCGAACTGGGCGGGGTGCTGAAAAATATCATCGCGATTGCGGTCGGCATGGGCGACGGGCTGGGGGCCGGGGACAATACGCGGTCGGCGCTGATGACGCGCGGGCTGTCCGAAATCACCCGGCTGGGCGTCGCCATGGGGGGACGCGCCGAAACCTTTGCCGGGCTGACGGGCATGGGCGATCTGATCGCCACCTGCACCAGCCCGTTGTCGCGCAACCGCCACGTCGGCGTGGAACTGGGCAAGGGGCGGCCGATCGACGAGATTATCGAGGGCATGAACATGGTGGCGGAGGGGGTGAAGAGTGCGCCGACGGTTATTGCGCTCGCCGAACGCCATGGTGTGGATATGCCGATCGCGCGCGATGTCTATGACGTGACACAGGGAAAATGCAGCGCGCAGGACGTGTTTCGCGGACTGCTGCGGTCCGCTGTCGGCGATGAAGCGCACCCCGGATAGGCGCATTTCGGGCGATTCCACCGCGACCCGTGCGATTTTGGCGATCGGCGGGGAAGAAATCGGCCCTGCGCTTCGTTGACTCTCCTGACCCGCCCGCAGGCGGGCAGGACATCAGGAGATGGACGATGAAAAAATGGACCGCTTTTGCCGCTATTCTGGCTCTCCCGGCCACCGCCGCCGTCGCGGCGGTTCCCTATGCTTCGATGCCGCCGGGATTTGAGCGGCCGCACATCCGGACCGCGCCGATCGCGGGCGTCGTCAACAAGCAATGGTATAATTACAAGGCCGATATTCTGGAGGCGGAGAAGGAACTGAGCACCGACCTGCGCAAGGCCACTGACCGCGAGGACCGTTGGGATGCGTGGGATGAATGGGGAAATGAGGTTGTCGATGCCGACAAGGATTATGTGAAGAAAATGCGCGACAAGGGCTATCGTAGCGGCCGCGTGACTGTCGGCGGTTAAACGCTTTTCGGCTTTTCCCCGGAGCATCGCTCTGGGTCGCGGGGAAGGGTGGGCGTCATGGGCGCCCGCCCTTTCTTGGCCCCGCCCTCTCTTGGCTTTGCGACCAGCGGCGCGCGATCAGGCGCCGGCTTCGGCCAGCAGCGCCTTCGCCTTTTCGCTCTGCCAGTCGATGGCGCCGATGACGCGCCAGATTTCGCGGCCTTTCGCGTCGTAATAGATGCTTGTCGGCAGCGCGCTGTTCGCCGCGTCGAGCAGGCCGTTTTCCGGATCGACATAGGGCTGAAGCGTTTTCAGACCCGCCTTTTCGAACCATGGCTTGACGATTTCGGCGCCCTGCAAGTCCTGCGCGACGGCGATCACGCTGATCGTCTCGCCCCGCTGCGCCGCGATCGCGTCGAGCGTCGGCATCTCGGCAACGCAGGGCGCGCACCATGTCGCCCACAGGTTGACGAGCAGCGGCTTGCCGCGAAACTCCGCCAGCGTCACCGGCGCGCCATCGGGGCCGCTAAACGCGACGGTCGGGGCCGCTTCACCCTTCTTGCTGCGATCGATCTGATACTGGAATGACTCCAGCTTCCCCGCTTGGCTGGCCGAAACATTTGCTTGGCCTTGCCCCGCTTGCCCGCTTGGCTGCTTTTCCCTATCGCAGCCGGCGATCGATCCGGCCAAAAGCACGGCAAGGATTACAGGATATGGGCTCGGGACGCGGCGAATGGCGAATACTCCGGATAGCAACAGCATGTGGGGCGGCCGCTTCGGTGGCGGACCCGCGGCGATCATGCAAGAGATTAACGCATCGATCCCCATCGACAAGCGATTGTGGGAAGAGGATATTGCCGCCAGCCGCGCCCATGCCGCGATGTTGGGCGCGACGGGTATCATCGGGGCCGACGATGCGATCGTGATCGACCGCGGACTGGCGCAGATCGCCGACGAATTTGCCGCGAACGGCGTGCCTGTCGATCTCAGGCTCGAAGACATCCATATGACGGTGGAATCGCGGCTCAAGGAACTGGTCGGTGACGCCGCCGGGCGGCTCCACACCGCGCGCTCGCGCAATGATCAGGTCGCGACCGACTTTCGCCTGTGGACGCGCACCGCCTGCGAACGCATCGATGCGGGGCTCGCCGCGATCCAGTCCGCGCTGCTGACCCGCGGCGCCGAACATGCCGACAGCATCATGCCTGGCTTTACCCATCTTCAGGTGGCGCAGCCGGTGACGCTTGGCCATCATCTGCTCGCCTATGTCGACATGTTCGGCCGTGACCGTTCGCGCTTTGCCGACGCGCGGCGCCGCCTGAACGAATCGCCGCTCGGTGCCGCCGCATTGGCGGGCACGGGCTTTCCCGTCGATCGTCATGCGACCGCCGCCGCGCTGCGGTTCGACCGCCCGATGGCGAACAGCATCGATGCCGTGTCCGACCGGGATTTCGCGCTGGAATTTTGCGCTTCGGCGTCGATCGCGGCGATCCACCTGTCGCGCCTGGCCGAAGAAGTGGTGATCTGGGCCAGCCAGCCGTTCGGTTTCATCAGCCTGCCCGATGCCTGGTCGACCGGCAGTTCGATCATGCCGCAAAAGCGCAATCCCGACGCCGCCGAACTGGTGCGCGGGCGGGCGGGGATGCTGCTCGGCGCGTTCCAGCGGCTGGCGGTGATCGTAAAGGGTCTGCCGCTCACCTATTCAAAGGATCTGCAGGACGACAAGGAAACCGTCTTTGGCGCGTTCGACGCACTGGCGCTGTCGCTTGCCGCGATGACGGGCATGGTCGAAACGCTGACGTTCCGCACCGACAGGATGCGCGCCCTCGCCGCATCGGGCTATTCGACCGCCACCGACCTTGCTGACTGGCTGGTGCGCGAGGCGGACCTGCCGTTTCGCGAGGCGCACCATGTCGTCGGCGCCTGCGTGAAACGGGCCGAGGAATTGGGCGTCGAACTGTCGGCGCTGCCCGCGGGCGATGCGGCGGCGATCCATGCGGCGGTCACACCCGACGTTCTGGCGGCGCTGACGGTCGAAGCGTCGGTCGCCAGCCGCACCAGCTATGGCGGGACGGCGCCCGAACGGGTAAGACAGGCCATCGCCGCGGCGCGTGCCGCGCTGGAAGGACATGATTGATGGCGACCACCCGCCGCATTCTCGCCACCCTTGCCGCAACCGCTCTATTGGGCGCCTGCGGCAGCAAGGAAGATCTGAAGCCAGCCGCCGGTCAGCCCGCGGCGGCGATTCCCATCGGTGCGGATCGCGCCCCGACGACGGAGGAGCTTACGACGCCTGACGCGCAGGCCCGGCCCGCGCGCAGCGACGAACTTCTCAAACGGTCGGAACGCCGCGAAGCTGACGATTTTGACTTGCCGCCTCCGGGCTGAGGAATTTTCCATGGATCATTTTGAATATCGCGACGGCGTTCTCCACGCCGAAGCCATCCCCTTGCCGCGTATCGCCGAAGAAATCGGCACCCCCGTCTATGTCTATTCGCGCGCGACGCTTGAACGCCATGCGCAGGTGTTTCGCGACGCGCTGAACGATATTCCGCGCAAGCACATCGCCTTCGCGATCAAGTGCAATCCCAATCTTGGTGTGCTCCGCGTGCTCGCGCGGCAGGGCTATGGCGCCGACGTCGTGTCGGGCGGCGAACTGGAACGCGCGCTCGCGGCCGGCATGGCGCCAGAGGACATCGTCTTTTCGGGCGTCGGCAAGACGCGCGCCGAACTGGCGCAGGGCCTCGATCGCGGTATCGGCCAGTTCAACATCGAACATGAACCCGAAGGCGTCGCGCTCGCCCAGATCGCGCTGGCCCGGGAAATGACGGCGCGCGCCGTTCTGCGCGTCAATCCCGACGTCGATGCGGGCACCCATGCCAAGATTTCGACGGGTAAGGCGGAAAATAAGTTCGGCGTCGGTATCGACAGCGCGCCCGAAATCTTTGGCCGCCTTGCCGCCCTGCCGGGTCTTCAGATGCGCGGCATCGCGCTCCATATCGGCAGCCAGCTCACCAGCCTCGATCCGCTGGAGGCCGCGTTCGAACGTGTCGGCCGCCTGGTCGCGGACCTGCGCGCGGCGGGCCACAATATCACGCATGTCGACCTGGGGGGCGGGCTGGGCGTCCCGTATCAGCCCGGCGAAAACCCGCCGTCTCCGGCCGAATATGGCGCGATGGTCGCGCGGGTGACGCGCGATTGGGACGTCACCTTGATGTTCGAACCCGGCCGCGTCATCGCGGGGAACACAGGCGTGCTGCTGACCGAGGTGCTGTGGGTAAAGCCCGGTGCGACCAACCCCTTCGTGATCGTCGATGCCGCGATGAACGACCTGGCGCGTCCCGCGCTGTACGACGCCTATCATGATTTCGTCGCGGTCGAACCGCGCGGTGACACGATGACCGCGTCGATCGTCGGGCCGGTGTGCGAAACCGGCGATACATTCGCGCGCGACCGCGCGATCGACCGGGTGGAAGAAGGCGATCTGGCCGTGTTCCGCACCGCCGGGGCCTATGGCGCGACAATGGCATCGACCTATAACAGCCGCAGTCTGGTTCCCGAGGTGCTGGTCGATGGCGACCGCTATGTCGTCGTTGCCGATCGCATCGCTGCGGGTACGATCATGGCCGCCGAACGCGTGCCGGACTGGATCGACTGATGGAACAACTGCCCCTCTTCCTCAACCTGCGCGGCCGGACGGTCGTGCTGGTCGGGGAGGGGGAGGCAGCGGATGCCAAGGCGCGGCTGATCGCGCGGGCCGGGGGACGGGTCGTTCCCGCGTGGGAAGAAGGCGCGGCGATCGCGTTTGTCGCGCTGGACGACGACGGGGCAGCGCGGGCGGCGGCGGCCGATCTGCGCGCGCGCGGCCTGCTGGTCAATGTCGTCGACCGGCCCGACCTGTGCGATTTCACCACCCCCGCGATCGTCGATCGCGCGCCCGTCACCATCGCCATCGGCACCGGCGGCGCGTCGGCGGGGCTGGCGAAGGCGGTGCGTCAGCGGATCGAGGCGCTGCTTCCCGCGCGGCTGGGCCTGCTCGCGTCGGCGCTTCACGCTGCGCGCGCGGCGATGAAGGCGCGCTGGCCCGTCGCGGCCGATCGCCGCCGCGCGATCGATGCTGCGCTGTCGCGCGGCGGTACGCTCGATCCGCTCGATCCCGATGCGGCTGACCGGATGGATGCGTGGCTCGCCGAGGCGGAGGAGGCCAGGCCCTCGCGGGTCGAGACTATCGTGCTGAACAGTGCCGATCCCGACGATCTGACATTGCGCGCGGCACGGCTGCTTGGCGAAGCCGACCATGTCTTTCACGCCGCCAATGTCCCGCCCGCGATCCTCGACCGCGCGCGCGCCGACGCGGTGCGGCACGTCGCCGCGGCGCCGCCCGCAGCGCCGCCGACAGGCCTGTCGCTGTGGATCGACGGCGTCCGCTGATCGATTTCAGATTTTTTCGGGGTCCGGGAACGATCGGACCACAGCCGCGTTTCTGATACCTGCTCGATCGAAAGAAAGAGTGGAATTTGGCCTTCGTCCACGGATGAAGCCTAGGGAGCCCCGCCGCAGAAATGCGACGGGGCTTACTTGTTTTCGGGCCCCGGCCCTCTGACGCCGCGCGCGAATATCGCTTTCCTACATTATTCCGTCGTGTCAGCCTCTCCTCATGGCTTTTTCACCTGCCGATCCTCTGTCGCACTCCCAATGGCCCGCCGCTCGCGGAACAATGTCGCGCACGGGGTCTGCCGCGCGCCGGGGAAGGCAAGGGAGAGGGGGACGTAGTGTGACCTTTGTGACCTTTCGCGTAAAATCACGCCGTCCGCCGGGCCTGTTCCAGACTCTGCTGACAGCGCGCATTTCCGCTGCTAGGGCGCGCGCATGACCACGCCCCTTTCGCATATCCGCAATTTTTCCATCATCGCCCATATCGATCACGGGAAATCCACCCTCGCCGACCGGCTGATCCAGTTCACCGGGGGCCTGACCGCGCGCGAAATGTCGGCGCAGGTGCTCGACAATATGGACATTGAGAAAGAACGCGGGATCACGATCAAGGCGCAGACGGTGCGCCTGTCGTACAAGGCGCATGATGGGGAGACTTATCAGCTCAATCTGATGGACACGCCGGGGCACGTCGATTTTGCCTATGAAGTGTCGCGCAGCCTTGCCGCCTGCGAGGGCGCGCTGCTCGTCGTCGATGCGGCGCAGGGGGTCGAGGCGCAGACGCTGGCGAACGTCTATCAGTCGATCGAGCATGATCATGAAATCGTTCCGGTCATCAACAAGATCGATCTGCCCGCGGCCGACGTCGATAAGGTGAAGGCAGAGATTGAGGACATTATCGGTCTGCCCGCCGATGACGCCGTGCTCGCCTCCGCAAAGTCGGGCATCGGCATCGAGGAAGCGTTGGAGGCGATCGTCACCAAGATTCCGCCGCCCAAGGGCGATGCGGCGGCACCGCTGCTCGCGATGCTGGTCGATAGTTGGTACGACCCCTATCTGGGCGTTGTCATCCTCGTCCGCGTCGTCGATGGCGTGCTGAAAAAGGGACAGCAGATCAAGTTCATGCAGGCGGGCACCACCCACCTGATCGATCGCGTCGGCTGCTTCACGCCAAAGCGCGAGGAACTGACAGAGATCGGCGCGGGAGAGATTGGCTTTATCACCGCGCAGATCAAGGACGTGGCGCAGGCGCGCGTCGGCGACACGGTGACCGACGCAAAGAAACCCGCCGCTGCGCCTTTGCCGGGGTTCAAGGAAGTCCAGCCGGTCGTCTTTTGCGGCCTGTTCCCGACCGATGCCAATGATTTCGAAAAATTGCGCGAGAGCATTCAGAAATTGCGTCTGAACGACGCCAGCTTCAGTTTTGAGATGGAAAGTTCGGCGGCGCTCGGCTTCGGCTTTCGCTGTGGTTTTCTGGGGCTCCTTCACCTTGAAATCATTCAGGAACGGCTCAGCCGCGAATATGACCTGGACCTGATCACCACCGCGCCGTCGGTGGTTTACAGGTTGAAGCTGGGTCATACGAAGAATGAGGCGGCGAAGGAGATCGAGCTTCACAACCCCGCCGACATGCCCGACCCGAACCGCATCGAGGAGATTGAGGAGCCGTGGATCGAGGCGGTGATTTATGTTCCCGACGATTATCTGGGTCCGATACTGAAGCTGTGCCAGGACCGGCGCGGCATTCAGAAGAACCTGACCTATGTTGGTGGACGGGCGCAGATCACCTATGAACTGCCGCTCAACGAAGTCGTGTTCGATTTCTATGACCGGCTGAAAAGCATCTCGCGCGGCTATGCCTCGTTCGATTATCACCAGATCGGCCACCGCGCCGGCGACCTCGTCAAGATGAGCATCCTGGTCAACAACGAACCGGTCGATGCGCTGAGCATGATCGTCCATCGCGGCAGCGCGGAAAGCCGCGGGCGCGGCATGTGCGAGCGGCTGAAAGATCTGATCCCGCGCCACATGTTCAAAATCCCGATCCAGGCCGCGATCGGCGGCAAGGTGATCGCCCGCGAAACCATCGCCGCGCTTCGCAAGGACGTGACCGCCAAATGCTATGGCGGCGACGCGACCCGCAAGAAAAAGCTGCTGGAAAAGCAGAAGGAAGGCAAAAAGCGGATGCGCGAATATGGCAATGTGAACATCCCGCAGGAAGCGTTCATCGCGGCGCTGCGCATGGGGGACGACGCCTGACGGATGGGAATAGTCCCTCCCGCCGCCTTGGGTCGCAGGTGGCGGCGAGAGGGAGGTCCGTGATTAGCTTGCTGAAAGCAAGTTTCCGTCCCGCAACGGGTCATAATTGGAAAAGCGAATCGCGGCGGTGATCGCGATCACAGGCAACGGGTTTTGCGGACATGAAAAGGGCGCCGGAATCGATCCGGCGCCCTTCACCTGCCCTTTAGGGAAGGCAGTCCTGATTATTTCTTCGCGGCGTCGGCCGGCGGGGTCGCGCCGACTTCCGACGGAGCGATTTCGCCATTGTCGTCCATTGCGTTCGCCTTTTCCTCGCCTGCGGCCTGAACGGCGTCAGCCTTGGCTTCGGTGGCTTCCTTCGCCGCGCCTTCGGGCATGGTGTCGGCCTGTTCGTTGATGACCTCTGCCTTCGCTTCGGCCTGGTCCTCGACCTTGTCGGCCGCCGGGCTCTGGCAGGCGCCAAGAGCGAGGGTGGATACGGTGGCGAGGGTAATGAACATCTTGCGCATATCGAGTGACTCCCAAAGTTGACTCGGTGGCTTAACGCCGGGTGAACGCGAGGGTTGCAATGAAATTGACATGCGACTGGAAATGCGAGGGTTTACACGCCGCGCGCGGCGCCGCCCCTGTGGTCTTCGGCCAAAAAAAGAGGGCGCCCGCAGCGCCCTCTTCATCCTATATGGTCCGCTTCCGCGCTTCAGAAACGCTGTTGGCGTTCATAAAGATCGCGGTAGTGCTGGATGCGCGTGACGCGCAGCCCCGGCATCCCGCTGCGGTCGATCGACCGCTGCCAGCCGGCAAATTCCTCGAGCGTCAGGCCATAGCGTTCGCACACTTCGTCGACGGTCAGCAGGCCGCCGTTAACGGCCGCAACGACCTCTGCCTTGCGGCGAACGACCCAGCGGGTCGTCGACGGTGGGGGCAGCGAGTCCAGCGTCAGCGGTTCACCCAAGGGGCCGATGACCTGTGCGGGCCGGATTTTCTGATTCTCGATCATATTCATTCCATGCTTTTACCGTCGGAGGGGGGTGTGTCCGACGTCGTTCGGTGTAGATTAGAGGGACTCAACATCGGCTGAAATCCTCTGGTAAACAGGCTGTTCATAGTTTCGGGCAGGGCGTTTACATCGTCCGACAGGTCGAAAAATCGAACGACCTGCGCCCCATTTCGTTCCGCCGAACGCACGTCGCCGGCCAGCATCTGGCGCAGCGCGTTAATCGTCGCGGCGTGGGCGCGGCGGTGCGCCTCCGCCTTGAGCAGCCGGACCGTGGGCAGGGTCGCCTGCCGCGCGCCGGAAACAGCCATAATGATGTCAAAGCCGGGCTTCGACAATCTGGCGGCACCGGCGAGGCGCGGAAATTCGGATGGGGCGACGTTCATGATGCTGGTCTAGCGCGAACCGCCTAAGGTCCAGTAAATGCCCATTTCATGGCTTGTTAGCGAAGCTTAACCCCCGTCAATATCTTGACGACCACCGCCGAAAAGCTGGCATTTTGCGATGGGCATCCCTAGATGGCGGCAGCGATGATCGAGACGATTTCTTCCCCCGCAGGCCTGGCACAGGCGGACTTTCAGCTGGCAATGCCGCTGAAGGACCGGCGAATCGTGGTCGCGATGTCGGGGGGAGTCGACTCGAGCGTGGTCGCGGCGCTCGCCGCGCGATCGGGTGCCGAGGTGATCGGCGTGACGCTGCAACTTTATGACCATGGCGCAAAGGCAAAGCGCGTCGGCGCCTGTTGCGCGGGTCAGGATATTCGCGATGCGCGCGCGGTCGCCGACCGGCTGGGTTTCGCGCACCATGTTTATGACCATGAAAGCCGTTTTCGCGATACGGTGATCGATCAGTTTGCCGACGAATATCTGGCGGGCCGGACGCCGATCCCCTGCGTGCGGTGCAACATGGGGGTGAAGTTCACCGACCTGTTCGCGCTGGCCAAGGATCTGGGTGCCGATTGCCTGGCGACCGGCCATTATGTGCGGCGCGTGATGGGACCGGCGGGGGCGGAATTGCACCGCGCGGTCGATCCGGCGCGCGATCAGAGCTATTTCCTGTTCGCCACGACGCAGGAACAGCTAAATTTTCTGCGCTTTCCGCTGGGCGGGCTGGAAAAGAGCGTCGTGCGCGAAATCGCGCGCGACCTGGGCCTGGGCGTGGCGGGAAAGCCCGACAGCCAGGACATTTGTTTCGTCCCCGATGGCGATTATGCGACGCTGGTCCGGAAACTGCGCCCCGACGCGGACGACCACGGCGCGATCGTGCATGTCGACGGAACCGTGCTGGGCGCCCATAAGGGGCTGATCCATTATACCGTGGGCCAGCGGCGCGGAATAGAGATCGGCGGACAGGCCGAACCGCTTTACGTCGTGCGCCTCGATGCCGCGGCAAAGCAGGTGATCGTCGGCCCGCGCCGTGCCCTCGCCGTTTCAGGAGCCCGATTGGGTGAGGTGAACTGGCTGACCACAATCGACGGCCGCGACGTGCTGGCAAAGGTGCGCAGCATGGCGCGTCCGGTGCCTGCGCGGGTCGCGGGCGACCGGTTGATCTTCGCCGCACCCGAATATGGCGTCGCGCCGGGGCAGGCGGCGGTTTTATATGATGCGGCGGACGCCACGCGCGTGCTGGGCGGCGGCTGGATCGAGGACACATTCGCGGCGGATTTCGGCCCGGAATAGATTGCACTTTTCGCCCCGATGGCCCAGCCTGCCCCGGAATGGGGAGAAGAATGATGGTCAATTGGGTCTTGCGCGGCGCCATATTATTGTGGGCGCTGCTCTTTGTCATCGTCGGCGCGCGGGGACTGTTCGATCCGGCCAGCTATACCGAAAGTTTTGGCATATTGGTCGAAGGGCCGGCGACCAACACGATCCGCGCCGACCTTTCCGCCTTTTTCCTTGTCGCGGCGGGCGCCGCGGCGATCGGCGCGCTGGTGCCTGGCTGGCTGCGCGCGTTGCTGGTCCCCGCCGCCCTCTATGGCACCGCGCTTGTCGGCCGGGTATTCGGCGTGGCGAACGGCGACCCGGTCAACGCCGGCATCGTCCAGGCGATGATTATCGAGGCGCTGTCCGTACTTCTGATGGTCGGCGGCTGGTGGGTTCTGTCGCGGCCGGTGGTCGCGGCACCGGCCGAAGCGCCCGCCGACACGATGCATTGAACGCGGCGGGCCTCAGGCCTTCAGTCCGATTTCACGCAGCCGCTGTTGCAGATATTCGTCGGCGGTGATTGGATCGGGGTAAAGGTCGGGGTGCGCCGCATCGACACAGCTTTCCAGCGTTTCGATCGGATAGTCCGACCGGAAATGGAGGAAAAAGGGCATCGAATAGCGCGCGATGCTGGCGCGGCCCGCGTCGGGATTGCGGACGCGGTGGGTCGTCGAAGGCAGACGGTTGTTGGTCAGCCGTTGCAGCATGTCGCCGACGTTGACCGCCATCGCGCCCGGTGGCGGCGACACGGGAAGCCAGCTTCCATCCTTGTCGAGGATTTCCAGCCCCGCTTCCTCTGCACCCAGCAGCAGCGTGATGGTGTTGATGTCCTCATGCGCTTCGGCCCGGATGCCCTTGGCCGGGGCGGCGACGGGCGGATAATGGAGCAGGCGCATCACGCTGTTGCCGTCGGCGACCGTGTCGTCGAAAAAATCGGGAGCAAGGCCAAGGTAGCGCGCAATGCCCGACAGCAGCCGCCCGCCGACCCGGTCGAATTCGGCGAATAATTTGTCATAGGCGGCCCGGAATCCGTCGACCTCGGCCGGCCAGATATTGTTCGGCTGTTGCGCGGCAAGCCGGTGGCCAGCGGGCAGGTCGCGACCGACGTGCCAGAATTCCTTGAGGTCGACTTCCTTTGCGCCCTTGGCGATTTCGGTGCCGAATGGCGTGTATCCGCGCGCCCCGCCGCCCCCCGCGATATGATAGGCACGCTTCGTTTCCTCCGGCAGCGCGAAAAAGGCTTTCGCTCTCCCCCACGCCTCGTCGATTAGCGCGGGGTCGATGCCATGGTCGGTTATCATCGCAAAGCCGAAGCGTTCGAACGACGCTCCGAAATCCTGCGCGAACCGCTCGGCGGGGAGCGACATGGAAATGACGGGAACGGCAACAGTCATGCGATCAACATCCATCCGATAAGAAGGCGGCGCCTATACAGACGCCTCATAAGCTGTGATTTAGGCGCTGCGGCAGGCGGGTTAAAGGGAAAAAGGCGGTTTCGTCGCGCGCATCGCTCGGCTAAGCCCGCGCCATGAGCAAGCAATATTGGCTGATGAAATCCGAACCTGACGCCTATGCGTGGGACCAGCTTGTCAAGGATGACACCGGCATCTGGGACGGAGTGCGCAATCATTCCGCAAAGCTGAACATGATGGCGATGAAGGTCGGCGACGAGGCGCTGTTCTATCACAGCAATATCGGCAAAGAATGCGTGGGGATCATGACGATCACCGAGGAAAGCTTTGCCGATCCGACCGCTGATCAGGGTTCGCCATGGGTCGTCGTGCGCGTCGCGCCGCTGCGACCGCTGGCCAACCCGGTGACGCTGGCCGCGATCAAGGCCGACCCGAAACTGGCCGACATGGACCTGATCCGCTTATCGCGGCTGTCGGTCGGGCGGGTGCGGCCCGACGAGTGGGCGCATATCCTGAAGATGTCGGAAAAGCCCGCGGGCTGATCGCGGAAATTACCGCAATTTGGCCTGTAGATGCGTCGCCACCGACGGGTGCAGCGGATTGACGAACTCACAGCCGTAATTATTGCCATCGGCGCGGCGGACGATCGCTTCCAGCGGCTGAAGCCCCGGCAGGTTCACCCAGATATGCTTGCCGACCTGTGGCCGGAAAAATGTGACCATACGAAAGCCGGTCGAGGACAGGTCGAACAGTTCGACGTCAAAGGGGTTCAGTCCCGGTTCGCGATAGCGCGCACGCCCGTTGACGGGCGCGCGTTCGGCGCCGCGCCCTCCGCCTGGGGTCCTTCTGGCTTCGACGGCATTGTTTCCCAGCACGGTTCTGGTCCCAGTGTTGCGTTTGATTCGCCGCATTTTAGAGGGGCGTTGGTTACTCTAAAGTGAAGATATATGGTGAAAATTCACTATCGCGGCGGGGCGTCGCCGACGATCATCAACTGACCGGGAAAGGGCTTGGCCAGTGCGATCGCATCGCGCCATTCGCCCGACAGCCATGTCGCATGGTCGGCGGGGTCGAGTATCACCGGCATCCCGTGCGGATGATACTGCCCGACCAGGCGGTTGGCGTCGGTCGTCAACAGCGCGAAGCACGGCCAGTCGTCGCTCTGCCGCTGGATTCCGGCAAAGGCGAACAGGGGCTGCGAAGGCACCGAAAACCAGTGCTGCCGCCGGGTGCTCGCCGGTCCTGACCACAGGGCAAAGGCAGTGGCAGGGATCAGGCAGCGCAGTTTTGCATGGCGCAGCGTCCCGATCCAGAAGGGGCTTTCAAGGTTGCGGACGGTGGTGACCGGCCGGTCGCCCAGCGGCGGCGGGGGGACGCCCCACAGGCGCGGGCGCAGAAACCGGCGCGATCCGCCGCGCCCGTCGCTGACCACGACCGGCGCGGGGCGGGCGGGCGCGACATAATCGCCGGTCCATGGATCATCCCCCGCCTCGGCCGCAAAGGTCGCAGCGACTGCCGCGGCGGGGGCGTCGAGACGGTAAAGGCTGGTCATGTCGGGGTCTCAGTCGTTCCCGCGCACCCGTCCGCGGCCGGCCTTGACGGCGCTCCGCGCCTTTTTGCTGTCGACGCGCTTTGCTTTGGCGGCCTTGCTCGGCTTTGTCTTGATCCGGCGTTCGGGGCGGACCAGGGCGGCATCGATCAGCGCCTCCAGCCGTTCGCGGGCATCGGCCCGGTTCGATTCCTGTGTGCGGTAACGGCGTGCCAGGATGACCAGTTCGCCCTCGGTCGTCATGCGGCTGCCCGCCAGCGTTTTCAACCGCCTGTAAGCATCTGGCGTAAGGCCGAGCGCATAGACGTTGACGCGCAACTGGCACGCGGTCGCGACCTTGTTGACATTCTGACCACCCGGCCCCGTTCCAGCGAGAAATTTCTCGCTGATCGCGCTGTCGGGGATGTCAGCCACGGGTCGGCGACGCTCCCTCCGGCGCCGCGAAGCCCAGCGCGGCAAAGCCGTCGGGGAAGGGCGCTTCGGCAATTATGGACGGCTTGACGTCACGTTTCACGACCAGCCGTTCGGCGTGAAGGAGGGTCCGGCTTTTGGCGCCGCCACGACCGTAAACGGCATCGCCGACGAGCGGAAAGCCCAATCCTTCGAGAGCGTGGACGCGCAGTTGATGGGTGCGGCCGGTTTCGGGACGAAAACGCAGCAGGCTGCGGCCTTCCACCACCGCCAGCTTCTCCCAATGCGACACCGATGGCTTGCCCTTGGGATTGCCAACCATTCGCCAGCCATCTTCGGCGGTCGATATTTTGGCGAGCGGCAGGTCGATCGTGCCGCTGTCGCCGTCGGGAATGCCGTCGACGATCGCCAGATATTGCTTGTCGACCTCACGCGCCTCGAACGCGCGGGTGAAGCGGCCATGCGCCTTGGGATTGCGGGCCAGGAGCAGGCATCCAGACGTATCGCGGTCGAGCCGGTGGACGGGCAGCGGCCAGCGTTTGAAACCGAATTTGAGCAGGTCGAGATGGTTTTCAAGGCTGAGGCTGCCGTCGCGCGGGGCATCGACGGGCAGGCCGGCGGGCTTGTCGATGACGAGGGCCTCGCCGTCGAGGAACAGGACACGGTCTGAAAGGAGCATGGCGCGCTATAGGACGCGTGCGGATCAGCCGAAAGCGTAAACATCCATCGCGAGCAGGCCATAGGTGACGCTGTGGTGCAAACGGTCGGCCTGAAACGGTGTGCCGCCCGCCCCCATGGCGACGAACAGCGGCAATATATGGTCCGGCGTCGGGTGATTGTCGCGCCCGTGCGGCGCGCGCTCAACCGCGTCGAGCAGATCGTCGATCGCGCCCGCCGCCATGCGGTCGGCGATCCAGTCGGTGAAACCCGTGACCCATTGCGGCGCGGGCGCGTCGATCGGCAGGCGGGCCGAGAATAGCGCCCGCAGATTATGGGTGATGCTGCCCGAACCGACGATCAGCACGCCTTCGTCACCCAGCGGCGCGAGCGTCCGACCAAGCGCATGATGCCATGCGGGCGATGCGTTGGAGGCGATCGATAACTGGACGACGGGAATGTCGGCGGTGGGATAGACGAGCGACAAGGGCACCCATGCGCCATGGTCCAGCCCGCGTTCCGGATCGACGGAGACGGATAGGCCATGACCGGCGAGGAGGTCGACGATGCGCCACGCCAGCGCCGGATCGCCCGGTGCCGGGTAGCGCATCGCGAACAGTTCGTCCGGAAAGCCGCCGAAATCATGGATCGTCGGCGGCGCGGGGGAGGCGGTGACGGTGGCGCGGCCTTCCTGATAGGCGGCGTCATGATGCGCCGACACGACCAGGACTGCACGCGGGCGTGGCAGCCGCGCGCCCAGCCCGGTCAGGAAATCCCGCGCCGGGCTGGGTTCGAGCGCCATCATGGGCGAACCGTGCGAAACGAACAGGCCCGGCAGACGGCGCACCGGCTCAGGCAGTCAGTTTTGCCGCGGTCTTTGCGACGCGATCGCCAAGATAGCGGGCCCCGCCGAGGTCAGCTTCGCTGGGCTGGCGCGATCCGTCGCCGTCGGCCAGCGTCGTCGCGCCATAAGGCGCGCCACCCTTGACCTCGTCGACGCCCATCTGACCGGCATAGCCATAGTCGAGCCCGACGATCGTCATGCCGAAATGGAGCAGGTTGGTCAGGATGCTGAACAGCGTCGTTTCCTGTCCGCCATGCTGCGATGCCGACGACGTAAAGGCCGCGCCGACCTTGCCGTTCAGCTTGCCCTGTGCCCAGACGCCGCCGGCGGTGTCCCAAAAACTGGCCATCTGGCTCGACATGCGGCCAAAGCGCGTCGGCGTGCCCACGATGATCGCGTCATAATTGGTCAGTTCGTTGGGATCGGTGAGCAATGGATGCGCCGTGTCGGTCTTGAAACCGGCGGCCTTTACCACCGCTTCAGGAGCGGTTTCGGCGACGCGGCGAATATCGACGTCGGCGCCCGTGGCGCGCGCGCCCTCCGCGACCGCATCGGCCATCTGCTCGATATGGCCATAGCTCGAATAATAGAGCACCAGAATCTTTGCCATTTTTTGTCCTTTCGACGTTTGGAAGAGGGAAAGTGGGAAAGAGGGGGGGCCGCCGCCGGGGGAGGGGGGACTGGCGGCGACCCGGAGGATCAGAGGCTGTCGACAAGCACCAGTTCGGCGTCGTCGATCGCCTCAACCTCTATTGTGCCGACATCGCGCAGGGCGATGCCGTCGCGGGGATCAGCGTCCGCGCCATTGACGCGGATGCGGCCCTTGGCGGCGACCAGATAGGCGTGGCGTCCGGTGCCAAGGTCATAGGACACCGTCTCACCGGCGTTCACCGTTGCCGCCGCGACACGGGCGTTGGCACGGATCGGCAGGGCGCCGGACCGTTCGATGTCGCCGTCGATCCCGCTGGCGAGGGTGATGAACTGGCCCGACCGGTCGGCCTGCGGAAACTGGCGCGCGCCCCAGCCGGGGTTGCCGCCAGCACGATCGGGCATGATCCAGATCTGGAACAGTGTCGTTTCCTCATCCTCCAGGTTGAACTCGCTGTGCGTCACGCCCGTCCCGGCGCTCATCACCTGGACGTCACCCGCCGCAGTGCGTCCGGCATTGCCCATCGAATCGCGATGGCTGATCGCGCCGGTGCGGACATAGGTGATGATTTCCATGTCGCGGTGCGGGTGCGGGGGAAAGCCCGACTGTGCCGCGATGGCGTCGTCGTTCCAGACGCGAAGCGCGCCCCAGCCCATGCGATCGGGATCGTGATAATTGGCGAACGAGAAATGGTGGCGGGCGTCCAGCCAACCGTGGTCGGCATGGCCCAGCGTGTCGAACTTACGAATATCGATCATGGCCTTGTCCTTTCCTTGCGCAGTCCGTGGGGCCTTCATCGAAGCCATGCCGCCGGGCCGCGCTCATCTGTTGAAGCCAAGATAAGCATTGGGATCGTTTCTGAAATAGCATAGATGGAAACTCATCGTTTCCGATTCGAGGGTAAAGGATCATGGCGCTTCCTGATTTCGAAGGCTGGGCCTGTTTCGTCGCGGTCGCCGACAGCGGCGGCTTCACGCCCGCCGCAGCGGCTCTGGGCCTGTCAAAGGCCAGCGTGTCCAAGGCGGTGACCCGGTTGGAAACATCGCTGGGTATCACGCTTCTTCACCGCAGTTCGCGCGTCGTCACCGTGTCCACCGCGGGCGCCGGTCTGTTGGACGAGGCCCGAACCATGGTCGCGGCCGCGACCGCGGCGACCGAGGCCGCGCGCGGCGACCGGGTCGATCTGGCGGGGCCGATCCGCCTTGCCGCCCCGATGAGTTTCGGGATCAAGGTGCTGGGTCCGCCTCTGGCGAAATTTCTCGATCGGCATCCGGCGGTGGAACTCGAAGTGTTGTTAAGCGACGCGCGCCACGATCCGGTCGCCGAGGGGATCGACCTGACGCTGCGAATATCGCCGCTCGCCGATTCCAGCCTGTTGGCGCGGACGATCGCGCCGGTCGCGACGTCCGTGATCGCTAGCCCTGCCTATCTGGAAAAACATGGCGTGCCGAAACATCCGCTGGAATTGTCGGGCCACCGGCTGATCGGTTACGGCCATCGCCAGCGCGCGATGCCGCTGCATTTCCATCGCCGGGGCGAGGAAGCGACAGTGTTGCCGACCGGGCCGCTGTTTGCCAACAATGGCGATATTGCAGTGCCGCTGGTGGTCGCGGGCGGCGGGATCGCGGTGCTTCCCGACTTCATCGCCGCCGACGGACTGGCGTCAGGGCGCGTCGTGCCGATCCTGACCGACTGGTCGATGCCGCAGGCGCATCTGCACCTGCTATCGCCGCCCTCGCGGTTGCGCCCAGCGCGCGTCCGGGCGCTTTCGGACTTTCTTGTCGATCATCTGAAGCTGTCCTGCACCGGCACACATGGCCATGATATTCCGTCCCGCGATGATGCGGGGACGGTTCGATCAACTGTTGCATAATGGCCGCGACTCGCGGACTTCCGCGGGTTAAATCAAAATTAACCTTTTCCCTTCATTAGTTTCGTGGTTAACGTTCCGGCAGTCCTGCAATGGTGGGGGTCGGTGACATCCTTGATGGTCGCGCGATCGGGTTGCGGGATCATCGTGGAACACAGTCAAGGGGTGCCTAATGCGCGTACTGCTGATCGAGGACGAGCCGACGACCGCCAAGGCGATCGACACGATGCTCACGACCGAAGGCTTCAATGTCTATACCACCGATCTGGGTGAGGAAGGCTTGGATCTCGGTAAGCTCTATGACTATGACATCATTCTGCTCGACCTAAACCTGCCCGACATGCACGGTTATGACGTGCTGAAAAAGCTCCGCACCGCAAAGGTGCAGACGCCGGTGCTGATCCTGTCGGGCATTTCCGAAATGGATTCCAAGGTGCGCTCGTTCGGCTTTGGCGCCGACGATTATGTCACCAAGCCCTTTCACCGCGACGAACTGGTTGCCCGCATCCATGCGGTTGTCCGCCGTTCAAAGGGCCACAGCCAGAGCGTCATCAAGACGGGTAAGCTGGCGGTCAATCTGGATACCAAGACGGTCGAGGTCGATACGACCCGCGTGCATTTGACCGGCAAGGAATATCAGATGCTCGAACTGCTTTCGCTGCGCAAGGGCACGACGCTGACCAAGGAAATGTTCCTGAACCATCTTTATGGCGGGATGGACGAACCCGAACTCAAGATCATCGACGTCTTCATCTGCAAGCTGCGCAAGAAACTGGCGCTCGCGTGCAACGGCGAAAATTATATCGAGACGGTATGGGGCCGCGGCTATGTCCTTCGCGACATCGACGACGAGGGCAATGAGGTCCGCCGCGTCGCCTGACCCACATTCCATCTTTTCGGCATAACGGGGGAGCCGGCGCGGAGCGATCCGCGCCGGCTTTTTCATGCGCCGTCGTCGCGTGCGATTGTTATGATTTGCGGCCGAACTGCCCCGGCCTGTTCGTACCCAGCGAAAGGCCCGGACGACGAACCGAGGCGCTGAGCGGCGGCATGATTTCGAACCCCGTGAACACATTGGCTGCCGGCGCGCCGCTGCCATGCGCCGCGCGCAGCCGCGTCGGTTCGATCAGCTTGTCGCTCTGGATGCCGAATTTCGTGTCGGCCACCCAGCGGACCGTCCCCAGCATCGGTTCGTGACCTGGCAGAAAGATCGTCACGCGCTCGCCCAGGATCAGGGCGGCGGGTGCCTGCCCCCCCAGGCCGGTTTCCGACACGTTGCGGATCGTCACGTCGAACTGGCCGAGTCGCGCACAGGCAAGCGCGGCCTTTACCAGGCGCGACTGCCGCGGCTGACGCTTGTCGGCGGAGGTGGCAGAGGCCGGAGTGGCCTCGGGATTCGACATGCGCGACTCATCATTGTCGTCCGATCCCCAAACCGGCCGATTTTCATGGTCCCAGCCGAACCGTAAGCGAGGAAGGTAAATTTTCGTTATAGATGTTCGGCGATGATTTGCAGTGCAAAGACGATTTTGCCTTGGCGTTTCAATGGGGAAGCGAGTTGCGCCGGGCAAGGGGGCCCTGTTACTCTTCCCCGATCAGGCCCAGTGTTACGAGGGAAGGATTATCAAACGCCGCGCTTCCTTGGGGGAAACGCGGCGCTTTGCCATAGGGGATCGCGGCGTCAGCGAAAATTGACGTCAACGACCCGGCCGTTCTGATAGCTGCAGCCAAAGCTGCGCACGTCACCGCCAAGGCGCGATGCGGTGCCGGCCACGTACCAGCCGCCATTGCTGGGCTGGGTGTCGATGATGCTGTCGACTCGCGCGTCGCTGCCCATCTCGCCCTCGACCGCCCAACTGCATGCGTCGGCCGCGCGGGCTTCGGCCTCGCCGCCGCCATAGGCGCCCGACGGATTGCTGCGCTGCATTTCGGGCTGATAGCGGGGGACGTCGCGATACTGGTCGCCGCGATAGGGCGGATCATAACGATAGGGCGGATCATAGCGATAATCGGGCGCGCGATTGCGACTGTTCTTGCTCGCGGCGCTGGCGATCGCGGCGATGGTGCCGATGACGAGCAGACCGCCCAGCACTTCACCCGCACCGACACGGTTATGCTGGCGATAGCCCCAGCCGCCGTGGCCGCGCGCCTCGGCGGGCGTCGCGCTCAAACCGACCGATGTGAGAACGACCGCCGCGGCGGCCGTGAAGCTGGTGAATTTACGCATCGAGGACAACTCCCCTCTGACAGACCACGGACGATCCGGGCCGCAATAGTGTTCCTTTATTCGGGCGATGCTTTCGCGCGGCTGAACCGTTACAGCTTTGCGACAAGTCGAATGTCGCGCATGAAAAGGCCCGCCATCCCTGCGAACGGCGGGCCGGGAACCAGACGGTGACCAAACCTGTCGGGATATATCAGCAGCCGCAGCGCGGCGCGGCTTTCGGCTTCCAGCGTTTCTTGGCGACATGGCGTTTCCGCACGGGCACATTTTCATAATAGGTGCGCGTGCTTGTCTCGACCGTTTCGGTCACGACCGGCGCGCCGTTGATGATGGTCGTGGTGACCACGACGCCCGGCGTGTAATAGCCATATCCGTAGCCAGAGTCATATCCGCCATATTGATAGGTGGTGGACGAGGCGCCGCCGTGATGACGGCTGCGGTTTGCGGTCCATTGTTCGCACGTCCTTTTGTCGGCGGCATTGCCAATCGCCGACCCGGCAACGGCCCCCACGGTGCCGCCGATCAGCGTACCCGCGGTGCGATCGCCATGTCCGGCAATGCGGTTGCCGGCGACACCCCCCACGATCCCGCCGACAACCGCGCCGCTGACTGCGCCTCCGCGGCCGCAGCGGCGCGTCATGTCCGCGTCGTGGCGCGCGTCGTACCCGCCACCATAATAGGGGTCATAGGCGGGCGGGGCAGGATAGGCGGCGCCATGGCCCTCGACCGATCCTTCGTAACTGCCATCGTAACGGCGGCCGTCGGGCGCCTCGTACGTGCCGTTCCAGGTGCCCGTCCAGCGGCCCTCGGCATCATAGCCGCTGACACGGCGATATTCGACTTCGCTGGGTACGCGGTCGGGATAGCCCGTATAGACGCGGGCGTCGGGATCGTCGGGATTGCCATAGTCGAGCGAGGGGCGCGGATCATGGCCAAAAGCGGCGCTGGCCGACAGCTTGGCCTCGCGCTGCGCATCGATCATCGGAACTTCGGCGCCGGCGCGTCCCGCCAGCAACAGCGACCCCGCGGCCATTCCCAACAATAAGATCGTACGCATGACAAGCTCCCTGTTCCACCGGCCCGGACCGATTGGTTAACAGCTTGTTAGCAAAATCGACGCCTTTCCGCGAATCCGTTAACCCTGGTTATTCTGTCCCGATTTGGGGCGGGTGAGGAATGACGAGAGCGGAGCGTATAGTCGGGATTCGACCGATTGTCTGTGTTCGATGTTCACTTATCCGCTCGACACGAACGGGGAGAGGGGAGGCGCTTCTCTCACCCAAAGCCCGCCGCTTTGCAGCTTATGCCGTGAGCACGCCTGCGATCCGCGCGATCAGGGCTTCGGCGCCTGCCTGATCCGCCGTACCAAAGCGCGCGGGAAGCGGGCTGTCGAGGTCGAGGACACCGATCAACCGGTCGTTCGCGATCACCGGCACGACCAGTTCGCTGCGGCTGGCGGCGTCGCAGGCGATATGGCCGGGAAAGGCGTGGACGTCCTCGACGCGCTGGGTCGTGCGAAGCCGCGCCGCCGCGCCGCATACGCCCTTGTCGAGGGGAATGCGGATACAGGCCGCCTTGCCCTGAAAGGGACCAAGGACGAGTTCGCGCCCATCGAAGCGATAGAAGCCCGCCCAGTTGAGATCGGGAATCGCCTGCCAGATCAGCGCCGCGACGTTCGCCATATTGGCGATGCCGTCGGACTCTCCCGCAACCAGCGCGGCGGCGGCATCGCCCGCCTCCGCCCAAAGCGCCGCGGGATCGGTCGCGGTGAAGGACAGGGCGGTGGACATTATTCGACGCCCAGCCCGGTCCATTTCGCGGCAAAGGCATATTTGTCGGCGGCCTCTGCGATGATCTTGTCGGTCGGTTTGCCCGATCCGTGCCCGGCGCGCGTTTCGATGCGGATCAGATGCGGCTTGTCGCCGACCTGTGCGTTCTGAAGCTGCGCGGTATATTTGAAACTATGCCCCGGCACGACGCGATCGTCGGTGTCGGCGGTCGTCACCAGCACCGCCGGGTAGGGCGTGCCGCCGCGGATGTTATGATAGGGCGAATAAGCGAGCAGATTCCGGAAATCGGCCTCTTTCGACGGATAGCCATAATCATCGACCCAATAGCGGCCGGCGGTGAAACGGTCGAAACGCAGCATGTCCATCACGCCGACGGCGGGTAGCGCGGCGGCGAACAGGTCGGGGCGCTGATTGGTCACGGCGCCGACGAGCAGGCCGCCGTTCGACCCGCCCTCGATCGCGATCTGGCCCTTGCCCGCGATCCCTTCGGCGATCAGATATTCGCCCGCCCCGATAAAGTCGTCGAAGACATTTTGTTTCTTGTCCAGCCGTCCGGCGTCATGCCACGCTTTTCCATATTCGCCGCCACCGCGCAGGTTCGCGATCGCCAGCACGCCGCCCTTATCGACCCATGCCAGCCGGGTCGGCGAAAAGGCGGGGGTCATCGACACGTTGAAACCGCCATAGCCATACAGCAATGTCGGCGATCCCTTGCTGCGGTCGAGGCCCTTTTTCATGACGACGAACATCGGCACTTCGGTGCCGTCCTTCGATTTGAAGAATCGTTGTTCGACCGAAAAGTCGGCGGGCTTGAACGTTAGCTTGGGCTCGGCGAAAATCTCGCTCTTTCCCGTCGCGGTGTCGAAGCGATAGATCGTCGTCGGCCGCGCATAGCTGGAAAAGGCGTAGAAGGTTTCCGGGTCGCTGGATTTTCCGCCGAAGCCCGATGCCGAACCGATGTCGGCGAGGCTGATGTTGGCGACGGCTTTGCCGTCGAGCGCGACCATCCGAGCTTCCGATTTGGCATCGCCCAAATAGGACAGGATGATGCGATTGCCGACGCGCGAGGCGCCGACCAGCGTCGCTTCATTTTCCGCCACCAGTTCGGTGAGGTCGGCGGGCTTGCGGATGTCCAGCGATACGACGCGCCCGCGCGGCGCACCCTTGTTGGTCACGAAGGTAAAGCGTGAGCCTTCGTTGGTCACATACTCCCAATTGTTCGCGAAATCATCGACCAGCACAATCGGCTTCCCGCCCGGCTTACCTGTCGGATGCAGCGTCAGCCCGTATCGCTCGTCGGTCCCCTCTGACGAAACGACCAGCAGATAACGCCCGTCGTCGGTCACGACCGCACTGTTGTTGAGCTTTGGCTTGTCGGGGGTCGCGTGGATCAGAATATCGGCGCTTTGCGGCGTACCGAGCTTGTGGAAATAGACGCTGTGATTTCCGTTGAGCGATTGAAAGGCGGCGCCTTCGGCGGGTTCCGGAAAGCGCGAATAGTAAAAGCCGCTGCCATCTTTGGCCCAGTCGAGCGCCGAGAATTTGACCCAGCGGATCTCGTCGGGCAGGTCCTTGCCCGTCGCCGCATCCTTGACGCGGACGATGCGCCAGTCGGTGCCGCCGTCCTGCACCGAATAGAGAAGATGGCGGCCGTCCTCGGACGGATTCCATTCGCCCAGCGCGGTCGCGCCATCCTTTGCCCAACTGTTGGGGTCGATCAATATGCGACCCTCGCCGGCCAGCCCCTCGCGGACATAGAGCACCGCCTGCGGCTGCAAGCCGTCGTTTCGCGTATAGAAATAGCGGTTTCCGGCCTTGGTCGGCAGTCCGAATCGTTCATAATTGTAAAGATCGGTCATCCGCTTTTTGAACGCATCCCGGCCGGGCAGCGTGGCAAGATAGGCGTCGGTGACCCTGTTCTGCGCCGCGACCCAGGCGGCGACCTTGGGATTGACACGCACATCATCCTCAAGCCAGCGATAGGGGTCGGCGACGTCGACGCCAAATTGCGGATCGACCGTGCTGCCGCGCGCCGTGTCGGGATAGGCGATGGCCGCATTCGCCGCCGCGTCGGCCGCGTGCGCCAAGCCGGGCGTCATCGTCATGGCAACCAGCGCGAGCGGGGCGGACAGGGCTTTACGGTGCATGGCAAGGCGATCCTCATATTCTTGGCGAGACATTATCGTGCGCCGATATGTAAGCATCTGGCGGTTGCGAGCAAGGGGCCAAGAAAAAGGGCGGCCGTCCAATTGGACGCCGCCCTTGATCCTTTGCGAAGAGGCGAAGCTTATGCTTCGGCCATATCGTCTTCATATTGTTCGACGGGACCCGAATCCTGGCCCTTGGCATCGACGTCGCGATCGACGAATTCGATGATCGCCATCGGGGCGGCGTCCGACGCGCGGATGCCTGCCTTGATGATGCGGGTATAACCGCCATTGCGGTCGGCATAGCGGGCCGCGAGGACGTCAAACAGCTTAACCAACTGCGTGTCGTCCATCAGACGGCTGTTCGCGAGGCGGCGGTTGGCAAGGCCACCGCGCTTTGCCAGCGTGACCAGCTTTTCGATATAGGGACGCAGTTCCTTTGCCTTGGCAACGGTCGTCGTGATCTGCTCATGCTTGATGAGCGAAGCCGACATGTTGCGGAACAGGGCCGTGCGGTGCGCGCTGGTGCGCTGAAGCTTACGGCCACCCGATTTATGACGCATGATAAAGTCCTTCGTTCGTTAAGGGCCCGTGTGAGGTAGCCCAGACCAGGTCGATCGCGGGTCGACCCATCCCGTTTCGGCCCCGGCCGAAGCCGGGGCGCAAGATCAGCCGAGAAGTTCCTGTTCGAGCTTCTTGGCCATTTCCTCGATATTTTCCGGCGGCCAGCCGGGGATGTCCATGCCAAGGCGCAGGCCCATCGACGACAGAACTTCCTTGATTTCGTTCAAGGATTTGCGGCCGAAGTTCGGGGTGCGCAGCATTTCGGCTTCGGTCTTTTGAACCAGGTCGCCGATATAGATGATATTGTCGTTCTTGAGGCAGTTGGCCGAACGGACCGACAATTCCAGTTCATCGACCTTCTTGAGAAGGAAGCGGTTGAGCTGATTGACGTCCGATTCATCGGCGGTGGTCGGCGATGCCGCCATGCCGATCATGCCGCTGTCGTTCATCGCTTCTTCGAAGTGGACGAAGACCTGAAGCTGGTCCTGAAGGATGCGCGCGGCATAAGCGACGGCATCTTCCGGCGTGACCGTGCCGTCGGTTTCGACGGTCAGGTTCAGCTTGTCATAATCCAGTTCCTGACCGATGCGGGCATTGTCTACCTTATAGGCGACCTGGCGCACGGGCGAGTAGAGCGAATCGATCGGGATCAGGCCGATCGGCGCATCGACCGGACGATTGGCGGTCGCGGGGACATAGCCTTTGCCGGTGTCGGCGACGAGTTCCATGTTCAGCGTCGCGCCATCGTCGAGGTGGCAGATGACATGGTTCGGGTTCATCACCTTGATGTCGCCCGACACCATGATGTCGCCGGCCTTGACGGTCGCGGGACCGGTTGCCGAAAGCTGAAGTCGCTTCGGGCCTTCGCCTTCCATCTTGAGCGCGATCTGCTTCACGTTGAGCACGATGTCGGTCACGTCTTCACGCACACCGGCAAGGCTCGAAAATTCGTGCAGCACATTTTCGATCTTGATCGACGTGATAGCCGCACCCTGAAGCGACGAGAGCAGCACGCGGCGCAGCGCGTTGCCAAGCGTCAGGCCAAAGCCGCGCTCAAGCGGTTCGGCGACGAAGGTCGCCTTGCGCTTGCCGTCGCTGCCAGCCTTGATTTCCAGGTTGCTGGGCTTCTTCAATTCCTGCCAGTTCCGGATATTGACAGTCATGGTCTTCCCTTTGCTTTTGGCGGGACGGATTGGAGGGTCGGCCAATCAGTCCGGCGTAGAGAGGTAGCGGATACGGCCCCGAAAGCGGGCGTATCCGAAGCAGGCGTCAGACGCGGCGGCGCTTGGCCGGGCGGACGCCATTGTGCGGGATCGGGGTCACATCGCGGATCGAGGTGATGTGGAAACCGACCGCCTGCAGCGCACGCAGGGCCGATTCACGACCGGCGCCCGGTCCCTTGACTTCCACTTCGAGGGTGCGGACGCCATGTTCGGCGGCTTTCTTGCCGGCGTCTTCGGCGCACACCTGGGCGGCGTAAGGGGTCGATTTGCGGCTGCCCTTGAAACCCATCATGCCCGCGCTGGACCAGGCAATCGCGTTGCCCTGGGCGTCGGTGATGGTGATCATCGTGTTGTTGAAGGTCGCATTGACGTGGGCGACGCCCGACGAGATGTTCTTGCGTTCGCGCCGACGAAGGCGCTGTGGTTCACGAGCCATTTTGAATTCCTAAATCCTAAATCCTGAACGGCCGGGGTGCTGTAACAAAAGCTGCCTCCGGCTGAGAAATAAGGAAAACCGTCCCCCGGACGATCTTCTGATCTTATTTCTTCTTACCGGCGATCGGCTTGGCCTTGCCCTTGCGGGTGCGCGCATTGGTGTGCGTGCGCTGACCGCGGACCGGCAGACCCTTGCGATGACGCAGGCCGCGATAGCAGGCGAGGTCCATCAGGCGCTTGATGTTCATCGCCGTGGTGCGGCGAAGATCACCCTCGACCGTGTGGTCGGCGTCAAGCGTTTCGCGAATCTGCAGGATTTCGGCGTCCGAAAGATCCTGAACGCGGCGCGTGTGGTCGATGCCCAGCTTGTCGGCGATGTCGACGGCGGTCTTACGACCGATGCCGTGGATATAGGTGAGCGCGATGATTACGCGCTTGTTGGTGGGCAAATTGACGCCCGCAATACGTGCCATTGGGTACTTTCTCCTGCTCCACAGGGCCGTAGGCAATCGGCCCCATCTCAAAGCGTCTGATTTTCCAACGCAAAAAACGGACCACGATGCGCGCGGGGCGCTTCGCCGTCCGGTCAGGCTGTCGGAATGGTCGCGCAACTAAGGTGAGTCGGCCCGATTGTCAAGCGAAGTGCGGCGGTTCGCCTCCGGTCACGGGCGCGTGGGCGAGCTGCATCCACCGCCTCCGGCTCGCCTCGCCAATCGCGGTCAGGAGGTCAGGGCGACGGCCCGATCATGCAGGCGATCGACGACGGCGGCATGGATTCCGGGCGCGCTGGCAATGACGCCGAACGCCTGTGCGCGCGGCGTGTTGAAGATCAGCGGCTGTCCGAATGCATCGGTGACGGCGGCTCCGGCCTCTATGCCGATCAGCGCGGCGGCGGCGACGTCCCATTCGAACCCCCAGCGCAGCGTCGCGACCAGGTCGGCGCGATCGTCGGCGACAAGCGCCATGCGCAGCGCGATGCTGTTGGGTTTCGTGACCATCACCAGGTCGCGGTCGATTTTGGGCAGGCTGTCGGCGGGGACTCGTGCGCCGTCAAAGGTCGTGCGGCTGCTCGCCAGCAGCGTTTCGCCGTTGAGCAAGGCACCCCTGCCGCGCTGCGCAACCCATAGTTCGTCAAGCGCGGGCGCATATAGCACGCCAAGTTCGGGTGCGCCGTCGACCACCAGCGCGACCGACACGCACCAGCCCGGACGGCCGCGGATGAAATCGCGGGTGCCGTCGATCGGATCGACGCACCACATCGCTCGGCGCGACAGGCGGGCTTCATTGTCGGCCGTCTCTTCGGACAGCCAGCCCGCCTCTGGAACCATCGCGCTCAATACGGCCTTCAACCGGGCATCGACTGCCAGATCGACGTCGCTGACCGGATTGTCGGGCGACTTGTTCCAGACGTTGACCGCTTGCCCCTCACCACGCCAGCGCGCCATCGCCATGTCGCCGACCTCGCGCGTCGCGGCGATCACGGCTTCAAGGTTGGGCCCGGGCATCGTTCGCCGACGCTCAGCTCGACGCGACGGTCATGCCGTCGATCCGCAGCGTCGGCGCGTTGGTGCCGTGACGGAACTCCAGATCGTTTGCGGGGATAAGCGCGGCGAACATGTCGATCAGATTGCCCGCGACGGTAAATTCCGCGATCGGCCCGGCAATCATACCATCCTTGATGAGGAATCCGGACGCTCCGCGGCTGTAATCGCCAGTCACCGGGTTGACGCCGTGACCGATCAATTCGGTGATATAGACGCCGTCGGCGATGCCCTCCATCAGTGCCGCCGGGGTCATGCCGCCAGCCGCAAGGTGGAGGTTGCTGGCGCCGACGCCCGACGCGCCGCCGCCACGGCTCGCATGGCCGGTGGGAGTCAGGCCGAGCTGCTTTGCCGATGCGGTGTCGAGCAGCCAGCCGGTGATTTTGCCGTCGATGACAAGGTCGCGCGCGGCGGTCGGCAGCCCCTCTCCGTCAAAGGCGCGGCTGCGCAGCCCGCGCATCCGATGCGGATCGTCGCGGATGACGATGCTGCTGTCGAACAGCGACTGGTCTTCCTTGCCCAGCAGGAAACTCGTCCCGCGGGCGATCGCGGGGCCGGCGATAGCACCCAGCAAATGGCCGATAATCCCGCCGCTGACGCGCGGATCGAGGATGACGGGCACCTTGCCATTGGGCGCCTTGCCAGGGTTCAGCCGCGCGACGGCGCGGGTGCCGGCGCGGGTGCCGATCGCATCCGCGCTTTCCAGATCGGACCGATGATGGGCGCTGTGCCAGCCATAGTCGCGCTGCATGGCGGCGCCTTCGCCGGCGATGACGCTCGCCGACAGGCTGTGCCCGCTCGCCCCATAGCCACCGGCAAAGCCGTGGCTTGTCGCCAGCGCGAAGCGGGTGCGGCTGTGACTGGCGCTGCCGCCTTCGCTATTGGTCACGCCCGTAACGGCGCGCGCCGCCGCTTCGGTCGCGAGCGCGGCTTCGCGCAGCGCCTGCGGATCGGCTTCGCTATCGTCGTCAAGGTCCAGATCGGGGATCGGGCCCTTGAACAACAGGTCCTGCGGCGCGAGGCCGGCATAGGGGTCGTCGGGCGCCTCGCGGGCCATCGCGACACAGCGTTCGACCAGCTTGGCCAACTCGCCCGCGTCCATGTCGGCGGTCGACACGCTGGCGCTGCGCTGCCCGACAAAGACGCGCAGCGAAATATCCTGTCCCTCCGACCGCTCGACATCTTCGAGCAAGCCAAGGCGCATCGATACGGATGTGGCGGCGTTGCAATAATAGAGCGCATCGGCGGCGTCGGCGCCCGCCTTGGTCGCGGCGTCGCACATCATCTGCGCGCGGTCGAGGGCTTCTGAAACGGTCAGCATTCCCGGGCCCTATACGGCGCGCAGGAAGGCGTCAAAATAAAGTCTTCGGAAAAGCAGACGACTTAGTTGATGATTGCCGCGATCGCGTCGGTGGCGGCGATCGCGCCGCTGATCCACAGGAACGGCAGCGTCAGCGCGGCAATCCATAGCCGACGGACATCGCGGCGAAATCGTGCATGCAGACCCCAACTGGCGAGCGCCTGGCGGCTGAGGCGAGACCAATGCCGCTCAGTCGATCGCGCGACGGGCAACGCGAGAGCGAGCAAGATGACGAGCGCCACGATGATGAAGGCCGACGGGGCCCCAGCAGCAACCGCGCTGGTGACAAGCCAGATCTGAATAGCGGCAAAGACCAGAAGGGCAGCCGCGGCATGCCAGGTCATTCGGCGTCCAAGGCTTCGTGCAGGCGGCACGCTGCCAGCCGTGCGCCGCAACAGGCGCGGTCCGAAAGTTGATGCCATGTTACAGCCCCCTTAGGCTGGCGATTCCCAGAAGCACAGGTTTTGCTCCAAAAATTACCAAGTCAAGACAGCTTGCCCGCGATTCGTTAATTTTTGCACTCGGTTGGGCGCAGATTCGCAACAAAATCGCGGTGGGGTGCCAAAATGCTGCAAATATGGCGTTAAAGTGACCGATTTTCAGGCTCGGGCACGCGATGAGATGATCGGTGCCGACCGGGGTGCTCAGATCAATTTTTGATGGGCGCGCCCTCAATAGCGTGGGGGCGACCGATCGCTTAGTCGCGCGGCGGCGTCGGCAGCGGCTGGTCGTCGACGGCATCGGCTGTTGCGGGCCGGGGTGCCTGGCCGCTCGCCTGTCGTTCGAGTTCGTCGGCGGCCTTCTGACGCTCGGCAAGTGCGCGTTCCTCCGCAACGACGGCCGCTTCGACCTCGTTCGCGGCGGCGTCGATCCCGGCGATACGCTTGGCGCGTTCGTCCGCGATCATTGCCTGCCAGTCGGTCTTGTCCGACGCTTGGCGCTCAGCCTTGGCGCCCGCGAGTAGCGCCTGCGTACAGCCGGTGAAGCCGCCAAGCCCGGTGGGCGAGCAACTGTCCGTGCCGAAACGGCCGACCCGTTCGAGCGCAACGACCTTGTTCGCCCAGGCTTCGTTGCGGACATCAAGCGGATTACCGCGCAGCATCGGCGGCACGCGATAGCGTTCGCTTTCGGGCAGGCGGTTACATACGACGATTTCGTTGGGGCTGCTCTGTTCGCACCGGTCATTGCCATAGACGATGACCTGATTGATCTTTTCGGCATCGGCGGACCCGGTCTGCGCCGCGGCGGGCATGGCGGCGGCGCTACCGACCAGGATCAACGCGAACAGGGGCAGGCGGGTCATCGGATTTCCTTTTCGTTTCAGACGTGATGCCATGGGCTGGCTGCACCGACAATGAACATCTCTCGTCCCTTCGCGTGATGCGAAATCGAGACGCCTTCTTTCAAATACGCTTCGACAGCGCGATGGCTGCACGGCATCCGGCGCGGATCGCCAGGCTGAGGACCGGGTAGCCGGGGGCGCTTTCGGCGCCCGCCTTGATCGCGGCATCCTTATGCTCCAGTTCCTCGGCGCGAAAATCGGCGACGGCGGCGCTGAGTTCGGGGTCGCTGTCGCCCAGTTCGTCGAGCTGGGCGCTGTAATGGCGGTCGATTTCAGTCTCGACCGCGGCGGTGCACGCCATCGCGGCGCGCGGACCCATGGCCGCGGTGACGGCGCCCAACGCAAAGCCCGCGACATTCCAGAAGGGCTGGAGCGCGGTCGGGCGGACACCACGCTTTGCGATCATGGCGTCGAAGAATTTGCGGTGGCGTTCTTCCTGTTCGGCCATATGTGCGATCTCGCGCGCCATCGGGTGGCGATCGCCCATCACCGCGAGTTGCCCCGCATAGATGCGCGTCGCGCCATATTCCCCCGCCTGATCGACGCGGATCATCGATGCGGTGCGTTTGCCGGTCCTGTTCTGCATCATGCCGCCGTCGTGGTCTTGCGGCGAAGCAAGGTCAAGATGAGCGCCGCCGCGCTCAGCGAGAAAATCGCATTAAACCCTGCGAGCGAGATACCGAACAGCGTCCATTGCGCGGTGTCGCAGCGGATCAGCGGCGCGTTTATCATCGCGTCGAGCGACACGCGACCGCCAGCACCTCTCGCGCAGGTCGTGACGCCTTCCCAGAACCCGTATTCGACCCCGGCGTGATAGATGCCGATTGCGCCGCTGATGGCGATCGCGATGGCGGCAAGCCGCGTGAAGAGGCGCATTGCAGTGTCGTTGCGGTGGAGCATCAGCGCCAGTAGCGCGAGAAGGATCGCCGCCTGATGCGGCCAGCGTTGCCAGTAGCACATCTCGCACGGGTGGAGGCCAAAGCCATATTGCGACACGAGCGCGCCGCCATAGAGCAGAACCGGCGCCGCAAGCGCGACCCAGGGTGCGGAAAGCCGCGATTTCAACATGACGGGTCGATCCTTAATTGCGGCTGGCGGGCTTGGCACCGGGCTTTCCGGCCTGTGCCATGCGCGGCGCGACGGGGTTGATCCGGCCGATCGTCTGCAGCGCATAATATAATTGAAAGTCCTCGATTCCCTTGGCCTTCAGATCGGCCGCCGTCGCGGTAAAGCGCGGGTCGGCCTTTTCATCCTTTTCAAGCAGGCTGTTGTCGACCTTCTTTTCATTGATCAGGTGACGGCGCAGGTCACTTTCGCGGAATTTGGGGCGCGAGGCATAGTCGGGATCCGACAGTTGCGGCACGCGGATGTCGGGTTCGATGCCGCCTTCCTGAACGCTGCGGCCCGACGGCGTGTAATAGCGCGCCGTGGTCAGGCGCAGCGCGGTGGTGTCGCTGAGCGGCAGGACCGTCTGGACCGATCCCTTGCCAAAACTGCGTTCGCCCATCACGACCGCGCGGTGCTGGTCCTGCAACGCGCCCGCCACGATTTCGGAGGCCGATGCCGACCCCGAATCGATCAATACAACCACCGGCGCACCGGCCGTGATGTCACCGGGTTCGGCGAAATAGCGTTCAATATCGCCTTTTTTCCGGCCGCGCTGCGACACGATCTCGCCGCGTTCAAGGAACAGGTCGCTGATCCCAACGGCTTCGTCGAGCAGCCCGCCGGGGTTCGACCGCAGGTCAAGTATCCAGCCGCGCGGTTTCTTGCCCAGCGATTTTTCAACGGCCATCATCGCCGCCCGGAGGTCGGTCGTCGCATCGGCGGAGAAGCTGGCGACGGTCAGAACGCCGACATCGCCGCTGACTTCCCATTTCACGGGCTTCAGATCGATGATCTCACGCGTCAGGGTCATTTCGATCGGCTTGTCCTGGCCTTCGCGAACGACGGTGACGCCGATCTTGGTGCCGGGCTTGCCGCGCATCTGTTCGACCGCTTCGTCCAGCGTCAGGCCAAAGATCAGTTCCTTGTTGATATGGGTGATATAATCGCCCGCCTTGATGCCCGCCTTGGCGGCTGGGGTGTCGGCGGTCGGCGCGATGACCTTTACCACGCCGTCCTCCATCGTCACCGAAAGGCCCAGCCCGCCATATTCGCCGTCAGTCTGGGTGCGCAGGTTCGAAAAGCCGCGCGCATCAAGATAGCCCGAATGGGGGTCGAGGCTGGCGAGCATTCCGTTGATGGCGCCTTCGATCAGTTTTGAATCATCGACCGGTTCGACATAGTTGGATTTGACTTCGAGGTAGACGTCCATGAAGCGCGAGATTTCTTCCTGCGTCTTGGAATCGACGGTCGCCATCGCGCCGGTTGCCAGCGGGACCAGCGCCAGCGTCGAAATTGCGGCGGCACCCTGCCACAATGCAAAGCGGCGGCGCGGCGATGAAGGGGTCCGCGACGCGGCGGTCTTGGTCGTTTCGGTCATGGGCGTCTTTCAATCACGCGAGAGCAATCCTGCTTTATAAACCCCGGCACGCTATACTCCTACGCAAATCTGCGAGCGTCAAGCGGCGCATCCCGATGGGGCGCACACGCCGAACCGCCGAGTGTCGCGGGCGATCAGCCGAGCATCCGGGCGATGTCGACGGGCCGTCCGGCGCGGCGGAGTTCGACGGTGATGCGGCTGTCGTCCGACCCCGCGCGACCGATCGGCGCGCCGGCATCGACCGTGTCGCCAACGCCGACAGACAGGCCGATCATCCCCGTCAGCAACGACACCCAGCCGCCGCCATGGTCGATGATGACGATCTTGCCATAGCCGCGATAGTCGCCGGCAAAGCTGACGCGGCCGGGGGCTGGGGCGACGACCTGTCCGCCGGGCTGTGCCGCGACCGTCAGTCCGCGCGACCTTACGCCGCTTTCATTCACCTCGCCCAGCCCGGCGACGATGCGTCCGACCACGGGCAGGCGGTATGCACCCTGCGTCAATTCGGCTTCGGGGGTGGCGGCGGGCGCCGCGCCGGTGACGCTGGCTTGCGGATTGCGTGGACGGGGCAGCGGGCCCGCAAGTTGCGCGAGTTCGGCGCGCACGGCGCCATCGGCTTCGAGGGAATCCATCAGGTCGACGATGTCGCGCGCCTTTTCGCCCAGCCCCAGCGCCCGGTCGGCCTCTAGCTGTGCGCTGCTCATCAGTTCGCGCGACCGCAGCCGCCCTTCGTTTTCCAGCCGCGTCAGCGCATCGCGGCGCTGTGCCAGTTGCGTCCTGCTTCCAGCCAGCGCACCAAGCGCCGCCGCCTGCTGGCGGCGGGTCAGGTCCAGCGCCGTCAGTTCGCGCCGGACACCGGCGGTCCGGCGTTCGATTACCGGCATCGCCGCGTCGATTACCGCGCGGGCATGGACCATGTCGGTCAGCGATCCCGGCTGGGCAAGGACGCTGACCGGCGGCTGGCGGCTGAGTTGCTGGAGCGATGCGGCGAGTTCCAGCAGCGGCTGTTGCTGTTCGGCCAACCGCGCGCGTTGTCCGGCAAGGCGGCGGCTGACGAGGGCGACACGCGCCTCCCCCGCGCTAATGTCGGCTTCGGCAGACTGGATGCGCGCGGCGAGTGCGGCGCTGCGCTTCTTCAGCCGGTCGGCCTCGCTGCTGGCCGCCGCCGCCTGCTTTTCCAGCGAGGCGCTGCGTGCCATGGCCTCGACCGATTGCTGTTTTGCAGCGATCAATTGTTCGCGTTCGCGCGCCGCAATGGCCCTAACATCAAAGACGTCGCTCTGCGCCAGCGCCAGTGCGCCGCCCGCAAAAATGGCCGCGCCGGCCAATGCGGCGATGGCCCGCCTCACTGGCGCCCTTCGCGATGATAGGGGTGGCCGGCGATGATGCTGGTGGCGCGCCACAATTGTTCGGCCAGCATCGCCCGCGCCATCAGGTGCGGCCAGGTCGCGCGGCCGAATGCGATAACCTTGTCGGCGCCCTCGCGTTCGTCGGGCGCGAAGCCGTCAGCGGCGCCAAGGCAGAAACGCGCTTCGCGCACCCCGCCATCGCGCCAGTTTTCGAGCAGTTTCGCAAACTCCAGCGAAGACATCTGTTCGCCGCCCTCGTCGAGCAGGATGGTGCGGCTATTGTCCCCGGCGGTGGGCATGCGGCCGCCGACATCGGGAAGCTCGGATATCTTCTGCGCCCAGGTCACGCGCTTCATATAGCGTTCGACCAGCTCAGCCTCGGGCCCGCGCCCGATGCGCCCGCGCGCGATGATGTGCAGCAACATGACGTTTTCATTCACCTTCGGTGAAAGCGGGCCGGCGCCGCCTCTGTTCGGGCTCTAGGCCGAACAGAATAAAAACGTCAATTCGCGGCAGTCACGGGTGGTGCGTCGCCGAACGACCACATACGCTCAAGGTTATAGAAGCTGCGCACTTCCGGGCGGAACAGGTGGACGATGACGTCGCCGGCATCGAGCAGCACCCAATCGGCGTTGGGCAACCCTTCGACGCGAACCTGGCGGCCCGCTTCCTGTTTGATCCGCTGCGCCAGCTTTTCGGCGATGGCCGACACATGGCGCGTCGAACGGCCGCTCGCGATCACCATATGATCGGCGATGCTGCTTTTGCCGGCAAGCGGGATGGAAATGGTTTCCTGGGCCTGATCCTCATCCAGTTGGTGGAGGATCAACGCGTGGAGTGATTCCACGCTGTCATTGGCGGGTGCGGCGCCGGGCGCGGCCCCCTGGGTGGCGGCGATCAAATGCGTCCTTTCCTGTTCACATCCACCAGCCGCGAGCGCGTGATCGGGTCGCGCAGCGCGCGGCCTTCATAGCGTTCGAACCAGCGGGGGTTGGCCTGCCGTATCGCAGTTGCGGATCGCACATCGGGCGAAAATCGCAGGAACACGAGGGCTGGCGGTCTCCAATCTGTCCAATGCATTTTTCGGGCTGCGGGCCGGACAAATCGCCGCAGCCATCCCATCGCACGTCTTGCGTGGGCGCGATCATTATAGCCCGGACGCGCCACGACCGCAATCGGCATCAAGCGGGCAATTCCCCGCCAGTCGCGCCATTGGGGCAATTGGGCCAGATTATCAGCGCCCATGATCCAGATGAACTGCCGATCGGGGTGGCGGCGCACCAGTTTTTTGAGCGTGTCGATCGTATAACGCGTGCCAAGTTCACCCTCGATCGCTGTCGCCCGAATAGGGGAGCGGCGCGCCATCCGCTGGGCGGAGGCGAGGCGGGCGGAAAGCGGGGCCATGGCCTTTGCTGTTTTCAGCGGATTGCCGGGCGAGACGAGCCACCACAGTTCGTCCAGCCCCAACGCGTCGATCGCATTCAGACTGATCGCGCGGTGCCCGCCATGCGCCGGATTGAAGCTGCCGCCGAAAAGGCCGGTGAGGGTCATCGGAGAGATTGCCAGTCGCTGCGATTATGGACGAGGCGCAGGATAAGAAGCTGGTGTCCGTTCACTTCGTAGAGCAAGACAAAAGGGTGGCCCTTGATAAGCAATTTCCGTGTGCCCGCATGAATGGGCGATCCGACCGCCGGAAATTGATCGAGATTTACGACCTGGCTCCGGATTGCCCTGATCGAATCGGCTGCTTCTTGTGGTTGCCGGTGTCGGGCCAGCCAATCGTTCAGCAGAGCCAGATCGGCAACGGCCGTTTTCGACCAGATTATTCTGGGCATCGCGCCTCGTGACCGGCGATCATTTCATCCATCATCGCCAGTACGTCGGCATGATCGACGACACGGCCGGCGGCAATGTCCTCACGACCTTCCTGAAGGAAGGCGGCAAAGCGCGCCTCCTGCTCCGCGGCATGACGAACGGCCTGTGCGACGAACCAAGCGCGGCTGCGTCCCTGCTCGGCGACAATCCTGTCGACCAACTCCAGCGTTTCGGTATCGACGCGAGCGGAAATGACAGCATGCTTGCTCATTGCCGACATGTATCACTTGTATACAAATGATTCAAGGGCGGGTCTGACCCGTTCCCCGCACGAGCCATTTATAGGTCGTCAGCCCTTCCAGCGCCACCGGACCGCGCGCGTGCAGCCGCCCGGTGGCGATGCCGATTTCGGCGCCGAGGCCGAATTCGCCGCCGTCGGCAAATTGGGTTGAGGCATTGTGCATGACGATGGCGCTGTCGACGCCCGACAGAAAGCGTTCGGCGATGGCCGCATCCTCGGTGACGATCGCGTCGGTGTGGCGGCTCGAATGGGCGTCGATATGCGCGAGAGCGCCGGTCAGGCCATCGACCATCGCGATCGACACGATGGCGTCGAGATATTCGGTGTCCCAGTCGCCCGCCGATGCGGGATCGACGTGCGGACTGAGCGCCACGACATCCCGGTCGCCGCGCACTTCGCAGCCCGCCTTGACCAGCGCGTCGATGATGGCGAGCGGCGCGCCAAAGGCGCGATCGATCAGGATCGTTTCGGTCGCGCCGCAGACGCCGGTGCGGCGCATCTTGGCGTTGATGGCGAGTTCCACCGCCTTTGCCGGATCGGCGGCGCCGTCGATATAGAGGTGATTGATCCCGTCGAGATGCGCCAGCACCGGCACCCGCGCCTCGTCCTGCACGCGCGCGACCAGGCTTTTGCCGCCGCGCGGGATGATGATGTCGATCAGCCCCTGCGCGCGGAGCATCGCGCCGACGGCGGCGCGGTCCTGCGTCGGGACCAGTTGCACCGCGTCGGCGGGCAGCCCCGCCTCGATCAGCCCGGCCGCGAACGCAGCATGGATTGCGCGGTTCGAATGCACCGCCTCGCTGCCGCCGCGCAGGATCACGGCATTGCCCGACATCAGGCCCAGCGCCGCGGCATCGGCAGTCACATTGGGGCGGCTTTCATAGATGATGCCGACGACGCCCAGCGGTACGCGCACACGGCTGAGCACCAGCCCATTGGGCCGCGCCGCCCGGTCGATCTCTGCCCCAGTCGGATCGGGGAGCTTTGCAACATCGTCGATCGCGTCGGCGATCGCGGCAAGACGGCTCTCGTCCAGCCGCAGCCGGTCGAGCATCGCAGCCGACAGGCCGTTGGTTTGCCCCGCCGCCATATCGTCGGCATTGGACGCCAATATGTCCGTGGCGCGCGCGCGGACATGGGCGGCCGCGGCGACCAGTCCGGCGACCTTGTCCGCCGTCGGCGCCAGCGCCAGCGCCTTTGCGGCGGTGCGCGCGCGCGCGCCCATGGCGGCGATCAGGGCGGGGGTGTCGCCGGGCAGGGGCGGGGCGGTCAGGGTTTCGGCGTTCATGGCGCCGCCACTATCATGTTTCGCGCGGGCTCTGAAAGCCCCGTTGCGCCTTGCTGTTCCGGCCTTCATGCTGTTGCCCTTCAGGATGATAGGGTAAGCGCCAAATCGTAACAAAGGCCGGGCAAAGACGCGGCCGGACGAAAAAGGGAGACATGCGATGCACCATCTGTGGGGCGAATTGGACCGGCGCCTGCTTATCAAGCTTGGCACCGCGGGGCTGGCGGCCTTGTCGCTGCCAGGCGCGGCGCGCGCGAATTTGGCGCAGGGTTTCACCCACGGGGTCGCGAGCGGCGAGCCGGGCGCAAATTCGGTGCTGCTATGGACGCGCTATGCCGCACCGAACGACAGCAGCCTGACGGTCGAACTGTCGGAAAGTGCCGATTTCGTGCGAATCGCCGCCGGCGGCAGCGTCGTCGCGAAGGGGGAGCGCGATCATATCGCGAAAATCGTCATCGACGGGCTGGAGCCCGGCCGCTGGTACTTCTATCGCTTCATCGCTCCCGATGGGAGCAAATCGATCACCGGCCGCACCCGCACCTTGCCCGTCGGACCGACCGGCGTCTTCACGATCGCCCTATTCTCCTGTTCGAACCTGCCGTTCGGCTGGTTCAACGCCTATGGCCACGCCGCCGCGCGCGGTGACATCGACCTTGTCGCCCATGTCGGCGACTATCTTTATGAGTATAAGGTCGGCGAATATCCCACGAAGCAGGAGACCGTGCCCAGCCGCGAGATCCAGCCGACACAGGAAATCGTCGCGCTCGCCGATTATCGGCTTCGCTATGCCGCCTATCGCAGCGACCCCGACCTGCAACGGTTGCACCAACTTTTTCCCGTTATCGCGCAATGGGACGATCATGAATTCGCGAACGATACGTGGAAAGGCGGCGCCGAAAACCATAATGAGGGCGAGGGCGACTGGCGCGCGCGTGAAGCCGCGGCCGAGCGGGCTTATGGCGAATGGATGCCGGTCGCCGAAACGCGCTGGCGTCACTATCAGGCGGGCGACCTCGCGACGATCTTTCTGCCCGAAACGCGGATCACGGCGCGCGACAAGCCCTTCGAACTGGGTGACATATTGACGGGCAAGGGCGACGTCGCCGCGACCCTCAAGCAATTTGCCGAAACCGACTATCGCGACCCGGCGCGACAATTAATGGGCGCGCAACAGGAAAGCTGGCTGTTCGACGGCTTTGCGAAATCGGTGAAGGCGGGAACGCGCTGGCAGGTCTGCGCGCAGCAGATCGTCATGGGAACGCTGTTCACTCCGCCGGAATCAAAGGACTGGTTCGGCGCCGAGCAGCCCGACTATGTGAAGCGCCGGGTCGAGGTGTCGCAGCTTGCGGCAAAGGCCGGGCTGCCGCTGAATATGGATAGCTGGGACGGTTATCCCGCGGCGCGCGATCGGTTGCTCGCCGCAGCGCAGCGCGCCGACGCCGACCTCGTCACGCTGTCCGGCGACAGTCATAACGCCTGGGCTTTCGACCTGATGCACGACAACCGTCCTGCGGGGATCGAGGTCGGCGGCCACAGCGTCACCTCGCCAGGTTATGAGGCCTATACAGTCGGTATTTCGGACGAACAGCGCGTCACCGCGCTGCGCAGTTCGTCGCCCCAGCTCAAATGGGCCAATACGCAGGATCGCGGTTATGTATCGGTGCAGTTGACGCCTGAGCGCGTCACCGCGAATTGGCATTATGTCGATACGATCCGCACGCGCACACCCGCAATCCGTAACACGCACAGCATGACGGCCGGGCACGGAAAACGGAAATATGATCTCGCCTAGCCATAGGGCGGGGCGTCTTCAAACTCGGCGAACCAGGGATAGTCGTTCGCCACGCTGACGGTGAAATTCGCGGGGCGTTTTTCGAGGAAACTCGATACGCCCTCCGCGGCGTCGGCGCTGCGTCCGCGCGCGAAGATCGCGCGGCTGTCCCAGCGGTGCGCGCTCATCGGATGCGGTGCGCCCAGCATCCGCCACAGCATGTGGCGAGTCAGCGCGACCGACACCGGCGCGCTGTGGTCGGTCAGTTCGCGCGCCTTGGCGATCGCGGCATCGACCAGTTCGCCGGGCGCGTGGACCGACTGGACAAGTCCTTTTTCATGCGCTTCGGCGGCATCGATCAGTCGGCCGGAAAAACACCAGTCGACGGCCGTCTGGATGCCGACGAGGCGCGGCAGGAACCAGCTTGACGCCGCCTCCGGCACGATACCCCGGCGCGCGAAGACAAAGCCATAGCGCGCCGTGTTGCTGGCCAGGCGGGCATCCATCGACAGGGTCATCGTCGCGCCGATGCCGACGGCGGCGCCGTTGATCGCGCCCAACACCGGCTTTTTGCAGTCGAAGATTCGCATCGACACCCGCCCGCCCGAATCGCGGATCAACGGATGCGACCAGTTGATCGTGCCATCTTCGGCGACCGGGCTGGCCGACATGCCGTCGGGCAGGAGCCCCTGCTTATGGGTGTGCTTGTCATAATCGAAAGTTGCGGCACCCTGTCCCAGGTCGGCGCCGGCGCAATAGGCGCGGTCGCCGGACCCGGTGAAGATCACCGCGCGCACGCCATCGTCGGCGTCGCATTCGTCGAGCGCGGCGACGATCTCCATCATCATTTCGGTGGTGAAGGCATTCATCCGGTCGGGCCGGTAAAGCGTCAGCAGCGCAATGCCCTCATGGCGGTCGAGGCGAATCTGATCGAAGCTCATCTCTCTCTCCTTGGCTTTGACGCAGCGTCGCAAGCGTGGCGGCAGAGTGCAAGCTCTAGTTGACGTAAACGTAAAGATAGCCGGGGATGACGGACCCGACCTTTGCCGCTATAGGCGCCCCATCGCCCCGGCGGCGCGCCTCTTTGCTGAGTCGCTTTGCCGGGGTCATTCATTTGGTTCCGACAGAAAGTTTGAACGCCATGGCCCGTCGCCGCCAGATCTACGAAGGCAAAGCCAAGATCCTGTACGAAGGTCCCGAACCGGGGACGTTGATCCAGTATTTCAAGGACGACGCAACCGCGTTCAACGCGCAGAAGCGCGGGACGATCAACGGCAAGGGCGTGTTGAACAACCGGATTTCGGAGCATGTCTTTACGTTGCTGGGCAACATCGGCGTGCCGCACCATTTCATCCGCCGCCTGAATATGCGCGAACAGTTGATTCGCCAGGTGGAGATCGTGCCGATCGAGGTGATCGTGCGCAACGTCGCCGCCGGCACCCTGTCCAAGCGGCTCGGCATCGAGGAAGGCACCCAGCTTCCCCGGACGCTGATCGAATATTGTTACAAGGACGACGCGCTGGGCGACCCGCTGGTCGCCGAGGAGCATATCGCCTGTTTCAACTGGTGCAGCCAGGACGAACTGCACGACATTCAGGACATGGCGATCCGCATCAACGACTTTATGTCCGGCATGTTCGCGGCGGTCGGTATCCGTCTTGTCGATTTCAAGCTTGAGTTCGGGCGCCTGTACGAAGGCGATTTCAGCCGTATCATCCTGGCCGACGAGATCAGCCCCGACGGTTGCCGCCTGTGGGACATGACGACCAATGAAAAGCTCGACAAGGATCGCTTTCGCCGCGACCTTGGCGGCGAGGTCGAGGCCTATCAGGAGGTCGCGCGCCGACTGGGCCTGATGCCGGAGGGCGGCGAGAACGCCGTCCTTGACCTCGAAAGCCACCGCAAGAAAAAGGGCAACTGACAAGGCCGCCGGCCCGCGAGGGCCGGATCGGCGTCAGATGTTGATGCTGGTCGGGATCAGGCTTGGTTGCAGATAGGGATAGGGCGCCAGGCGTTCGGCGTTGCGTGCCGCTATCTCCGCTTCAACGCCCGTCAGCGCCGCCTGGAACCAGGCGAGCGGCCCTTCGGTCGCCGTCACGCGCGGATCCTGGAACCACAGTGGATAGGGAAAGGCGTTGCTGCGATAATCGCCGAGCGGACGGTAATGCACCGACCCCAGAAGTTCGAGCACGTTCAACTGTTCCAGCGCTAGCGCCATCGGCGGCATCATCGCGAGCCAGCCCGCCTTGTCGTGCCCGCGCTGGCCATTGGGCGCCGCCTGCCAGCCCGCGCCGGTCACGGCGGGGGCAAAGGCCATGATGTCCTTTTGCGGAAAGTTGACCGCGGCATGTTGGGCGCTCGCGGTGAACATCACCATCGCGCACACATCGGCAAGCTGCGCGCGCGTCGTGATCGGGCCGAATCCCCTGATCCTTGCTTCACCCGCAAGGCATGATGCCCATGCGGTCAGTTCGGTGTCGGCCACGATGTCGGCGTCGTGCCTGTAATAAAGGTCGATATATTGGCGCGCCCATTCGTGGATCGCATCCCACACGAGCAGCGCGTCGTCGCGATAGGGATAGTCTTCGAGCGCGGAATCCGTGCCCACGCCGCGCGCGGCAAAATCGGCGCGCGGCATCCGGCCATGAAAGTCGAACGCCAGCCGCGCATCGACCGCCGCCGCCTGACACGATGCGATCGTGCCCGCAAAAATATGGTCGATCGGACCATTGGCGGCGATCAGCGAGGTCGCCGCCTGATCGTTGATGAACAGCGTCCCTTCGAAATGCGGGACCAGCAGCGCCCAGATCGGATGCACATCGGCAAGGTGGCGATGCGTCGCGACGGCGAAGCCCTCTATCACCAGATGCGTGCGTGCGAGGTGGGTGAACAGTTCGTGATAATTTCCGTCGGCGACCTGCACGACGAATTTCGCCATTTCCCATCCCCATAGCCTGGCCGCGGTGGGCGATGGCGTGAAGATCGGATAGTCGGCGGGGTCCTGACCGCACTGGATCGCGACGGGCACCAGCGACGATCCGCCGGGGGGAATCGCAAACAGCGCCAGCGGCTGCCAGGCATATTTCGCCTGACCGCCGTAAGTCCCCGGATCGAGGATTTCGAGCGGTTTGTAATCGAGCAGGAAAAGCCGCCCCTGGGCAAGCGCGGCGTCAAGCGTGTCGCCATTGACGACCGCGCCATATTGCGCGGGCGTCAGCGGGAAATTGGCGGGCAGAGTATCGCCGACCGCGGCAATCAGCATGGAGTTCGGGCCCTGTACGCGCAGTCGGGCGAATTCTTTGTCGTCCTGAAACATATAGGCGATGGCGGGAGCAGGCAGCGTCGCGAACAATGCGCGATATGCCTCGATGCTGCGGGGCGTCCTGCTGCCGAGGCCCATCGCTTCGTCGACCTTCATCAAGGTTTCGAGCCGGTCCTTATATCCTTTGAGGAGCGCAAGATGCGCGTCGCGCTCGGCGGCGGCCACGGCGGCTTCGACATCGCCGATCATCCGTTCGAAGATATTGCCGCCGCTATGGACGCCATGTTCGACCGCGATCTTGGCCGCCGATGCTTCGATCGCATCGCATTCGGCCAGCGCCGCTTCATATTCCGCGCGCGGACTGTCGAGTTCGCCGCGGTCGACGCCGCGAAGTTTCACCGTCAGCGCGTTGCGCACGATGGCAAGGCCGACCCCGATCAGGACAACGAACCATGCGATCGTGGGCTCGTCATTTTTGGGTACATCGGCGGCAAGCGGAACGCCGGGGAGGGTCGGTACGTCGGTGGTCCAGCCATAGGCGGCCCGCGCCACGACCAGTTGCGCCGCGCGCGCCGCCTGCTCCGCGGGCGTGTCGTCCTGTGGCAAGGTCGGGTCAGCCGACGGCATCGGGACGGACGGCGCGGTGGCGGGCGACGTCAACGGCGGGATCGGATAAGACATGTCCTGGCTCCTGAGGGGCGCGATAAGATCGGCGGGGCTATCGCGAAACATGGTTAATATTTCGCCATTCACCGCGCGCCGAGGAACCCCGATCGACGGGGATGGAAGATGTTTCGACCCTTAACCCCTGTTTTACCCGCGCTTGTTATGCCGCCCTTATGACGGGGGCCCATAACTGGTTGCGCACACGCTTTTTTCCGCCGATTCCGGAGGCTATTCGGGACGACGTTGCGTTGCTGCGTGCCAATCGTGTCGAGACGCTGAGTCCGATGCTGTTCCTGATGCTGGCGGCGACCACACCGACCGCCATCTATGCCGGCGTCCAGACGGTGCATCCCATCATCCGCATCGGATTTCCGATGATATTGGCGGTCATCGGCGTGATGGGCTTTCTGCTTCTGATGCATAAACGGGGTCGCCGGATGAGTGTCCGCCGCGCCCGGCGCATGATTTCGGAATCGACCTGGCTGTCGGGCACCACGGGTGCGATGTGCAGCGTGTGGACGGTGGTGAACTGGTTGGCCGCACCGCCCGCGATGCACAGCTATTATGCGATGATCATGGCGATGGGTTCGCTCGCGACCGCTTATTGCCTGTCGTCGATCCGTTTCGCGACGGTCGTCAATCTGCTCATCGGCCTTGTGCCGATCTCTTTCCTGATGCTGACGTCGGGGATCGCGCCGGAAATTGCGGCGGGAACCAGCCTTGTCGTCGCGACGATTTTCCTGCTCCGCATGATCCTTCAGCAGCATGACCAGTTGGTCGACATGATCCAGCTTCAGCACCAGATGCGCGATCTTGCCCACACCGATCCGCTGACCGGCCTTGCCAATCGGCGCGAGTTCGACATGCGGCTGGACGAAGAAATAGCGAAAGGGGACGAGGCCAGCCCCTTCGCGATCGCGCTGCTCGACCTCAACGGCTTCAAACCGATCAACGACCAGCATGGTCACGCGATCGGCGACGGCGTGCTGTGCGAACTCGCCGATCGTCTTCGCCGTGCCTGCGGCGATCATGCGGTGGTCGCGCGGCAGGGCGGGGACGAATTTGCGATCCTGGTGCCCGCGGGATCGATATTGCTCAACACATCGTTGGCCGACCATGTGCTGGCCGCGCTCGCCGCGCCCTATCGCATCGACGGGCGGCTGATAGCCGTCGGGGCCGGAATCGGCACCGCCAGTTGGCCCGAGAATGGTGACAGCGCGCGAAGCCTGCTCGAGGTCGCCGATCTTGCCCTCTACGCCGCCAAGGCTGCGAATCGCGAAAATATGGCGTCGATCGAAACCATCGGACGGGTCGCGTAACGATCGCTTGACCGGCCCGATGGCGGTGGCCACACCGTTGTCATGGTCCAATGCTTTATCCGGCGTGCTTCGACCGCGCTGTCGCCCTTCCTCATCCTCGCTGTCAGCGCCGCGCCTGCCTATGCCCGCGAGAAAGCGGCGCCAAAGGCACCGGTTGCTGCGACGGCAACGGTCAATCCGCAAAGCGATGCCGCCAGGGCATGGAATTTTGCTGCCAGCGACGTGCCGGTCGATGCCAATATCCTGTTTGGCGTCCTGCCCAATGGGATGAAATATGCGCTGCTGAAAAACAGCACGCCCAAGGATAGCGTCGTGCTGCGTATGCGGTTCGATGTCGGCAGTTTCGCCGAGGCCGACGACCAGCGCGGACTGGCCCATTTTCTGGAACATATGGCGTTCAACGGATCGACCAACGTGCCCGAGGGCGAAATGATAAAGCTGCTGGAGCGCAAGGGGCTGGCGTTCGGCGCCGACACCAATGCGTCGACCGGTTTCGACCAGACAGTCTATCAACTCGACCTGCCCAATGCGTCGGACGATCTGATCGACACCGGGTTGATGCTGATGCGCGAAACGGGCGGCAACCTGACCATCGATCCCACGGCGGTCGACCGCGAACGGGGTATCATCCTGTCCGAACGCCGCGCGCGCGACACTTACCAGTTGCGCAGCCTGATCGATCAGCTCGATTTCCAGATGAAGGGAATGTCGGTTGCCGACCGCATCCCGGTCGGCACCGAGGACGTCATCAAAACGGCCCCCGCCGCGCGGATCCGCGACCTGTACGACCGTTATTACCGGCCGGAGCGCGCGACGCTGGTCATGGTAGGCGACTTTGATCCCGCGGCGATCGAGGCGAAGATCAAGGCGCGCTTTTCGGACTGGCAGGGCCGCGGCCCGGCGGGCGCCGACCCCGACATCGGAAAGGTCGATTATGCGCGCGCGGTGGCCGCCGACGATTTCATCGATCCCGCCATTCAGGATTCGGTGACGATCGCGACGTTCAAGCCATGGGTGGATGAGCCCGATACCAAGGCGAAACGTGCGCGCAACCTGGCCGAAGATATTGGGGAAGCGATCGTCAGTCGCCGACTGGCGAAAATTGCTCTTAACGAAGATTCGCCGATCCTGACCGGCTATTTCAGCGAAGCGTCGGGATGGAAGGTTTTTGAACAGATCACCGTCGGCGCGGTCGCCAAGGAAGGCGCGTGGAAAGAGGCGCTGGCCCTTGTCGAACAGGAGCGGCGCCGCGCCATCGAACATGGATTTACCCAGGCCGAAGTCGGCGAACAGCTTGCGAACCGGCGCACCGCGCTGAAGAATGCGGTGTCCGGCGTCACGACGCGGCGCAGCGACGGGCTTGCGGACATGCTGATCCTGGCGGCGGAGGGCGATTTCGTCTTTGTCCGGCCCGAAACGTCGCAGACGCTGTTCGAGGCGGTGGCGCCGTCACTGGATGCCGCGTCGGTCACCGCCGCGTTTCGCAAGCGCATGGAAGGCTTCGGTGCGCCGCTTGCACGGGTTACGGCGAAAAAACCGATCGAGGGCGGCACCGATGCGATCATGGCCAGTCTGCGCGCATCGACCAAGGTTGCCGTCGCGGCGCCGGCAGAAGCCGCCAGCGCCGCCTTCGCCTATGACGATTTCGGGACGCCGGGAACGGTCGTCAGCGACGAACGCGTCGAGGACCTGAATATTCGCCGTATCCGTTTTGCCAACAATGTCATGCTGAACATCAAGAAGACCGATTTCCAGAAGGATCGCGTCATCCTGTCGCTGCGCGTCGATGGCGGCAACCTGCTGGCGACGCGCGACGATCCGACCAAAGTGTCGCTTGCCGGTTCGATCATGCTTGGCGGGCTGGAAGCGCACAGCGTCGATGAACTGCGGTCGATTTTTGCCGGCAAGACCGTCAGCCCCGGTTTCGGCGCTGATACCGATGCCTTTGGCGGCAGCGCCCTGACCTCTCCCGAGGATTTCGGTTTGCAGGCAAAGCTGATGGCGGCGTTCATGACCCACCCTGGCTATCGCGCCGACGGGCTTGCGCTGATCCGCCGCGTCCTGCCGCAGCAATATGCCGCGAACGACGCCACACCGGCCGCCATATTGGGCCGCGATGTCGGCGGCATCCTGGCGAACGACGACCCGCGTTCGCAGACGCCGCCGCTCGAAAAGCTGATGGCACTCGACTGGGCGCAACTGAAGGCGGCGGTAGCCGACAGCTTCGCGCGCGGCGCGATCGAGGTCGGCGTCGTCGGCGATATTGACGAACAGGCGGCGATCGATGCGATTGCGGCGACGTTCGGTGCGCTGCCCCAGCGCCGCGCTGCCTTCGATCCGCGAACGGATGCGCGCGTGCGCCAGTTCGCGACGGATCGCAGCGAGCGCACGCTGATCCACAAGGGCCCCGCCGAACAGGCCGAACTGCGCGTCTATTGGCCCGCGCGTGACGACGGCGATCTGGCCGAAGCCATGCGGCTCAACCTGTTGGCGCGGGTGATGCAATTGATGCTGACCGAGGAACTACGCGAAAAACTGGGCGAAAGCTATAGCCCCGCCGCCGCGGCCAGCCTGTCGGACGAATTTCCAAACTATGGTCATTTGTTCGCGGCGAGCAATGTCGATTACAAGGATCTGGCAAAGACCCGCGCCGCGATCTTTGCGATCGCAGGGCAACTGCGTGACGCGCCCGTCGATGCCGACCTGATCGACCGTGCGCGCAAACCGCTGGTCGAGGCCATGGCCAAGTCGCGGCGCGAAAACAGCTATTGGCTGAACTATGTCGCCGAGGCTGCGAGCCGCCCCGACAGGCTGGATCGGAGCCGCAAGGGGATTGGCGAGGTAGAGGCTGCGACCCCCGCCGAGTTGCAGGCGCTGGCGCGCCGTTACCTGGTCGACGACAAGGCCCTGGTCATTAAGGCGGTAAGCGACAAGGCGGCGAAATAGGGCCGGACGTCATCGACGGCGGGCGATGGCGTTCGCCGTCAATGCCAGGGTGAGGTTCTGACGCTCCAATAGACGATATAGAGCAGTCCCGCCCACAGCATCAGGATGAACGCCATGCCTGTGCGGCTCGACGGGCGCTCGCTCGCCGTTTCGGCGGCGGTGTGAAGTTCGGTCCAAAGTGGCGCGGGGATCAGCCGACGGACAGCAAGCAGGCCGAGCGGGACGATAATCAGATCGTCGAGCCAGCCCAGCACCGGGATGAAATCGGGAATCAGGTCGATCGGGGACAGCGCATAGGCCGCGACCGCGACGGCCAGCACCCGCGCCAGCATCGGGACGCGCGGATCGCGCGCGGCGAGCCATGCCGCATGAGCCTCAACCGCGAGGCGGTGGCCGAGGTCGCCGATGCGTTCGGAAAGGGATTTGCCGTTCATCGATCCATCATTACTGTCCCCGCATGGCTATCCAACTGAAAAGCGCACGGGTCGAACGCTGGGCGGTCGCGGGCGAGTTCGTCATCAGCCGCGGGGCAAAGACCCATGTCGATGTCGTGGTGGCCGAAATCGAGGGCGCGGGCGCGGTTGGCCGGGGCGAAGGCACGCCGGTCTATTATCTGGGTGAGGATGCGGCGGGATGCCGCGACCTTCTGCTCCAAACGGCGCCGCATATCGCCGCGATGCAGGCGGTCGAGGCGCGCGCCGCGGTGCAGGAGTTGATGCCGCCCGGCGCCGCGCGCAATGCCCTTGATTGTGCACTGTGGGACCTTGAGGCGCGGCAGCGCCGGCTACGGCTTTGGCAGCTAGCCGGATGCGACGGCGCGCCGACCGCGCGCGTCACCGCTTATACCATCTCGCTCGGCACCCCGGGGGCGATGGCCGAACGCGCGGCAACCGCCGCCGCCGATGGCTATCGGCTGCTCAAGATCAAGTTGACCGGCGAGGATGACCGCTTGCGTGTCGCGGCGGTGCGCAAGGGCGCCCCGGACGCAAGGCTGATCGTCGATGCCAACGGAAGCTGGGGCGGGATCGACATATTGAGCGAGGCCGAGGCGCTGGCCGACATGGGAGTCGAACTGATCGAGCAACCGGTGCCGGTGGGAGCCGACGCCCTGCTCGACCCCGTTTATGCGCCGATCCCTTTCATCGCCGACGAAAGCTGTCAGACCGCCGCCGACGTCGCACGGATCGGACCCTTTTACGACGGGGTGAATATCAAGCTGGACAAGGCAGGCGGGCTGACCGAGGCATTGCGGATCGCCGATGCGGCTGACGCGGCGGGACTGTCGATCATGGTCGGATGCATGTTGTCGACCAGCCTCGCGATCGCGCCGGCATTTGTGCTGGCGCAGCGCGCGAAGTGGGTCGACCTCGACGGTCCCGCGCTGCTGGAGCGGGACCGCGAGGCTGGTTTCGAGTTTCGCGAAGGGCGGATCGGGCCGCCCATAGTTTAGGCGGCCGGATATGCATGACGCCCTGTGTCCCCCGCGAAAGCGGAATATATCTCCCGCCCCTACAAAATATAGACGATCGGGGAAGGGGGCCCCGATTTCGCCGGGGGCGCATATGCACCCATTTTCAAATGCTAAAGCGATACCTCGGCGTGCTTGCCAAGGTCGCCGTCTTTCATCGTCATTCCGGTCATCAGCTTGAAGATGCCCTTGACGCCGGGATCGGCGGTCCAGATTTCGGCGTCGTCCAGATCGAATCGGAGCAGGACAAGCTTGGGGTCTTCCTTGCCGCCTTCGTACCAAGCGGCGATGCCATTGTTCCACAATTTATCGAGCACCGCGCGGTCGGTTTCGCGGCGCAACGTGCCGGCGATGCAGGCGAAGAGGTCGTGCCCTTTGGATGCGAATTGCGCCATTGCGGGGCCGCCGCCCGACAGGCGATTGTCGGTCGCGGTAAAGAACCAGAAGGCGCTGTTGGCATCTTTGTCGAGCTGGGCGTTCATCGGGATATGATGTTCGCGCTCGCCGGTTGCTCCGACCATGACATAAGGGCTGTCGGCCAGCGCCTTCCAGAACTGCTTTTTGATGTCGTCGCTCATGGGAGGTTTCCTTTCGTCCCTCGATAAACGACCAACGCATCAGCATCGCGCATGTTGCCCGGTTCGGCGCGGGTGCGCCTCCGCATAGCTGACGACCTCATATTCGATCCCGTCAGGGTCGAAGAAATAGAATCGGCGACCGGGCTCATAATCCCCATGGTTGAATGGGTTCAGGCCGACCGCCTTCACGCGCATCTCGATCGTGTCGAGATCGTCGACCTGCACCCCGACATGATTGAGCGGCGCCCCTTTTGGGTAGCGTGTACCGGCGTCCTTGCCGTCGGGGCCGGTGTAGAGCGCGACATAGGCCGCGTCGCTGCCGAGGTGAATCGTCCGGCCGCCGTCACGCGCGGGGCCGCGCCAGCGTTCGTGCCAGCCAAAGATCGCCGAGAGGATGCCGGCGGTGCGGTCCGGATCGCTGACCGTCAGATTCACATGCTCGATAAAGGGGTGCGCCACCTGTCTTCTCCTGATTCGCGTTGACGCGCGATTTATGAAAGCTCAAGTCAGGTTTAGATCAAGCGGAAATGGAAGATTGGCTGCGATGCATCGGACCGACCTGATCGCGATTGGCGAACTTGCGGCGCGCACCGGTGTCGCGGTGTCAGCCATCCGATTTTACGAAGCGAAGGGACTTGTCGCGGCGCTGCGAACGGGCGGAGGCCAGCGGCGTTTCCTGCGCGCCGACATCCGCCGCGTGTCGTTCGTCCTGATCGCGCAGCAATTGGGGCTGAGCCTGGATGAAATCGTCGCCGAACTGGCACGGCTACCGGCGGGACGGACCCCCAACGGCGCAGACTGGACGCGGATCAGCACCGCGCTGCGCGCGCGGATCGATGCGCAGATCGCGGCGCTCGAATGCACCCGCGAGTTGCTCGACAACTGCATTGGTTGCGGATGCCTCTCGCTGAAGAAATGCGGTCTTTATAACCGCGAGGACAAGGCGGCTCAGCGCGGGGCGGGGCCGCGTTACCTGCTTGGCGATCGGGCGGGGGAAGTGGCGGAGGTCGGGTGAGGCGCTGGAAAAGGCGATTTCAGGGTGGGCAGCAGTCACTCTCTATCGATCCTCGCTGTCGCGTAGCGATGGGAAGGGGGACTGCGCTCGAAGGGCGTGGTGGAGGGGCTGCAACGGAAGCGTCATTGCCCCTCCGTCAGCGCGTCGCGCTGCCAACTCCCCATGGCTACGCCACAGGGAGGATGGATGCCGCAACGGGTGAAAGCGGCGTTCTCCGGCTTTACACCGCGCTCAGTTTCTCAATCTCCGGCGCGCCGGCGAGGCAGGTGCCGAGTTTGGCGCCGAGAGTGCGGAAATGGTCGGACGCGCGGTGCGCTTCGACGGCAGCGCCGTCGTCATAACATTCCATGACCTTGTACACGCCCGTATCGTCGGTGCGGAACAGGCGGTAATAGCTGTTGCCGGGCTCGTTCGCGCGGACCGCGGGGGCGAGTTCGGCGAAGACGCCCTCGAATTCGGCTTCCTTGCCCGGTTGGACGCGCAGCGTCGCGATCACGCCGATTTCGCTCATCATCATTCCCCTCGGTTACAGGATTCGGGCGTGGCGGCGACGGTGCCGCCGCCACGCCAAGACGTACAGATCAAAAGACCTCGAACAGCCCCGCCGCGCCCTGACCGCCGCCGATGCACATGGTGACGACGGCATATTTGACGCCGCGGCGCTTGCCCTCGATCAGCGCGTGGCCGACGCAGCGCGCGCCGGTCATGCCGAAGGGGTGGCCGATCGAGATCGAGCCGCCGTTGACGTTGAGCAGTTCGTTGGGGATGCCCAGCTTGTCGCGGCAGTAAAGCACCTGCACCGCAAAAGCTTCGTTGAGTTCCCACAGGCCGATGTCGTCCATCTTGAGTTCGAAGCGTTCGAGCAGCTTGGGAATGGCGAATACCGGGCCGATGCCCATTTCATCGGGTTCGGTGCCCGCGACGGCCATGCCGACATAGCGGCCCAGCGGCTGGAGGCCCCGCTTCTCGGCGACCTTCGCTTCCATGACGACACAGGCGGACGAACCGTCGGCAAGCTGGCTGGCGTTGCCCGCGGTGATCGTGTGGCCTTCGCCCATCACCGGGTTCAGGCTGGCGAGCCCTTCGAGCGTGGTGTCCGGGCGGTTGCATTCATCCTTGTCGGCGACGACTTCGCGGAACGAGATTTCCTTGGTTTCCTTGTTCATCACGCCCATCGTCGCCTTGCAGGCGACGATTTCGTCGTCATATTTGCCCGCGGCCTGCGCCGCGGCGGTGCGCTGCTGCGACTGGAGCGAATATTCGTCCTGCGCTTCGCGGCTGATATTGTAACGCTTTGCGACGACCTCTGCGGTGCCGATCATCGGCATATAGGTGTCCTTGTGCATCGCGATCAGTTCGGCATCGGTTTCGACAAATACCTTGCCGCTGCCGCTGACTTTCGAGATGCTTTCGATGCCGCCGGCGACCGCGATGTCCTGACGATCGACGATGATCTGCTTGGCGGCCGTCGCGATGGTCATCAGGCCTGACGAACATTGGCGGTCGATCGACATGCCCGGGACGGTGACGGGCAGCCCGGCGCGCAGCGCGATCAGGCGCGCGACGTTCATCGTCTGCGAACCCTGCTGCATGGCCGCGCCGAAAACGACATCGTCGATCTCGCCGCCTTCGAGGCCCGCGCGTTCGACCGCGGCCTTGACCGAAAAAGCGCCGAGGGTCGGGGCCAGGGTATTGTTGAACGAACCGCGCGCCGCCTTGGTCAGCGGGGTGCGGGCGGTGGAAACGATGACGGCGTCACGCATGTTGATATTCCTTCTGCTGGGATCCGGTTCTTTTCGGGGGAGGTCGGCCGGTCAAACCTTTATACGAAGAATTGGCTGATCCACTCGGCGATCAGCGCGGGCTTTTCCTCGCCCTCGATTTCGATCGTGATTTCGTTCGTCTGCTGCCACTGGCCGGGGCGCTTTTCTTCGAGTTCGAGCAGCTTCACATGGCTGCGCACGCGCTTGCCGGACCGGACGGGCGACAGAAAGCGGACTTTGTTGCCGCCATAGTTGACGCCCATCTTCACGCCCGCGATCTTGGGCCCGTCGGTCTGCGCGCCAAGCATCGGGATCAGCGACAGGGTAAGGAAACCGTGCGCGATGGTGCCACCGAACGGCGTCAGCTTTGCCTTTTCCTCATCGACATGGATGAACTGGAAATCGCCGGTCGCCTCTGCGAACTTGTTGATCCGGTCCTGATCGACAACTACCCATTCGGACGTGCCGAGATGTTCACCCACCTTGGCCTGCAGTTCCTGCGGCGTGATCGAGCCCATGCGTCATCCCCTCAAAATAGTGGTTCGGGGCGCGTTCTAGGCCCGAGTTGCAGCGTTGCACAAGGCCCTAGCGGTCAAGCTACCGCGCCGTAACGTCAGCTTGGGCCGGACACCTTTGTCGACGGTGATCTGGGCTTGGGAGACTCGGGATAGGGCATGATCATCGTGCCGTCGGGTGCCGAAGTGAACGTCGTCTGCGTCGGATAGGCAAACTCATATCCGTTTGCGGCCAGCGCCTCGATCACCCGGATCGCGACATCGCTTCGCGCGGCGACGACTTCGTCGAAATCGTTGCTGAACACGTCGAAAAGCAGCTCGAAATCCAGGCTCGATGCGCTGAAGGTGACGAAGCTGGAGCGGACGAACTCATGCCCCGCGGCCTTTACCTGCTCCGCCAGAATCGCCGGCAGTTCGCGCAGTTTTTCAGGGCTTGTCTGATAGATCATGTTCAGCATGAAGGTTACCCGACGCCGGTTGAGATGGGCGAAGTTCGTAATTTCCTTGCTCAGCAGGTTGGTGTTCGAAATGACGAGCAATTCGCCGTTGAGCGAACGGAGACGGGTGCTCTTGAGCCCGATGCGCTCGACCGTCGCGGTGCTCAGGTCATATTTGATCGTCTCCCCGACGCGGAACGGCCGGTCAAAGATGATCGAGAGCGAGGCGAACAGATCGGAAAATATGCCCTGCGCCGCAAGGCCGATCGCGATGCCGCCGATACCCAGACCGGCGACCAGGCCCGTGACATTGACCCCCATATTGTCGAGGATGACGATGGCCGCAATGGCGAACAATGCGACGCTGATGAGCAGGCGGATGATGCCCATCGCGTTGCTCAGCGTTTCATTCTGCCCATCGGCGGCGCGGCGCTGGATCAGCCCCAGCACGATTTCGCGCGCCCAGATCGCGACCTGCATGACGACCGCGATCGTAAAGATGAACTGAATGATCTGCAGGATCATCGCCGGCGGGTCGGCATATCCGGCGACAAGACGGATCGCGACGATCGCGAGGACGGTCGATTTGGTCTTGTTGAAAACCCGGCCGGCGATGTGCGTCAGGCTCATGTCGCCGTCAGACGCTGCCGCATGTTTCAGGGCGAAGCGCCGGACCATCGACAGGACAAAATAGATCAGCAGTCCGGCCGCGACGGCGATCCCGATCTGAAGCCAGTGCGTATTCACCCAGGCGACGCTGGCGTCCCAATAGCCGGTCAGATCCTGTAACGGCGTTGTCGCCGCGGCGGCGGGTTTTGCGGTCTTGGCGGGCACGGCCGCGGCGGCGGCAAAAAATTGCAGGATCATGATTTCCTCTTGGCGGATCAGGCGGAACGAAGCAACGCTGCGGCGTCGGGTGCGCGTTCGAGCCAGGCCAGAAGCCCGCGTTCGTGGCGCGAGAGATAACGTGTCGCGCGCGGCAATGGTGCGGCCTCCGCGGCAAAATCGCCGCGGTCCTGTGCCGCGGCGATCATCGCTGGATGGACATAGGCCTTGCGCGCGATGGCGGGCGTGTTGCCGAGGCGGTCGGCGACATGTTCCAGCATCGCCTTCAACGTGGGCGGCTGGGCTGCGTCATGCAGAAAGGCGAACGCCTCGACGCTGGCCGACCAGGTGCGAAAATGCTTGGCGCTGAACGCACCGCCCATCGCCTCGCGGATATAGGCATTAACATCGTCGGACGCGACGGCGCACAGATTGCCGTCATCCTCATATTGAAAAAGATTCTGGCCCGGCAGATCCTGTAGCCGGCGCACCAAGGTCGTCAGGCTGCGGTCGCTGATCGTCACTTCGCGCCTGGCGCCGCCCTTTGCGACATATTTCAGGCGGAGCGTCTTTCCCGACAGCTTGGCGTGGCGCTGCCGCAGCGTCGTCGCGCCGAAACTGCGGTTCGCCGCGACATATTGCTCGTTGCCGATACGCAGCGCGGCAAGGTCGAGAAGGCGGACGACCGCTGCAACGACACGTTCGGAACAAAGCGTGCGGCGGTTCAGATCGCCTTCCAGTCGCGCGCGCAGCAGAGGAAGCGCATGGCCGAACGCCGCGCAGCGATCATATTTGTCCGCTTCGCGCGACAGGCGAAATTCGGGATGATAGCGATATTGCTTGCGGCCGCGCGCATCATAGCCGGTGGCAAGGATATGGCCGTTCGCGGCGGGACAGAACCACGCATCCTCATATGCGGGCGGCAGGGCGATCGCGTCGAGGCGGTCGATTTCCTGCCGATCGCGGATGATGTTCCCCTTGGCATCGCGATAGCGCCAGCCCGCACCGGCCCGCGCACGGCTGATGCCCGGCAGGCTGTCATCGACGTGGATCAGGCGCGTGTCGGGGCTGGCGGCGGACATGCGACCATAGCGCGCCTGGGCGGGCAAAGGTTCCCGTCAAGACGCGGAGGCAAGCGAATGGCGCGCCGGAACCTGCGCCGGTCGCGCCATCAACGGGCGCCAACCCGCCTCCTTCTCGCGGCGCCGACAATAGGTCGAGAGGCCCATTTCGAGCGCCAGCATCATGTAGATAAAGGGTTGGAAGGCGATGCCGACGAACAGCGAGCCGACCATATAGGTGATATGGCCGTGCTGAAGCGCGGTCGCGAGCGGTGCGATCCATTGTTCCTCGGCGCGGCGGGTCTTGAGATAGCGTCGCCGCAGCCGTTCCATCTGCACCAACCCGGTGGCGTGGAGGAACAGCCACAGCGCAAGGCCCGGATAACCCTGTTCGCCCAGCATTTCGAAATAGCTTGAGTGATAAGCGCGCGACCGTTCTTCATAAACGGTCGCTTCGGCATTTTGCGGCGCGTTGGGATCATAGGCGCTCGCCTCTTTCTGGACGCGCACATGATTCTGGATATAGGCTTCGAACCCGCCACCGAACGGATTTTCCTTGGCAAATTCCCACGTCCATGCCCACACCGCGACGCGGGTCGATGCCGACTGATCCGATTTGTGATTGCGGATCGTTTCCATCCGCTCGGTAAAGCTTTGCGGCAGAAAGGGGATCGTCGCGACCGCGAGAAGGCCCGCGCCGACAATGTACAGAAAACGGTGCTTGACCGCGCGAAGCGACAGGATCGCCAGAATGACAAGGCATACCAGTCCCGTACGCGCCTGTGTTCCGATGGGCAGCAGCGCGCAGGCAAAGACCAGCGCGAAGCAAAAGATCGTCACGCGCCAGTCGGGCGGAAAGATCGTGCCATGTTTGCGATACCAGAGGATCAGCGGGATGATCGATATGCCGACGGCCGACATGATCGACCCTTCGTACAATCCGTAATTTTCATTGAGCAAAAGTTGCAACTGGCCATAGCCACCGCCGCCCGCCGCGGTCTTGATGCCGCCCGCGATTGCGATGGCGGCGGCAGAAAGCAGCATGACGAGGATCAGCGATTCGATGCGCAGCTTGGTGCGCAGCGTCAGCGGCAGGAAAATCGCCCACACCAGCGCCTTCCAGACCCAACTCCATTTGTCCGCCGCCTCGACCGGAAAATCGGCGTTGATCGTCGTCATCCAGCAATAGAGGAGCAGCGCGATCAGCAGAAACTGGCGCCCCGACCATCGCGTGTCGCGCTTGTCATCGACCGTCAGCCAGCCGAGGATCGCGAGGCCAAAGACGATCAGCGAGATCGGAATCGAATTGATGAGGAAATAGCTCAGTCTTTGCGGCGCGACGATGTCGATATAGCAAAAGCACAGCACGAACAGGAATGGCTTGCGAAAGCCGACGCCGATGAATGCAAAGAGAAAGGCGACGAAGGCGATGTCACGCATCGGGCGGCGATTCCGCTTCGGCGCGTTCGGCATCGCGGCGTTGCTGCCACAGCAGGCGCGGGCTCACCTCGCGGTCCAAGTCGTCGCGATAGAGCAGGCGCCACAACGCGATCGCCAGCAGGACGTGCGTCAGGCCAATGGAAAAATTGTCGACCATGTCGGCTCCCGCTACGCGATCGGGGTTGACGCCGCGTTAAGGCTTGTATGTCAGTGCGCTGGCTCATGACCCGCATATTGCACGTCCTTGATCATAGCCTGCCTGCCCATAGCGGCTATACCTTTCGTACCCGCGCGCTGATGAAGGCGCAGGTCGCGCAGGGATGGGACGTTGCAGGCGTCACCGGCGTCCGGCATCCCGATCCGGGTCCGGATGGCGAGACCGTCGATGGGCTGACCTTTTACCGCACGCCGCCGATCGCACCGGCGCGGTCGCCGATCCGCGAATGGCGCGAGATCGGGGCGCTCGCCAAACGGATCGAAGCATTGGTGGCTGCGTGGAAGCCCGACCTGCTCCATGCGCATTCGCCTGTGCTCGACGGGCTTGCGGCGCTGCGCGTTGGCAAGCGGCTGGGCATCCCGGTCATTTATGAAATTCGCGCATTCTGGGAGGATGCGTCGGTCGGCAATGGCACCGGACGCGAAGGGAGCCTACGCTATCGACTGACGAAGGCGCTGGAAACCCATGCGGTGAAATCGGCCGATGCGGTGGCGGTCATTTGCGAAGGATTGCGCGGCGACCTGATCGCGCGCGGCGTCGATGCAGGCAAGATCATCGTATCGCCGAACGGCGTCGACCTCGACCTGTTCGGCGATCCGCCGCCGCGCGACGCATCGCTCGCCGAAACGCTGGGCCTTTCGCCGAGCGATGCGGTGATCGGCTATATCGGCAGCTTTTACGATTATGAGGGGATCGACGACCTGATCGCCGCGATGCCCGCGCTTGTCGCCGCCCAGCCCCGCGCGCGGCTGTTGCTGGTCGGGGGCGGGCCGATGGAGGCGGCGCTGAAGGCGCAGGCGGCGGCATCGCCCGCCGCACCCCATATTCATTTCGTCGGGCGCGTGCCGCATCAGCATGTCGAACGCTATTATTCGCTGATCGACGTCCTCGCCTATCCGCGCAAGAAGATGCGGTTGACCGATCTTGTCACGCCGTTGAAACCGCTGGAGGCCATGGCGCAGGGCAAGCTGGTGGCGGCATCCGACGTCGGTGGGCATCGCGAACTGATCGAGGACGGGATTACAGGAACGCTGTTCGCACCCAACGATCCCACCGCGATCGCATCAGCGTTGGCCATGCTGCTCGAAAACCAGAAAATCTGGCCCGAACGGCGGCGAACTGCGCGGCTCTTTGTCGAAACCTATCGTAACTGGTCATCAAACATTTTACGTTACGAGCCGGTTTACCAGCGGTTGCTGCGCGGCATTTGACTGTCTCGGCGATCGACGAAAGGATGGTCCCGATGGACCGCACGGATTTGGAAAATATGGCAGAGACGAGCGAAAAGACCGGCAGGGACAAGGGCAGAGCCACGGGTGCCGCGGTGCTCCATGCCCTGCGGCCCGCCGTTCCGGCTGTTATCGGCGCTGCGGCACTGACTTTCCTGTTCGCGGCGGTGATGCCCTTTTCATGGGTCGCGGGGATAAGCTGGAACCTCTACCTTGATCGTCTGTCCGACTTTTTCGTGCCGCCGATCGGCAATGCCGGCCGACTGGCGCTGGCGCTGGGCATGGCGGCGATTGCGGCCGTTATCGCCGGGCTGGTGGCGCTGCTGATTGCAAGACCTGACGCCGTTGGCCTGTCGGAGCTGGGTCGCCGTTTTCGTATGCGGTCCGCGGGAGCGGACGAAGGCGACAGCGACGATTTTCTGACGCGCCGTCGCCGCGTCGATCTGCATCCCGACGCGCCCCCGCGTCCGCCGATCCGCGCGGGTCGTGATCTGCCAGCCGGTGGGCTTGGGCCCTTGGATGGAAGCCGGGCCGACGATGTCGATAACGCGGGCTTTTGGCCGGCCGAGGTCGAAGAGGCGAACGATGCGGCCGCCGAAGAACTGGTCCTTGCCGATCTGGCGCCGGATGCGAATGTTGAGACGGGCGACGAACCCTGGCTTCAACCGGCCGAACTCGCCGGGCCGATCATGCCCGATCCGGCCGACAATTCTCTTGGCGCGATGGTGGCGCGTCTCGAGGCGGGGCTGTCGCGCCGCCGTCAGGAACCGGGCGTGGTGGCCGCAACGCTGGCAATCCCCGTGGCGGAGGGTGCCGCCCCGGAAGATGACCCTCAAATCGATTTCGCGCTTGAAGCCGCGCTGGGTACGCTCCAGCGGATGACGCGCCAGTCGGCGGGCTAATCCTCGACCGTCAATATCTCGATATGGAGCGTGTGACGTTCCGCCTCATATTCGACGATGATGTCGGCGACGATATGCCCGGACAGCTTCCATTCGGTCGCGTCCAGCCTCTCCTGTAAGGCATCGCGCGTCCCGACGCCGTCGTCGCCCGCAGCCAGTGCGGCTCGAAACAGATGGCGGGCGCCGACGAAACTTGCGCTCGCCCATGCCCGAAAGATGGATGCCCCGAGGGTCGATCCATCGGGAAGCTGGGCACTCAACAGATAGCGGAGCCGGCCATGCGGGCATCGCGGATGCGGCGGGAGCGCGGGGGACCAGCGCATCATGCTCGCGCGCTCCGGTCAAAGCGCCGCGATGCGCGGATACGACGGTCGCCTTGCGGCGCGACGCGGCCCGCGCGGTAGTCCGCGCGCCATTTGTTCATGAAATGTTCCAGACGACATGTCACACAGAGGCCCGGTTCGCGGCCGTCGCGCAGGTCGCTGACCAGGCGGGGATCGCGTACTGCTTTGCGGCCAAAAACGCTTGCGGGCATCGACGCTTCCCCCAGGAATGCTTCGATCCGTTGCAAAAGACTGCGCTCCATATCTCTCTCCCTGATGACCGCCAGAATCGGGCATCGGCCCGATAGGATAATTCCTATTTGAAATCATATTTCCTACTTGTCTAGGAAAATTCCGTTTGTTAAAGACGAAATAGGAAGGACCGGTTCCCGTGACCCACAACAGGCCAGATGATTGATTTGTCCCAGGATCCGCGCGCCGCGCTGGACCATATTCTGCGAGAGCGCGGGATCGATTATGCGCGCATCTCTCAGGTGATCGGTCGCAATCCCGCCTATATCCAGCAGTTCATAAAGCGCGGGTCGCCGCGGCGCCTTGCCGAACAGGACCGCGCGCGTATCGCGGCCTTTCTGGGCGTGCCCGAAGCCATGCTGGGCGGCCCGGTACAGCGCGTTGCGACGCCCGCGCGGGTGCGTGGCACCGGAATGATCCTTGTCCCCAAACTGGCGATCGGGGCGTCGGCGGGTGCAGGCGCGAGCGTCGATGGCGAACCGGTGGAGGGGGAAGTCGCGTTCGACCCCAGATGGTTGCGCGACCTGGGCGCCGATCCACGCGCGCTCAGCATCATTCGCGTCGAGGGCGATTCGATGGCGCCTACGCTCAATGATGGCGATGACATATTGGTTGATGGCGGCGATGCGGCTGCGCGGCTGCGCGACGGCATCTATATTCTGCGCATGGACGATGTGCTGATGGTCAAGCGCGTGGCGCGCGCGCCAGGGCAGGGCCGTATCTCGGTAATCAGCGACAATCCGCATTATCGCAGTTGGGACGATTTGCCCATGTCGGCGGTGCAACTGGTCGGCCGCGTGGTATGGACCGGCCGACGGGTGAGGTGAAGATTTAGCGCGGCTGCGCCATGACCGCTTCGATTTCATGATCGAGTATTTCGGCCCGGCGACATTGATCGGCATTGCCGTCGCGGCATTTGTTCGCCGCCTTGTCGCGCTGGCGTGACAACTTGCCGACCTGCTCCTCGCGCTGACGCAGTTCGCGGCCACGATTGCGGTCGGCCTCGTCCTGGCTGGTCGTCGACCAGTCGGCCACCTGTCCCACCGCCTTTACCGGCGCTGTAACGACCGTCTTTACCGCGCTGACGCACCCGGAAAGCAACATCGCGGCCAATGCCGCAATCACGATCACGCGCATTTCTATCTCCTCGACGACAATCGTCTCTTCGCACAGTCAGGGCGATCTGAACAGGGTGTTGCGACGGATTGGCCCCGCGCGAGGATGATTTGTCACATCACTGAAATAATTGATTAAAGTCGTATTTACCATCAGTGGCTAGGTCGAAGCGCGAACAAGGAAGTGCGGTGTGATGAGATTATGATTAAAGCCATGGCCAATGCTGTTTTGCGGTCGTCGGGCCAGGGGGCGGCGATTGGGGATGATGCGCATCTGTCGCAGGTCATCGATCTGTTCCGCGGCAATCCCCATCTGCGCGCGCTGGCGGTGATCGACCGCGATCGCCGGCCGATCGGCATCATCCGCGAGCAGCGCGTCCGCGAACTGCTGTTCTGCCCCTTTTGGTTCTCGCTGATGCAGAATCCCACGATCGGCGGATCGATCACGTCGATGATCGAGCCCTGTCCGACCGCCGAGGTCGGCAAATCGACGACCGAATTGCTGCGCATCGCGGCCGAATCGCAGGGACGCGAGGAATTGATCCTGGTCGATCGCGGCCGCTTTGTCGAAACGCTGGACGCGGGACAATTGGCCAAGCTGGCGATGCTGCGCGAAGTGGAACTGGCGCAGGAACAGGCCACACGCGCGACCCAGATCGACGATGCGACGCGGCGGTTCCAGCAGGATATAACCGCCCTGACCGCCGGACTGTCGGAGATGGCGCGCAAGGTGGAGGCGGTCGCCGGATCGCTGTCCGAACGTGCGTTGCAGACGGGCCGTGACGCCGTGACGGTCGCGGGCGCCACCGCACAGACGCTGGCCGGATTGCAGGAACTGGGCGATCGCGGCCACGCGCTGGCATCCACCATGACCAAGATCGTCAGCGACGGATCGCGCGCGCGCGCCGTTCGCGGCGAAGCGCATGGCAAGATGCGGCAGGCGAGCGAGCGCGCTGTCGCGCTGAAGGCCGCCAGCCAGTCGATCGAACATATGCTGACGCTGATCATCGACATGGCGAGCCGCACCAACATGCTGGCACTGAACGCCGGGATCGAGGCGGCGCGCGCCGGAGACGCGGGGCGCGGATTTGCCGTCGTCGCGTCCGAGGTCAAGTCGCTGGCGGTCCAGACGCGGTCGGCGGCGGGGGACATCAGCCCCTATGTCGACCGTATCCGCGATATTGTCGGGCAGGTCGCGGCAGGCTTTGCCGAAGTGGAAAAGGCGATCGACGCGAACAACGGATTTTCCGATGCGATCGACCGTGCCGTCGATGGACAGAGCGCGACGACGCTGATGATCGCAAGCTATGTCGAACAAGCGGTGTCGGCGGGCCGCGAAATCGACATCAGGGTCCGCGAAATCGGGCATGGCGCCACGGCGGTCGGTGACGGCGCGCAGGCGCTGGGCCAATTGTCCGCCGGGCTGACCGAGGCGGCCCTGTCGCTGCACCAGCGCGCCCGCCATTTCGTCGAAGCGGTCGCCGTCGCCTGAACCGCTCTTCGCCGGGCCGTATCGCGCGTCCCGGCAGCGCCTATTTCAGCAGGTCGAGCGCAAAGGCGCGCACCTCGTCCGCCATGTCGGGACGTTCGAGCGCGACCGCCAGATTGGCCTGAATATAGCCGGCCTTTGATCCGCAGTCATAGCGCGCGCCGGCAAAGGTGACGGCGTGAAAGGGTTGATGGCCGATCATCGTCGCCATCGCGTCGGTGAGCTGAATTTCGCCGCCCGCGCCCTTTTCCTGCCCCTCCAGCACCCGCATCACCGACGGCTGAAGAATATAGCGGCCCGAGATAATCAGGTTCGACGGGGCATCGGCGACCGAAGGTTTCTCGACGAGACCGGTCACTTCGGTCAGTGCGCCGTCGCGCTTTCCGGGCGCGATGACGCCATAGCTGGACACTTGTTCGTGCGGCACTTCGAGCACCGAGATCAGATTGCCGCCCAGTTTTTGATAGGCGTCGACCATCTGTTTCATGCAACCGGGCGACCCGTGCATGAATTCGTCGGGCAGGAAGATGGCAAAGGGTTCGTCGCCGACGATGTCGCGCGCGCACCAGATCGCATGACCCAGGCCCAGCGGTTCCTGTTGCCGGACATAGGCGCAGTTGCCGGGGCCAAGCCGCGTCGGTTCGAGGACCGACAGATCCTTGCCGCGTTCGGACATCGTCTTTTCCAGTTCAAAGGCGACGTCGAAATGATCCTCGATCGCGCTTTTGCCGCGACCGGTGACAAAGATCATCTGTTCGATCCCGGCTTCGCGCGCTTCGTCGACCACATATTGGATCAATGGCCGATCGACGATCGGCAGCATTTCCTTTGGGATCGCCTTGGTCGCGGGCAGGAAGCGGGTGCCGAGACCGGCGACGGGGAAGACGGCTTTGCGGATCGGTTTCATGCGCCGAGGCTTAGCCGCGAACCGCGGACAAGAAAAGCGGGACGGCGCCCGTTTCGAACGCCGTCAGCGCGCGGTCGGGACCACGACGCCGATGGCGCCGCCGCCCCCTGCAATCGCTATTGGTCGCGCAGCCGATCGCCGAAATTCTTGCGCAGCTTGGCCAGCTTTGGCGGGATGACCGCCATGCAATAGGGATTGCGCTGGCCTTCGCCGTCCCAATAGGATTGGTGATAATCCTCGGCCGGATACCAGGTGGACGCCGGTTCGATGGTGGTGACGATCGTGGCGGGCCAGTCGGCGGAGGCGCGGCGGATGCCCTCGCGCGCGGCGTCGGATTGCGCGGCGTCCAGCGGGAACAGCGCGCTGCGATATTGGGTGCCGATGTCATTGCCCTGTCGGTTGAGCGTCGTCGGATCGTGCGTCGCGAAATGGACGTCGAGCAGATCAGCGTAGGAAATCACCATGGGGTCGAATGTGATGCGGATCGCCTCCGCATGGCCGGTTTCTCCGCCGCAAACCTGTTTATAGGTGGGGTTGGGGACCGCGCCGCCGATATAGCCGCTTTCGACCGTTTCGACGCCGCTGAGCGATTGGAACACCGCTTCGGTGCACCAAAAGCATCCTCCGGCGAAAATGGCGGTTTCACGGGTCATGGCGTCGATCCTTGCTGGGGGAAAAGCAGATGCCGCCAAAATAGGATGGCGCCCCCGCCATTCCAAGGGCGGGGGCGCGATCATGTGCGCCGCGTCGCGCCCGTCAATTTCGCCCGCCGCGCCGACCGCCCCTCTTGCCTATCGCCGGGCAAGCGACGATAGGGCGGTCATGACCGACATCTCCACCAAATCCGCCCGTCCGCGCCCGGTTGCCGGGTCGCGGCCCGCCGCGCTTGCGCGCTGGCTCTGGGCCGTCGCGCTGCTGGTGATTGCGGTGGTCGCGGTGGGCGGGATCACGCGCCTGACCGAATCCGGCCTGTCGATCACCGAATGGAAACCCGTTTCGGGCGTGCTGCCGCCGCTGACCGAGGCAGGATGGCTGGCCGAGTTCGAGAAATACAAGCAGATCCCGGAGTATAAGACGATCAACGTCGGCATGACGCTGGACGGGTTCAAGGCGATTTTTTTCTGGGAATGGCTGCACCGGATTCTGGGGCGGCTTGTCGGCATGGCGCTGGTCGTGCCGCTTATCTGGTATGCATGGCGCCGCGC
>JAIXHQ010000001.1 GCA_030145715.1 Sphingopyxis sp. | reverse complement strand
CGCCAGAGGCCGTTCCATCGCCAGTGTCGCCCTCCGGTTCCGCTTCGCTCCACCTACGGCCAACACTGGCGATGGAGGCGTCAATGCACTAACAGTCCACGCGGACCACTCGGTGGGGGCCGGTCAGTGCCTGTGAAGCCCATGACCTTTCGGCGCCCCACTTCGTCGATGATTCCGCGAAAATCCATTAGTCACCTCCGCTGACAGCCGCCTTCTCGACCTCTTGCATACTCCTGATGCATTCGACAGAGGGCACTTTACGCCTCGCTTAAGTCAATGCTCACATCGAAGCCTAGTCACCTTTTCGTCCCTCTCTACAAGCACTTCGAGATGATAAGCGAAAGACAGCTTTAAGGAATCTCAGCAAAGTCCGCCGGTGGCCGCCATGTTGGCGAAATTTGCCCCGGCCTTCTCGCCTACAATCGATCCGTCCTGACATGAAGTTGCACTGCCGCCGACATTGCTCGACAGACACATTTAGATGGCGAAAGCCACGCCTGCACCCTCGCAACTCGAATACAACCGAGGCCACGATTGGGGTGAACACGTCGAGATGGCACAGTGGTGGAGCGATTATCTCTACGAAATCAGGCTCAAAGGCTGAGGCAATTCAACCAAGATGGTGCGACCAGTGGACACGAGCACTCCCGTTCCGTAATATTTCGACAACAGAACCCGCCACGCCTCTCGACGATGCGCACCAGGCGGGTCTTCTTTTGCCCGAAGGCCGGGCGCTAAGCGCCCGGTTGCTCTTTGGTCTCATCGTCGAGCGGCATGCGCAGGACGATCCGGCCATTGATCGGCACGACCTCCAGCTGAAGCGAAACGCCCTTGCGGTCGCGGTGGAACCAGGCGGCTCCGACCTTGGTCCAGAATGCCTTCTCGCCCCGGTTGGCGACGTGCCAGGCGATGAAGTCCGGGGCCTTTGCATCGGCTGCCGGTGCGGGATTGTTGCGGGCCATGAATTTGTCCTTTCGTATCTGGTGGCTCGTTGCACCAAACCGATAGGCCGGACGGCCAAGGGCTGCCGTCATGCCCAACACGGGTGAGCACCCGCGAACCGGCGCGGGCCGGGCATTGACGGCTGAACGCGTGCGGCCAAGTCCGGTGCTCAAAAGGCGCCATACGGATCGAAAGGCCTTCCATCCGCCGGAAAAACCAACGCCCCCAAGCCCCTTGCGCCCCTGGACGGCCTCGCCCACAACACCACCATGGGGGACGAAGGCAGCCTACGGAAACGCTGGAGCGAGGAGGAGACGGTTCTCGCGCTCTACCTCTATTTCCAGTTGCCGTTCGGGAAGCTGCATTCGGGCAATCCTGAAATCCAGCAGCTCGCCGCCGCGCTGGGAAGGTCGAGCAGCTCGGTCGCCATGAAGCTCTGCAACTTCGCCAGCCTTGATCCCAAGATCACCGAGAGCGGGCGCAAGGGCCTCTCCGGAGCATCACAGCTCGACCGGACAACCTACGCCGAGTTCGGCCAGAACTGGACCGGCCTTGTCGCGCGCGCCGAAAGCATGTGGGCCGAACAGGTCGAACCTGCACCTCCGCTCAACAGGCTCAAGGACAAACCGAGCGAATTCCGGTTCGAGCCCTATCAGGGCGCATCGACCACGCAGGCATTGGTCAACCAGCGGGTCGGCCAAGACTTCTTCCGCCGCGCAGTCCTGGCCAACTATGAAGAGACCTGCTGCATCACCGGTATCGCCGATCCGCGCCTGTTGACGGCAAGCCACATCAAACCATGGGGCAAGGATACCGAGAACCGTCACAACCCAGCCAACGGCCTACTACTCTCGGCAACGCTAGACCGCGCCTTCGATCGCGGGCTAATCACCGTGGATCGCAGGCGACGCATCCATGTCTCGCGGCACCTGCGCGAGAGCCAGAGCCGCGAGACCCGCGACTTTTTCTGCCAATTCGAGCAAGCCTCCTTGCGCCCCGCTATCCGTTTCGATCCCGATCCCGCCTTTCTGGATTGGCACAACGACCACTGCTTCATCGATCAACGCGCAGCCTGACGTGTCAAGCTGCGCGCCGCGCGCTACCAGTCAAAGTTGGGCGACAATTCGGGTTTCCAGTTCCCCTTGGCTGCCCGGAAGGCAGCCAAAAGCACAGACGCTTTCCCCCAAACCTGAAGGCCGTCAGGCAACTCAGCTTCGTCCCGAAAACCCTCGAACATGTGCCAAGCATGATCGTCCTCGCTCGGCCCACCGCCATGCTCGAACAAGACGGCATACAGGGGTGGCACTCCCACCTGTTCGGCAACGAAGAATTCGCCGCCATCAAGGCAGGCGGCCAGTTCGCTGCGCTCGGCATCGGACAAGGTGCCGGTGAGGCCGAATGAACCGAAAGCTTTGTAGTTGCTGGCATCGCGGTAAAGGTAATCGAAGATCAGAAGGCCGCCCCCTGCCGTATTTGCATCTTCCCCGCTCATTGCAGCCGCTCCCCATGCCCTTCGCAAAATTCCACCAAGCGCCCAAAGTCCTCAACCTCACCGTAGGCGTCGGCGGCCCGCTGGACTTCCGCCAATGGCAAGCCGTTGTCGCAGGCCAAAATCCGCAACCAGTCCTCGCGGCACTCGGCTCCACAAGCCCGATAGTTCAAGATCTGATCGCCCATCTGCCCAACTCCTTCCGGCAAAGCCGCATCCGACACGCGGCATGCGGCCTGCCTTCCGGCGAGGATGGGAGGGGGAGGGAAAACCGGAATCGATGCCCTGGCGCGGGCCAGCGGGCGAAGCCCGCCACACGGGGGTGTCTATTCCGGTTTGGGGAACGAGAGGGCAAAGCCCTTGGCGTTCCAGCTCAAGGATCGCACCGCGATCCAGCCAACAACGGCACCCTTGCAACGGTGCGAAGCCGCCGGACGCCCTGCGCCCGGGCCTGTGGGCCAGCGGGCGTCCGGCAATGAGAGAGGCAAGAGTGCCAGCGGGTCAGCAAAGGAAACGCCGCACCCTCAGGAGCGCGAAGCGCGGGACAGAGTGCGCCTGCCAGAATTCCCGCTCTGCTTCACATGCTCCTGATCGTCACCCGGATGGGCCGGGACTACAGGCCCGGTCCGCGCCAGCGGATAGAGCAGGTTGCCGGTGGGCAGCCCTGAAGAAGCCCAAACGCAAAACGCCCCCGCAGCCGAAGCTGCGAGGGCGCTGCTGTTATCCGGCTTGGGTTACGTCCGGTCGTAGACCGGCGCGCCCGGTGCGACCTGCTTGACGGCGGCGATGCCGTTGAGCGCCGACTGCTTGGCCGTGTAGACCTCGGAGTGGCACAGCGTTTCGCCGTTGTTCGCCTTGAGGCGCCAGAAATAGCCGGTGGTGGCCTTGAGAACTTCAAACATTGGTTGGCCCTCCTTGGGCCGAATTGTGACCCAGCCGGAGCGCTGGGTCGTTGACGGATAAGGAGGGGCTCGCTAGTGATGCGGTGTCTAAGCACATCGCTGGCGGGGCTCCGGCCCCTTGGAAAATCGGCTGTTAGCGCAGCCGGTTTTCCATCCATGCCGTCTTAGGGGTCAGGTATGGCCCCTTCGGCGGCAATTCTGCTCGATCTGCGGACGGGATTTCGGCGAACCGCTTCCCTTCCTTGACCTCGGCGATTCGCCCCTGGTTGACCCCGAAGAACGCTGCGATGTCGTGATGGCGATCACCCCGCTCGATCATTCCCCGGATAAGGGCGGCATCCTGCGCCGTCAGTGTGAGTCCGCTGGACTCTGCTCGTGAACCCATAGTTTTCTCCATGTTGGCCTCGGCCATACCCGGAACCGCCCGGGCGCCTTCTAGATAGGAGCCGATTCCCGGATAGTCAAACGAAAAATCTAGCAATATTGCACCGTAGTCGCCTACGTTTCTATTTTGTATTGACGTACGTTGAAAAGTACGGCAAACAGCCGCTATGGATCAGCAAGGCAAACTCGACGTCGCAGGAGGGCGCGCCACCCGTCTCGGGGATGTGGCATCAGTCTTTGCGGGCATAGGGGTGTCTCGCGAGGACACGCTCGAACGAAGCGGCGAAAAGCTGCCGATGATCGGGGTTCGCGATATTGGCGATGACACTGTCGCGCCCGTTACGTTGCTGGACACTGTTGGATTTGCGCGGCCGGAAAAGGCTGATGCGTATCGCGTTCAGAATGGCGATATTGTCGTCACCGGCCGGGGGACCGCGCTGAAGTTCGGCCTGGTCAGCTCGGAAACAGAGGGCGCAGTCGCGAGCGGCAATGTGATTGTCATCCGTCCGCGCGGCGATGTTGTGCCAGGCGCTTTGTATGCGGTGCTGTCCAGTGATGCCTATCGCCCGAAAATCGAGCTGCTGCGGCGGGGTTCAACGACCCTGCTGTCGCTCTCGGCCAAAGACCTCGCCAAGCTAGAGCTTCAGTTGCCGCCACTTGAGGAGCAGCGCCGCATCGCCGCCCTGGTGATCGAAGCTCGCGATGCATACCGATCCGCCATCGACGCCGCCGAAATCCGGCGCAATCTCGCCAGGCAGCTGATCATGCAGCGCCTGTTCGGGTCTTCGAATTGAGAGGAAAGACATGTCAAAACTAACCCGTGGCGCACTGAACAATCATCTCTGGCAAGCTGCGGACATCCTGCGCGGCTCTATCGATAGCTCGGACTACAAGGGGTATATCTTCGGGTTCCTGTTCCTGAAGCGCCTGTCGGACCGGTTCGAAGAAGAAGCGCAGCAATGCATCCGCGACGGCCTGTCGCCTGAAATCGCATACAACGATCCCGACGAGCACGAATTTTTCGTGCCGGAGCGCGCGCGTTGGTCTGAAATCCGCAAGGCCACCACGGACATCGGCAGCACCCTCAACAAGGCATGCGAAGCGCTGGAGGATCAAAACCCCGCAATTGAAGGCGTGCTGGTCAACATCGACTTCAACAGCGAATCCCGCTTGGGTGATCCTAAGAACCGGGAGGTCGTGCTGGCCGGACTGATTGATCACTTCACCCGCATCGATTTGTCCAACGCTTCGCTGTCCGAGCCCGACATGCTTGGCCGAGCCTATGAATATCTGATCGAGCAGTTCGCGGATGACGCGGGCAAGAAGGGCGGCGAATTCTACACCCCGCATCAGGTCGTGAACCTGATCGTCCAGCTGCTCGATCCGGCCCCCGGCATGCGCATTTCAGACCCGACTTGCGGCTCGGGCGGTATGCTCATCCAATGCGCGGAATACATCGGCGCGAAGGAGGGCAAGCGCCTGGGCGAGCCGATCAACGTGACCCTGCACGGCCAGGAACGCAACCTCGGCACCTGGGCGATCGCCAAGATGAACCTGCTACTGCACGGCTTGCGCGATGCCCGGATTGAAAAGGGCGATACGATCCGCAACCCGCGCCTGCTCGACCATGAAGGCAATCTGATCCTTTACGATCGGGTTATCGCCAACCCACCGTTCAGTCTGGACAAGTGGGGTGCGACCGAGGCCGCCAGCGACAGCGAGAAGCTCAGCTTCAATCGCTTCCGCTATGGCATTCCAGCCAAGAACATCGGCGACTTTGCCTTTGTTCAGCACATGCTGGCGACATTGAACCACAACGGCGTGTGTGGCGTTGTGATGCCGCACGGCGTGTTGTTCCGGGGATCGGGCGATGGCCGCATTCGCAAGGCGATGCTGGAAGACGATCTGATCGAAGCCATCGTCGGTCTGCCCGAAAACCTTTTCGCAGGCACGGGCATCCCGGCGATTGTCCTCATCCTCAATCGGCACAAGGCGCCTGAGCACAAGAACAAGATCCTTTTCATTCACGCATCGAAGGAATTCGAGGAACGCCCGAAGAAGGCGATCCTTGGGCCGGACAACATCAAAAAGATCGTCGAGACATTCAGGACTTGGAAGCCGGAAGATCGGTTCAGCCGCGTAGTCGAAATGCCAGAGGTCATTGAGAATGACTACAATCTCAATATCTCTCGCTACATCGACACACTTGAGCCTGAAGCCCCGATCAATGTTGAGGGCGAACTGCAAAAGCTCTGGACAGCGGAAAAGGCCCGCAATGAGGCGGAAGCACGTATGAATGCGCTTCTGAAGGAGATGGGTTATGTGGGATGAACGGCCAGCCGACTGGCCGGTTGTCCGCCTTCGCGATCTTGTCACTCCCATCAAACGAAAAAGTGATGGGGCTGAGCATCCCTTGATGACAATCTCGGCCAAACGAGGATTCCTCCTACAGTCCGAGAAGTACAGCCGGGATATGGCTGGCCAAAGCGCTGAGCGCTACATTCTGCTGAGGGAAGGTGAGTTTGCGTACAACAAGGGCAACTCCCAGACGGCACCGCAGGGTTGCGTCTTCAGTCTGGATCGTCCCTCAGCATTGGTGCCGTTCGTCTACTATTGCTTTGCACTCGGGCCGCAAATGGATGGCGGGTTCGCTCGTCATGCGTTCAAAGCGGGTATTCTGAACCGAGAGTTGGCACGATACATCAACTCTGGGGTCAGAAATGATGGTCTGCTTAACTTGTACGCCGACGACTTTTTCCGTTGCAGCATTGCCCTTCCCCCAAACTCTGAGCAGCTCGCAATTGCGGAGGTTTTGCAATCCGTCGAAAACCATATCGACTGCACATTTAACCTAATGAAGTCCTTAGCCGATGCCAAAGTCGCGGCTATGCGGGAACTTTTGACGCGCGGGATGCGGCGGGACACCGCTCCTTTGCAGCCTCTGCCTGAGCGCTGGGTGCTGGGCCGTATCGCAGGCGATGTCGTTCAAATCCCTACCGACTGGAAGCTTGTCCGCCTGACCAGCGTGGCCAAACTCGAGAGTGGCCACACGCCGGATCGCAAGCGCCCGGATTACTGGGACGGTGACATTCCTTGGCTGTCACTCGGCGATACGAACGGTCTCGGCGGGCTGACTGTCGGCGAGACAGCAGAGTGCGTCACCCAGCTTGGGATCAACAATTCGTCTGCGCGGGTGCTCCCGGTCGACACGGTTGTGTTTTCGCGCACTGCGACCGTTGGCAAGTCAACGAGGCTGGCCGTACCGATGGCGACCAGTCAGGACTTCGCGAACTGGGTCTGCGGCACCAAGCTGTCACCACGCTACCTTGTCCAGGTGTTCCGGCATATGTCGCGGGAGTGGGATCGCCTTCAGGAAGGCAGCACCCATCAGACGATCTACATGCCGGTCTTCAAGAAGCTGCAGATTTTGCTGCCACCGATGGTCGAGCAGGAGAAAATCGCCGATGCTGGTGAAGCGTTCGACCTTCGGATCGAGGCGGAACAACGCAAGCTGGATGAACTGACAAACGTACGCGCCGCTCTTGCCCAGGAGTTGCTCTCGGGCCGGTTGCGCTTGCCCGCCTCAATGGTCGCACGGTTTTCAAACACACAGGCTTCACTTGAGGTCGCAAACGCATGAGCGAGGCACGCGACAGCCTGGAAATCGAGATGGTCGAAACGCCAGCGGCTGACCTGCTGCGCGTGCTGTTCGATTACAACGAGCTATTGCCTACCGATATTGCCGAACTGCGTGAAGAGCGATCAGACGCCGTGCTTGTTGGCCGTCTGGAGCAGCAGTTGCGGCGGCTCAACCCTTGGCTTGACAGCGAAAGCGTCGGGCGCGCCATCTCCGGCTTAACCCGCATCTCATCGGTCGATCTCATCGACGCCAATGAGCAGGATCATATCCGTCTGACATATGGCACGACATTGCCGTTCACCGACGACAAGGGCCGTCGCCAGGATCGCACGGTCCGGTATTTCGATTTTGACGATATTGACGCCAACGTCTTCGAGTTTGCCAGGCAAGTACCGGTCAAAGGTCCACGCCAGGAAATTGTGCCGGACATCGTCGTCTACGTGAACGGCATTCCGTTGGCTGTGATCGAATGCAAATCGCCTGCGCTTGCCGATCCGATTGGCGAAGCGCAGCGCCAATTCCGCCGCTACGAAGGCAGAGAGGAATTCTCCGGCTTGGGTGCCCCGCGGCTATTCGAGCTAGCGCAATTCTCGATCGCGCTCGCCCGCGACGTTGCCAAATACGGCACAACAGCCACGCCGCCGCGCCACTGGGCGGAATGGCGCGATCCTTGGCCGATGACCGCAGATGGCCTTGCTTCCAGGATCAATCGTACCCCGACACCGCAGGACATCTTGCTTGCGGGGGTGTTGGCACCGGCCAATCTGATCGATCTGGTTCGCAATTTTGTAGTCTTCGAGACCCTGGACGGGCGACGCTTGAAGAAGATTGCCCGCTATCAGCAGTTTGTGGCGGTAGGCCGCACCATAGAGCGCATCCGCAATGCGCCTCGACCTGAGCGGCGCAGCGGCGTGATCCACCATACGCAAGGGTCGGGCAAATCGCTCACCATGGTCTACCTCGCGGTGAAGCTTCGGCGTTTGCCGGAAACTGAAAACCCTACGCTGGTCATCGTCACCGATCGTACGGAGCTTGATGGCCAGATCACCGGTCAGTTTCAGCGTTCCGGCTTTCCCAACCCTGTGCAGGCCGAGAGTGGGCAGCATCTGCGTGAACTGCTGTCTGGCGGCGCGGGGACGACAGTCCTGACGACGGTTCATAAGTTCCATACCGCTGTGCCCAAGCGCAGCTCGGTGATTTCCGAATCTGAAAATATCTTCGTGATGGTCGATGAAGCCCACCGCACCCAATATGGTGCGCTGGCAGCCCGGATGCGTGCAGGCCTACCTCACGCTGCGCTGATTGCCTTTACAGGAACGCCCATCGACAAGAAGGACCGCAGCACGCGCGAGGTCTTTGGTGATTACATCCACCGCTACCTGATCGACCAGGCAGTGAAGGACGGGGCAACTGTGCCGATCTTCTACGAAATGCGTGATGCGCGCATGCGCGTGGACGGTCGTGACCTGGAAGCGGATATTCGTAAGGCTTTTCCGGAGCTGAAGGATGAGGAAATCCAGAAGCTCAAGCAAGGAACGCGACGTCAGGAAAAGTACGCTGGGGCAGACGCGCGCGTATCGGTGATTTGCGCTGACATTTTGCAGCATTATCGGACCACCATCGAACCTAACGGCTTCAAGGCTCAGGTGGTCACGGTTAGCCGTGACGTCGCCGTCAGCTACATCGAAAAGCTCAGGGCGCTCGGTGGGCCGGAATGTGCAGTCATCATGTCGTCGTCAAACAACGACAGTGCCAGGCTTCAGCGACACCATCTATCCCGCCGGGACCGTGACAAGTTGATCGCCCGCTTCAAACGCAAGGATGACCCGCTAAAAATTCTCGTCGTTTGCGACATGCTGCTAACAGGCTTTGACGCGCCGATAGAGCAGGTGATGTACCTGGACGCTCCGTTGCGAGAGCATACCTTGTTGCAGGCCATAGCGCGCGTAAATCGCACGTATGAAAACAAGAGCTACGGCCTTGTGGTGGACTATTGGGGCGACAACCGACGCATTTCCGAAGCGCTCGACATGTTCTCCGAAGAAGATGGCGTTCTCTCTGCCATGCGTCCGGCATCGGAAAAGGCACAGCTTCTAGAAAGCAGGCATCGAGCTGCCGTCCGCCTGTTCGACAACATAGATCGCGCCGACGAAGATGCATGCATTGCCCTGTTGGCGCTCGAGGATGTGCGAGCAAAGTTCGAGCTCGATTTCCAGCGATTTGCCGAGGCAATGGATATGGTCTTGCCCGATCCCAAAGCGCTGGAAGAGCCTTACCTGACCGACTTGAAGTGGCTAACCCGTATCCGCGCCGCTGCACGTCGTTTGTACAGCGACGAGCGATTTGATGCGAAGCTTTATGGCGCAAAAGTTGGCGAGCTGATTGCAGGCCACTTGCGATCTGACGGGGTGGAGCAGCTGCTTCAACCCTTGGATATTCTCGATCCAGCGTTTCGCGATAGCGTTGAAGAAATCGGATCGCCGGACGCCAAAGCAGCGCGGATTGAGCACGCGATCAGGCATGAAATTCACGTGCATCGCGACGAGAACCCTGCCGCCTATAAATCTCTCTGGGAAGACTTGGAGGATCTCATTTCCCGTCGACGCATCGACCGGGTGAGCGCCGCAAGCCAGCTCGCGCGGCTTGAGGAACTGGCTGGCCGGACAATGAAACTGCGGGGCGATCAGAAATCCGTGGAATTGACTGGTACCTCCGGCGCGATTTTCCCGTTGATCGCCTTCGGCGACGATCTCAGCGAGCAGCAACAGCGCGAAGTCGCCAGCAACATCGCGCTGGAGCTGGAAGCTATGACGCAGGTCGTCGACTGGCAGCACAAGGAAGACGTGAAACGGCAGATGCGTCGAGCGATCAAGGAAAGTCTGCGGAAATCAGGCGCTGACTTCGCTTCGATTGAAGCATCAACTGCAAAGATCATGGATGTCGCAAGGGCGCGCCTCGCGAGATGAGCAACAGAAGCATCCAGCGCATAGACTTTGGCGGAGAAGAAATCTGCTACGCTCTGACGCGCACGGCACGACGCAAAACCGTTGCCATAACTGTCGGTTTCGACGGCGTTCGAGTGCTTGCACCTAACGATCTGAATGATGCCAGCGTGTCAGAGTTCGTCAGGAAAAAGGCGGCCTGGGTACTGCGCAAGAAAGCCATTTACACCGAGCTTTCGGGCATGCCGTCGCCCAAGGAATTTGTGAGTGGGGAGACCTTTCATTACCTCGGTCGTCCCTATCGCCTAAAGGTAGTGCCGGATCCTGGTGTCGTGATCTCGCGCGTCATCGCACGGGGTTCAAACCTAGTTGTGCCAACAGCGCCCGGGCCTGACCCGATCATCGCAAAAGCGGCTGTGCGAAGTGCTCTCCGACAGTGGTACATCAAGCACGCTGAGCGACAGTTCACGATCAGAATGCAATCAATCTGCCACGCCTTGGGCTGTGGGCCTCGATCAATCTCGGTCGTGGATCAATCCAAACGGTGGGGCAGTTGCGATGCAAAGGGTCGAATTCGTCTGAACTGGCGACTGGTAATGGCGCCAGTTTCGCTGATCGACTACGTCTTAGCCCACGAAGCATGTCACATTCAGGAACATAACCATTCCCGTCAGTTCTGGCGGAAGCTTGAAACGATCATGCCTGATTATGAGCAGCGTATCCAAAGGCTGGACGCAATCGGCCATCAATTTGGTTGGTAGCTTGTCGTGGATTACCCCCCTCCTAAGTAGTCCGCCGCCTTCGCCGCCGCGCTCGCGGCCGTGAAGATCGCCCGATTGTCGGCCTTGAGCACCTTGAGCCAGCTCGCAAGGTAGCGGGCATGGTCGGGGCGAGGCTTGGACGACAGGCCAAGGTCGCCGCACAAGAATGCTGATCCAAGCTCGGCGACCAGCTCTTCCATCGCATAGGCGTCGTCACCGAACCGCTTTCCGAAGGTTCGTGCGAGACGGTGCTCTGCGCCGGACCAATGGGTCAGTTCATGGAGCAGCGTGGCATACCAGTTCTGCCCAGCGCTGCCGGATTCGGTGGCGAAGAAGAGCTGCTTATCCGGCATGGTGATGGTGTCGATCGAGGGTGTGTAATGGGCGCTGTCGCCCTGGATGCGGATGGTTGCGCCGGTTGCGGCAACAAAAGCGTCTGCGTTCGGGATCGGATCGAAGTCTGCGCCTTCGGGAAGTTCCGGCATCGCATAGCCATCCACCTGGCCAACATTGAACACATGCGACGCCTGCGCGAAGATCCGGGCTGAACCTTCCCGTTCCTCCGCCTCGGTGCCATCGACTTTATCGAAGACCTTGTAGAACACGATCGGCGAAGCCTTCTCGCCCTTGCGGACCTGAGCGCCGAGCGACTGCCACTGTCGATAGGTTGCCCAGCGGCCATGCTCGAAGTCCTGCGCTTCGGCAGAGGCCCAGAGGGCGAGGACGTTGACGCCGCGATAGGCCTTCCGGGTCACGGCGTTCATCGGGCGGGACAGCGGGGTGTTGCTGCGATGCCAGGGGAGCGAGAATTTCCCCGCCCCGACTTCAAGCGAGGCAATGATCTGGTTGGTGATGGTGTCGTAAATGCTGGCGATTTGAGTCCTAGCCACGGTGAAAATCCTTCGTCCTGTCGTTGGGAACGCGGATGAAGGGACGGGCCGGATTGGCCGGGCGGGTCAGCGGCAACGCGGAACAGCCAACACGGGAGGGCGTCAGCTCGAAAGGAGCGGGCAGGCTGTTGATCCCGCCCGGCACGGGCCGTCACCCAGGGAGCAGTTCATTCCAACGAGGGGACGAGAGATGCCGTGGCCACCATGCCGACGGCATGGCCTTCACCCGAGACCAGCCCCCATTGCCTTGGATTTGCCGACCTCGGGCACTGCCGCTGCCATGGCAGTCTGCTTCTCCCCCGCCCGCTCGGTTATCGCCCGGACAAGCCGCTCCCTGTCATCGGTGACAACAACCGCCTCGCTTCTGGCCCGTGACAACGCGACGTAGAGCAACTTCTGATCGACCAGATTGGTTGAACGGCTGTCGGCGTGGATCAGGACGCGCTCGGCGGTCTGGCCCTGCGCAGCGTGGGCGGTCTGGACATAGGCATGGCGCAGATGGGCGTTGCGAGGATCGGAGAGGTCGAGCCGCTGCTCGCGACCATTCGCCAGCTTCAGGGTGGCCTGACTGGTGGAAGGATCGAGGTCGGTGACTGTCCCGCCAAGGCCATTGATCCGTCCCGTATCGCGGTCGTTGCGGGTAAACTGCGCCCGGTCTCCCGTGCGCAAATCCATGGGCTTGGGTTCGAATACCTCTACCTTGCCCGCCCCCCATTGCCGGGGGTGCCAGTCAACCGACCGACCGTCGCGGCCTGTCAGAGCAACACGGTTCCGCTCTGGATCAACTCCAGTGACGGTCAGGGCCTCGCCCCGGCGGACATCCTTGTCGGCATAGTCGCGGTTGAACCGGACGACATCACCGATGGCATAGCTCGCCGCCTCGCGCGCTTCGGCGCGGGTCATGCCTTTGGCCTCCAAAGCGGCAAACTGAATTCGGTCCCGCGACAGCTCCCCGCGCGAAGACAAGTGTTCCCGGATCATGCCGGTGAGCGTGTCGCGGCCCTCGCGCGAAGGCTCGATCACCAATGTCCGCGTTCGCTCGACGGGTGACATGGAAAGGTAATGCCGCGTCATGGCCTCGAAGCGGTCTTTCGGCGTGGCTCCTTCGATAACCTTGCCACCGCCCCGGTCCAGCGCAACCAGGGCCTTGCCGGCATGACCCTCGATCGATGCCATGACGGCTTCGCGGGTTTCGGCATTGGTCTGCCGGACAACCTCGGCCAGCTTGGTTGTGGTCATGCCTGCGGCCTGCAACTGCGCGAAGGCCGCGCCTGCGCCTACCGAACCGAGCTGCTTCACGTCCCCGACGAGAACAAGCCGGGCTCCCGCTGCGTCAGCGCTGGCCATCAGCTTCACCATGTCCTGCGCCGAGAGCATCGAAGCCTCATCGACAATCCAGACGGCATCCTTACCCGCCATGCGCCCTTCGGGCGTGAGCAGGTGCCGGGCAACAGTATCGCCGCGTAGGCCAAGCGCTTCACCCAGAACGGTCGCCGCCGATGCGGTGGGCGCAAGTGCCGTGACGGCAAGCCCTTGTCGCTCGGCTTCGCGGGCATAGGTCGCCAGAACGGTCGTGGTCTTGGCCGTTCCGGCGTAGCCCTGAACGGCGGCAATCCGGTCCCGCGAAGTCAGCAGGTCGGTGGTTGCGCGCTTCTGATCGTCGGTCCGGGCATAGCCCGAACGGGCCGATTGTCGTGCTGCGCGCTCAACGGTCCGCGCCGCCGTCATCGCGCTGACGAGCGGCTCTGCCAAGCCGCGACCGGCTGCTTCAAGCCGCAATAATGTCCGCTCGGTTTTGAGGGTTTGCGGTGTCGTGAACCCGGCAAACTCCGCGCCGCTCCGGTCCAGAAATGTCCGGGGCACCAGTTCACAGCGTTGCTCGGCCCCGGCAATGGCCGCGCTGATCTGGCCATGACCAACTTTGCCGAAGGCGAAGTCCCCTGCCTCGCGCGCCAGCGTGCTGGCTGACATCACGGATTCGCGCTCGGATAGCTTGGCGGCAGCAAAGGCAACCGCCTGCCGCGCGAGCAGCTCGGGGTTGGCCGCCATCTCGATTTCCCGCGCCTGTTCCATTGCACCAACCACAAGTCGGTCCCGCGCCTCGGCGTCGAACCCGCTGGCATCGGTTGTCGCGCGCCAGTCGGCGCGCAATTCACGAATATCGACGTGGGTCTTGGCCTCGCGGGTGTCGAGCGCAGCAATCTGCTTCTCGGCGGCACTCGCCTCCTCCCGGCTTGTGCCGCGCTCGGCAAGCCGGGCATCGATCGCTGCCGTGCGCTGGCTCAGCGCCTCAATCACCTTGTCCGGCACTCCGGCAATCTCGAACATGGCGTCCTTGCCTGGTGCAATCCGGTAGCCAAGCTCGGAAACGCCATGCGCCAGCTCCTGGCGGTAGATGGCGCCGATTTCCTTCTGGAGCTGGTAGAAGGCGCGCGGCTCCAAACTGCGCCATTTGCCATCCTTGTCCTGGGTGGCGTTGATGACGACGGCATGAGTGTGAAGCTGCGGGTCCTGTGCCCGGCTCGTCGCATGGCGGAAGGTGGCAATGGCAAGATTGCCGGTGGCCTGCCGCTGGACCTCGCCGCCCTCGCGCACGCGGGTGGCGGCCATGTGGCTCTCGACATGGGCCAGCGCCACTTTCACCGCCGCGCCGTGCGCCGCGATCAGCCGCTTATCGCCTGCGACCTCGGCCATGATCGAGACGGACTTGGGGGCGGACAAGGTGATATCCCAACCGGGCCTGTGCTCGACCTTGCCGTCACGCGTGGTGCCCAGTTGCTCGTCGCCAACCCGCCCTTCAAGCAGGGCCGCAAACTGCTCGCGGTCTACCTCTCCGTCTAGGCCCAGTGCCCTGGCGGCCAAGCCGAACCATTCGGACGGGGCAAGGCCACCTTCGGCATAGTAGTCGTCGGCTTCGTAGTAGCTTGCGGCCTGACCGGCGCTCGACAGGGCCGAGACCGAGGCAACCATCAAACCGGTCCCGGCCTGGCATCGGGCGCGGCATTACGGGCAATCTCGCTCACTCGGCTCCACAGGGTGCCCGCCGGATCGCCCGCGACAAAGGCAGGCTGGCGGGCGGTCCCGCGCGCCCGGATGTGATCGGCGGTAAGCCCGATGCGCGCGACAGGCAGGCCATCGGGCAGCAGCAGGTAGCCCTGATGTGGGGCGAGCCGCAGCTCGCTTTCGAGCACAGCAGCCCTAAAGGCACGTTGGGTCGCGACGGTCGTTCGCGGCACTTCATTGCCGATGGAAAGCGTGTCGGTGGCAACGCGCATTTCGACTTCGCAGTCGCCGATGGTCTGGCTGGCCCACTGGCGGGTTTCCCGGTCGACTGTCTGCAAGAACAGCTTGGTGTTGCAGCAGGCGAGCATGGCCTCGGCTATGTTCGCACCATAGCGATTGCGCATCTGGCCCAGGGCCTGAAAGGTGAGCACGATCGCCGCGCCAAACTTGCGGCCCTCGGGCAGAAGTCGGGCGAGGTTTTCTACGCGCGGCAGGTCGGCCAGTTCGTCGAGCACGAACCAGATGCGCCGGTCTGGCGAAGGCGTGAGGCCGAGGACGGCACTCGCCGCGCATTCGAGCCAGCAGGCCATGAGCGGCTTGGCTGCCTCGAAATAGTCTTCCTTGCGCGGCACGAAGATCCACGGCTTCGCACCTTCACGTCCGTCCAGACCGGCAATGAAGTCGCGGAAAGCAAAGCGCTCCGTGCCGCCATCATCGATCCGCAGGAACTGGATCAGGTTGGCGGCTTTGGCTAGCATGAACAGGACGCTGCCGGTGGCACGGTCGGCGTCATCGGCAAAGGTCCGGGCCGACGAGGTATGACCGAGCCAGTGCTTGAGCTGTTCCTTGCTCCTGACCTGCAAGGCTTCGAGCAGGGCTTCAAGGTTGCAGTTGCCTTCGGCCCAGAGCGAGCGGAGCATGTTGGCAACGAGGATGCGGCTCGTCTCCAGCCAGACATCGTCGTCCTGGCTGCCGGTTTCGGAAACGAGCTGGCGGGCGATCCGGTCGGCATCGGCGGGATGGGAAATCTCGTCGAACGGCGACCAGAAAGCGCAGCGGGCATCGAACGGATTGAGGATAACGTCGCCGCGCTCGGGATTGTAATAGTGGGCGATGAATTCGCCGCTGGTGTCATAGACCAGCGCCGCTTCGCCGCGCGCTTCAATGCGGTCGAGCATCTGGCGCAGGACGGTGGTCTTGCCGCTCCCGGTGGTGCCGAGAAAGGCAAAATGCCGGGTCTCGATGCCGCGCGGAACGGGCACCGGTCCAATCGCCAGCGAAGCCGTATCGGCGCGCTGCGCAGTGCGCTCGGCAAGCTCGCTTTGCGCAATTACACGGGTGCCCCCCAGCACCCTGTCGCCAAGTGTCTGCTCACCTTGCGACGACATCGTCCGCTGGATCAGCCAGATGACAAGCAGGCCCAAGGCAAGCCCCGCCAAGGCGCCCCAGAACAGGCAATCTAGCATGCGGTCGTAGGGCCGCAGCCAGTAGTCGGAATAGGCCACAACGCGGGCGTGGAAGGTCATCTTTTCGCCGCCAAGCGTTGCGTTCATGCGCAGCTCCCTGCCGACCATGTCGCCCAGCAAGACTAGCAGCCTGGCCCCCAGGCACTGCACCGCGAGCACACTTGTGCGCGGGACCATAAACATCTGGGCTGCGATGGCTGAACCGCACAACGTACAGCCCATGACGAGCCGCCAGAAGAAGCCGAAGCGCTGCTGCAAATGGGCCATCCGCATCCGCCACAGCGAATGCGACCGCGCCGCAAAATCGTGCTCTCGGCTCATGGCTCGATCTCCAGGGCAAGTGAGCGCTGGCGCTCGAATGCCGCCTTGGCATCGGCGGCAATCGCCTCGTCCGGCTTCTTGGTCCCAAGGGCCGAATGGCGGGCGTAGGCATAGGCGGCGCAGGCCGTGAACAGGGCGCGGTCGAGCACCCGCTCGACCTCGGCCAGACGCTCCGCTATCGCGCCAACTCCGGTGGCGATCTCGCGGGTGTCGGTGTCCCGGTTGGTCCCGTTGATCACGGACAGAAAGCCAGCCTCAATGATGCGCTGGAGCATCGCATATTCGGTGAGGCCTCGGCGTTCCGCGATCCCACGAAGAGTTCGGCCCTGCGAGGGGTTGAGGCGCACGGTGCGCTTGCTCGCGGTCAGCATGGCCAGCTCCGGCGCGCGCGCTTGGCTCGCTCAGCGAATGGCGCAAACGCGCCAATCCGGGGCTGACACAATTCCGAGCACGCTATCCGCCCGCTCGCAAATCGGCGGAAATGCTCGCTGCACGCGTGCGTGGGGTGTGTAGACCTTATCTTGCCTCGATGCGTAGCATCGTGGCCCGAATTGTGATCCAGCATGACAGTCCTGATTGTCATCTGCGGCCTCCCTCGGGCTTTCCGGTGGAGCCCTGAAAGTCGCGGATGATCCGTGCGGCTTCGGCATCCGCTGCCGCCCGATCCGGGAACGGCTTTTCGACGATGGCGGGCAGGAATTTCATCGGCCTGCCGTCGATCCAGTCGGTGACTTCGGCGTCCACTGCCTTGCGCAATCTGGTGCGCAATTCGAATGCATCGACGGGATCAAGGCGAACCCATTCGATCTGCCGTTCGATGAAACCGCCAAGGGGATAATCGGTCCCGTCGATAGCAAGCGCCGGACCTTCAAACTGGACGTTGAACTGCTCGCCGATAAAGCGGTCGAGCATCGGACGTTCGAAATAGAGCCAGTCGAGGATGAACGAGCGGTAGGTCTTGCCGTCTTCGCCAGGGCGACTGAGACGACGGACAAAGGCCTCGATCATCGGGCCAACAATTTGCTCCTGGAACGAGTCCGAAGCGACAATGGCGAGTGCGTCTGCCTGTGAGATTCTCATGACAGTCTCCGTTGGCTTGCAGGGGATGGGAAGTTGCTCAGGACAGCCTGGTCGATGGCCGCGCGAACCCGATCGGCGAGATTGCTGGCGTGGTCAGGGTCAAGCCAGATGCGTGCGCTGCCAACATTGAGATGGCCGCCGCAGCATTCGCCTTCCGGTCCGGTGATTGGCCAGAACAGGAACTCGATATCGACCGAATGGCCGGTGATCCGTTCGATCACCGGATGCAGCTCGGCATCGGCCTGCGGGATGGAAACGGGGCCGCCGCTCATGACAGCCGCCGGGGTCTGCGAGGCGGGTCATAGCGTGGTTCGCCGTCGCCCTGCGGGTAGGCCTGCGATGGCAGTTCAGCCATCCAGGCGCGGACATCGGCTTCGCGCCAGCGGATATGTCCGTTGCCTATCGAGCAGGCTGGCGGAAACCGCCCCTGCCGTGTCATTCTGTATATCGAGGTGCGGCTGAGCCGGACGAGGGCAATCAGGTCCTGCGTCGTCAGCAAGCCGGAGAGGGGTGGCTGTTCCATCGGGCATCCTTTCGCTTCGTGGCGAAGCTCAAGGTTGCGCGGCGGTGCTGCCGGTGGGCAGTCATAAAAGTTCAGTAGCTAGGCGAGCCCTTCGACTTCTACCTGTCTCATCCTGTTCTCAAAGTAATCCAAAAGCCCCTCGGCCAGCAGCGTCTGCGTTCTTGCCCTGTCGATATGGCCTGCCACTTCCGCCGCCTTGGCGGCAGGCGACGGAAACTTCGCTGGATCGAGGGCGCGCATTTTCTCGATGCTGTCGAGATGTGCGTGCAGGGTTCGGTCATTGGGAAAGCGCGCCATGATCGCCTGCTTTGCCCGCGCGAAGCTCTCGGACGATGCTTCGACAAGATATTTGCCATCGAGGTAAGCACGGGCGCGGACGCTGCCGATCTCGAACAGCAAGTCGGTTGTCGGCAACTGGTGCTGCAAGGTTGAGCGAACCCTTGCGCACGCCCAATAGCGATTGCCGCCGACAATTGCCGCAAGTGCATGGTCGGCCCTGAACAGGCTCGGGTGAACTTCGCGGTATTGGCGGTCTCGCTCGTGGGGCGTGATCCGCTCGAAGGCCGCGATGCGTCCAGCGGCAAGGTGCTCCTGAAATTCGAGCATGGCGATGACGAAGCGGCGCTGCTTGAGCGTCGCGGTGTCGAGCAGCTTTGCCTTCGACGGTTCGGTGCGATGGGTTCTTGCCCGCAACAGGGGCGAGGCTGCTGCTGCGCCAGCAAGACCGATAGCCAACGCGAGAAAGCGTCTGTTGCGAATGTATTCGAGGGCTCCGGCAATGCCGAATGCAGCGCCTGGAAAAGCAAGTGCGGCATATCGTTTGTGTGTCGTTTCGCACTCGGTTGCCGCGACCAGCATGCAGTCGAGCACCTTGCCCCCCAGCAGGTCCGCAGTCGGCTGGGTGCGTTTCAAGCTGCAGAATCGGGCAAATGACTCGTCCAGCGCCAACGCGCCGTTCGGCTGCGGAACTACTGAGGGCGCTGACCTCTCTGTCATGGAATGAATATTCTTGATTCAATGGATTGAGGCAAGCACCTGTTCTTCTTCCATTCCTTCTGCTGGGCCAACACTACTCCCCGATTGCAGTTTCGCTTGGGTTTGCGGCGGATTTTCAGTGCGCGGAGAGGGTCCGAGGTGCACATTTCTGGAAATCAACTGGTAGCGCGTGGCACCGCTGCGAACTGCATGCTACACGCTGAAACACCTCGTCATGTAGTGACATATCATGCTGAATTGACATTTTTCACATGATATGGCATATATTCATCATGTCACGCGCCTCCAGAGCTGCCAGCGGCCTGCCGCCCCAGAGCCAGCGCGCGATTGCGCAGCTGGGCAAGGACATTTCCATTGCCCGCCGCCGTCGCAAGCTGCCGCAAAGACTGATGGCCGAACGCATGCTGGTTTCGGTGCAGACGCTTCAGCGCCTTGAGGCAGGCGATGCGACAGTAGGTCTGGCCGTGTTGGCCAGCGCCCTCCATGTGTTCGGCATGACCCAGCGCCTCGCCGAACTCGTCGCCCCGGACACTGACCGGGCAGGCATCAGCGAAGACCTCGCCCGGCTGCCCAAGACGACGCATGCTGTGAGCAGCGACGAGCTGGACTTCTGACGGCCATGGCAACGGTCCGCACCTATGTGTTCGTTCACCTCGAAGGCGGCCCTGTTCCGGCAGGACTGCTGACGATGACCGCCGAGCCGCGCAATCAGTTCGCGACTTTCGCCTATGGTCGCCGCTACCTCGCCCGTCCGGACCGCGTCCCCGTCGATCCTGTGGCGCTGCCGCTTCATGACCCGGGCACCGAACGCACATTCCGGACTGAAGAAGGCTTTGCCGTCTTCGGCGGCATTCGCGACGCAGCTCCCGATGGCTGGGGCCAGTACCTGATGTACAAGGCGATGGGCGACCGCCTGCCGAGCGATATCGATCTGATCCTGGCCTCTGGCGATTACCGGGTGGGCGCATTGGCATTCGGCCCGACGCCCGAGCGTCCGGAGCGCATCACCCCGTGGGGCGATGGTAACGCGCCGGGCGAACACTTTACCCTGGAAGAACTGGCCGAAGCTGCCGAGCGCGCGCAGCATGTCGATCAGCTCGACGAAAACCTGCGGCGGTTGCTGACCGCCGGTTCGTCACTAGGCGGCGCGCGCCCGAAGGCCGCGACCGAAATCGAGGGCCAGCCCTGGATTGCCAAGTTCCAGGCCCGCAATGACAGTTTCCCCGAATGCCGGGTCGAGCTGGCGACCATGCGCCTTGCTGCGGCCTGTGGCCTCGACGTTCCGGCGCTCGACTTCAGGCGCGTGCTGGAACGCGACATCTATCTGATCGAACGGTTCGATCGCGTATCGCACGGCAACTGGCTGGAGCGGCGGCCTTTCGCCTCCGGCCTGACCATGCTCGGCGCGCACGAGAGCGAAGTAAGCCGCTACAGCTATGCGGACCTCGCCGCCGTTCTTCGCCAGCATGGCACCGAGGTGCGCCGCGACCTCCACGAACTGTTCCGGCGCATGGTGTTCAACATCCTCGTCACCAACGATGATGACCACCTGCGCAACCATGGCTTCCTGTTCGACGGCAAGGGCTGGCGACTGTCACCGCTCTACGATGTCGTGCCCAAACCGCAGGTAGGTCTTGAACGACGCCTGGTGCTGGGCATTGGCCCGCAAGGCCGGGACGCCACTGTCGCCAATGCTCTTGCTGGCGCTGCCGGGTTCGACCTCGCGCCCGACCAGGCCCAAGCCATGGTCGAAGACATGCGCATGCAGGTGGCCGGAGGCTGGGAGGCACAGTTCAAACAGGCCGAGGTGAGCGAAGCCGACCGAGGGCGCTTCGCGACCTGCTTCCGCTTGGCGAATGACGCCAATTGAACTGGCGGGCGTCGCTTGACGACGCCGTCAGTCTCTAAAATGCACGAAAATACGTGAAAATTGACGTAATGCGATAAAATTTCACATGGCAGCTTGACTCCGCCAGGCATTTCGCCCCATATGAATTCACGAAATCGAAGGAGATTGGACGTGAACGAACGAGGTGGGATCATAATCCCCTATGCCGCCATAAAAACCTTCAGCGCCGAGACACGCGCTGAACTGAGCGAGTTCGTCCTGGCAGCAATGGGCATTACCGCTGGTGAAGACCTGGCGGACGATGAGGAGGGGCTTGCCAAGCTTAGCGTCGCCGATGCGAAGCACTTCCTCAATAACTGCAGCGAAAAATCCGTCGCGATCCTGAGTGAGATTGTCAGTCGTGAAGGTCGGTTCTTGATGACCGATATCACCCGCCTGCTCAACGCCACGCCGGATCAGCTTCGGGGTGCTTGGGCTGGCCTCACGAAGCGAGTGCGGACGATCACGAAGAACCCGGAAGCCGTACTCCTGAATTGGTACAAGTCCGGCGATAATGATTGGCGCGTCGTCATGGCCAGCCAGACTGTTAATTCGATGCGCACTGCATTGAGCGAGAGGAACTGACGCCATGGCAAATGATCGCATCACCGTCATGCACCGCCGTCACACGATCATCGCGCGAAAGTCCGGGAATACGTGGGAAGGCCGGGCGTTCAGGGGGAAGGCCCCGGTCGCCGAGGTTCGTACAGCGCCCACCAGCGATGCGGTTGTGACCCTTGTTTGCGCTGACCTCGATCAGTCAGCTGCTCAGGAAAGGGCTTCACGCGGCGCTGACGGTTATCCGACCGCGAAGCATGTGCGGGCAGCCTATGAACAACTCAAGCCTGCCGATGGCCAGCAAGCGATGCTCGAAGCGCACCTCGCCGCGCCCGACAACATCTTGACCGCAACGCAACTCTCCAAGGCAGCGGGAAAGCTTGGGCATGAATATGCCAATCTGCAGTATGGGCTGCTGGCTCGCGCATTGGCGGAGGAGATGGATTACACTCCTGCCGAGCGACGGGCCGATGGCTCCGTCATCTGGACCTTTGCTCTGGCAACAGGTGTGGATAGCAACGAGAGTGACGATCCCGAAAGCTACCCGGAATGGCGTTGGCAACTGCGACCGGAAGTGGTTGAAGCGTTGCAGGCCTAGACCCACCTCTGGTCGGATCATGTGGCATTTCGGACTCGAAATTTGATCCAATTCGAAGATGGATCATACTTCAGAATTTCCAAAAACCTTGCAGTTAGCAGTTACGCCGTGCTACAAGATGAATGTGCCTGAAACACCGCCTAGAGACCCAAATCTTTACTGCAAATCTGACTTGGGGGCATGGCAAGTGGCATTTCAATCTCCGAAATGTATATCTACCAAGTATTTCAAATAATTGAGTATTACTTTGCCGTCCTCTTCTGGCACCATTTTCCCCTCTCCTGACACTCCAGAACCCTCAAGAAAGCGGCATGAATATGCCTCATGCTTGGTCTTGTCTTTTGGGGTCGGAGGGGATCTCACTCGATCTCGCTCGAAATGCGGACCGGAATAGGCGATGGCTCCAGAGCCATTTTCTGGCGGCCCACCGCTTGAGGTGTCGCAACGGCTGAGACCTGCTTACAGGAGTTGAGCGATGTCCCGAGCGAGGCGCCCCGGTTTTTGTCGGCGGAATGAGCGATGTCCGCCTTTCCGGGGCGACATGCTGCTTTTATGCGGTCGGCGGCTTGGCCTTTCGAGTGCCCGTCAGCAGGGGCAGGCTGACGATGTTTTTCCGCTGCGGATAGCCTCTCGCCCCAAGCGCCAGGAAAGTGCGCTACGACGCTTGTCTTCACGCCGACACGCTGATAGAGGCGCCCCTCGTTGCCGCTTTAGCTCAGTTGGTAGAGCACATCATTCGTAATGATGGGGTCACAGGTTCGAGTCCTGTAAGCGGCACCATTCTTTCACTCGGAAATCCTGATGCTTCCGGCCGAAAACGCTTTCGGCGCGGGGTGGAATCATGCTCTGGCAAAGAGCCATTCAGCTATTGGCGATTTCTACCATCGCCAAAAAATCTTCGCATTCGCGCTGGTAGTTCAGTATTTTATGCGATCATCGACGAGGAGGCCGGCCCGAAGCGGGCTTGTGGCCGCTCCGGGCGGCGCGCATTTTGCGTGCTCCCAAATTCCGTGAAGTCCAATGACGTTCGTAATTTGTGGCGCAAGGCCTCGACGTCTTCGGCGCCATGGTCGGCGTCGCGTTCGGACGCCGCAAGCTGTGCGGAATCCTTTCATGGCGGGCCGTTCTCAAGCGGATATTGAGGCGTTGCGGTCGTCGGCAACGCCGGAGAGGTATTACGTCATTCGATTGCCAGCTTGTTGAGATTGGCGACAATCTTCCCAAGCGTGTTAACAAGCCCCTCGATCTCTCGATCGCTAATACCTTCCAGCGCGCGCGCGAATTGGCGGCCCACAACTGTCGATAGCTCGCCCAAAATTTCTGACCCTTTTGGCGTCAGGCTCACCTCGGTGATTCTTCCATCCTCATCGCTGGCAATCGTCTCTACCAAACCCATCTGTTCCAGCCTGTCGATCGCGCGACTTGCGGTTGGCCGCTTTGACAGCGACAAGTCGGCAAGCTCTCCCACATTGGCGACCTTTCGCTCGCGCAAAACCGTGAGGATGCGGTACATTATCTTGGTGACGGAGCGCCGCCCGAGCACCACGGAAATGTCCTCGTGATATTTGAAATCAGCGTGCGCCATCAGATAGAATGGCGAACGGGTCAGTTTGAATTCCGGATCGGCAGGACTCGTCACTTCGAAATCGGGATTACGGGCCATATCGCCTTCTCAGCCAAAATTTAGGCGAACGCATCATGCAGCTCGGATCGAGTGATTCGCCTCCGTTCATATAGCCGAAATCACTTTAAACGCCACCGCACCAGGCCGAATGCGCCACGGGACGAAAGTCCATTATTATCAATGATATAGGGAATTATTTATGGCGTGGAGCCTGCCAAAACCGAGTGTTGACCCGACCTTATTTTATGTGCATAATCACATAATAATGAAAATAAAATGACATTCGCAGGCGGAATTTTGGCATCGTTAGTAGAGGGACGACATGCAAGTTTTTCATCGCAAAATTGGTAGGGCTGTTACATCGGCAACCGCAATCGCATTGGCTTTGGTCGCGCAAAGCGGCCATGCTCAAGAGGCAGACGCAACCGTCTCGGATCAGTCTGTAGTTTCCCCGGAGGAGTCGTCTGATAGCGATCCGGTCGAAATTACCGTCACCGGTTCGCGTATCGCCCGGTCCGACATGGTATCGAACAGCCCGGTCAATGTTGTCGGTGAGGCGGAAATTTCCCGTACGGGAAGCGCCGAGACTGAGCAGATTCTCAATTCCCTGCCTCAAATCACAGCCGGCTTCGGTTCGCAGTCGAATGATCCCGGCAACGGGACGGCTACGCTGAACCTGCGCAACCTTGGCTCTGTGCGTACGCTGGTGCTGCTCAACGGTCGCCGCGTCGTCGGTGCGACCAATGATGGTGTCGTCGACATCAACCTCATCCCGCCGGCGCTCATCAAGCGCGTTGAGGTCGTCACCGGTGGTGCCTCGGCGGTCTATGGCTCGGACGCCATGGCGGGCGTCGTGAACTTCACCCTGAAGGACGACTTTGAAGGCGTGGAGATGAACGCTCAGGCGGGTGTTTCCTCAAGAGGCGATTCCGCTCGTTATAATGTTGATTTTACCGCAGGCGGAAACTTCGCCGATGGAAAGGGCAACATCACCTTCTACGCCAATTATTTCAAACGCGCCGAAACGCTTTCCGGCGCGCGTTCCTATGCTTCGCGATACCTGGTCGATGCCGTCGTCGATGGCAAAGGCGTGCTTCTGCCCGGCGGAAACGCGGTGACGCCGCAAGGCACTTTGTTCTCGCCCGATCTCGTGGGCTTGCAGGATCAATTCGGCAACACCATCGGCACCGACGGCATCTTTTTCGCGCCGGAGGGATGGCGGGCGTATAATGACTCGGACGCATTCAACGACCGTGTCTATAGCACCCTCCAGCTACCCATGGAGCGTGTCCAGGCCGCGGTTAATGGTCGCTATGAACTGGGATCGTCAATCGAGGCATTCTGGGAAGCGACCTATGCGCGCACCAAGGTGGGGGCTCAGGAGGCCGCGCTGCCGATGAGCAGCTCCGGCTTTATCTCCAACTTCCAGTTCGACACCCGCAATCCTTATCTGCCGGCATCGCTGCGCGATTTCCTGGTCACCAATCTGGATCAGGATGGCGATGGCTTTGTGCCGGTCAACATCAACCGTCGTACCACCGAGGTAGGGTTGCGCACCACGCGCCAGACGCGCGATTTCTGGCGCTTCGTTGGCGGTTTCAGGGGCGAGCTCAACAGCCGGTTGAAGTGGGAAGCCTATTTCAATCGCGGTGAAAATTCGGTCGTCGATACACAGACGGGCGGCGTCATCCTCGATCGCTTCGCCAACGGCTTTGTTACGGCGCCGGGCAATCCGGCGGCTTGTGCGTCCACGCAAGCTGGCTGCGTCATCCTCAATCCGTTTGGCGCCGGGACGCTGACGCCTGAAATGGCGAATTACATCGGCACCACGCTGACCAACCGCAACCAGGTCACTCAAACGCAAATCGGGGCAACGCTGACGGGTTCCCTGTTCGACTTGCCGGCCGGCCCGCTGGGCTTTTCACTCGGGACCGAATATCGCCGTGAGTCGGCGCGGTTTGACCCGGACAATCTCTACACCCAGAACAACGCCATCTCGCGTGCGGCCGGTCTTCAGCCGACCAGGGGTTCGTACAACGTCAAGGAAGTTTTTGGCGAAGTCTATGTTCCGATCCTGGCGGACAAGCCGGGCGCCGAACTTCTCGCCTTTGAAGGCGGTGCGCGATATTCCGACTATTCTTCGGCCGGCGGCGTTTTTTCGTTCAAGGCGGGCGGTGAATATTCGCCTTTCAGGGGACTGAAGTTCCGCGGCCTGTTTCAGCGCGCGGTTCGAGCACCCAACATCACCGAGCTGTTTTCGGGCGTGGTCAACGAGGCTCCTGTCGCCACCGATTTCTGTAATGCCGGGCCGACACGGACCGCTGCCGAACGCGATTTCTGCTTAACGCTGGGTGTGCCGGGCAGCGTGATCGATGTGTTCCAGCAGGAAAATATCGTTATCCGCACGCTTCTGGGCGGGAACCCCAATCTTCGTGCCGAAACGTCAAACACCTGGTCCGTAGGCGGTGTTTATACGCCGAGCTTCGCCCCGAACCTGCAGTTCACCGTTGATTATTATAATATCAACATCAAAAATGCGATCGCTGCCTTTGCTGGTGGCATCGGTCAGACGATCGCCGCTTGCCGGTCGGACCTGTCGCTCAGCAACCCCTTCTGTACGCCGCTCGCCACGCGTACTCCGGACGGGCAGCTTCAGGATGTGCCGCTTCTCAACGAGAACATCGGCGGCATCACGTCAAAGGGCGTCGACTGGCGCGTTGACGTTGCAAGCATCGATGCTGGCTCCGGCCGACTGAGCTATTTCATCGCCGGCACCTATACGATCGAGAACAAGTACACGAGCAGCCCGATCCTGCGTCCACTTGACTGCGCAGGCTATGTCGGGACGGGCAGTAGCTGTTACAGCACGAACCCGAAATGGCGCTTTACCCAGCGCTTGACCTGGACGAGCGACCAGTTCGAGGTTTCACTCCGTCACCGCTTTATCGGTACGGCACGCGATGAGCGGATTACCCAGGCTATTTCGGCCGGGGATGATATGCCTTTGCTTGCAGTGCCAAAGGCGCCGAACGTCAACTATTTCGATCTCTCGCTTTCGGCGACGGTGACGCCCGACGTGACCTTCTATGCGAATATCGACAATTTGCTCGACAAGGATCCGCCGTATCTCAGTGATCGGCAGACATATGACTATATCGGGCGCCGCTTCACTGTCGGCGTACGCAAGAGCTTTTAAGTGATACCCCGGAGTATGAATGGCATCGCGCCATTCATACTCCATCTGATGATGAACCTCATGAAATATCTGATCCCGAGCAGTCCTGTCGCGCCGGCTATCCCTGCTGGCGCACATGATATGACTATTCGTTCAATGCACCCCGACGAAGCCGTAATGCTCGCTAAAACCCCTTATTCCCCGGCTTGTGCCTTGGAAGACTACACGGACTTGCTCGTCTTGAGCGATGATGCGGCATTGGCTTAGCCCGGAAGATCGATAGTGAGCAGCAGGAATAAACCGTTGGATTTGACGAGTGGCGAACGCCGATCGGCATGGGGCATAGGTGGCAAGCGGCCGCTGTCTAATCCCCTGGCGTCGGCACTTGAGGTCGATGTTGCCGTTATCGGCGGCGGCGTGGCGGGATTGTCCAGCGCGCTGCATCTGGCCGAAGGTGGGATGTCGGTAGCACTTGTCGAGCGTGGCCGGATCGGCGACGGCGCCACCGGAGCCAGCGCGGGTGTGATCGCGCCCCAACTCGTCCGCACCACCCCTGCCAAGGTCTTGCGCCGGTTGGGCCAGGATCGCGGACGGCGCATGTTGGAATTTATCGGCACCAGCGGGACGACGATCGCCGACCTGATCGCGCGGCACGCCATATCGTGCGATGCGCGAATGAACGGATTTATCGCGCCGCAATCCGGCAAATCTGCGGGCCGCAACTTGGAAAAATTGGTCCAGGAATGGAAAGTGGTGCGCTCTGACCTGCGCGTACTTGATGCCGAGCAGACCAGGGCGGTGACCGGCTGCGCCGGTTATGACGCCGCGATCTTTGATCCGACCGGCGGCGGCGTCGATCCCTTGCTCTTTGCGATCGGATTACAGCACGCCGCCACGGCGGCTGGGGTGCAGGTCCATGAAGACTCGCCAGTCACGGCCGTCACGCCTGCGGGCGATGGGCGCTGGGCCGTCGAGGCGAACGGATGCCGCATCGTCGCCAGGCATGTGGTCATGGCCGCGAACGGCGGCAACGCCGATCTTGTTCCCGAACTTCGCGGCACGGTGCTGCCCCTGACCGTATGCGAAGTCGCCACGGAGGCGCTGCCGCCTGAAATGGCCAGCGTCCTACCTGGCGGCGAAAGCCTGACCGACCTCGAGTCCGACGTCTTCTCTGTTCGCCGCGTCGCTGGCGACAGGCTGATCGTGCCGCTGCCCGCGACGCCCGATCAATCGGCTGCGACGATCGCGGCGGCGGTTAATCGGCGGCTGAAACGCATGTTGATCGATTACCGGCCGCTGGAGATCGAGAATATCTGGTTCGGGACGGCCTGGGTGAACGTCGATTTCCTGCCGCGAGTCACCAAAGTGGCTGAAGGGCTGATCGCGGTTCAGGCGTGCAACGGCCGGGGCCTTGCGATAAATTCCGCAATCGGCAGGGAAGTCTCGCGACTGCTCGGCAGTTCGAGCGGTCGGCCGCTGCTGGACCTTGAGCCGCCGCGCCGGGTGGCCGGCTTTTTCATGGCGCAACACCTGCCGCGCCTGTTGATGAAGGCCGCATTGATCGCCAAGCAGCTTCGTCCATCCAAAAGCTGATCCACCAGATATTGTTTTAGGGTTAGGATATGAAATGAATATCTCCCAGATTCAAATGCTCGCAGAGGGATATCTGCTCCCCGTAGCACTGTGGCTGGTCATGTTTTCGATGGGCGTGGGCCTGTTGCCTCGTGATTTTGCGCGCATTTTCGAAAGCAGCCGTGCCTTCATCCTCGGCACCGGCAGCATGATCCTGTTGGTGCCCGCCGTCGGCACCGCGCTGGCGCTGGCTTTTGGACCGACCCCGGCGTTGACTGTGGGGCTGATCCTGCTCGCGACCTGTCCGGGCGGTATCCTGTCCAACCTTCTGACCAATCTGGCGCGGGGCAATGTCGCACTGTCGGTGTCGATGAGTCTTTTCGTCAGCGTGATTTATATCTTCACGGTGCCCTTCACGTCGTCGCTCGCGCTGAGGATTGTCTACGGCGAAAGCCAAGCCCTCGCGATCCCGATGATGGACGCGGTGCAGGGCATCATGATGGTTACGGTGGTGCCGATTGCCGTCGGCATGATCTGTCGCCTGATTGTGCCGACTTTCGCGCTGCGTGTTGAACCGACGATAAAGACTGTTTCGACGATTGTTCTGGTCCTCGTCTTTGCGATGATCGTCGCGCAGCAATGGGACGTACTACGCAGCTCTGCCGGTGTGATCCTGGCGATCGTCGTCGCGATGAATGTCGTGAACGTCGGCATCGCGCTTCTTGTATCCAGACTTGGCGGACTTGACCGCGGCGAAAGGATCGCTGTCGTGATGGAGCATATCGTCCGGCAGGAAGGAACTGCGATCTTCGTCGCCGTCAACCTGCTTGGCCGAAGCGACATGTCGCTGCCGATGATCGTCAATACCGTCCTTGGAATGGTGATCGGCATTCCTGCGGTGGCCTGGCTGCGCACGCGCTTCGAACGTGAAAATGCCGAACAACAATCATTGTCGACGAAGGCTATGGAGACCAATATATGACCCTGATCCGCCACAGCTCGGGCTCTCGTTTCGAGACGCTTGCCGCCTATTCCCGTGCCGTTGACGATGGTGACTATGTTCACGTCTCAGGGACGGTTGGCTCCAATCCCGACGGCACGATGCCGGACAGCATCGAAGGGCAGGGCGAACGGATTTTCGCCATTGTCGAACAGGCGCTGGATCAATGCGGCCTGACTTTGGGAGACGTCGTGCGGCACCGCGTCTATCTGACCGATGCGGCGGACATGCCTGCGGCAGCGGCGATCCTGCGCGCCAAGTTTGCCGAGTTTCCTCCGGCAAATACCACGTTGATCTGCGGCATTCCGGCGCCCGGCGCGCGGATCGAGATCGAATTTACCGCGCGGCGCCGGCGTCCGGACTGACCCTTCATCCCTTTTCCTCCAGAGCAGAGATTTCGATGCCCCAGATTGCCCAACGCGTCAGCCAATCCACAAAGAAAAGCTACGGCATGTATGACCGTGCGCGCAAACTCGCCGCCACCGGTGCCGACCTCATTCACCTGGAATTGGGCCGACCAGTGGACGACACGCCCGACCATATCAAGCAGGCGACGATCGACGCCCTGCGGGCCGGACATGTCCATTACGACGATATGCAGGGCAATCCGCTATTTCGCGAAGCACTGGCATCGAAGCTCGCATCATTCAACGGAATCAATGCAAGTGCCGACGAAGTGCTCGTCACCAACGGCCTTACCCAGGCGTCGTTCTGCGCATTCATGGCGTTGCTCAACCCCGGCGACGAGGTGATCCTGCTCGATCCATATTATCCTCAGCATGTTGGCAAGATCGAACTTGCCGGAGCCAGTTGTGTTAGGGTGCCGCTGGACGCGGCGAACGGATTTTCGATCCGCGCAGACTGGATCGAGGCGGCGATAACGCCTGCGACGCGCATGATCGTGCTGGTGAACCCATGCAATCCGACCGGCCGGGTATATTCTCGCGAGGAACTGCAAAGTCTGGCCGATGTTGCCATCCGTCACGATCTCTTCGTCGTTTCTGACGAAGTCTATGAATATATCACGTTCGATGCTCCGCACATCAGCATCGCTACGCTTCCCGGTATGCGAGAGCGGACGATCTCGTTGTTCGCCTTTACCAAGGCTTATGCGATGGACGGGTGGCGCCTCGGCTATGCCGTCGCCGATACGGCCTTCATGCCGGCGCTGCGGACGATCGCGACCAGCGCCGTGACCCATGTCAACACGTTCATCCAATATGGCGGCATCGCGGCGGTCAACGGGCCGGCGCAAAGGCTGGAGGAAATGGTGTCGACGGACCGCAAAAAGCGCGACCTGGTCGTTTCGCGCATGAACCAGATGCCGGGGGTGCGGTGCGCCTCGCCAGAGGGCACGATATATGCGTTTCCCGACATCTCCGACACGGGAATAGCCGCCCAAAGTCTTGCCGAGCGCATACTCGACGAAGCTGGCGTGGTGGTTGAAGCCGGCAGCTTTTACGGAGCGTCCGGCGAAGGCCATCTTCGGATTTGCTTCGGATCGCAGACCGAAGAACGGCTGTCGGAGGCGATGGATCGGCTCGCGCGATTTTTTAACGACCGAGTGGATTGATCCGAACCGGAGAACCCATTTGAAGGATTTCCGTGCTGCGGTTCATGAACCTGATCATGACCCGCAGCACGGAATTTGGCTGTTGTACCGATCGATCCGCTGCACGGACACGTCCCTGCCGCGATCGACCCAGATAATATCCACGACGGTTCGACGGTCAGCCGCGACATTCGTCGGCAAAGGGTTTTCTGCTTTTTATGACGGAAGCGTTACGCTGGCCGTAGCGTAAACTGTTGCTTTTCAGCCACTAATGGCGAAAAAATCCGCTTTTCGCGCGCCGATGGCGTTGACGCGGTGGGCGGCGATATTACAGCGGTCCATTCCGGTGGGGCATCTCCCTCTTGGCCAAAAGGCCGCGCTTTTCACCGGTTTGGAGAGAGAGACATCATGACTTTGCGCAACATTTTGCTGGGCGCCACCATGCTGTGCGCCAGCGCCACCCCCGCCATCGCTTTCGCCCAGACCGCCGCACCCGCCGACGATACGGCGGTCGCTGTCGACGATATGGATTATGGCAACGACATCATCGTCACCGCCAGCAAAAGGTCGCAGACGTTGCAGGACACGCCCGTCGCGGTGTCCGTGACCTCGGCCGCCGCGCTGGAAGAAGCGCAGATCCGCGACCTCATCGACCTTCAGACCGCCGTGCCCAGCCTGCGCGTGTCGCAGCTTCAGTCGAGCGCGAATACCAATTTCATCATCCGTGGTTTCGGCAATGGTGCAAACAACGCCGGTATCGAACCGTCGGTCGGCGTGTTCATCGACGGTGTTTACCGTTCGCGTTCGGCGGCACAGATCGGCGACCTTCCGAATGTCGAGCGCATCGAAGTGCTGCGCGGTCCGCAATCGACGCTGTTCGGCAAGAACGCATCGGCGGGCGTCATCAGCATCGTGACGCAAAAGCCGCAATATGAATTCGGCGGTTCGGCCGAAGTGACCTATGGCAATTATGACGCGATCACCATCAAGGGCGACGTTACCGGCCCGATCAGCGACAAGGTCGCATTCTCGATCGGCGGCAGCTATAATCGCCGCGACGGCTATGCGCGGGACCTGAAGCTGAACACCGACGTCAACGACCGCAACCGCTGGGGCGTTCGCGGGCAATTGCTGTTCGAACCGACCGAAGCCCTGTCGATCCGCCTGATCGGCGATTATGACAAGATCAACGAAAATTGCTGCATCGCGGGCAATGTCATCGCCGGTCCGACCGTCGCGATCACCAATGGGCTCGCCGGCGGGCCCAGCGTCGATGCGAACAACCCCTTTTCTTACAATGTTTACAATAATTTCCTGTCGTCGAATAAAATCCAGAATTACGGTGGTTCGGCACAGATCGATTATGATCTGGGCACCATGGCGCTGACCTCGATCACCGCTTATCGTCAGGTCCGCGCCGACACCAATCAGGATTCGGACTTCACCGGCGCCGACCTGATCGGTGAGAAAAGCGACTATGTCGACATCAACACCTTCACGCAGGAGCTGCGCCTGGCGTCGGATTTCGACGGCCCCATCAATTTCCTGATCGGCGGATATTATTTCAACGAAAAGGTCGACCAGCAGAGCGCGATCCGGTTTGGGACTCAGTTCCGGCCCTATGGCGACGCGCTGATCCGCGCGGCGAGCGGCAATGCGCTCAATGTCGGACTGCTTGAGACGACGCTCGGGGCGCTCGAAGGCAATCCGGCGAAATATACAGGGAGCTTTTTCCGCACCGGTAACGGACTGAGCGAAGCCTATGACATGAAGAACGAGGCTTTCTCGATCTTTGGCACTGTCGATTTCGAAGTGACCGATCGCCTGACGCTGACGGTGGGGGGCAATTACACCAAGGATCGCAAGAATTTCTCGACCAATGTGGTCAGCAGCGACGTGTTCTCGGGCATCAACCTCGATGCCCCCGCATACGCTCCGTTCCGCAACCAACTGCTATTCCAAGGCGGTATTGCGCAGACGATCGGCGGTCCTGCCGTCCTTAACCTCGGCCGCCCTGCGACCGCCGCCGAAATTCAGACGTTTGCGGGTGCAAATCCAGCAGCCTATGCCGGGATAGCTGGGCAGGTTCAGGCCTTCGCCACCGCCAACCAGAACAATCCGGCAGTGAATCCGCTTAACGGCCTGAAGGCGTTTCAGTTCCTGCCGCCGTTCCCCAACGTTCCGAACGCGGTGGAAAGCGGACGGACGAACGACGGCGATTTCTCGTACAGCCTTCGTGCTGCGTATGAACTGACCGACACGGTCAACATTTATGCGACCTATGCGACGGGCTTCAAGGCGAGTTCGATCAACCTGTCGCGCGACAGCCGTCCGCTGGCTTCGGACCTGGCAGCGATTACCACCGCCGGTTTGCGGACCCCGAACCTGGTGGCAGGTTCGCGTTTCGCCAACCCCGAAGAATCGACCGTCTATGAATTCGGTTTGAAGGGCCAGTGGAGCGTCGCTGCGGTCAACGTTGCGGTGTTTAAGCAGTCGATCAAGGGATTCCAGTCGAACGTCTTTACCGGCACCGGCTTTGCATTGGCCAATGCGGGCAAGCAGTCGACGTTCGGGATCGAATTCGACGGGTCGGTCCGTCCTGTCGCCGGCCTCAACCTGACGCTGGCCGCGACCTATCTCGACGCGAAATATGACAGCTTCGTCAATTCGGCGTTCGGCGACATTTCGGGCAGCACGCCCGCGGGCATCCCCGAACTGTCGATGTCGATCGGCGGCACCTATACGCATGAATTCGCTGGCGGGACCAAGGCGATCGCTCACGTCGATTACGCCTATGAAAGCCCGGTTCAGATCGTCGAGGGGCTGTCGGGCTTTCCGGCAAGCGTCGCGCAGAATCTGAAGCGCGAAGTGAACTCGCTCAACGCGTCGTTCACCCTGCGTCTGACCAGCGGCATCGACGTTGGCGTGTGGGGCCGCAACCTGACCAACGCGCAATATCTGACGACGATTTTCCCGGCGGTTGCCCAGGCGGGCAGCGTATCGGGCTATCCCAGCCAGCCGCGTACCTATGGCGGGACGATCCGTTACAAATTCTGATCGATGTCGCCGGGGCGTTTCTCGTCCCGGCGGTAACGACAGCCTTGATAAAAATAACCCCGGCCTCTGTTCAGAGGCCGGGGCTTTTTGTTGGCACTGACGCTGTCGCCAGCGCGCCTGGTTCAGAATTTCACGCCCGCCGCGATGCCATAGCGCCGCGGTTCGAGGGTGAAGATATTGGTGAACAGCCCCGACGACTGGTCGGTCAGATACAGGCCCGTCGTGGCGTTATTGTCAAAGATGTTCTGGATGAAAGCGCGCGCATACCAGCGACTGTCCGCACCATTGAGTTGGAGTTGGGCATTGGCCTGAGCATAGCCGGGAACCTTGTTGACGCGGCCGTTGAAGATGTTGCCATAGCTTTCACCGGTGTAGGTCAGGTCAAGCCGAGGGACGAGCGCCATGTCGGCACCCATTTTGAAGCTATGCTGTACCCCCGCCGAAAATTTGAAGTTTGGCGCCTGTGGCAGTTCATTGCCCTTGATGCTGACCTCTACGCCGCCCTCATATACTGTGATCGCGCCGCCCGTGCCGGCCGACGCGGTCAACAATGCACTGCAAAGGCTAAACGCGCCGCTGCCTGCGCCAAGATTGGCGTCCGACGGAAAGGCGGTCGGGCCGCGGAGGCCGTTGGCCGCAGTCAGGCCACGCGATGCGTTGATTCCATTGTTCACGGCAGTCACGAAACCGTCTGCTGCGGCCTGGCCACCGGCATTGGCCACCACGGCGCAGTTAAAGGCCTGACCAATATCCTTGATAATGACCGAGTTTGGTCGCCCACCGGACGGATCCCGCTGATTGACGAACAGCTTGTCGTCGGTGACCTTGGTCTTCAGGTAGCTGAAGCCGAGATTGACCAAAGTATCGGGTCCCGGACGGACCACGGCTTCGGCTTCGAGGCCATAAATATCGGCATCGACATTATCGTTGACCGACGTTCTGGCTACGATACGGCTAAGCTGCAATCCTTTGTATTTATAGTAGAATGCGGTCAGGTTGAGTTGCAGCGCGCCGTTGCCAAAGGTGTTTTTCGACCCGATTTCGAATGAGTCGATAATCTCTGGATCAAAGCCATCGGTCACGCCGGGAACATTGACCTGAAGCGCCGGATTGATGCCGCCCGATTTATAGCCCCGCGAATAAGACGCGTAGAGCAGATTATCTTCCGAGATTTTGAAATCGATGACGAACCGCCCGGTTATTTCGTCATATTTCACAGTCCGGTTGCGGAAACGTTGGGCGCCAGGGGTCCCGAGCGGTCCGGCGTCGGCGTCAAAAGTTCCGGCGAAGGGCGAGTTGAAGATGTCGCCGGTGGTGCCATAGGGGACAAGAAACGACGCCAGCGTGGAGTTGGATATGTCGTTTTTCTTGTCATTATTATAGCGCAAACCGCCGGTCAGTTTCAGCCGGTCGCTCAATTCGACATAGACTTCGCCAAAAATGCCATAGGATTTGAGGTTGAACCGGGCGTCATGGTTCTTGAAATATGGTGAGCCGAGGAAGGACGGCGGACGTCCGGTGCTGAGCGCGGTGAAGGTGCCGAACAGCGACGCGAAATAATCGATCGAAAAAGCGTTGACGTAATAGTCGCCGTTTGTCGTCGTGGAATTGGCATAGATGCCGCCGAGAAGGAAGTTGAACGGGCCGTCGAAGTCGCTGGAGACGATCGCTTCTGCCGACCAACTCTCATTCTTGGCGACGGAGCGGTCGAACGCCTGTGGATTCATGCCGCAAACCGCATCGCCGCCGAAGACACCAAGGCCGTTGGGATTGGTGTTGGATGTACAAAGCCTGCCCGTCGGGCCGTCGGGAATCAGTGCCGCGGCGATCGGTGCGAAATAGGCGGCTGATCCGGGTATCCCGGTAATGCCGTTGGCGGCCAGGAAGGCGAGCGAGTTCAGGCCAGGTTGAATTGGCCCGCGACCCGCAACGTCCAGATTATAATCCTGCCGCGAATCGACGCGCGTGCGCTGATAAATGCCGGTAAGCTGCAAATTGATGTTGCCGAAACTATGATCGACCTTGGCCTGTCCCTGGATTTCGTCGGTAAAATACTCCGGATTGAAATCGGTATTGACCGTCCGCACGCCGTTAGGTTCGACGAAGGCCGCGTTGGCGTCGGCACCATAAAGGCTGCCGGTTCCTAGTCCGAGCAGGGGATTGATGCCGTTGAGTCCGAACACCTCGCGCGAGCCCAGCACACTCGGGAAAGTAGCGTTGGAATTCACCTTGGCAACGTCAAGCCGGTTGTTGAGACAGCCGAGCACCCCGGTCGGGTCGCGCTGACAAAGCTGTTTCTGGATGCGCAGGCGATTGTCGTTTTCGCGGAAATAATAGCCCATGAGATCGACAGTTGTATTGGGCGTCGGTTCCCAGCGCAGCGATCCCCGGACCGCGTACATCTTGCGCCCGTCGATGTCGCGCCCGTCGAACAGGTTGGTCGTATAGCCATCACGCCTGAGAAAGAAGCCGGCGGCACGAAAGCCGAGCGTGTCGCCAAGGGGCACATTGACCATGCCCCTGACCTTAAAGGCATTATAATTGCCATATTCGGCGTCCAGGCCAGCTTCGAACTGCGACAGTTTCGGCTTTGCGGTCACGAAGTTCACCACCCCCGACGTCGCATTGCGTCCAAACAAGGTTCCTTGCGGGCCGCGCAGCACCTCGATCCGTTCCAGGTCGAAATATTCGGTTTCGAACAGGCGGGTGCCGAACAATGGACTGCCGTTGATGTGGATGGCGGTCGCGCTGTCGCAACTGAACCCCACGCAAAGGTCCCCGATCCCGCGAATGGTAAAGCTGGAGCCGGTAAAATTGCCCTTCGAAAAGGTCACATTTGGAAGGGTCAGTTGGAGGTCGCTGGCATTTTCGATCTGTTGCGCTTGCAGCGCCTCCGCCGAAAAGGCGCTGACGGCGATGGGCACGTCCTGCAGTCGTTCCGCCTGGCGCTGGGCCGTGACGACGATCTCGCCGCCGAATGCGTCGCGTTCGGTTTCATTCACTGCGTCCTGCGCAAATGTCGGCGTCGCCACCGTCATCGCAAGGATCGAGGTCCCGATCAATGCCTTGAACTTCATCTATATCCTCCCTTTTTCAACCCGCGAGGTGCGGGCCGCCCAACATCAAACTGTGGTAAGGGGAGGGGAAACGACCAGACATGGCAAAGGGCACCGGGCCGAAACGGCTCTGTGCCCCTGGGTGTCCCACTTGGCGGCGATGCTGGTCATCGTCCTCTCCCACCGGCGTCGGGGAAAAAACGCCAGCCTCTCCGGATCACGACCCGCTTGAGCGAGTTCTGTAATGCAAGACAAGGGTGCGCCGAGTTGACGCAAGCGTCAAGTCACTTGTTGGCCGCGGAAAAGGACGCGAATCCGCACTTCTTTGAAAGGCGGAAAAGCTTGGTTTCCGCAACGTAAACTTCATGCGCAGGGCGAAATTCTTGTCTTCGGGCCCTTGCGTATCGCCCTCTGGACGCCGAAATGTGCGGCATGAGCGCAACAGTGAGGGCGGGCGGATGAGCGACGGGAATCAGGAACTGGGACCGGATGGCAAGGTGGTCGTGCCGGACCATGTGGCGGACGCGGTTCGGACGCTGATCGAATGGGCCGGTGACGATCCGGCGCGTGAAGGCCTGCGCGATACTCCGCGCCGTGTCGCGCGCGCTTGGAAGGAATATTGTTCGGGCTATGCCGACGATCCGGCGATCCATCTGTCGCGTACCTTTGAAGAGGTTGGCGGTTATGACGAGATCGTGCTGCTGCGCGACATACCGTTTCAGTCGCACTGCGAACATCATATGGCGCCGATCACCGGCAAGGCGTCGATCGCCTATCTGCCCCGCGACCGCGTGGTCGGCATTTCCAAACTGGCGCGTGTGCTGAACGGCTATGCGCGGCGGTTGCAGGTTCAGGAACGGCTGACCGCCGAGGTCGCGCGTTGTATCTGGGACAATCTTCACCCGCACGGCGTCGCGGTGGTCGTCGATGCCCAGCACGGCTGCATGACCGGACGCGGGGTGCGGACCCCGGGCGTCGGCATGGTGACGAGCCGTCTGCTCGGCTGCTTTCTGGACGATCAGCGCAGCCGCAAGGAAGTGCTCAGCCTGATGGGCTATTGAGCGGGCGTGTTCAGCGTCGCCACATCCGGAGCAACTGATACTGGACCGCCTGGAGCCGCGTGAAGTTCGCGGGATCCATCGCGCCCCCCTCGAGCGCCGCGACCTCGTTCAGTTCATACATCAGATTGCGGTGGGCGACGTCGGGGATCAGGCTCTGAATGAAGCTTATCGCAACCAACCGCTCACCGCGCGTCACAGGTTCGACCTCGTGCAGCGTGTGCGAGGGATAGACGATCGCGACGCCCGGCGCCTCCTTGAAGCGCAGGTCGGCATTGCCAAGCTGAACATGCAGCGCGCCGCCGTCATAATCGGTGGGGTCGTTGAGGAATATCGTGCAACTGACGTCGGTGCGCAACTGGCCATCGGGCAGGGGGATGAACGCCGCATCGGGGTGGAGCCCATAATGCATTCCGGGAGTGTAGCGCGTCATGAGGGGCGGAGCGATGCGCGCCGGAAAGGAGAAGGCCATGAAATCGGGATGGCGCACCATCGCATCGAGCAGGATTTTCGACGAGCGTTCATAGGCGCCCGCATCATGAAGCTGAAGATTGTTTTTTACCGTCGAATGCGGGTTGCTGATCCTGCCATCGACGAATTTTCCACTTGCGGCGATGTCGCGTAGCGCGCGGACCTCGCTCGGGTCGAGCAGCGGGATAATCTTGAACATCGCGTTTCCTATCGGGCGTAGATTAGCAGGTCGCCGATTGTCTTATCGCGCGCAGCCAATGCTTCAACCCATGCGATGGCGCCGGCGATGTCGGCGGCATGGTCGGCGGCCGACTGGGCCTGCAACTGTCGGCGCAGGTCAGGGCTATAGCCATGTTCGGGCGCCTTCGAATATTGGCGCATGATCGGGCCGGCGAGCGCCGCATCGATCCGCGCGACTTCCGGTGTCAGGCCGAAATGCCGTGCCTGCGCCGTCAGGCTGGCGGCGGGATCGACCAGCATCGCTTCGAAATCGACCCACTGGTAGCGCGGATCGGTGGGGGGAAGGCGATGGTGCGCGGTCGCCATTTCGCAAAGCCAGCTCATCGCGATGCGCGTGACCGGCGGCAACTGCCATAGCTGAAACGGGAAATCGGCCATGAGGGTCGCCAGGCGAGCGATGCGCGCGGGCGCCTGTGCCAGCGTTTCAGTCATCGACGCCTCTCCCGCGAGGATCGTCTCGATATAGCGCGGCAGCGGAACGTAGAGAAAAAGGGCGCGGCCGCCGACGCCGGTCAGATCGTCTGCGATCGCGGTGATGACGCTCGACGCCTTGACGATCGCGCGCTGACCGGGACGAAAGCCGCGACCCAGCCAGCCGCCTACCTGTAAGACGCGCTGACGATAGAGATCGGGCGACCAAACCGACTCCGGGCGCTCGATGCGCTCGGCCACCTGCGCCAATGTGCGCAGCAGCATCGGTTCGCGAAGCGGCAAAATATCGCCAAGCTCTGCCAGCAGCCGCGAGCCGAGCGTGGAGCCGACATGGCCGATGTGGAAGATATAATCCGGGCGCGGTGCGGTCGCGCCAAGATCGGGCAGCGCGTCCCACGCCATCCACTCGCGCCCGACGCGGTCGGTGAGCAGGCGCTGGTCGAGAAAACTCGCGCCGCGATAGTCTGCCTCGCCGAGCAGGGCGACCAGAACGCGGTCATTCGTCACGTCCGCCATATGCGGCAACAGGCTGGCATCGGCGGAAAAGCGGTGTTGGAAAGGATCGTCGGCCATCGCCTGTCGCCATAGAAAAGGGTAGAGGGATTGGCCAGAGTGAGCTTTGAGGCCGCGAGACTTCTAGGCGCGGCGGGGTGGGCGATTACGCCGCCGCCGCTGGCCCACCCCGACCCATTCCGAACGCCTCAGGTCGTCGGTCGACAGTTTAGGTCGCGGCGGTCAACCGCCAACCCAGCCGGTGACTTCGGCCGCTACCTTGTTCGCGGCGCGGGTCAGGGCTTCGCCGACGGGTTTCGCCTCCACCTTGTCACCAATCGCTTCGCGCGCTTCGAAGCGGCGCTGCGTCACCGATTTGCCGCCCGCCGAAACGAGCATCGCCTGATAGACGACGACCGCTTCGTTCGTACGCGCATCGACGCCAAAATCCATAAGCTGCCCCGCCAGTTGTTCGCCCGGCGCGGTCAGATACTGCCCTTCGTCGAGGACGACGCGGGCCGTGCGCGAAGCGACGGTTTCGGACACAAGGCGCTGGAACAGGCGGTTCGGCGCCTCGACCCACTGGGCGTCCTTTACATAGGTCACGCTGGCACCGTCCTGCTGCACCGGAATGCGCGTGGTGCGAAGCTTTTGCGGAGCGGTCGGGATCAGGATCGTCAGGGTTGCGGCTTCGGTCGCCGTGCGCGCAGCGCCGATCGGCGGCGCGGCGTCGGCCTCAAGCGTCAGCAGAAAGGGCGGGGTCTTTCCGCCAAGGCCGATACAGCCAGAGAGCGTTAACGCTGCCGCAGCGACGAGCAGAGGGGTGCGCAGGGTTCGCGGTGAGATGGGCATGGGCGGCGTCCTCATTTCTTGTAATCGGGAAGCTTGCTGCCGCCGAGCACGGCGCCAGCGCCTTGCTGATCGAGCTTGTCGGTCAGGCTGGACAACGAGGCCGACGTGCGGCGAAGGTCGCGGATCAGCGCATTGGCTTCGGGTATCGTCGTTTCGCTGAAAGTCTTGAGGCCCGGCCGCGCGTCCGAAATGGCGGATTCAAGCGTTGCCATCGACGCATTGGCCGATTTCAACGTGTCGCGCAGGTTCGCCATTGCCGGATCGACATTGCGGTCGATGGTGCCCTGCGCCGATGCGGCCAGATTGCCGATCTGTTCGGCGGCGTTGCCCGTTTGTTGGATTGCGATGCGCGTGTCGGCAAGCGCCCTTTCGATCGCCGGGCCGTTGCGCGCGAGGATCGCGGTGCTGGCCTCGACATTGTTGAGGATGCCGCGAAGGCTGGCCTGATTTTCGTCATCAGCCAGTTCAGCAAGGCGTTCGGTCAACGTCGACAGGCGCTGAAGCAATTGCGGCGCGGTGTTGAGCAATTCGCCCAGGCCGCCGACACGGGTAGGGATGACCGGCTTACCCGCCGGCCCCTTGTCGGCGATCGCCGGGGCGCCCTTGACCGCGCCGTCCAGCGAAATCTGCGACACGCCGGTAAACCCCACGCCTTCGAGCGCGGCGGTTGTGCCCTGCAAGACGGGCACGCCTTCATTCACTTCGATCCGGACGCGGACGAACTGCGGATCTTCGGGCCACAGTGCGATGTCGCGCACCTGCCCGGCGGGAACGCCGGAAAACTGGACTTGCGCGCCCTTGTTCAACCCATCGACCGACTGTTTGAAGAATATGTCATATTCCCGTTTGTGGCCGCCGCTGTCGTTCGCCAGCCAGACGATGAAAAAGGCCAGCGCCGCCGTGAAAAGAAGGACGAAAGCGCCGACCAGCACATTGTTCGATCGTGTTTCCATCAGCTTTTCCTGTCTTTACCGGCGAGGGTCTGGTTTCCGCCCGCCGCCGCGCGCCCCCGCGGGCCGTTGAAATAATCCTGTATCCACGGATGCTCGGTGGCAAGCAGTTCCGCAATCGTGCCGACTGCGATTACCCGCTTTTCCGCCAATACCGCCACCCTGTCACAGGTTGCATAAAGCGAGTCCAGATCATGGGTTATAAGGAAGACGGTCAGTCCCATCGTGTCGGCGAGTTCGCGGATCAACTCATCGAACTTGGCGGCGCCGATTGGATCGAGGCCCGCCGTCGGCTCGTCGAGAAAAAGCAGCGCGGGATCAAGCGCCAGCGCGCGCGCCAGCCCGGCGCGCTTTACCATGCCGCCCGATAGTTCGGCCGGATATTTGGGGCCGGCATCGGGGGGCAGTCCAACCATCGCGACCTTGTAGGCCGCAATTTCGTCGAGCAGTTTCTGGTCGAGCCGCGGATAATATTCGCGCAGCGGCACCTGGATATTCTCTGCCACGCTCAACGTGGAAAACAGCGCACCGCCCTGAAACATCACGCCCCATCGCCGGCGCAGATCGCGCGATTCCTCTTCATCGGCGATGGCGTCGAGTGTCTTGCCATAAACCTCGATCTCGCCAGCGGTCGGAGTCTGAAGGCCGACGATCGAGCGCATCAGCACCGACTTGCCGGTCCCCGAACCGCCCACCACGCCCAGAATTTCCCCGGATCGGACGTCGAGATCCAGATTTTCATGGATCACGGTATCGCCAAACTGGTTCCACAGCCCGCGGATGCAGATCGCATTTTCGAACCTGTCCGGCCGCACGGCGTCGGCGGCGGCCAGTTCCTCTGCGATGTCCTGGTCGATCTCGTCGCTCATCAATTCCATCCCAGCGACGAGAAGAAGACGGCGAACATCGCGTCGAGGACGATGACGAGGAAAATAGCGGCGACGACAGCGGAAGTCGTGCGTCGCCCCACCTCTTCGGCGTTCTGGCGAACCTGCATCCCTTCGTAACAGCCGGTGACGCCGATCAATATGCCATAGACGGGGGCCTTGATGAGCATGATCCAGAAATCGGTCATCGGAATGATTTCGCGCAGCCGCTGAATATAGGTCAGCGGCGGAATTTCCAGACCGACCCAGCAAAACAGGCCGCCGCCCGCGATCGCGCACAGGCTGGCGTAAAAGCCGAGAAGCGGCATGGTGATCGTCGATGCGGCGACGCGCGGCAACACGATCGCCTCCATCGGCGAGACTCCGATCGTCCGCATCGCGTCGATTTCCTCGGTCAGTTTCATCGTGCCGATCTGTGCCGCGAAAGCCGATCCCGACCGCCCCGCGACCATGATCGCGGTCATCAGCAGGCCGAGTTCGCGGATCGAGGCCCGGCCGACGAGGTTGATCGTGAAAACCTCCAGCCCGAATTGTTTAAGCTGAACCGCGCCCTGTTGCGCGATGACGATGCCGATCAGGAAACTCATCAGGCCGATGATCGGCAGTGCGTCTACGCCGACCGTCTGAAACCGGGTGACGACGGCGTTCCAGCGGAAACGCCGCCGCGCCCGTATCTGGATAGCGAGCGCGACGACCATCGCGCCGAAAAAGCCGACGATGCCGATCAGTTCGCGCCATACCGCGACGCTTGCCGACCCGACCTGTTCCAGCATCCGCATCCAGGCGGGGCGGCGGTCGCGGTGGACGCGATACTCGCTCTTGTCGCTCGCCAGCGCTTCGAGCAGCCGTTTCGCTTCCTCGCTCGCGCCCACGATCGTTGCGCCATGTTCGTTGGCGGTGCGCGTGACGATCCATGCGCCGACGGTGTCGATCCGTTCGAGCGCCGACAGGTCCAGTGTCCCGATCGGGCCGAGGGCGTCGAGGCGCGCGGGCAGATCGCCCAAGCGGGCAAGCGTCAGCCGACCGGTGAAGCGGACAGCGGTGCCGTTCGCACCTTCGCTTTGTTCAAAATCCGCTCTCGCCACCATCTTGTCGCGACATTGTATTATTTACACAAACACGGCAAGCGAATCCCGTTTCCCTTGGCCGCCGCGCGGTGGGGGGCTATGGGGCGCCTATGGACGATCCGCTCGCCACGCCGATACCCGATTATGCCCACCGTGTCGCAATGTATGACATGGACCGAACGGTAACGCGTTCAGGGACTTACAGTGGTTTCTTGATGCATGTTGCGCGGCGGCGGCAGCAATGGCGTTTGCTGTTGCTGCCGCTGGTCGGGATTGCGGGCGCGGCCTATTCGCTGCGCCTGATCGACCGGTCGCGGTTGAAGGCGATCAACCTCCGCTTACTTGTCGGCAAACGTTTTCGCCGAACCGAGATCGCGCCGCTGGCCGAAAGCTATGCCGACAAGGTCGTCGCCCGCGGACTGCACCCCGCCGCGCTGGAACAGATCGCCGCCGATCGCGAGGCGGGTTACCGGTTGTTGCTGGCGACAGCATCGTTCCATCTTTACGTCGATGCGATCGCACGGCGACTGGGGATCGACGACGTGCTGGCGACGCGGCTGGACGAACCCGACGGTGCCGATCATATCCATGCGCGTCTTTGCGGCGACAATTGCTATGGCGACGCAAAGTTCGCGCGCATCGCCGACTGGCTGTCGGCGAACCAGATCACGCGCGAGGCGATGCACGTCCGCGCCTATTCCGACCATGTGTCCGATCACCCGATGCTGCATTTCGCCGACGAGGCCGTCGCGACGACGCCATCGCGCAAGCTGAAGCTGTTGGCGCCGAAGATGGGGTGGCAGGTCGTCGACTGGCGCGCGCGGCGCGGTCGTTAGAGCGGTTCCATCTGTCTGAAACAGGACCAGGCGGCGTATCCCGTCAGTCCTCGACGATCAGGCTGCGCTCTTTCGTTTCGGGCAGCAACAGCGTCGCCACCCCGGCCATCGCGATGACGGAGGCGACATAGAAATAGAACAGCCGCTCTATGCCCGCGTCCTTCAGCGCCAGCGCGACGATTTCCAGCGTACCGGCGAACATCGCATTGCCGATCGCATAGGGCAGGGCGACGCCCAGCCCGCGGATATGGGCGGGAAACAACTCCGCCTTTACCAGCGCATTGTTCGCGCTGTAGCCGCTTTGCAGCGTCAGCGGGATCATGATGAGCAACGCCGCGACGATGGGGGACGTCACCGTTTCCAGCGTTATGAAGGTCGGCACCGCGGCGATCGCGCCGCCGATCCCGAACAACAGCAGCATCGGTTTGCGCCCGAACCGGTCGGCGAGAGCGCCGAACACCGGCTGCATCGCGGTAAACCACAGGAGCGCGGCGGCGATGATATAGGTGGCGGTCGCCTTGTCGAAACCGACGGTATTATACAGGAATTTCTGCATATAGCTGGTATAGGTATAGGCGGCGAGACCGCCGCCCGCCGACAACATGCCGACCAGGATGCTTTCGCGGCGATGTTCCTTCCACAACAGCTTGGCAGTCGATACCGGGCGGTCTACCGCCTGATTTTCGAACGACGGCGTTTCGGCAAGATTGCGGCGGAGCAGATAGACGCCGAGCGCGAGCAGGGCGCCGATGACAAAGGGGATGCGCCATCCCCATGCGGTCAATTCGGCTTCAGTCAGGAAGAATTGCAGCACCACCGCGACAAAGATCGCGCAAAGCTGTCCGCCGCACAGCGTCATATATTGAAAACTTGCCCAGAACCCCCGGTGGTCGCGCGGCGCCATTTCGGACAGATAGGTCGCACTCGCGCCATATTCGCCGCCGAGCGACAAGCCCTGCAACATGCGCGCGACAAGCAGGGTGGCAGGGCCGAGCAGCCCCGCGACGGCATAGGTCGGCGCCACCGCGATCAGCATCGATCCGCTGAACATCAGCGCGACCGACAGCGACAGCCCCGCCTTGCGCCCGCGCGTGTCGGCGAACCGCCCCATTACCCATGCCCCGATCGGCCGCATGACAAAGCCGACGGCAAAGATCGCCGCCGAGTTCAGAAGCTGAGCGGTCGGATCGGCCTGTGGGAAAAAGACCGGCGCGAAATAGATGGCAAAGGCGGCATAAGCGAACCAGTCATACCATTCGACCAGATTGCCCATCGATCCGCCGACGATCGAGACCAGCCGTTTTCGCGGTATCGCCAAGGCCTTCATTCCATCCCCCGATTCTTGCGCCGCGATCCTAATCCAGCCCGATCACCGACAATTGGCGGCCATAGCCGTCCTCGCCCATGTGACACGCGCGGCGATAGCTGAAATAATCGTCGGCATCGGCATAGGTGTCCTGCCCGCCGATGGCAATTCGGGTGACGCCGGCCCGTGCAAGCCGCGCCGCGACATAGGCCGCGATGTCGAACATTGCATGGCCGGGCCTGCCCGCGGCAAAGAAATGTTCGTTCGCCGGATCGTCGGTCACAAAGCGTTCGGCGAAGGCCTGATCGACTTCATAAGAGGCGCGTGCGATGCACGGACCGATGGCGACCGCGATCCGCGCACGGTCGGCACCAAGGCGTTCCATCGCATCGATCGTCGCGTCGGTCACGCCCGCGATCGCGCCCTTCCACCCCGCATGGGCCGCGCCGACGATGCCGGCCGTAGTATCGGCAAACAGGACCGGGACGCAATCCGCCGTCAAAATGCCCAGCAGGATGCCGGGCGTACGCGTCACCAGCGCATCGGCCTCTGCCCGTTGGGCAAGGTCGGTGGCGTCGTCGACGGTGACGCAGCGGTTGCCATGCACCTGATAGACGCCCGCGAGCGCCGCGCCGGGCAGGATCGCATCGGTAACGCGTCGGCGGTTCTCGGCAATCAGTGCCGGATCGTCGCCCGAACCGAGGCCGCAATTGAGCGATGCAAGCTGTCCGGCGGACACGCCGCCGCGGCGGCCGAAGAAGCCGTGCGGCGCGCCAGCTAGCGTCGGGGCGGTAACGAAGGGAATTGTCACAGGTCGAGCCGGAAGATGCGATCCTCGTCGATATGATTGCCGACGCGAAACGCGTTGCGACCGACATCGACAAAGCCGTAGCGCCGATAAAATGCCTGGGCGCGCGGATTTTCAGTGAAGACCGAGAGGTAGAGGATCGACGCGCGCTCCCGCGCCCAGGCGATCCCCCAATCAGTCAGCGCGGCCGCGACCCCGGTGCCCTTTGCCGCTTCGCCGACGTAGAGCTGGTGCAGTTCGGTCGCGTTTTCGTATGGCTGGCCGGGTGGGAGGTCGAAATCGATCGGGCCCATCTTGATAAAGCCCGCGATCATACCCGCGTCATCATGCGCCAGCGCGATCGCCCACGCCGGGTCGGCGATCTGCGCGCGCAGGCGTTCGGGCGGATTCCAGCCGGCAAGAAAGCTGGCAAGGTCGGCGGGGTCATAGATATGGCCAAAGGTGTGGGTGAAGGAGGCGCTGGCGAACAGCGTCAATTCGCCCACGTCTTCGTCGCGCGCGACGGTGATCGTCGTCATAGGGATTCCCCGATTGCCCCGAAACCTTCGGGTCGCGGCCAGCCGGGGGCACAGGCGGCCATGACCTTGAACAATTCCCCCATCGCCGCCGGATCGACCAGCCGGTCGCGCTGCGATGCGAGTTCGTCGGCGCGATGCGGAGCGCCCTTGGCCAATATGGTCAGCCGCGCGTCGATGCCGAGCAAACGCAGCCATGCGCCCTGGCCGATCGGACCAGCGACCCGCGCCCCGGCGCTGGCGGCGGCGATGGCCAGCGCGGAAAAATCGACATGCGCGGTCAGATCGACCTCGCCCGGATCGGCGAAGGGGTTGGCGAAACGGTGCGCCTTTACCGCCTGTAACGTGTCGCCGACCGCCGGGCCGCGATAGCCATAATCGATTGCGAGCAGAGCGCCGCCGTGACGTGCGAGGCGAAAGGCGCAGCCCTGCATGACCGCCGCCGACGCGGGAGCGGTCTCGACGATACTGCCCTGCGGGCTGCCGCGCAGCGACATCGGGATCGCGTCGTCCGCCGGAACATCGCCCGGCACGGCGGCCAGCCCGCCATCGCGGCGCAACACCATCCGTTCGCGCCAGCCATCGACGGTGCGGACATATTGATGAATGGGCAAGGCATCGAAAAATTCATTGGCGACGATGACGAGCGGGGCGTCGTCGGGGAGGGCGTCGATGGTGTCATGATGGACCGCATCCGGCAGACGCGCCAATTGCGCCGCGCGCAGCATCGGGCTTGTTTCGACGAGATGGATGCCCAGCGGGGTGCCGCCGAAGCGCGCCAGGGTGCGCAGGGCGTCGGCGGCAAGCGTGCCCCGGCCGGGGCCCAGTTCGACATAATGAAAGGGGGGGCGGCCCGCGCGGGTCCACAGGTCAGCGATCCAGACACCGACCATTTCGCCGAACATCTGGCTGATTTCGGGTGCCGTGGTAAAATCGCCCGCCGCGCCCAGCGGATCGCGCGTGGCATAATAATGGCTGTTCGCCGCCGCGATGAAATCGGCGACGGTCATCGGCCGCGCCGCCGCGATGTCGCTTAACAGCGTTTCGGGGGACGGCGGCCCGTCACGCAACGCTGGCGGGCCCGGCGACGGGTTCGATTCCTACCCGGCGGCGCTTGGCCGTGGCGACTAGCCAGATGCCGCCGACGATCATCGGCACCGACAGCCACTGGCCCATCGACAGCCCGGTGGCATCGACGAGCCATTGGCGCTGCACATCGGGCTGGCGAACAAATTCAATCAGGAACCGGCTGACGCCATAGTCGATCGCCGCCACGCCAAAGAGCAGGCCGGGCTTGTACCGCGCATCGGTGCGCCAAAAGAGCCAGCCGAGGATCAGCATCATCACCAGGCCTTCCATCCCCGCTTCGTAAAGCTGGCTGGGGTGACGCGGGTCATTCGTGCCGCTGCCCGGAAAGATGATCGCCCACGGCACGGTCGTCGCCCGGCCCCATAATTCGCCGTTCACGAAATTGGCGAGACGACCAAAGAAGAGGCCGAAGGGGACGACGCAGGCGACATAATCGCAAAAGCGCAGAAAACTGAGCTTTTCCTTGCGGGTGATGTACCAGATGGCGATCAGGACGCCCAATGTTCCGCCGTGCAGGGACATGCCGCCGTCCCACAGCCGAAAGACGGATAGCGGCTCCCGGATATAGGATTCCAGATTGTAGAACAGCACATAGCCGAGCCGGCCGCCGACGATGATTCCGAGCATGGCATAGAAGATCATGTCGTCGGCATGGCGCCGGGCCATCGGGGCGCCGGGCTGCGCGATCAGTTTGAGCAGATACCAGTAACCGACGAAAATTCCGGCGAGATAGGCGAGCGCATACCAGCGGATGGGCAGGCCGAAGATGCTGAAGGCGACTTCGCTATTCTCTCCCATCATATCTTGAAAGTTAAGATATTGCGTTGCTTCGGCTAAGGTTGCAAAAAGAAACATATAGTCGCGCTGTCCTTCCCCAGGAGAGGCCTCCCCATAAGGGGTAAGGCGAGCGAGACCAAGAGGAGAGATAAAAGATGCCATCTGCGCTCGATCTGCGCCTGGAAGCTGCCTATAATCTTATTACCGGCCCGGGCGGGCCAATTCAGGTGGGTTCCGCCGAACGCTTCGGTCACCAGCTTCCCATCATCACCACGGCGCCAACCAATCTGGCCGATTATGTTGCGTTTTTCGCGGCGCAGCACGGCGATGCGACCTTCCTTGTCGAAGGCGACGAACGCCTGTCGTTCAAACAGGTCTATATGGCGGCACGGCAGGTGGCGGCCGGCCTGGTCGAAGGATATGGCGTCCAGCGCGGCGACCGTGTCGGGCTGGCGATGCGCAACGCCAACGCATGGTGCGTTTCCTATATCGGCATATTGATGGCGGGCGGTTGCGCCACGCTGCTCAACGGCTGGTGGCAGGGCGGCGAACTTGCCGCGGGCATCCTCGATACTGAAGCAAAGCTGGTTATCGCCGACCCGCAGCGCGCGGCGCGGCTGGAAGGCGTCGAGCATGGCGCGCGGATCGTCACGATTGACCCGACCCAGCCGATCGACCTTGCCATCGCGCCGATCACTGGCGCGGGTGGCAGCGCGGCGACGGTGCTGCCGACGCTGACCGGGCAGGATCTGGCGACCATCCTGTTTACATCGGGATCGACGGGCCAGTCGAAGGGCGCCTATTCGCGGCACGAGGCGGTGGTGCAGGCGATCTTCAATTATGTCACGCAGACCGCGAGTATTGTCCATCTGCTGACGCAGGATGGGCTGATGTCGGACATCCAGCCCGCAACGCTGATCTGCACCCCGCTGTTTCACGTCACCGCCGAAATTCCCGTGTTCCTGCAAAGCTTCGCGCTCGGCCGCAAGCTGGTGCTGATGCCCAAATGGAACGCCGACGAGGCGATGCGGTTGATTCAGGACGAGCAATGCAATTATTTCGTCGGCGTACCGCTGATGAGCTATGAGATTCTGGTCAGTCCGAACCGGCAGAATTACGATCTGTCGACGTGCAGGAGCTATGCCGGCGGCGGCGCTCCGCGTCCACCGGAGCATGTGCGGCGGCTGGCGTCGGAGATGGGGGATGCAAAGCCCTTGCTGGGTTACGGCCTGACCGAAACCAACGCGGTCGGCTGTGGCATCGTCAATGAAAATTATGTCGCAAAGCCGATGTCGACCGGTCCGGCATCAAAGCCGCTCGTCGACCTTGCGATCCTGGATGACAATGGCGAGCCGCTGCCGCAGGGCGGGGTCGGTGAGGTCTGCATTCGGTCGGTGTGCAATTTCGAAGGCTATTGGAACAATGAGGCGGCGACGAAAGCGGCCTTTTTCGACAATGGATATTTCCGTTCCGGCGACCTCGGCTATCTTGACGAGGACGGTTATCTGTTCATCGTCGATCGCAAGAAGGACATCATCATTCGCGGCGGCGAAAACATCAGTTGCCAGGAGGTTGAGGCCGCGATCTATGAACATGCGGACGTCAACGAATGTGCGGTGTTCGGCCTGCCCGACGAGCGGCTAGGCGAATGCGTCGGTGCGGTCGTCTGGACCAAGCCGGGCAGCAGCTTGACCGCCGACGATCTGGCGGAATTTCTGGGTGCGCGGCTGGCAGCGTTCAAGGTGCCGTGCCGAATCTGGATGGCCAGTGAGGCGCTGCCCAAGCTTGGCAGCGAAAAGATCGACAAGGTCAGTCTGCGTAACCGGTATCGCAAGGAATATGCCGCGGAGGTCGTGGCGTAACCGGCCGGCGTGAAGGGGCGAGGGGCGCCGCCGGGAAGGCGGCCGACATTCCCGCTGCCCCTTCACCGGAAAGAAATGCCCGGGTCCGCGTGGGTAAAGGCGGATATTGGGAAGACCATATCGATTATGATTGATATGCGGGAATTTGATCGGAACCCTTTCGGCCGCAATATGTTCGGTTCGTAAGATATGTCGATCCTGCGTCCGTTTCTTTCCCGAGTCATTCGTCAGGGTCGGCTGACCGTCGTCGCGCCCGATGGCGCGCGCGAGCAATTTGGTCAGGCCGCGTCCGGTTTTCCCGACGTCACCATCCGCTTTGTCAATCGCCGCGCCATGCGCCGCATCATCCTCGACCCGCGACTAGGCGCCGCAGAGGCGTTCATGGACGGCGAGATGGTGGTGGAGCAGGGCGACGTCATGGATCTGGTCGGGCTGATCCGGGCGAACACGCCGTGGGATCGCGGGGCCACGATCAAGGAACTGAGCTGGTTCGGCGAGCGCGCCGAGTGGGTCAAGACACGGCTCGGTTCGATCAATCGGCAACGCCAATCGCGCGCGAACGTCAAGCATCACTACGACATCGGCAACGATCTCTATCGTCTCTTCCTCGACGATGACATGCAATATAGCTGCGCCTATTGGTCCCGTCCCGACATGACGCTGGAAGACGCGCAGGCCGCGAAAAAGGCCCATATCGCGGCGAAGCTCGCGCTGGCGCCGGGGCAGCGCATTCTCGACATCGGATGCGGCTGGGGCGGCATGGCGATCACGCTGGCGAAACTGGAAAAAGTCACGGTGCTGGGGATCACCCTGTCCGAGGAGCAACTGGCGCTCGCCCGCCAGCGCGCCGCGGTGGCCGGGGTCGCCGAACGGGTGACGTTCGAACTGATCGACTATCGCGACCTTGCCGCGCGTGAGGCCGGGCAGTTCGACCGCATCGTGTCGGTCGGCATGTTCGAACATGTCGGTGCCCCGAATTTCGAGACTTTCTTTCGCGCCGCCGCCAATCTGATGACCGCCGACGGGGTGATGCTGCTCCACACCATCGGACGGTTCGGAAAGCCGGGCGCGACCGACGCCTTTACGCGCAAATATATCTTTCCCGGCGGCTATATTCCCGCGCTTAGCGAGACGCTGGCGGCAAGCGAAAAGAGTCGGCTGATCGCGACCGATGTCGAGACGCTGCGGCTCCATTATGCGCTGACCCTGCGCGAATGGTATGCGCGGACGCTGGCGCATGAGGCGGAGATCGTCCGGATGATGGGCGGACGTTTTTTTCGGATGTGGTGCTTCTATCTCGCGGGGGCGACCGCCGCGTTCGAGAGCGGCGGGATGGGCAATTACCAGATCCAGTTCGCACGCAGCCGCCACGCGCTGCCACTGACGCGCGACTATTTGGGCGAGGTCGAGCGGCGTTACGGGAACTAGGTTCGCGCGCTCGGCACTGGGCGCCTGGCGGGAAAGAGGCTGGGCGGATTGCTGTCGGGGCGCCTATGCGGTTGCGCCGCGGTCGGCGGGCTGCTAGCCGCGCCCGCGTCTCTCCCTCGCCAAAGGTGCCCTCATGTCCGAATCGTTCAAGCGCGTCGTTCTTGCCTATTCGGGCGGTCTCGATACCAGCGTCATCCTGAAGTGGCTGCAGGTCACCTATGGCTGCGAGGTCGTGACCTTTACCGCCGACCTGGGGCAGGGCGAAGAATTGGAACCCGCGCGCGCCAAGGCCGAATTGATGGGGATCAAGCCCGAACATATCTATATCGACGACGTGCGCGAGGAATTCGTCCGCGATTTCGTTTTTCCGATGATGCGCGCCAACGCGCGTTATGAGGGCGACTATCTGCTCGGCACCTCGATTGCGCGGCCGCTGATTTCCAAACGGCTGGTCGAGATCGCCAAGGAAGTCGGCGCCGACGCCGTGGCGCATGGCGCGACGGGCAAGGGCAATGACCAGGTGCGGTTCGAACTGTCCTGCTATGCGCTGAACCCCGACATCAAGGTGATCGCGCCGTGGCGCGAATGGGATCTGACAAGCCGCACCGCGCTGATCGACTTTGCCGAAAAGAACCAGATTCCGGTGCCCAAGGACAAGCGCGGCGAAAGCCCCTTTTCGACCGACGCCAATCTGTTGCACACCTCGTCGGAGGGCAAGGTGCTGGAGGACCCATGGGAGGAAACCCCCGATTACGTCTATTCGCGCACCATCGATCCGCAGCAGGCGCCCGATACGCCCGAATATATCACGATTGATTTCGAACGCGGCGACGGCGTTGCGCTGAATGGACAGGCGATGTCGCCCGCGACGTTGCTGGCGGCGCTGAACGACCTGGGACGCAAGCATGGGATCGGCCGGCTCGACCTGGTCGAAAATCGTTTCGTCGGCATGAAATCGCGCGGCATGTACGAAACACCGGGCGGCGAGATTTACGCCCGCGCGCATCGCGGCATCGAAAGCATCACGCTGGATCGCGGCGCGGCGCATCTGAAAGATGAACTGATGCCGAAATATGCCGAGCTGATCTATAACGGCTTCTGGTTCGCGCCGGAGCGTGAGATGTTGCAGGCCGCGATCGATCACAGCCAGGAAAAGGTCAGCGGCACGGTGCGGCTGAAGCTGTATAAGGGCAACGCCAACGTCGTCGGTCGCAAGTCGCCCAACAGCCTGTACAGCGAACGCCATGTGACGTTCGAGGATGATGCCGGCGCCTATGACCAGAAGGACGCGGCCGGCTTTATCAAGCTGAACGCGCTGCGCCTGAAGCTGCTGGCGCGGCGCGATCGCTGACCACTGAATCGGGCGGCTGCGGGCATTTGCGCACGGCAGCAGAAATAACGGATTAGCATGGGAAGGCGACCTGCGCTAAGGCGCGATTCGTGACCGCGACCCGCTTTTTCTCCGACAATGCCGCGACCGTCCATCCCGTGGTGATGGATGCGCTGGCGGCCGCCAATCATGCCGATACGGCCTATGATGGCGATGCGCTCAGCCAATCGCTCGACGCCGCCTTTTCCGATCTGTTCGAAACCGATTGCGAGGTCGTCTGGATTCCGACCGGCACCGCCGCCAACAGCATCATTCTGGCGCATTTCGTGCGGCCCTGGCAGGGCATCCTCTGTTATGAGGAAGCGCATATCGAGGTCGATGAATGCGGCGCCCCGACATTCTATTCGGGCGGCGCCAAGCTGATGCCGCTGCCCGGTCGCGGGGCAAAGATCGATGCCGACGCACTGAAAGCGCGGATCGCCGGTATCTGCAAGGATGTTCATCAGGTCCAGCCGGCGGCGATCAGCATCACCAACGCCACCGAATATGGCCTGTCGTGGCGCGCGGGCGAGATCGCCGAAATCAGCGACATCGCCCGCGCGAGCGGGATGAAGCTCCATATGGATGGCGCGCGCTTTGCCAACGCCGTCGCGTTTCTGGGCTGCGCGCCCGCGGATGTCACCTGGCGCGCGGGGGTCGATGCGCTGTCGTTCGGCTTTACAAAAAACGGTGCGATGATGGCCGAAGCCATCGTTTTTTTCGGCGGCGCCGGCGGGCCGGGAGTCCGCGAACTCAAGAAACGTGGTGGCCATTTGCTCAGCAAGGGGCGGTTCGTGGCGGCGCAGATTCGCGCGATGCTGGCCAATGACCTGTGGCTGGCCAATGCGCGCGCTGCGAACGCTGGCGCGGCAAAACTCGCCGCTGCCTGTGGCGACCGACTGATGTATCCAGTCGAAGCGAATGAATTGTTCGTCCGGCTGACCCCTGCGGAGGCGGCACGATTGCGCGGCGCTGGTTTCGATTTTTACGATTGGGGGGAGGGCGCGGCGCGCCTGGTCGTCAGTTGGGATCAGGATGCTGAGGCTGTGGCGCCGCTGGCCGCCGCGATCGGCAGTTTATGAACGAGCAGCCGCCGACGCTGCTTAGTCCGCGCGTCCTGTTGCCCTTTGCGTTGGTGACGCTGATCTGGGGTTCGACATGGATCGTCATCAAGGGGCAGTTGGGGGCGGTGCCGCCCAGTTGGTCGGTGACTTATCGGTTCGCGGTCGCGGCGGCCGCGATGTTCGCCTTTGCATTGATCCGGCGTGAGCGGTTGTGGCCGGGCGCGAAGGCGCTCGGCTTTGCCGCGATGCTGGGCGTGGCGCAGTTCGCCTTCAACTTCAACTTCGTCTATCGCGCCGAACAGCATATCACCTCTGGCCTGGTGGCGGTGCTGTTCGCGCTGCTGATCGTCCCCAACACGCTTTTCGGCCGGGCCTTTTTGAAAACCCCGGTCGAGGGGCGGTTTCTGGCCGGTGCTGGGATCGCGATCGTCGGCGTCGGGATGATGATCCTCCACGAATATCGCGCCGCTGCGTTGGGGCCCGGAGCCGTGACCGCCGGGATGCTATTGACCTTGTCCGGGGTGCTCAGCGCGTCCATTGCCAATGTCATGCAGGGGACCAGCATCGCCCGTGCGCAGTCGATGACGGTGATGATCGCATGGGCGATGCTGTTCGGTACGCTGGCCGACGGCGCCTTTGCCTGGGTCACGACCGGCGCGCCGATGATCGAGCCCACCGCGGCCTATATCGGCGGCGTCCTCTACCTGGGCGTGATTGCCAGCGCCGTGACCTTTCCGCTCTATTTCAATATCATCCGTGCCGTGGGGCCGGGGCAGGCGGCGTGGTCGGGCGTGCTGATCCCGATCATCGCAATGGGTTTTTCGACCGCGTTCGAGGATTATCGCTGGGCGACGCTGTCGATCGCCGGTGGCGTCGTCGCGTTCGTCGGGCTGGTGATCGCGGTCGCGAAGCGACCACCGCGTCCGACGGTCAGCGGCAATATGGTCGCGGTGTCGGTCGATCGGCCAGAGTGACCGCAGCGCCGTCGTTCGTGGCGGCTGTGGCGTTGCGAACCCGACTTATCCCGCGCTGATCCGTTCGATGTCGGCGCCGACCGCCTGCAATTTTTCTTCCAGCCGCTCGTAACCGCGGTCGAGGTGATAGACGCGGTTGACTTCGGTTGTGCCCTGCGCGGCGAGGCCCGCGATGATGAGGCTCATCGAAGCGCGCAGATCGGTCGCCATCACTGGTGCGCCGACCAGATGATCGACGCCGCGCACCACCGCGCTGCGGCCGCGCACGTCGATGTCGCAGCCCATGCGGGCGAGTTCGGGGACGTGCATATAGCGGTTCTCGAAAATCGTTTCGGTGAACAGCGACGCGCCCTTGCCGAGCGTCGCCATCGCCATGAACTGCGCCTGCATATCGGTGGCAAAGCCCGGATAGGGCGCCGTCGACAGGGTGACGGGTTCGGCGCGGCCCGTCATCGCGACGCGGATGCCGCCCTTGGTTTCCTCGACGGTTGCGCCAGCTTCGCGGAGCGACGCCAGCGTGGCTTCCATTTCGCTTGCCTTTGCCCCGACCAGTTCGACATCGCCCTCGGTAATCACGGCGGCGCAGGCGTAGCTGCCCGCCTCGATCCGGTCGGCCATAACGCGATATGTCGCGCCATGCAGCCGATCGACGCCCTCGATGGTCAGCGTTTCGGTGCCGATGCCGTCGATATGCGCGCCCATCGCGACCAGGCAGTTGCACAGATCGACGATCTCCGGCTCGCGCGCCGCATTTTCCAGAACGCATATTCCCTTGGCGAGAACGGCCGCCATCAGGGCATTTTCAGTCGCGCCGACCGAAACGACGGGAAAGGTGAACTTGCCGCCGGGCAGGCGCCCGCCGCCGGGTGCGCTGGCCTTTACATAGCCTGACGCCAGCTCGATCTCTGCGCCAAAGGCTTCAAGAGCCTTGAGGTGCAGGTCGATCGGGCGGTTGCCGATCGCGCAGCCGCCAGGCAGCGACACGGTCGCTTCTCCCGCGCGCGCGAGCAGCGGGCCGAGCACGAGGATCGATGCGCGCATCTTGCGCACGATGTCATAGGGCGCGACGGTCGAAGTGAGAGTCGTCGTGCGCGCGGTCATCACGCGGCCGAAATCCTCGGGCCGCGATCCCTCGATCGTCGTCGAGCAGCCAAGCTGGTTCAGCAGATGGCCGAACCCATCGACGTCGGCGAGGCGCGGCAGGTTTCGGAGCGTCAGCGGCTCGTCGGTGAGCAGCGCGCATGGCAAAAGGGTGAGCGCCGCATTCTTGGCACCGCTGATGGGAATCCGGCCCTTGAGTCGCTGGCCGCCGCGAATGACGATCTGATCCATCGGCTGTCTTTAGCCGATGCGCGGCCCCGCGCAAGTCGGCTGGCCATATCGGGTGACAGGCGCGCCCTGCGCGTCTTCAGCCATGGTCCAGCGAGGCGGCGATCGTGCGCCAGACGTGCGCGAGGTCGTCCGCGGTGATGCAATAGGGCGGCATGACATAGATGCAGTTGCCCAGAGGACGGAGGAGGACGCCGTGGTCGCGGTAGAAGGCGGTCAGGCGCGGCGCGAGGTTCGAGAGATAGCCTGCGTCAGGCGCCACGATGTCGAGCGCGGCGATGGTGCCGAGACGGCGCGGATTGGTGACACGTGGGTCGTGGCCGAGCATCGACAGGTGCGCGGCCTGCGCATCGGCGAGGGCGTCGATGCGCTGTTGAATCGGCTCCTCGCGCCAGATGGCCAGATTGGCGTTGGCGGCGGCGCAGGCGATCGGGTTCGCGGTATAGCTGGACGAATGATAGAAGGTCCGGGCGCGGTCGTCCGAAAAATGCGCGTCGTAGATCGGTTCGATGCAGAGCGTCACCGCGAGCGGGAGCGCGCCGCCGGTCAGCCCCTTTGACAGGCAGACGATGTCGGGAATGACCCCTGCCTGATCGCAGGCGAAGCGGGTGCCGGTGCGGCCCCAGCCGGTCATCACCTCATCCGCGATGAACAGGACGCCATAGCGCGCGCAGATGGCGCGCATTTCCGCCAGCACCCACGCCGGATAGATCAGCATACCCCCGGCGCCGAGGATCAGCGGTTCGACGATGAAGGCGGCGGGCTTTTGAACGCAGGCGGACTCAAGGGCGTCGAGCGCGCGCTGCTCCATCCCTTCGTGCGGGAAGGGGATGGTATCGACGTCGAACAACAGTGGCTGCCATGCGCGGTTATAGACGCCGCGTTCGCCAACCGACATCGTGCCGATCGTGTCGCCATGATAGCTGTGTTCCAGAACGAGGATGCGGCTGCGCGCCTCGCCGATATTATACCAATAGCCGAGCGCCATCTTGAGCGCGACCTCGACGCTGGTTGACCCTGAGTCCGAGAAAAAGACGCGCGTCAGCGGATCGGGCGTGATGCGGACCAGTTCGGCGGCGAGCGTCTCTGCCGGTTCGTGCGTCCAGCCGGCGAAGATCAACTGGTCGAGCCGTTCGGACTGGTCGCGGATCGCCGCCATGATGCGCGGGTGGGCATGGCCATGGGTGGTGACCCACCAGCTTGAAATCGCGTCGATCCAGTGATTGCCGTCCGCGTCGTGGAGACGCGCGCCATCGCCGCGCGCGATCAGCGGGATCGGATCGCCAAGCCCGTGCTGGGTAAACGGGTGCCAAACGGGCGATGTCATGCGAAATCCGCGAGCGCAAAATTCGCCGAGAAAGCGGCAGCGAGCGTGTCCGGCGTCAGCGGATCGACGATCGGCAGGCGACCCAAATGGCGCACCCCACCCAGATTTACAATAATAGCCTCGCTGTCGTCCATCGCGTCGCCAAGGAAGGCGACACCGTGGATTGGCACGCCGCGGCTTTTCAACGCCTCGATCGTCAGCAGGCTGTGGTTGATCGTGCCGAGGCTGGTGCGTGCGCAGATGATGACCGGAATCTGCCAGCGGGCGAACAGATCGGCATAGAGCAGGGTGCGGGTGACGGGGACAAGCGCGCCGCCCGCGCCCTCGACGATCAGCGGGCCATCGGGCGGTGTCAGGGCGTCGGAATCGATCGTCACGCCGTCGATGTCGGCCGCGAGATGCGGCGAGGCGGGGGTGACGAGGCGATAGGCCTCCGCCAGGACGCGCACGCCGGCGAGACGTGCGACGAATTCTCCGTCCGTTTCGTCCGCGAGCCCCGACTGGATCGGCTTCCAATAAGGCGTCTGTGTCGCCTGTGCCAAGGCTGAGGAAAAGACGGTCTTGCCGATGTCGGTATCGGTGCCCGTAACGACGAAGCGGGTCACGCCGCAGCCATCGCCGAAGCGAGCGCGTCGGCCATATCGTCGATCTGGCGTTCGTCGACATTGAGCGTGATCGCGATGCGCAGACGCGCGGTGCCCCACGCCACGGTCGGCGGGCGAATCCCGCGAAGGTCGAACCCGGCATCACGCAGTTGGTTGGCGATCAGCATCGTGCGGTTGTTGTCGCCGATGATGACGGGCAAAATCTGAGTGCCGCTGGCGGGAATGCCAAGCGGGACCAGGCGTTCGGCGGCGTGGCGGACGAGCGCGTGGAGCCGCGCCTGCCGTTCAGGCTCGTTCGCCACAATCTCGATCGCCTGGTGAACGAGCCACGCCATCAGGGGCGAGGGGGCGGTCGAGAAGATGAAGGGGCGGCCGCGGTTGATAAGGAAATCGATCGCGATGGCGGGGCCGCACAGCAGCGCGCCTTCAGCGCCGAGCGCCTTGCCGCAGGTGTGGAGCGTGATGAGGTTGTCGCGGCGGACGAGGCCATGTGCGAGCCCGGCGCCACCGGGACCGAAAACGCCGGTCGCATGGGCTTCGTCGACGACGAGTATCGCGTCGTGGCGGTCGGCGATCTCGGCCAGCGCGGCGAGCGGCGCGCGGTCGCCGTCCATGCTGTAGAGGCTTTCGACCGCGATCCAGGGTGTCCCGGTGCCGCCGCCGTCGCGCCATCGGGCGATGATGTCGTCGAAACATTGCGCATCATTGTGCACGGCGGCGACATAGTCCGCACGGCCCAGCCGCATCCCGTCGTGCACACTGGCATGGATCAGTTCGTCATGGACGATCAGGTCGCCACGCTGTGGCATCGCCGCGAACAAGGCGCCATTCGCCGCGAAGCCGGTCGAGAAGAACAGCGCCGCCTCGCTGCCATAATGGCGTGCGGCATGGGCTTCGAGCGCCTGATGCTCGTCATGATTGCCGCGCAGCAGGCGCGAACCGCCTGAACCCGCAGAAATGCCGCGTTCGATTCCCGCGGCGAGCGCACTGCGCAACGCATCCGAATCGGCGAGACCAAGATAGTCATTGGACGCGAAATCGCGGCCGGCGCGCGGCGTCAGAAGGCGCCGACGGCCCTTAGCCGCCAGCACGTCGAGATCGGCACGGTGGGCCGAGAAGGGGAGAGAGCCCGGCATCGAGGCTCCTTAATCCATGCGATCGAAATGGCAAACCCGTACGGAAGGGGTCAGATGTCGGGGCGAGCAACGATTTCTTGGTCGGCCAATCGATGAGGTTGAGCGACCACGCCCGGCATTTCGGCATCGAACGGTCACAGCCAAGGTCGGACGATGCCGTCATCGCCCGACCTTAAACCGATGTCCGCAAACGCGGAAGGGAATCAGTTGACCGCCTTGTCGACCAGCTTGTTCTTGGCGATCCACGGCATCATCGCGCGCAGTTCGGCGCCGGTCTTTTCGATCGGATGCGCGGCGGCTGCCTTGCGGCTCGCCTTCAGTTCGGGCTGGCCGGCCTGATTGTCGAGGACGAAATCCTTGACGAAGCGGCCCGACTGGATGTCGGCAAGGACGCGCTTCATTTCGGCCTTGGTCTCGTCGGTGATGATGCGCGGGCCGGTCTTGATGTCGCCATATTCGGCGGTGTTCGAGATCGAATAGCGCATGTTAGCGATGCCGCCTTCATAGAGAAGATCGACGATCAGCTTGGTTTCGTGGAGGCATTCGAAATAGGCCATTTCGGGGGCATAGCCTGCCTCGACCAGCGTTTCGAAACCCGCCTGGATAAGGTGGGTGACGCCGCCGCAGAGCACCGCCTGTTCACCGAAAAGGTCGGTTTCGCACTCTTCCTTGAACGTCGTTTCGATGATGCCGCTGCGCCCGCCGCCGACGGCGCTGGCATAGGAGAGGGCGAGCGCCTTGGCATGGCCGTTGCCGCTGTTGCCGCTGGCTTCCTGAGCGACCGCGATCAGGCACGGGACACCGCCACCGCGCTGATATTCGCTGCGCACCGTGTGACCGGGGCCTTTCGGCGCGACCATGAAGACGTCGATGTCGCCGCGCGCCTCGATCAGGCCGAAATGGATGTTAAGGCCGTGCGCAAAGGCCAGAGCCGCGCCCGGCTTCATATTGGGACCAAGGTCGTCGGCATAGATTTTTGCCTGATGTTCGTCGGGCGCGGCGACCATGATGACGTCGGCCCATTCGGCCGCGTCCTTGTTCGACAGCACCTTGAAGCCGGCACCTTCGGCCTTTTTCGCGGTGGCCGATCCGGCGCGCAGTGCGATCGCGACCTCCTTTACGCCGCTGTCGCGGAGGTTCTGGGCGTGGGCATGGCCCTGGCTGCCATAGCCGACGATGGCGACCTTTTTGCCCTTGATGAGGTCCTGGTCGGCGTCACGATCATAATAAACCTGCATGTCATTCTTCCCTATTCTTCTGCCGTCACCCCGGACTTGATCCGGGGTGACGATGGTTGGATATTCATTCTTATAAATTCTAAAGCGCCTCCGACCCGCGGGCGATGGCGACGACGCCGGTGCGGCCAACCTCGACCAGGCCGCATTCGCGCATCAGCGCGATGAAGCGATCGACCTTGTCGCTGTTGCCGGTGATTTCAAAAATGAAGCTGGTGAGCGTGGTGTCGACGACCTTGGCGCGAAAGACATCGGCCATGCGCAGCGCCTCGATCCGCTTGTCGCCGGTGCCCGCGACCTTGACCAGCGCGATCTCGCGTTCGACATGCGCGCCCTGATCGGTCAGGTCGGTCACCGAGTGGACGGGGACGAGCCGGTCGAGTTGCGCAATGATCTGGTCGATCACCGGCGGCGGGCCGTTGGTGACGATTGTGATGCGGCTGAGCGCATGATCCGAACTGATGTCAGCCACGGTCAGGCTTTCGATATTATAGCCGCGCGCGGTGAACAGGCCGGTGATCTTGGCCAGCACCCCGGCTTCGTTGTCGACGGTGATGGCGAGCACATGGCGCTCGCCGGTTTCGGTTGTGATTTTCATGGGTTACACCAGTGCCTTGGCTTCGTCGTCCATCGTGCCGACGATGTCGTTCGGCTGAAGGATCATGTCGGTGTGCGCGGCGCCCGAGGGGATCATCGGGAAGCAGTTGGCGAGCTTTGCGACGCGGCAATCGACGATCACCGGTCCCGGCGTGTCGATCATCGTCCGGATACCCGCTTCCAGTTCGCCGAGCGTGTCGATGCGAAGGCCCGTCCAGCCATAAGCATCGGCAAGCTTCACGAAATCGGGAAGGCTGTCCGAATAGCTGTTCGAATAGCGGCTTTCATAGGTCAGTTCCTGCCACTGGCGGACCATCCCCATCCATTCATTGTTGAGGATGAAGATTTTGACCGGCAGGCGATATTGCGCGACGGTCCCCATTTCCTGGATGTTCATCTGCAGACTGGCTTCGCCCGCGATGCAGATGACCAGGCGGTCTGGGTTGGCGATCTGTGCGCCGACCGCGGCGGGGAAGCCATAACCCATGGTGCCAAGTCCGCCGCTGGTCAGCCAGCGGTTGGGATCAGAGAAGCCAAAATGCTGGGCCGCCCACATCTGGTGCTGGCCAACCTCGGTCGTGATGATCGGATCGCAGCCGCGCGTCGCGTCGAACAGCGCCCGGACGGCGCGCTGCGGCATGATATCGGCGTCCGGTTCCTTCTTTTCAGGGAAGTCGAGGCAGCGCGTCGCGCGCCAGCCATCGACGCGGCGCCACCATTCGCCAAGGTCGCGCGCCTTGTGGCCCGCCGCCTGCCATCCCGCAATGATCGCGTCGAGCGCGCGCCCGGCGTCGCCGATGACGGCAAGGTCGACGGGGACGATCTTGTTGATCGAACTGCGGTCGATGTCGATGTGGATTTTCTTTGCCTCGGGCGCAAAGGCGTCCAGTCGGCCCGTAACGCGGTCGTCAAAGCGCGCACCGACCGCGATGATGAGGTCGGCGCGGTTCATCGCCATATTGGCTTCATAGGTGCCGTGCATACCCAGCATCCCGAGCCATTTGTCGTCGTCCGACGGAAAGGCACCAAGGCCCATCAATGTCGAGGTGATCGGCGCGCCGGTCAGCGCGACAAGCTGGCGCAGCGAGACACTGGCGTCCGGCCCCGCGTTGATGACACCGCCGCCGGTATAGAAAACCGGGCGTTCAGCCGCGGCGATCATTTCCACCGCCGCGGCGATCGCGGCGGCATCGGGTTCGACCTGCGGACGATAGCTGTTATGCTGGATAAAGGCGGGAACGCTGTAGGTGCCGGTCGCGACCTGCACATTCTTTGGTATGTCGATCACCACCGGGCCGGGACGGCCGTGCGTCGCGATATGAAAGGCCTCGTGCATGATGGGGCCAAGGCGGTCGGGATCCATCACGAGATAATTATGCTTGGTGCAATGGCGCGTGATGCCGACGGTGTCGCATTCCTGAAAGGCGTCGGTGCCGATCAGCGTCGTCGGAACCTGTCCGGTCAGCACGACCATCGGGATCGAATCGAGCAGCGCATCGGTGATACCCGTGACGGCATTGGTCGCGCCGGGGCCCGAGGTGACGAGGACGACGCCGGGCTTTCCGGTCGAGCGGGCGTAGCCCTCTGCCGCATGGGTCGCCGCCTGTTCATGGCGGACGAGGATATGCTTGATCGTCGGATGTTTATAGAGCGCATCGTAAATGGGAAGGACCGCGCCGCCCGGATAGCCGAACACCGTGTCGACCCCAAGGTCGACCAGCGCCTGAACCACCATGTCGGCACCACTCATTTCCGTCACGACGAAACTCCTTCCTTAAAAGCCTGTGGCAACCCGAACGACCGCCACGACGGTGGTGCTTGTGCGCTGCAACAGGGTTGCGGCCAATAAATGCATGATTCTATCCTGTCAACAGCTTATCACGTAATAATATTACCAATTTCTCCACATAATCGACGTTTAATGACTCTTCGTGGCGCTGCCAATTGCCAGGAGGCTGGTGGCGGAACCAGGTGAACTGGCGTTTCGCATATTGACGGGTGGCCGCCTGGGCGAGTTCGAGCGCCGCCGGACGGTCAATCTCGCCCGCCAGATAGCGCGCAATCTGCGGGACACCGATGGCGCGCATCGCGGGCAGGGCGGGGTCGAGGTCGCGGGCGATCAGCGCACGCGCCTCTTCGATGCCGCCATCATCGAACATCTGCACGAGGCGCAGGTCGCAGCGTTCGCGCAGCCAGTCGCGCGGCGGCAACAGGATGAGGGGGGCAAGGGAAATATCGTCCGCTATCCCGCCCTCGGTCGCGGATTGCCATGACGCGAGGGTGCGGCCGGTTGCGCGCACAACCTCCAGCGCGCGGGCGACGCGCGTGGTGTCGGCGACGGCGAGGCGCGCTGCGGCGGCGGGGTCGAGCCGGGCGAGCGCGGCATGGGCGTCGCCGACATCCATCGCGCGCACCGCTTCGCGAACGCCGGGATCGATGTCGGGCACGGGGGCGATGCCGTTCAGCAACGTGCGCAGATAAAGGCCGGTGCCGCCGACGAGGATGGGGACGGCGCCCGCGTCATGCGCGGCGACGATCGCGGTTCGGGCTTCGCCCGCCCAGCGCGCGGCGTTATGCGCCTCTGCCGCATCGACATGGCCGAACAGGCGGTGGGGGATGCCCTCCATCTCCCGATCGGTGGGCCGTGCGGACAATATGGCGAGATCGGAATAGACCTGACTGGCGTCGGCGTTGATGACGACGGCGGGGCCTATGGCTTTTGCGATCGCGATCGCCAATGCGCTCTTGCCGCTGGCGGTGGGGCCAGCAATAAGCGCGACGGGCGGCCGATCGCCGGAGAAGAAAGAAGGAGCATCCATGTTCGTAGCGACGCTGATAGCAGCCGGGAAGCTGACGGGCGAGGTGGTGCGCGAAGCAATCGACCGGCTTGACGCGACGGGGCATGACGTCGGCGCGCCGCACTGGCTGGACGACGGCGATGCCGCGGATATTGTCTTTCAGGGCAGCCTGGTCAGCGCGCGCGAAGAACTGGCGAAAATGGACCATGGCGCACTGGATATCGTCGTCCAGCCGCTGGGCGACCGGACCAAGAAGCTGATTATCGCCGACATGGATTCGACGATGATTACCGTCGAATGCATCGACGAACTGGCCGATTATGCCGGGTTGAAGCCCCAGATCGCGGCGATCACCGAGCGCGCGATGCGCGGCGAACTGGATTTTCGCGCCGCGTTGACCGAACGGGTGGGCCTGTTGGCGGGGATGCCCGAATCGACGTTGGCCGAATGCCGGATGGAACGGGTGCGGCTGACGCGCGGCGCGCGCACCCTGGTCCAGACGATGAAGGCCCATGGCGCTCATGCCATTCTGATTTCGGGCGGCTTTACAGCCTTTGCCGGCCCGGTGGGCGAAGCGATCGGGTTCGACACGGTGATCGCGAACAAGCTGGAGATCGCCGACGGCAGATTGACGGGTAGGGTGATGGAGCCGATCGTCGATAGCGCGGCGAAGCTGGAAACGCTGAAAGCCGAGGCGGCAAAGCTTGGCCTGCGGCTGGCCGAGACGCTGGCGGTGGGCGACGGCGCCAACGATATTCCGATGATTACGTCGGCAGGGCTGGGAGTCGGCTATTATCCCCACCCCGCGGCGGCCGAGGCCGCGGCGGCGGTGATCCGCCACCACGACCTGACGGCGTTGCTGTGGGCGCAGGGCTATCCGCGGCGGTCGTGGGTGTTCGGATAAGGGGTTTGCGCGACAATTAGCCGGTTTTCCGACGTGATTTCCGAGCCGCGAAATGTTCCATTTCCATCGAAGTCACGCTAGCGAATCCGCGATCCGCCCTTCCACATCATCGTCGCGCGGCCCTGCACCGGCATACCGTCAAAGGGCGTGTTGCCCGCCCACGCCGCCATTTTCTTTGCATCCACCTGCCACGGCGTGTCGGCATCCACGAGGATAAGGTCCGCTTCATGGCCGACGGTAAGCTGTCCGGCGGCGACGCCGAGCAGGCGGCCGGGGGTGGCGGCAAGCAGTTCGAACAGACGGCCCGGCGATACATGGCCGTCGCGCACGAGACCGAGACCGAGCGCGAGCAGGGTTTCGGCACCCGCCATGCCCGGCAAAGCCTCGGCAAAGGGTAGGCGCTTGTCCTCTGGGCCGCGCGGGTCGTGGCCCGAGGCGAGGATGTCGATCGTGCCGTCGGCGACGGCGGCCAGGCAGGCCTGACGGTCATCCTCTGACCGCAGCGGCGGCGACAGGCGGGCAAAGGTGCGGAAATCCCCGATCGCGGTGTCCGACAGCAGGAGATGCGCGGGCGTGATGCCGCAGCGGACGGGCAGCCCCTTGGCCTTTGCGGCGCGGATCAGGTCGATGCCGCGTGCGGTCGTAACCTGTCGGAAATGGACGGGCGCGCCGGTTTCCTCGACCAGCGCCAGATCGCGCGCGATCGCGATCGCTTCGGCGATGGCGGGCGCGGAGGCAAGGCCAAGCCGCGTCGCCATTTCGCCGTCGGTCGCGACCGCGCCGGCGGTCAGTCCCTCGTCCTCTGCATGGATGATCGTGACGAGGCCGAGCGATGCCGCGTAAGACAATACGCGCCGCATCACGCCGCTGTCGGCGATGCGCGCACGGCCCGTGGCGATGGCCCGCGCGCCAGCCTGTTTCATCAGGCCGATTTCGGCGAGTTCCCTGCCTTCGAGCCCTTTCGTGGCGGCGGCGAGCGGATGGACCCAGAGGTCGGGCTTGCCGCCCTTTGCGGCGCGCTCAACCAGTCCGGCACCGTCGAGCGGGCCGCTGTCGGGCATCAGCGCGGCGCGGGTTATGCCCCCGAAGTGAAAAGCGGGCTTGTCGGTCGCAAAGACGCCGAAATCGATGATGCCGGGCGCGAGCCACTGGCCGCGTGCATCGATGGTCTCGGCGCCATTGGGACGGTCGGCGGGGTCGAGCGCGGCGATGCGGCCATCGACCGCAAGCAAGCTGCCCGCGCGCGGCGTGTCGCCGTCGATCAGAAGGGCATTGACGATGTGAAGCGGTCTCAGTTCCATCCCGCGATCCCCCGCTTTCGGCGCGTCAAGATGTCGAGACAGGCCATGCGGACGGCGACCCCCATTTCGACCTGTTCGGTGATCGTCGAGCGGACGGGATCATCGGCGACGCTGCTGTCGATCTCTACCCCGCGATTCATCGGACCGGGATGCATGACGATTGCGTCGGGTTTCGCCCTTTTGAGCCGTTTCGGGGTGAGCCCATAGAGCGCGTGATATTCGCGCGCGCTGGGCAGATAGGCGCCGTCCATGCGTTCATTCTGAAGGCGGAGCATCATCACGACGTCGGCGTCCCTTATGCCTTCGTCCATGTCGGTGAAGCTTGTCACATGCAGCCGGTCCATCGCAGGGGGGGTCAGCGTCGGCGGCGCGACGATGCGCACTTCATTGCCGAGCAGGGTGAGCGCCAGGATGTTGGACCGCGCAACGCGGCTGTGCAGGACATCGCCGCAGATCGCGATCGTCAGCCCCTCGACCCGGCCAAGGCGGCGGCGGATGGTGAGCGCGTCCAGCAGCGCCTGCGTCGGATGTTCATGGCGGCCATCACCCGCGTTGAGCACGGGGCAGTCGACCTTGTCGGCGATAAGCTGTACCGCGCCCGACGACGCATGGCGGATCACGATGGCATCGGCGCGCATCGCGTTCAGCGTCATCGCGGTGTCGATCAGCGTTTCGCCCTTCTTCACGCTCGACTGTCCGGCATGCATGTTGACGACGTCGGCGCCGAGGCGCTTGCCCGCGATTTCGAACGACAGCAAAGTGCGCGTCGAATTTTCGAAAAAGGCGTTGATGATCGTCAGGCCGGCAAGCCGGTCGTCATGCTTGGCGGCGCCGCTGCGGTTCATGTCGACCCACTCTTCGGCGGCGTCGAGGACGTAGGAAATCTCCCACGGGGTGAGCTGCGCGATGCCGGTCAGGTGGCGATGGCGAAAGGCATCGCCGCCGGGCGGATAATCGCTGGCGGGTCGGATTGTTGCGCTTGTCATTAAAGCCACGCCTCTAGTCCGGTGCGGCGATTCCTGCAAGCATATCCTCCCCGTGCCGTCGGCATGGGGAGGTGGCAGCACGAAGTGCTGACGGAGGGGCTGTGGCGCCGCCCCTCCACCACTCGCTACGCGAGCGGTCCCCCTCCCCATCGCTGCGCGACAGGGAGGATCAGTCGATCGAAAATTCCAAGTGCCCACAGCGCGATCAGGATGATGTCGAGCCACAGCCAGATCAGCATCCACGTCGCAAAGGGCTGTTTGCGGGTCTTGTGACGGACGAGCCGCGCCGCGAGCACGGTGCCGAAGGCGCCGCCGAGGAAGGACCAGAGGAGCAGGGTGGATTCGGGAATGCGGCGCTCGCCGGACTGCGCACGCCGCTTGTCGGCGACCATCAGGCCAAAGGCGATGCCGTTCGCGGCTCCGAGCCAGTATCCGAGATATTCGATCAAGCGCGCGGCATCATTGGCGTATCAGGGCGTCGATCGCACCCTGCAGGATGAAGGCGGCGGCGGCGCTATCGACCCGTTCGGCGCGCTTGGCGCGGCTGACATCGGCGGCGATCATCGCGCGTTCGACCGCGGCGGTCGACCAGCGTTCGTCCCAAAGGAGCAGAGGGAGGGCGAGGGGCGCGAGGTTGCGGGCGAAGGCGCGGGTGCTTTGCGTGCGCGGGCTGTCGCTGCCGTCCATGTTGAGCGGCAGGCCGACGACGAGGCCGACGATGTCGTGCTGTGCCACCAGCGATTTCAGTGTTTCGAGATCGGCCGAGAATTTCTTGCGGATGATCGTCTTGTCGGGTGTCGCAAAGCTCCAGTTCGTGTCGCAGAACGCGACGCCGATGGTTTTTGTGCCGACGTCGAGGCCCATCAGGCGGCCACCGTTCGGAAAGCTGGCGGCGAAGTCGGGGGCGGTAGTGGTGATCATGGGGCCTTCTTATCCGTTCGTGTCGAGCGAAGTCGAGACACCGGGAGGGCGACCCCCGACGATGGGCATCTCGACTTCGCTCGATGCGAACGGAATCAGCTTTTCGGTGCCGCGGTTGCCGGAACAGGCGCGGGCGGTGCGACCGGCGCAGCCGGTGGCGGCACCGGCGACGGCTTGCTTTCAAACGCCGCGAGCCGACGCAGTGCGTCGGCGCGGACATTCGCCCAGAACAGGGTGATGTCATACACATGATAATTGTTGCCGGGCAGCACATAGCCCGCGACGACATAGTTTTTCGCGATGGCGGCATCGCCGATCATCAGGAAGCCGCGCGTGTCGTCGCATCGCGCGCCGATCCGGCCCGCGACCAGCGCACCCGATTTGAAGCCGTCGGTGGGTTTCAGCGTACCCAGGTTCGCGGCGGGCGGCGCCTCGGTATCGGGGATGCCGGTGATCGGATTGGTGCAGAGCATCCGCGTCCCGGCGCGCGGGCGGCCGTCAAAGCCGATCGTGCCGTCATAGGCGTCGGTCACCATCACGGGATCGGCGGGATCGGCAAAGGTCGCCCAGCCAAGGATGCAGCCCTTTTGATCAGGGGTCTGGCACGCGGGCAGGCCAAGTCCCGCGATGTCGGTATCGATGCTGATCGGCCAGCCGATCACATAGGCCGCGACGATGCGCCGGGCGAGCGGAGTGCCGGCGATACGGGTCTTGAGCAGCGTCGTGAGGTGGAGCGCGCCCTGGCTGTGGCCCGCGAGGATGATCGGCTTGTCCTTCGGGATTGCCGCGAGGAAGGCATTGAAAGCCTCTTCGACGTCACGATAGGCGGAATCGATCGCCTTGCCAGCGGTCACCCGATCCTCGGCAAGGAAGGCGCCAAGCGTCGCCTGGCGATAACGCGGCGCCCAGATTTCGCCCGCGTCGGCAAAGGCGCTCGCCATACCCTGCACGAACAGGTTGGCGCGGTGGTCCGAATCGCGGTCCTCCAGCGGCGCGTTCCAGCTCGACCGGCTGTAATAGCTGGTCGGGTGGACAAAAAATACCGCGGCGTCGCCGCGCGGCGCGGGAGCTTCGGTCGCGGGCAGGGCGGCGTTCGCGGGTGGAACGATCGGGGCGGCAGGCGGCGTCTCGTCGCTGTCGGTGCCTGGTGTGTCGCTGCCGTCGGCGGCGGGGCGCCAAGCGGACGGATCATTCGCCATGCCCGGCCGCGCGAACCACATCTTTGGATCGTCATAGGCGTTGGGCGCAACCGCGGCTTGCGGCCGAAATTCCGTGCTGGGCACGAAAGCGGTACGCGCGATCCAGCCGGGAAAAAGCTGATAGACGACCCCGGCGGCGAGGACCAGGATGATGAGCGCGGCGATGAAATACAGGAACTTGCGGGCCAAAACGGGGCTCCATTGGGAGAAGGATTGCCGCCCTTTTAGCCGTTCGTGTCGCGCAAAGTCGAGACGCCGATCATCGGCGCTTACCATTGGGGCATGTCGATTTCGCGCGATGCGAGCGGAAACAAGAGGGGGTTCCCAGGATGCAGAGCCTCGCATTTGGCTTGCCCGTGCGCCCGAAACAAGCCCAGATTGCGACCATGACAGATGCCAATTCATCCGACGCCGCTGATTCGCTCCGATTGTCCGCACGTCTTGACGATCAGGATCCGCCGTGGCCGATGCGGCCGTGGATCATGGCCGCGATATGCGCTGTGGCGGGGCTGGCCTTTTTTGGGCTGGTCGATCGCAATTACCCTGACGCGCTGACGCCATGGCGCAGCGCGCTGGCGACCGCGTTGGCGGTGGCGACGGTGGTGTTCGTGCTGGGGGTCGAACGGCGCCGCTGGCAATGGGCGCTCGGCTTTGCGCTGTTGTGGGGCGCGATACTCGGGCTGATCATGTGGCAGGCGACGGGCTATAATCTACAGAATTCGCCGATCGAATGGCCGTTCGGGTCGGGGATGCTGGCGGTGCTGGTCGCGACGCCGCTGTTCCAGACTTGGCGCGATGTCGCGCCCAGCGCGCGGTTCTGGACGCTGTGGCGGATGCCATATGATCGATTGCACAGCCATGCGTGGACCGACGCGGTCATTGGCGCGGCGAGCCTGGCGTTTGTCGCCATTACCTTCCTGCTCACCTTGCTGATCGCGCAGATGTTCAAACTGATCGGGATCAATCTGATCTTTGACCTGTTGAACGACGAATGGTTCGGCTGGATGCTGGCGGGCGCGGCGTTTGGCGGTGCCGTGGGCCTGCTGCGCGAGCGTGACAGGCTGGTCGCGACGTTGCAGCGGCTGGTCATGATCGTGCTGGCCGTGCTGGCGCCGGTTTTGGCCGCCGCGCTCATCCTGTTCCTGCTGTCGCTTGTCGGTACGGGGATGCAGGCGCTCTGGGCGTCCGGATTTTCGACCGCAGCGGTGATGATGGGGGCGGCAGCGTTCGCGGTGCTGCTTGCCAATGCCGTGATCGGCAATGGCGCCGACGACCGCGCGACCAATCCGGTGCTGCGCGGGGCGGCGCCTGTGCTTGCGGTGGCGGTGCTGCCGCTGGCGGCGATCGCCGGTTATTCGATGCTGTTGCGGATCAGCCAATATGGCTGGACTCCCGAGCGCATATGGGGCGTGGTCGCGGCGGCCATCGCGCTGGCCTATGGCATCGCGGGCCTGTGGGCGGTGGTGAAGGGGCGGCGCGATTTCGACGACCTGCTGCGGCCCTTGCAGCAAAGGCTGGCGATCGGGCTGGCGCTTCTCGCCCTGTTCCTTGCCCTGCCGATCGTCGATTTCGGGGCGATTTCGACGCGCGACCAGGTTGCGCGCCTGAAATCGGGGGCAACGCCGGTCGAAAAATTCGACTGGGCGGCGATGGCCTATGATTTCGGGCCGACCGGACGCGCGGCATTGCAGGATATGACGCGCTCGCCGCCGAAAGCGCGCGCCGACGCGGCAAAGGCGGCGCTGGCGGCGACGAACCGATGGGATCTGACAGGTCCAAAGGGACCGATGCTCCTCAAGCCCTTTGCCGAACGGCTGCGCGTGATCCCCGCCGACCGCGCGCTGCCCGCCGAGGCGTCGGAGCGTATTTCGGGCAGCTATATGTGCAGCCGCGCCGGGGCGTGCGTGGCGGTGTGGTTGAACGACGACAGGATCGGTGTTCTGGGACAGGGTGCGCCGGGCGAAGCGACGATGTTCGATTTCGTGACGCGAAATGCGCAAGGACGCTGGGTTCAGGGCGACAGGGCCAGCGAGGCCTCGTCGGCGCGGGCGAAACCCGACCTGTCGACGGCGAGAATAACGATCGAGACCGTGCAACAACGTCGGATTGTGATCGACGGCGTGCCGGAATCGGCTACGTTTGAATAGGCACGGCTTGAAGCGCGCGGGGCGGGATGCTAGCGGCGCTGCTTCTCCCGCAAAGGCGAAATAGATGACAATCGATCAGGCAACGGTCAGGAAAATAGCGTCGCTGGCGCGCATCGCGATCAGCGATGCCGAAGCCGCCGCGATGGAAGGCGAACTCAACGGTATCCTCGGCTGGGTCGAACAACTTGGCGAGGTCGACGTGACCGGGGTCGAACCGATGACGGCCGTGATCCCCAACAGGCTGCGGCTGCGCGACGATGTGATCGACGCCGACCCGCTGACTGGCGGCAATCGCCGCGACGATATTCTGGCCAATGCGCCCGCGCCGCAGCACGGCTTTTTCGGCGTCCCCAAGGTAATCGAATAATGACCGAACTCACGAACCTGACCGTCGCACAGATCCGCGACGGGCACCGCGCGGGCGATTTCAGCGCCGTCGAAGTGGCGGAGGCGTTCAACGCCAATGTCGCGGGGGCAAAGGCGCTTAATGCGTTCATCGTCGAGACGCCCGATCACGCCATCGCGGCGGCGAAGGCGGCCGATGCCGACCGGGCGGCGGGGACCTTGAAGCCGCTTTCAGGCGTGCCGATCGGGATGAAAGATCTGTTCGCGACGAACGGCGTCCAGACGACCGCCGCGAGCCATATGCTCGAAGGCTTTGTGCCGCGTTATGAATCGACCGTTTCGCAGAAATTGTGGGACGCGGGTTGCGGGATGCTCGGCAAGCTGAACCTCGACCAGTTCGCGATGGGATCGTCGAACGAGACCTCCTACTTTGGCAACGTCATCAGCCCGTGGAAGCGCAACGACGGCGGCAATGCCGCGCTCGCACCGGGCGGGTCGTCGGGCGGCAGTTCGTCGGCGATCGCGGCGCGGCTGTGCCCCGCAGCGACAGGGACCGACACGGGTGGCTCGATCCGCCAGCCCGCCGCGTTCGTGGGCATTTCGGGCATCAAGCCGACCTATGGCCGCTGCTCGCGCTGGGGCATCGTGGCGTTTGCCAGCTCGCTCGATCAGGCGGGGCCGATGGCGCGCGATGTCCGCGACTGCGCGATCATGCTCGAAAATATGGCAGGCTTTGATCCGAAGGATGCGACGAGCCTGAACATGGCTGTGCCCAATTGGGAAGCCGCCTTGTCGAGCGATCTCAAGGGCAAGAAGGTCGGTATTCCGAAGGAATATCGCCTCGAAGGCATCGATCCCGACATCGACGCGATGTGGGATGCGGGCATCGCGATGCTGAAGGATGCGGGGGCCGAGGTCGTCGACATCAGCCTGCCGCACACCAAATATGCGCTGCCGGCCTATTATATCATCGCGCCGGCCGAAGCCTCGTCGAACCTCGCGCGTTATGATGGCGTGCGTTATGGTTTGCGCGATCTGCCTGAAAAGGCGGGATTGCAGGACATGTACGCCGCAACGCGCGCCGACGGTTTCGGTCCCGAGGTCAAGCGCCGCATCATGATCGGCACCTATGTTCTGTCGGCGGGCTTCTATGACGCCTATTATACGCAGGCACAGAAAGTGCGGACGCTGATCGCGCGCGATTTCGAGCAGGCCTTTGGCGTTTGCGACGTGATCCTTGCGCCGACCGCGCCGTCGGCGGCGTTCGGGCTGGGCGAAAAGACCGCCGATCCGCTGTCGATGTATCTGAACGACGTGTTCGCTGTGCCCGCGAGCCTCGCGGGATTGCCCGCGATGTCGGTGCCCGCGGCGCTGAACCGCGAAGGGCTGCCGCTGGGGCTCCAGATCATCGGCAAGGCGTTCGACGAGCAGGGCGTGCTGAACGCCGGGCTGGCTATTGAAGAGCGGGCAGGCTTCAACGCCCGCGCCGAGAAGTGGTGGTAAGATGAGCGACTATCGCATCAAGGGTGAAACCGGCGAGTGGGAGGTCGTGATCGGCCTTGAAGTCCATGCGCAGGTCACCTCCAACGCCAAGCTGTTCTCGGGCGCCGCGACGGCGTTCGGGGCGGAGCCGAACACGCAGGTGAGCCTCGTGGACGCGGCGATGCCGGGCATGCTGCCGGTGCCGAACCGTGAGTGCATCCGCCAGGCGGTGCGCACGGGCATGGCGATCGAGGCAGAGATCAACAAATGGTCGCGGTTCGACCGCAAGAATTATTTCTATGCCGATCTGCCGCAGGGATACCAGATTTCGCAGCTTTATCATCCGCTTGTCGGTGAAGGTTCGCTGACGATCGAGGCCGATGAAAAGGCGGGTTTGCCCGAAGCCAAACGCATCGGGATCGAGCGTATCCATGTCGAGCAGGATGCCGGCAAGCTGATGCACGACCAGCATCCGACGATGTCCTACGTCGATCTCAACCGCTCGGGCGTCGCGCTGATGGAAATCGTCTCGCGCCCCGACATGCGTTCGCCGGCCGAAGCGGGGGCCTATGTGCGCAAGCTGCGCTCGATCCTGCGCTATGTCGGTTCGTGCGACGGCAATATGGAAGAAGGTTCGATGCGCGCCGACGTCAACGTCAGCGTGCGCAAACCCGGCGACGAATTTGGCACGCGCACCGAGACGAAGAACGTCAATTCGGTCCGTTTCGTGATGGCGGTGATCGAGGGTGAGGCAAAGCGGCAGGTCGAACTGATCGAAAGCGGCGGCACCGTGGTGCAGGAAACGCGCCTCTATGACCCCGACCGGAACGAGACGCGGTCGATGCGGTCAAAGGAAGACGCGCATGATTACCGCTATTTCCCCGATCCCGACCTGTTGCCGCTTGAACTCGACGATGCGTTTCTGGCGGAGTGCCGCGACAGCCTGCCCGAACTGCCCGATGCCAAGCGCGCGCGTTACCTGTCGGCGGGGATTTCGGCGTATAATGCCGATGTGCTGACCGCCGAGGTCGAGAGCGCGCTGTGGTTCGATGCGCTGCTCGAAACCGGCGCGAAGCCGGCCGCGGCGGCGAACTGGGTGTCGAGCGAGTTGTTCGGGGCGCTGAACCGTCTTGGCAAGAGCTTCGAGGATTGCCCGGTCAGTCCGGCGCAGGCGGGCGAATTGCTCGGCCTGGTCGCCGACGGAACGATTTCGGGAACCATCGCCAAGCAGGTGTTCGAAAAGATGCTGGAAAGCGGCGACGCGGCGGGCGTGATCGTCGAACGCGACGGCCTGAAGCAGACGAGCGACACCGGCGCGATCGAGGCCGAGATCGCCAAGATCCTGACCGCCAATGCCGACAAGGTCGAGCAGTATAAGGGCGGCAAGGAAGCCCTGTTCGGCTTTTTCGTCGGCCAGACGATGAAGGCGATGCAGGGCAAGGCGAACCCGCAGGTCGTCAACGAATTGTTGAAAAAGGCGCTGGGCTGACGCTTCGCCTGATAAGCGGTCCGCCGCTCGTCCGCGCGTCGCGGCTGCCGGATGCTAGCCGGCAGCTTCGACGTTGAGCAGCTCGACGGTGAATAACAAGGTCGCGCCGCCTGGTATCGGGCCTTGGCCAACGGGACCATAGGCCAGTTGCCATGGGATGGCGAATTCGACCCTGTCGCCCACGCCCATCAGCGCAACCCCTTCCTGCCAGCCCGGGATGACGCGATTGAGCGGAAATGTCGTCGGTTCGCCGCGCCGGATCGAGCTGTCGAATTCGCTGCCGTCGGCAAATGTGCCGACATAATGGACGGTAACGCGGTCGAGCGGTCCCGGTTTCGCGCCGCTGCCGTCGCCAGCGACCCGGCGCCAGCGCAGTCCGCTGGGCGTCACATGCCATCCGGTCGCGCCCTGACGGGCCGCGAGCGCGGCCATCTGGCTGTTGAGATAGGCGGTGCCCTGTGTTTGCGGTGCGCCGGCTGGCTGGGCGTGGGCAGCAGCCGGAAGGATGAACACGGCGGCCGCGGCGAGCATCGGGTTCAGCGATAAAATGCGCATGCAATCTCCCTCGATCATGTCGCCATAAACGCAAGACGGGCGCGATGCGCAAGGGGGCATTGAGGGGCCATTGCATTCGACCGGCAGAGCGACAGGAGCTTTCACCGGAACCGCCTGTTTCATCGAAATGCCGGGACCAAGCACCCGGTTCGCCTTTCTGTACGGCGCGGCGATGCGCGTTCGGTGGCTGGGCGCTGGCGGCGAGGGTGAGGGCGAGGCCAGCCGTCCGGCCGGAACGCCGCCCGCGCTTGCGCATTGAACGACGAAGGGCCTGTCTTAACCGGAGGATCGTCATGCGCGAACATCACAGCCGCTATTCGACCGTCTCGATTGTCCTGCACTGGACGATCGCCATTCTGATTATCTCTAATGCGACCTTCGGCGGCTGGATGGAGGACGCCTCCGATGCCGACAAACTCGGCTATTACCAGCTTCACAAATCGGTGGGGATCACGGTCCTGCTGCTAAGTCTCTTTCGTCTCGGCTGGCGCATCGGCCATCCATGGCCCGCCTTTCCGGCCACCATGGCCGCATGGGAGCGCGTCCTGGCGCGGTCGACTCACGTCCTGTTCTATGTCCTGATGATCGGCGCGCCGTTGATGGGCTGGGCGGCTGCGTCCGCCGGGGGTGCGCCCGAGGTCCCGCTCTATGGAGCCATTCCAGCACCCAATCTCCCCCTGCCGCAGAGCGAGGCGCTGGGCAATGACCTCGGCAGCATCCATAAGATGATGGTCAAAGCGATCTACGTCGTGCTTGTCCTTCATGTGCTGGGCGCGCTCAAGCATCATTTTTTCGACAGGGACGAAGTCCTGCACCGCATGCTGCCGCTTTTCCGCAATCCGCGCGCCTGATCGGCTACCTCGTCTGGCGAGGTGGCTTTCGTTCGATATCCGTCTACGCGCGGCACGGGAACGCCAAGACGGCGCGGCTTGTCGGTTTAGAATTTTTTATGGGCGAAGATCGTGAACGGGGAACGATCCGGCGCGGCAACTGTTCAACGGGCGAACCGCCTCCATAATGCGGCCTAAATATCGACCTGGGAGCCATGAAAATGACGAGCGAGTCCCGTGGGCAGGCCGATGTGCTGGACACCGACAAGGACGCTCGCGTGCCGCCTCTGCCGCACCCGAGCTGGCGCCATGACCATATAGAGCGGACCGATACCGAAGCGGAGCGTCTTAGTGCCGAAGACTTTTGGAAACGCCTGGGGCTTTAGACCGTTTCTGTCGGGCACTTGTTTTGCTTGCCGGGTGCCAACATCATTGGGTCATCCTGTTCGACGGACTTTGGCCGGCGCCAGCCATTTCGTCTCCACACGATGATGCTGCGCATCATCTGTTCCCAATCGCTATCGATTTTGCGATCGTTGAACGGATCATCTCGTATCCGGCACGTACTCGCGCGGTAGGCTTGTATTCCATGCCTTTCCGGTCATGTTGCATTGCAACAATACTATAATGTAAATCTAGGGAGTCCCCCATCCCATGACGAAGATCGACCTGGCGCTCCAAGGCGCGCCCATACGAACCCCGCTGGCAAAAGTGGCGCGACGCAATGCGAAGATATGGCTTTGCCTGAGCCTGATGGCGCTGGACGCGGTCGCGCTGGCTGTCGGGTTCGCCGTGACGCTGATGATCGAGCAGCCGCGCAGCATATCCGACGGACTGTTGACCGCGATGCTGGGGGCGCTGTTCGTCCACGCCGCAATCGCCTTTCAGAATCAGGCCTATAATCCACGCTGTCTGACCCATCCGATCAAAAGCTGTCGCCAGACCCTATTGTCGTTCGCGACCACTTTGTTCGTCTTCTTGCTCGTCGCCTTTTCGCTTCGGGTGACGGGAAAGGTGCCGCGGTTGGCTTTGGGGGTGGGGATGGTAAGCGCGATGGCCTTACTGGTCGGGCAGCGGCTGTTTATCTGTCACATGGTGCGCCGCGCCTTTGGCGATATGACGGCGGAACTGGTCATCGTCGACGGCGCGAACCTGCCCACGGCCTATTTCGGCCGCGAGATACTGGACGCGCGGGCGTCGGGCCTGTGCACCGATCTGGACGACCCCTATATGCTCGATCGCCTGGGCACCGTGTTGCAGGATTACGACCGGGTGACGATCGTCTGCACGCCCGAGCGGCGCGCCGAATGGGCCCGCGCGCTGAAGGGCGTGAACATCCTGGGCGAAATCGTGATGCCGGAGATCGCCGACCTTGGCCCGCTGACCACGCGGCAGCGGGGCGGGGTGACGACGCTGGTGGTATCGTGGGGCCCGCTGAACCGCGCCAACCGGGTGAAGAAGCGCGCGCTGGACCTGGCCGTCACCATCCCAGCGCTGGTCCTGCTGTCGCCGCTGTTGGTGCTGGTCGCGATCGCGATCAAGCTGGATTCGCCCGGCCCGGTATTTTTCCGGCAGGAACGCATGGGACGCGGCAACCGGATTTTCCGCATCCTGAAGTTCCGCAGTATGCGCGTCGAGACGACCGATGCGAACGGCAGCCGATCCGCCAGCCGCGACGACGACCGGATCACGCGCGTCGGCCGCCTGATCCGCGCGACGAGCATCGACGAACTGCCCCAGTTGGTGAATGTGCTGTCGGGCGAGATGAGCCTGGTCGGGCCGCGCCCCCATGCGCTGGGGTCCACGGCCGGAAACGAGCTGTTCTGGCGGGTCGACCGGCAATATTGGCATCGCCATGCGTTGAAGCCGGGGATCACCGGCCTGGCCCAGATTCGCGGTTTTCGCGGCGCCACCAACACGCGGCGCGACATCGTCAACCGGCTGGAATCCGACCTGGAATATCAGCATGGCTGGTCGTTGCTGCGCGATATATCGATCCTTGCGCGCACGGCGCAGGTGCTGGTTCACCGCAACGCCTATTGACCCGCGCCGCGCGCCGCGCGCCGCCCGCGCCAGCCGCGCGGGCTGGCCCCGTCGGTCCGGGGACGTCCGGTCAGCCGTCGACGATGTGCGGCGACCGGCAGGACAGCGCGGTGTCAAAGGCCTGCGCGCGATTGGTCGCGCGCATCAGCCCGGCATAATCGCCGGTCCATTGATCGGCAAAGCCCGCCACCTTGCCATAGCTGTTGTCGAGCAGCACATGGGGTATGTCGAGCAACAGCGACAGGATATGCGCGTGCAGCCGGTCGGTGACGACGATGTCCCCGGACGACAGCATCGCCAGCCCACGCCGCAGACGCCATTCGGCGAGGCGCCGTTGCCGCGCGGCGCGCTGTGCCATCGGATCGCGGGTGAACAGGCGGCCGAGCCGCAGCGATAGGCGCAGGTTCCGTTTCTGGGTGCTGTCTTCGGCAAGCCAATCGTCGGCGACGACGCCGGACGGAAGCGCGGCATCGTCGGCGGCGCGTTCATGATCGGTGCGCAGAAGCGCGAATATCGGGACCGACGCCGGCGCGCGTTGCTGGCGGCCGAGCATCAGCGCAGCGTCGGGGCATAGCCGGATCGCGCAATCGAAATGCCGTTCGGCAAAGGCGAGCGAACGGGCGTCGCGGACGAGCAGGGTGAACTGGCCATGGTCGCGGATCGCGTCGGCCATTTCCGACGCCGCGGCGGGATCGGCATAATGAATCGATTGCGGCATCTGAACGATCGGGCGGCCGCGATGGGTGCGCAGCAGGTGAAGGCGGAATGCTTCATGCTTGGGCCAGAGCGTGCCCATGTTGCCGCCGCCGTGGATCAGGAGCGGCCCGTCGCCGATCGCCGCGGTGCAGGCGGCATCGTCGAAATCGGCGATCGCGGAATAATAAGCGGGAAGGCGGTCGCGTCCGCGCAGATAGGCCATTTCGCCAAGCCAGATGGCGGAATCCCCGACATTCGAATGATCGGGAAAATCGACCAGCGCAAGCTTGCCCGCGGGCAGCACGGCATCGAGCATCCGGGCAAAATATCCGGCGAGTTCGCCGACAAGCTGATCGGCGGTTTTCTGGGTCATGCAGAGATCTTTCGGAAGCGCCCGAACAGGGACAGGAGTTGCCCGCGCCACGCCCGCGAAATGACGAGCAGCGCGAGGCCGTAGAAAAATGCGCCAAGCGCGACGAGCAGCAGCAAAAGCTGCCAACCCGTGATGTGCGTGTCGAGCAGGCGCATCGCGATCGCCAGCGCCACCCCCATCAGCGTGGACGCGATAAGCGGCGCCCTGACGGCGCGGAAACTGTCGGCGGGACGAATGCCGGAGGCGCGGCGGAGCAGCCAGATCTGCATCGGCAGCGTCAGATAGGCGCGCCCCACATAGGACACGGCAACCGCGAACAGGCCATAGGGCAGCGCCGCGAGAGTCAGGATGACACCCAGCACGAGCTGCGTCGTCGACAGCGAGATCAGGCTGCGCGACGCGCCCAGCACGCTGAGCGAAGGCGAGGCGAAGAAATTGAGCGTGAAGGGCACCGCCATGAATGCGAAAATCTGGGCCAATTGCCCGGCCTCCGCCCATTTGGCGCCGAACACGGTCGGGATCGCGATGGGCGCCAGCGCGCCAAAGCCGACGAGCGCGGGAAAGGAGAGCGCCGCCGCGCGCGAGATCATCCAGCGATAGGCATGGCGCAGTTCGGCGGGGTCGTCCTTGACCCGCGCGAGCGTCTGGACCGCGACCTGGGTAAAGGGCTGGATCGCGCCGCGCCCGATCAGTTCGACGGTGCGCCACGCGGTGCGATAAATGCCGACGGCGGCAAGCCCGATCCCGGCGCCGATCGCCATTTCCTGAACCCGCACCGTCGCCAGAAAGGCGAGTTGAACGTAAATCAGGCTGGCATTCAGCATCAGATTGGCGCGCAGGATGGCAAAGTCGAACTGCCATCCGGGCGTCCAGTCATAGGACCCGCGCGACAGGAATACGCCGACGATTTCGGTCACAAGGCGCTGGATGACGAGGCTCCACAGTCCCAGTCCGGCGAAGGCCGCGGCAACCGCGCACGCGCCGCCGATCAAGCCGCCGACGACCGACCGCAGCGCCGTGGTCCGGTGCCCGAATTCGCGCAGCCGCAGCGCCATATGCGTCGCGCCGAACGATGAAATCGGCAGCGTCAGGCTCATCACCGCGAGCGGCAGGGCGATGGCCGGCGCGTCCATCCAGCCCGCGATCGGTCCCGCCAGCGCGGCGATCAAGATTGCGGAGAGGAAGGAAAAGGCCTGTTGCGAGCGATAGATGGTGTCGAGGAAGGCCGGCGTCATATCGCGTTTGCGCGCGATCGTTTGAACCAGACCGGCGGTGGCGATGATGCGAAAGGCCTCTGCCGTTACGGCCATCACGGCAAAGGCGCCGATGTCCGCGCGCGTCAGCAGGCGCGCGAGAATGACGAAGACGACGAAAGAGAATATCTGGTCCGACAGGAACCGCGTGACCGTCCAGCCGATCGAACTGCGGCTGCGCGCGCGTAACCCGGCGTCGAAGCGGGCGGGGCGATCAGCGGTCAAGCAGGCGCCTCGCTTTCAGCATCCGCATCCGTGCGCGTTCGACCTGGCGCCAGACCCGTTGCTTCGCCGAATGATAAAGCGGATCGGTCTTGGGCCGGAACCGCGAATTGCCGATGTCCGAAACCACCGCGGCTTCGAGGATCGGTGCCGGATAAAGGGCGAGATTGGGCAGGCCATGCGCCCATGACCGATCCATTTCATCGTCGATCGGGCGCCGGACGGTACGGCAATGCGCGGCCAGCCGCCGCGCGCCGTCGAGCGTGATCGCATAGCCCTGTGTTCCATAGGCCAGCCCGATCAGTTCGACGATCGCGCGCGAATGCTGAAGGAAATCCTGTCGCACCACGCGCTGCCACGTCGGCCGTTTGGAATAGAGCCGGAGATAGTCGATCCCCTCTGCATGAAGATCGGTGCGGGCGAGGGGTTCGAGATAGGCCCAGTCGACGACCGTGTCGTCCTCCAGTACGATCGCCTGACCGACGCCGCGCGCGATCATGTCCTGCCAAATCGAGAAATGGCTGGCATAGCAGCCGATCTCTCCCCGGCTCATCGGGCGGCCCTTGTTCCGGCGGATCGCGGCTTCGTCGATCGTCATGTCCGGCGACGGCGCGGTGCAGGCATCGAAAAAGCGCCATTTAAGCGAAGTTTCGGCGGCCCGCGCCGCAAAGGCGGCGCGCCGCGCCTGCGCCGATTCGAGCGATACCACCAGCACTTCGGCGGCGGGGCTCGATTCGGGGAGGGGTTTAGCCACGGATTATGCGCCTCCTCGTCACGCCGATACCAATGCCGTACCGACAAGCGGCCCAAGGCGATCCCTTGGTAGCGGGCAATTATTTGAGAGCGAAGGCATTCCCGCTCCAGTCGTCCGGCCAAAGGGGCAATTCGTCTTCGCAGGTGCAGCATATGGTTGACCGGGGCGGGGTGCGGGGCCGATTGAACAGGCGCGGGGACACTGAACAGGGACATTCATGTTTCAAGTCGCAGTCATCATACCGGTATGGAATGGCGAGGCGGTGCTGGCCCGCTGTCTCGACGCGCTGGCGCGGCAGACGGTGCCGCAGGATGCCTTTCAGATCATCGTCGTCGACAATGGATCGAACGACGCCACGGCGCGGATCGCGCGGTCCTATTCGCGCGTCGAACTGTTGGAGGAAATACGTCCCGGTTCCTATGCCGCGCGCAATATGGGGATCGAGCGGGTGATGGCCCCGATCACCGCCTTTACCGACGCCGATTGCGAGCCCGCGCCCGACTGGCTGGAACAGATATTGTCGGCGGCGGCGGCCAATCCCGGTTTCGGCGTGCTTGCCGGTCAGATCGAACTGGTCGACGAGATCGCGCCGGAAAGCGAGGTGTTCGGCGATTACGAACGGTTGTTCAGCTTCCCGCAGGCCCATGCGGCGCGCGGCAATTGCGCGACCGCGAACTGGGCCAGCGAAACGGCACTGCTTCGCGAACTGGGCGGTTTCGACGCGGCGCTGAAATCGGGCGGCGACCGGCAGATGGCGCTGCGCATCCAGGAATCGGGCAGGCCGCTGATCTATATCCCGGCGATGCGGGTACTGCACCCGGTGCGCGCGAGCCGCGCCGAACTGGTCCGCAAGCGCCAGCGGCTAAGCGGGGGACGCTGGGACCGCACCGCCGGTCCCCGGCGGCTTGCGAATGTGCTTGGCGTCACGGCGTTCGACACCGCCCGGCGGCTGCGCCGCGCGGCGATCACGCGCGAATTGTCGTTGCGGCGGCGGTTGGCCGTGATGTTGCTGACCGTGCAGCTTGCCGGCGTGGCGGTGGCCGAATATCTCGACCTGGCGGGCGGGCAAAAGGCCGCGCGCGATTGATGAGCGGCCCCGGATATTCGCCGCGCTTTTCGGTGGTCATGCCGCTGTATAACAAGGCCGCGCATGTGCGCGCGGCCATCGACAGCGCGCTGTCCCAGACATTTGCGGCGCACGAGATATTGGTGATCGACAATCGATCGACCGATGGCGGCCGCGACCTGGTCGCCGCGATGGATGACGACCGGATAAAATTGCTGGACCTGCCGACGCCGGGGCCGGGCGGCTATGCGGGGCGGAATGTCGGCATCCGGGCGGCGGGCGGCGACTGGATCGCCTTTCTGGACGCCGACGACCTGTGGGCCGCCGACCATCTGGCGGTGCTGGCGGAGGGCATCGCGGCGGACCCGCAGGTGTGCGCCGCGGCGACGCGGTTCGACCACCGTTTCGCGAACCGCGCGCAGCCGCAGCGGATCGCGGCCGAACTGGAACAGGCGCTCACCCTGGATTTCGCGGCCTTTGTGTCGGCATGGCTGGCGGTGCGCGAATGCCCGATGTGGACCGGGGCGATCGCCATCCGGCGCGACACGCTGTTCGCGGCGGGCCTGTTTCCCGAAGGACGCGCGGTGCGCGGCGGCGACAAGGATTTGTGGCTGCGCGCGGTGCGGCAGGGGCCGCTGCGGTACGACCCGCGCGTCACGGCGACCTTTCACCGCGACAGCGACAACAAGGTGAGCAAGTCGACGACGACGCTCGACCTGCCGTGCCTGGTCGACACCGCGCGCGCGATGATGACCGGCGCGACAAGGGAAGAGGCGGCGCTGCTGCGGCGGCTCGTCAACCAGGAAATCGCCCATTATGCGCGCTATGCGATGAAATATCCGGGCCGCACGTCGATCCGCATGGGGGACATTTACCTGCCCGAAGGGGCGAGCACGGCGGCGCTGCTGCTCGCGGCCAAGCTGATCCCCGCGCCGCTCCGCCAATCCAGCCATGCCCTGCGTGAACGCTTGTTCGCCCGCGCGTGAGGGCGGTGCGGGTCCTGGGGGTGGTGCTGGTCGGCGGGGGCTGCCTTGCCGCGTGGGCGGCGCTGGCCGGTGGACTGGCCCCGCCGCTCGATCCGCTGGCGTCCTTTCTGCCGCTGTTTGCTGTCGTGACGCTGATCGGGCTGGGGCTGGCGCGGCGACGGCGGCGCTGGACCATCGCCGCGGCGCTGATCGGGCTGGTGCCGGTCGCGATCGGCATGGCGCCCGAATTTTTGCGGGATGTTCCGGCGGCAGGCGCGGGCGGCGCGCAGCTTCGCGTGCTGACGCACAATGTGTGGGCCGACAACAGCAATCCCGCCGACACCGCGCAGGCGATCATCGATGCCAGGGCGGACATCGTGATGTTACAGGAGGTCAACGGCAATTTTCGCCCGATGCTGGCGGCGCTGAACCAGCATTTCGCCTATGCCACGCAATGCCCGCCCGGATGCGACCTCGCTATCCTGTCGCGCTGGCCGATCGTGGACAGCGATTATTTCCTGAAGGACCGCGCGGGCCGGAAATTCGGTCCGCCTTTGCTGTGGGCGCGGATCGCGCCGCCGGGCACGGCGCCGCTGACGGTGGCGACCTTTCACTATCCATGGCCGACATCGCGCGATCAGGCGGTGCGCAGACGCGACGTAGCGCGGGCGCTGGCACGGATCGAACGTGACCGCTTGATCGTTGCGGGAGACATGAACCTCACTCCCTGGGCGGCGGCGATGCGAGAGCAGGATCGCGCCTTTGCACCGATGACGCGAATGACGCGCGCGATGCCAAGCTGGCCGCGCGCGTTTTCCGTGCTGCCGATCGATCATCTGTATGCCGGGCCCGATTGGGGGCTGGTGTCGGCGCGGCGATTGCCCGCGACCGGGTCCGACCACCGGCCGATCCTCGTGACGCTGGCGCGCCGATGAAAAGGGCGATCCTGTTGGCGCTGCTGGGCAGCGGCGGCATCGCGTCGCCCGCGCTGGCGCAGAAATCGGATGCCACCGACGGCCTGGGTTCGGTGGCGAGCGAAAATAGCTTTGGGCGGGATCGCAACATCGCGGTGCTGGAACGCCGCCGGCCCGACTATACGCCCGAACCGATCCACGTCGGCGTCCTCGAACTGTTGCCGCGCATGGCGATCGGGGCGGGTTATGACGACAATCTTTATGCCCAGCGGGACAATCGCATCGGCGATGCCTATCTGCGCATCCGCCCGCGCGTGTCGCTGGTCCGGCCGTCGCCGACGTTGCGGCTGTCGCTGGACGGCGAGCTGGACCTGCTGCGCTATGCCGACCGCGCGAGCGAGAATGCCACCCAATATTCGGTCAATGCCGGGGCATCCTATATCATCGGCAAGTCCGACACGCTGAACGTGACGGCGCGCCATGGCCGCTATGCGATGGAACGTGTGTCGCCCGACAGCCCGACGCAGGCGTCCCGGCCCATCCGCTTTACCGTGAGCGGCGCCACCGCGACCTATACCCATGTCTTTAACCGGCTGCGCGTCCGGGGGGTCGTCGATGTCGAAAACCGCAATTACGAAGACAGCGTGACGCCCGGCGGCGACAATATCGATCAGGATTTTCGCGACCATAGCAGCTATACCGGCACCGCGATCGGCGAATATGCGTTGAGCCCCAGTATCGCGCTGTTCGTCGCGGGGTCGGTCAACCGCCGCGATTATCGCGAGCGCATCGGCCCCGTCCCGGCGCGCGATTCCAGCGGTTTTGAAGTGGCGGGTGGCGCCAGTTTCGAACTGGGGCGCAAGGCGCGCGGATCGATGCGGCTCGGTTATCTTCGCCAGGATTATCGGCCGGTCGAGTTCGAGGATGTGTCGGGTTTGCTGGTGCGCGGCGAGCTCGCCTATTTCCTGACGCCGCTGGTGACGATCACCGGCACCATCGACCGCAGCGTTCGCGAAACCGGGGTCAACGGCGCCACCGGCTATCTTGCCACCGAGATGACGCTCCGCGCCGATTATGAGTTGCTGCGCAACCTGATTATCGGCGTTGGCGGCGAGCTGGAAAAGCGGGATTTCAACAATATCGAACGGCGTGACGACCGCTGGACATGGCGCGGCAGCGCGTCGTGGCTGGTGAGCAAGCGGATAGCGTTGCGGGTCGATGCGCAGCGGCGCAATCAATCGAGCCTGGGCCTCAACGCCGGCCGCGAATTTACGGAAAATCGCGTTTCGGTGGGCCTTACCTTTTCGGGGCTGTAGCGTCCGGCCGGGCGGATGTCCGCGACCCATGGAGCGCGCCTTCGCAGGCCGCCAGAAGATGCGGCGGCGCCACGCGGTTGATATAGCCGTCGGACCCCTGATCGGACAGCAGCTTTGCCGGAATGCCGCCCACGACGCCGCGGTCGGGAACGTCGCGCGTCACGACGGCATTGGCGCCGATCGCGGCCTCGACACCGACATGAATGCCGCCGATGACCTTTGCCCCCGAACCCAGAAAGCTGCGGTCGCCGATGACCGGCGCGCCGCGCCGCGCGCCACGGTTCATATAGCCCAGCACGACCCCGTGCGTGACGTTCACATTGCTGCCCAGCACCGTGTCGCCGTGGAAATAGAATCCGCCGAAGCGGTTGAGGAACAGGCCCGGCCCGATCTCCATATATTCGGGGATGGCAAAGCCATATTTATATCGTGCGCGCAGCAGCAGCCATTTGGCGACGGGATATAGGCCGAAAGCCTTTGCGGGTTTGAGTTTGAGCCAGCCCGTGGTCCGCATCAGGACGGTATATTTATAGCCCGGGGTAAAGGCATAATGGCGGGCAAAGGCACCAAAGCCGACGCGGCCCGCATAGCGATAAAGATCGGCGGCGAGCAGCGCCTTGAGCTTGGCAAAACTGACGGGGCAGCCGCGCAGATGCGGCTTGCCGCTGTCATCCGACAGCGGTTCGTCGAACGTCGGCGCGGACGCCGTGGACGCGGCCATGTCCATCAGAAATAGCGTTCGCCGAAACGGATCGTGTCGCCGGGAAGCACCGGCAGATCGGCGGCCATCGGATATTCCTGTTCGCCCGCCTCTCCCGCCCGTTTCAGGAAGACGCGCTTTTCATTGGCGCGATAGGTGAAGCCGTCGGCCTTGGCGACCGCGCCGCGCACCGTCAGCCCCTGTGTATAGGGATATTCGCCCGGCTTGTTCACTTCGCCCAGCACATAGACGGGGCGGAAATTGGCGACCTGAATCGACACTTTGGGGTCGAGCAGATAGCCGCTGCCCAGCTTCGCCTCGATCGCTTTCGACAATTCGCCGGTTTGCAATCCCGCGGCCTCGACCTCTCCGATCAGCGGAAAGGCGATCGTTCCGGCGGGCGAAACCTCGAAATCGCCGGTCAGCGTTTCTTCGCCATAGGTCAGGACCTTGATCTTGTCCCCCGGCGACAGGACGAACGCCGTGGCGGGCGGCGGGGCGGCCCCGCTTCCGGCAAGCGGGCTCTGTCCGGCGCACCCGCCGAGTATCGACAATGCGCCGACGAGCGCGATCTGTTTCGACCAATTCATGAACTTACTCCCGGGCGTAACTTTATGGTGTCTATCGGTTCGGGCCTGGTCGATGGCGCCGCCAGCGCCGCCTCTATCCTGGCCCAATAATTTGCGGCGGCCTGTTCCACGCCATAGGCCAGCGACCTTTGCCGTGCGTTGCGGCCGCATGTGCTGCGCCGTGGTTCGGCGAGCGTCCGGCCCAGCGCGGCGGCAAAGGCGTCGACATCGTCGGTCGGAACCAGCGCGCCGGCATCGACGTCGATCGCGCCGGTGATGGCCTCGCGCGGCCGTCCCGCCAGAATCTCCGACGGGCCGGACGCGCAGTTGGTGGCGACGACGGCGATCCCGCATGCCATCGCTTCGACCAGGCCATTGGGAAAACCCTCTGCGTTCGAGGGCATGGCATAGGCCTGTGCGCGGGCGACCATGGCAAAGGGATTGGCGACAAAGCCGGGCATATCGACGCGGTCGGCGATACCCAGCGACGCGGCCAGCGCGGTCAGCGCGCCGCGGTCCGGCCCTTCGCCCAGAATGACGAGTCGGGCGGACGGCGCGGCCTTTGCATAAGCGCGGAGCAGCAGGGGGAAATTCTTGTTCGGCACCAGCCGTCCGGCCGCGACGATATAGGGGCCGTCCGGCACGAAGGCGGGCGGTTCGGCGGCCAGTTCGGCGATGCGGCGATGATCGACCGGATTGGCGACCGCCGACATGCGGGCGCGCGAGACGCCGAAATGGGCGGCGAGGTCGTCCACCACCCCCTCCGACACCGCGATGACATGCGCGGCGCGGGGATAGACCAGGCGCACCATGGCCTTTGCGGCGCGAGCATCGCCCAGATGGGCGCTGGTGTTCACCCGTTCGCTGATGAGCCACGGCCGACCGCGCCCCGCCATCGCGGCGGCATTGGCGATATTGGCACGGGTCAGGAAACTGAGCGTCGCGTCGGGTGCCAGCCGGCCGACAAGCGCGCGAAGCTGGATCAGGCTTGGCAGCAATTTGTGGCGGCAATCGAGTTGATGGACCGTGACCCAATCGGGCGCGTCATAGGCGCGCGGTTCGTCGTCGAGCAGCGCGAGATGGATGTCGTAACGCGGCCGCCACGGGTCCGAACCACCGAGGAGGGTCGCGAGAACGCGCTCGGCGCCCCCTCCCGCAAGCGAGTTGATGGCGAACAGGATCCGCTTTCGATGCGGCATTTTTCCTCGCTGGCTTTTCGGCTGAATCGGCCTGTGAACAACCCTTAACACGCCAATTTGTTGCAGCGCACACACGCCGACCCGCTTCGTCGTCCCGCCGGGGCATTTGACCGATTTGAAAGGGTTTCGCAGGACGATGCGGCTATCAGATCGAACATCGGCGGACGATGACGGAGGTGTGCGATGGACGTTCGGCGAGTCGAGTGCCTGGACGGCCTTCGCGGCGTCGCGGCGCTGTGGGTGCTCATCGGCCATATGATGATCCTCACCGGTTTTCGCCTGCCGCTGATGAGCCAACCCGACCTGGGGGTCGACCTGTTCATCCTGCTGTCCGGCTTTCTGATGATGTTCCAGTACAGGCTGCGCGCGGCGAGCGAGGACTGGACGGCGCCCGGTACATGGGCGGCGTTCTGGACCCGCCGCTTCTTTCGGCTGGCGCCGCTTTTCTATGTGACGCTGGCGGCGGCGCTGATCGCGGGACCGATGATCTATGCCGACCGGGTGGCCATCGACAGCTTTCTGGGTCAGGCGCTCCAGCCGCCCGAACGATATACGGACGCGGGGTTCACGAATATCGCCCTCCACCTCAGTTTTCTGTTCGGGCTGTTACCGGACTATGCGTTTCGGACGCCGCTGCCCGACTGGAGCCTGGGGCTGGAGATGCAATTCTATCTCGCCTTTCCATTTCTGATCCTGCTCGGGCGGCGGCTGGGATGGGTCGCATCCGCCCTGCTGGCGGCGGCGATCGGCGTGGGTATCGCGCTGTTCGTCCGCGCGGCGGGCGTCGAATTTCCGATGCCGTCCTTTCTGCCGCTGAAGCTTCAGCTTTTCCTCGCCGGGATGCTGATCGCGGTCGATCCGGGCGACAGCCGCGCGCAGTTGGGAACCCGCCTTGGCGCCGCGATGCTGCTTGCCGCGATTCCGATCGGCGGCGAACAGGATCTGCTGCATATCGTGGTACGTGAGTTTCTCGTCATCGGTTTCTTCGCGCTGGTTCACTGGCGCCGGATCGGCATGATCGCATGGGTGTCGCGATTGTTCGGCAGTCGGCCCTTTTACTGGCTGGGCGAGCTTTCCTATGGCACCTATCTGATCCACCTGTTGATCCTTCAGCCGGTCGCGGCGGCGGTTATCGGGCAGTTCGGCCTGGGGCTTGGCGCGATCGGACGTTTCGTCCTGACCGGGGCGGTGGTGGTGCCGGCGACCTATGCGCTCGCCTTTGCCACATATAGGCTGGTCGAACTGCCAGGACAGCGGATGGGCAAGGCGATCATCGGGCGGGTGACGGGCCGCACAGCCCCGCGCGCACACCAGACGCTACCCGAAAAAATCGCCGCGCCCTGATTTTTGCGGCCCTTTCCCTAGGAGGTTATTCGATGGATCGACGAACGATGATGACCGCAATGGCGGGCACTGCCGCCGCCAGCGTCTGTACGGCGAAGGCCGAAGCAGGCGCGGGGACCGAGAGGTCGGGGCGGCCGACGCTGGCGATCGATGCCGATGGGCCGGGGCGCTGGCGCGTGCGAAGCTGGGAGTGGCGGGCGAATGCCTGGCATCCGGTGGCCGGCGTTGCGACGCGAACCGACGGCGGCATCGACGTCAGCGGGCCGATCGATGCGACAGACCGCGCGATGGTCGTCGCGCGGCTTGGCGGTTAGGGCTAGGCCTCGACCGCACCCGGATAGGCGGCGGGGCGCGGCACCGGCCGCCCCTTGGCCAGCGCGGCGCGATAGACGTCGAGCGTATCCGCCGCCGCCTTGTCCCAACTGAAACGGGCGCGGACGGTGTCGCGATCGACCTGAAAATCCGCGCAGTCGGCGTTCAGCCGATCAGTCAGCGCCGCGACATCGCCCATGGGGAAATAATTCCGCGGATCGAGCCCGATGTCGAGATTGGCCGGAATGTCGCTCAACAACATCCGCGCGCCGCAGCTTGCCGCCTCCAGCGCCGCGATCGGAAGCCCCTCGTGATAAGAGGGCATCACGAACAGGGCGCAGTGTTCATACAGGCATTTCAATGTTGCGCGCGACTGGACACCGGCAAAGATGATCCGGTCGCTGGCGCGCGCGAGCAGGTCGCGGGCATAGGCGCTTTCATGATCCGCCGACCCGGCGATGACGAGCTTTGCGGTGCAGTTCGACCGCTCATAGGCGTCGATCAGGTCGTGCAGGCCCTTTTCGGGGACGAGCCGCGCGACGGCGAGCAGGAAATCGCCGTCATCGACGCCGATCCGTTCGAGCGCCAGCGCGGGATCGGCATCGCCGGGCAGGTCCGAGGTGCCGTTGGGAATATAGGTGATCGCGTCCGCGCGTTTCGGGAAATTGCGGCGCAACTGCGCGGCAAGCGACGGCGACACGGCGATGACCCGGTTGGCGAAGCTGAGCGCCAGCCATTCACCCGTGCGCAGGGCGGTGCGGGCGAAAAGGCCCCATTTGGCGCGATGATAGTCGGTGCCATGATGCGTCACCACGACTTTCAGGCCGAGCATCCGGGCGAGAGGGGCCAGCAGGCCGGGGCCGATCGCATGGATATGGATCAGTCCGGCGCCGCGCCGACGCGCGGACAGGACGGCGAGCAGCGTCGATACCACCGCCTCCAGATGCTGGGAGCGCGGGCAGGGGAGGCCGATGATCTCGACGCCGCGATGCTCGCCAATAGGTTCGGGCAGATAGGGTGCGCGGCCAAGCACGACCGAGCGATGGTCGGGCCACAGCGTCTTGATGCGCGGAAGCAGTTCCTCGCAATGGCTTTCGACCCCGCCCATGACATGGGGAAAGCCGCGTAGCCCGGTCACGCAGATCGTGGGCGACCCTGCGGGGTCGCTGGCAGACATATTCGTCCGTTGCAGCATCTTCTAACTCCAAAGGCGTCCGGCCGGATTGTCCGGCTCAGGCCACCGCTGCCATCGGTCCTCTTCCGCCACTTTCGATTTCACCCAGATACCAATCCACGAACCGTTCGATCCCGCGCGCGAGCGGCACTTTAGGACTATATCCGGTCAGCGCGTTGATCGCCGAGATGTCGGCATAGGTCGCGGTCACGTCGCCCGGCTGCATCGGCCGCATCAACTTGATCGCAGGGCGTCCGAGCGCGCGTTCGAGCAGCGCGATCATGTCCATCAGTCCGACCGGATTGCAGTCGCCGATGTTGAGCAGACGATGCTCGCCCTTCGCCGCGGGCTTGTCGAGCACGCCGACCACGCCATCGACGATGTCGTCGATATAGGTAAAGTCGCGCGCCATCCGCCCTTCGCCGAACACCTCGATCGACTGGCCGAGCAGGATTTTCTGCGCGAAGCCATAATAGGCCATGTCGGGCCGGCCCCAGGGGCCATAGACGGTGAAGAAGCGCAGCCCGCTGAGCGGCAGGCCGTAAAGCGTGGCGTAGCTTTGGCTCATCAATTCGCAACTGCGCTTGGTCGCCGCATAAAGCGAAACGGGCGCGGTGCAGGGTTCGTCCTCGCGAAAGCCGGTCCCGCCAAGCGGCCGGTCGCCATAGACCGAACTGGACGAGGCATAGACGAGATGGTCGATATTGCCCGCGTGCCGCGCCGCTTCGAGGACGGACAGATGCCCTTTCAGATTGCTATGTTCATAGGCGAAGGGATTTTCGAGACTGTAGCGCACGCCCGCCTGGGCCGCGAGGTGGACGATGCGGCGCACGCCGTTCGCCTCCACCAGTTCGCTGACCAGTCCGGGGCTGGCGACGTCGCCGTCGATCAGCCGGAAATTGAAATTGTCGACCAGCCGCGCCGTGCGCGCCTTTTTCAGCGCGACGTCATAATAGTCGGTGAAATTATCGAGGCCGATGACGCGCTCACCGCGCGCCAGCAGCCGTTCCGACACCGCATGGCCGATGAAGCCGGCGGCGCCGGTGACGAGGATGGGGCTGCGCGCGGTCATGCTGCCTGCCTTGCGTCAGAGGTGTCGTCGCTGTCGTCCCGCGGGGCCGGACGGCCGACGCCGACATGGCGCAGGCCCGCCGCCTCGACCCGTTCGGGCGGATAGATGTTGCGCAGGTCGACGAGCACCGGGTCGGCCATCGTCGCCGCCAGTCGCCCAAGGTCGAGCGCACGGAAAGCGTCCCATTCGGTAACGATCACCGTCGCCGCCGCGCCGTCGGCGGCCGCATAGGCGGATGTGCTGTATTCCACGTCGGTCAGCACCTTGGCGGCGGCGTCCATCCCCTCGGGGTCATAGGCGCGCACCTTTGCGCCGGCGTCCTGCAACGCCTGAATGATCGCGATCGAAGGCGCGTCGCGCATGTCGTCGGTGTTCGGTTTGAAGGTCAGGCCGAGGATCGCGACGGTGCGGTCGCGCACCTGTCCGTCCATCGCGGCGATCACCTTGCGCCCCATGGCGCGCTTGCGCTGATCGTTGACCGCGACCGTCGCCTCGACCAGCCGAAGCGGGGCGTCATGGTCCTGCGCCGTCTTCATCAGTGCCAGCGTGTCCTTGGGAAAACAGGATCCGCCATAGCCCGGACCCGCGTTCAGGAACTTGCCGCCGATCCGGTTGTCGAGCCCGATGCCGCGCGCGACCTCCTGAACATCGGCGCCGACACGTTCGCACAGGTCGGCGATTTCGTTGATGAAGGTGATCTTCATCGCGAGGAAGGCGTTCGCGGCATATTTCGTCAGCTCGCTGGTGCGGCGGCGGGTGAAGATGACCGGCGCCTTGTTGAGCGACAGCGGACGATAGACTTCCTCCAGCGGGGCACGGGCGCGATCATCCTCTATGCCGATCACGACGCGGTCGGGGCGCTTGAAATCCTCGATCGCCGCGCCTTCGCGCAGAAATTCGGGGTTGGAGGCGACCGCGAACTCAGCGACGGGGTTGCAATCGCGGATGATCCGTTCGACCTCGTCGCCGGTGCCGACGGGCACGGTCGATTTGGTGACGATCACGGTAAAGCCGCTGAGCGCCCCGGCGATTTCGCGCGCCGCATCGTGGACATAGGACAGGTCGGCATGGCCGTCGCCGCGGCGGCTGGGCGTACCGACGGCGATGAACACAACATCGGCGGCGCCGACGGCGTCCGAAAGCTCGGTCGTGAAATCAAGATTGCCCGCCGCGACATTGCGCGCGACCAGATCGTCCAGTCCGGGCTCATAGATGGGGATGCCGCCGGCACGAAGGCTGGCGATCTTGTTGGCGTCCTTGTCGACACAGGTCACATGATGGCCGAAATCGGCAAAACATGCGCCCGAAACGAGCCCGACATAGCCGGACCCGATCATCACGATACGCATTACGCGTTGCTCCCTTTATTATGCGAAGGCGCTTTTTGCTGCGCCTGCGAACAATCACCGTGTCGGGGCACAGGGTCAACTTGGCAGCTTTGAACAGAGCGAATTGAAAGGCGAAGCGATTGTCGTCCCAAACGCGATTCAAAATGGGACAAATGTACGAAATTCAAAATGTTAGGCGGCGATGGCTTGCGGCTTTGCTCAAACGATCCGGGGGCCGATTGGCTGCACTGCAACAAAACGTTTCGACTTGAACTTGCCACGCGTCGGCGTCCGATTAGAAGATGGATGCGACAAGTGGGGGAATGGAGGGGATGCTGGAAGCGCAACGCGCGGCGTTTTTTGCCGAACTGCCCGTGTCGCTGGCCGTCCGCCGTGATCGGTTGACCCGCGCGGCCGATTTGATCGAACAACATGGCGACGCGCTGTGCGCGGCGCTGGTCGCCGACGGGGCGAATCGCGATGCCGAGTCGGCGTGGCTTGCCGAAGTCGCGCCGGCGCTTGGCATCCTGCGCGCGGCAATCGACGGCGTCGGCGCATGGATGGACAGGCGCGTACGCCGCAGCCTGATCGCGCGGCTGGGCGGCGGCGACCATATCGAGCATCTGCCGATCGGCGTCGTCGGCATATCGGTGCGCGGACCGATGCCGCTGGTCCAGGCGGTGGATGGTCTTGCGGGGGCGTTGGCCGCGGGCAATCGGGCGGTGCTGCAATTCGGCGCGGGGTCGCCCAACCTCTCCGACCTGATCGCGCGGCTGCTGCCCGATTTTTTCGACGCGCTGGAAGTGACGATTGTGCCCGGTGGCGTACTGGCCGACGGGGCGGTCGACCTGCTCGCAACGGGCGGACAGGTGGGGGGCGGCGCGGGGGGCGTCATGCTTTCGGGCAGGTCGGCCGCGATATTGGGCCGGTCCGCCGATGTCGCGGCGGCGGCGGACAATATTGTCGCACACAGGCGGTCCGGCGGCGACCCTTGGTTCCCGGCGCCCGATTATCTGTTGGTGCCCGACGATCAGGAGGAAGCGGTCGCCGCATGGTTGTGGCGCGCGGCGATGGAGCCCGCCGCAGGGGCGGCGCGCCCCGTGCATCATGATCCGGAGCGGCTGGCGCGGCTGTTGGACGACGCCCGCGCGCGTGGCGGCGAGGTGATGGCCGCCGAAGCGCGGGGCGCCGGACTGCCGCTTTACATCATACGCCACGCGCGCGCGGACATGCTGGTGCTGCGCGAAGCGGTTTGCGCGCCGATCCTGCCGCTGTGCAACTATGCCCGGATCAAGGATGCGATCGCGGCGCTCCACGAGGGCCCGCCGCCGCCCGCCCTTCATTATTTCGGACGCGATGCCGCCGAACGGCGGACGGTGGTTCAGCGAACGCTGTCGTCCGCGATCGCGATCAACGGGCGGACGCCCTCCATGGGGAAAGATGCGATGGCGATACCGGATCCCATCGATTCGGGTGAAGCGGGCTTTCGCCGGTTCAGCCGGACGCGGCTTGTCGTCGGCCTTCCCATATGGGGACTTTCCATTTGACGGATGCCGCGCGTGTGACGCCGCGACGTCGGTGCCCGTCGCGGCATTGATCGCGGCTGGGCCACGCCATGCCGCATCGCGCTGGCCGTGTCCGGCGGCGCGATTATCCAGCACCGCATGGCTCCCCCGCCGTCCCGTATCGCGATGGACGCGATTCATATCGCCGCAGGCGGACAGCCTGTCTATTATGTCCGATCGCGGGGCGTTTATCGCGGCGTCCGCGCGCGCGACGTCGGCAACGGCCTGTTCGTCGTCCGCGAACCCGTCCGCGACGTGCAGATTTCCAACATCCGGGTCGACGGCGGCTATCGCGTCATCGAAAATACGGCGGCGCCGGAACTGGTCAACGCGGGCAGCACCGGGCTTCACGTCCGCGGGGCGCGGGCAACCGGCCTGGTGCGCAGCTTTGCGCGTATCCGTTACGACAGCAGTCACGGCACGATTCAGGATGTCAGCGCCAGCGGGACGCTGGCGACGGGATCGACCGACCTGCCGGTGGGAATCGCCTTTGCCGACACGGCGCATGATTTTCGGATCGAGCGGTGTTTCATGCGCGGGTTCCAGTGGCAGCGTAAGGACAAGCAATATTGGAACGGCGACGGTTTTTCGACCGAGCGCGGCAATGCGCGCTTTCTGTTCCGCCAATGCGCCGCGTGGGACAATAGCGACGGCGGATTCGACCTGAAATCGACCGAGACGACCCTCGACGATTGCGTCAGCGGGCGCAACGCGCGCAATTTCCGGCTGTGGTCGAGCATCCGCGCGACGCGGCTTATCAGCCTGGACCCGATCAAGATCGGCGGCATCGGCGACACGAATCACTTTTCGATCATGGCGACCAAGGGCGCGCAGGAACCGCTGCTGATCTATATCGAGCATCTGACGGTGAAAAGCGACCGGGGGTGGCCGATCTTTGACGTCAACAACGGTCCCGCGCGGATTATCATCGGTTCGCACGACATCCAGGTGCCGCCGGGCACCCCGCTGGTGCGGTCGCGCGGCGGCGGGACCGTGCCGGGCGGTGTGTCCTTTGCCGGGACGCCGCCCAAGCTCTGAAATAAGTCGGGCGCAGATTGAACACGCTTCGGCGCCCGGCTCTTGCTGCAATGCAGCGTAAATGCACACGTCCCGTTTGTCAGCGCGTGGCGATCGTGGCTGACGATCCGATTGCTGGTTTTTGGGGGGGAACCCAGTGACCAGAAAAGGGTGGAAAGATGCGAAAGATACGCAAGGCCGTGTTCCCCATTGGCGGCCTTGGGACCCGGTTCCTGCCGGCGACCAAGTCGATGCCCAAGGAGATGCTGCCGGTGGTCGACAGGCCGCTGATTCAATATGCCGTCGACGAGGCGCGCGAAGCGGGCATCGAACAGTTTATTTTCGTGACCAGCCGGGGCAAGAGCCTGATCGAAGACCATTTCGATCATGCGTTCGAACTGGAAGAGGCGATGGCGCGGCGCGGCAAGTCGCTCGCCGCGCTTGACGGCACCAGGCCCCCGCCCGGCGACATCGCGATCGTGCGGCAGCAGGAGCCGCTGGGGCTGGGCCATGCGGTCTGGTGCGCCCGTCATATCGTGGGCGACGAGCCTTTTGCCGTCCTGTTGCCCGACGACCTGATGGTCGGCGAACCCGGCTGCCTGAAACAGATGGTCGAAGCCTATGCCGAACTGGGCGGCAATTTGATCTGCACCGAGGAAGTGGCCGCAGAGGACACCTATAAATATGGCATCGTGACCCCGGGCACGCGCGCCGGGGCGATAACCGAGGTCAAGGGACTGGTCGAAAAGCCCGCGCCCGACGTTGCGCCGTCGAACCTGGCGGTGATCGGCCGCTATATCCTTCAGCCGCAGGTGATGCATGTTCTCAGCAGCCAGGAAGAAGGCGCTGGCGGGGAGATTCAGTTGACCGACGCGCTGGCGAGGATGATCGGTGAACAGCCCTTTCACGGCGTGACCTTTGCGGGCAATCGCTATGATTGCGGCGACAAGAGCGGTTTCGTGACCGCGACGCTGGCCATGGCGCTGGCGCGTCCCGACATCGCACCGGCCGTCCGCGCCTTTCTGGCAGCCGCGTAACATGGAAACAGCGACGCGGCGTACGCCGTCCCGCCGAGAAGCCGACCCGCAGGTCGACCGGGCGGCGCTCATCGACCTGCGCCGCGTCGGCGCCGTGCTGCGCCGACGATGGATGGTGCTGTGTGCGGCGATGTTCGCGGCGGCGGTGATCGCTGCCGCCGCCTATCTTGCCGCCGAGCCGCGCTACCTTGCCACCGCGCAGGTCGCGCTCGAACGCACCGCCGAACGGGTCATCAACGTCGATTCGGTCGTGCCGACCACCGACCCCGATTCGGCGGCGGTCGATACCGAGGTGCAGGCGCTGCGATCGCCCGAACTGATCGGGCGCGTGGTCGACCGGTTGCGGCTGGCCAAAGACCCGGCGTTCAACAGCGCGGCAGAGCAGGGAAGCGCGACCGCGAAACCCGACCTTATCGGTCGGCAGCGCGCGATCGGAACGCTGCTGGGCGGCCTGACCGTCAAGCGCGACGGGCTGTCCTATGCGATCAGCGTTTCCTATGAAGGCAGTACGCCGGTGGAATCGGCGCAGATCGCGAACGCGATGGTCGATGATTATGTCGCGGGCCAGACGGGTTCAAAGACCGAGGCGACGGCGCGGGCGCGCAAATTCCTGGAGCAACGGCTGGAGGAATTGCGCGCGCAGGTGCTGAGCGCCGAGCGCGAAGTCGCCGATTATCGATCGGCGCATAATCTTTTCGCCGTATCCGAAGCGAGCACGGTGACGCAGCAGGAACTGTCCGGGCTTTCGACCCAATTGGCGCAGGCCAAGGCGGAAAATGCCGCGGCGCAGGCGCGCCTTTCCGCCGCCCGCGCCCAACTTGGTCGCGGACGGAGCGGCGAAGAACTGGGCGATTCGCTCGATTCCCCGGTGGTCAGCCAGTTGCGCGCGCAGCGTGCCCAGGCTGCCCGCGAAGTGGCGGCGCTGGAAAAACGCTATGGCCCACTCCATCCCGAGCTGGTTCGCGCGCAGAGCCAGCTTCGCGCCGCCGACCAGGGGATCGCCGCCGAAGTTCAGCGTATCGTGTCCAACGTGTCGATCCAGGCGAGCATCGCCAGCCAGCGGGCGGGATCGCTCGCGGGTTCGGTCGCGCAGTCGCAGGGCAAGCTGGCCAGCGACAATGAAGCGTCGGTGCGGCTGGGCGAACTGGAACGCAACGCGGAATCGGCGCGCACGCTCTATCAGGCGTTTCTCGACCGTTATCGCCAGACCGTCGCGCAATCGGGACTGGAACGCAGCGATGCCTATATCGTCAGCCGCGCCCGGGTGCCCAATGCGCCGAGTTCCCCCAATATGCTGATCTATGCCGCGATGGCGGTGGTCGGCGGGCTGGGCGTCGGCGTGCTGCTGGTCGTCCTGCTTCAGCTTTTGGAACGTGGGATCGAATCGAGCGACGCGATCGAGAATGTCCTGGGGCTGCCGACGCTCGCGTCGATCCCCGATGCCAACACGCTGCCGGGGTATCGCAAGCTGGGCCCGCCCGCGCCGCCCGCCGAGCTGCTGCTCAAACGGCCGCAGTCGACCTATGCCGAGGCGTTCCGAACGCTGCGCACGTCGATCCAGTTCGCCGAGGCGAGCAAGCCGATCCGCGTCGTCGCGATCACCTCTGCCGTGCCCGGCGAGGGCAAGACGACGACCGCCATGGGGCTTGCCCGCGCGGTTGCCGCGGCGGGAGGCAAGGTGCTGTTGATCGATGTCGACGCGCGCCGCCGCGCCTCCAGCCGACAGTTCGCCGACGGCGTGACGCTGGGGCTGGACGATGTGCTGGCGGGGCAGGCGACGCTGGAACAGGCGATCGTCAAGGACAGCCTGTCCGACGCCTTCCTGCTTCCGCAGCGCGCCGAATCCCAGGGCATCGGCCTGACCGAAAGCCCGCGACTGGCGGAGCTGATCCATGAGGTGCGCGGGCGATATGATCTGGTGATCCTCGACACGCCGCCGGTGCTGCCGGTCGACGAGGCGCGCGTGATCGCCAGCATGGCCGACGGGGTGGTGTTCCTGGTGCGCTGGCGCAAGACGCCGACAAAGGCGGCGTCGGTGGCGCTGCGGCGGCTGTACGACGTCCATGCGGAGATTTTGGGCGCGGTGATGACGCTGGTCGACGTCCGCGAACAGGAGCGCGCCGGTTATGAAGACGGCGGCACCTTTCTGAAGGCATATCGTCCCTATTATGCGGATTGATCGGGCGGGACGTTGACCGCCGGGGCGCAATCCTTTGGACCGGCCTTTGGGCTGGGCGTCCTGTTGCCCGTCACGGCGTTGCTGCTGGTGGCGCTGGTCGTCGCGGCGCGGCGGGCGGGCAGCATGGCCGGGGCGTTCGTGGTGGTGGCGCTGTGGATGCGCTACACCGCGGGCGCATACCATCTCTATATGTTCCAGCCGCTGGCGGGCGGTTTGTCGGGAAATGCGCTGCTGTCGATCGGGGTGACGGGCTTTGGCCTGCTCTTTGTCGTGCGACCGGCCAATCTGGCGCTCAAATGGCTGTTGCCGGTCTATGCGCTTGTCGCGCTGGCGCTCGTCAGCGCCGCCCTGAACGGCGATCCGACCGGCGGCATCAACGCCGGGGTCAAATATGCCTATATGATCGTCATCATGCTCGCCGTTTTTCAGGCGCTGCGCGTCGACCCCGAAGCGCGCTTCATGACATGGGCGATGGTGGCCTTTCTGCCGCTCATCGTCTTTCAATTTCTGTCGCTGGCGCTGAACCTGCCCAAGGGGTCGGAGGCCGGCGACGGGCTGGTCTGGATCGGCGGATATAATCATGAAGCGGCCTTTTCGGTCGCGATGATGACGGGGTTCATGGTCGGCTGTTTCGCCCGGTCGGCGCCGCGCGGGGTGCGGCTGGCCTTTCTGGCGGCCACATTGATCGGCATCCTGCTCGCGGGTTATCGCACCACGATCCTGGCGTTCGCGCCGCTCGCCCTGGCGGTGTTCCTGAGCGGGCTGACGATGAGCGTCAGGCGCGACCAGCGCGCGCCGATGGCGGTCACGGCGATGGTGGGGGGGCTGCTGATCGCGTCGGTCGCCGCGCTATTCTATCGCGAAAGTTTCGCCGACCTTGCCGCCTTTCTGTCGGACCCCGCCGCGCTGATAAAACCGCCGCGCGATTTCGACCTGCTGGAACGACAGGTGATGTCGGGCCGTCCGCTGATCTGGAGCAGCTATATCTATGCGTGGGCCGACGGCACCCCGCTTCAGCATTTGATCGGGCTGGGGCCTGAAAGCTGGGAGGGCGTGTTCAAAGTCTATCCGCACAATACGGTGGTGGCGACGCTGTATGAACTCGGCTGGCTGGGCCTTGCGGCGATCGCGGCGTTATGGACGACGATGTTCGCGGCGGCGGTGATGGCGCGGGGCGAGCGGTTGAAACTGATCGCGGCGCATTTCGCCTTTTTCCTGCTCAACATGGCGACGATGCCCTTTTGGCAGGTCGAAGGGCTGGCCTTTTACGGGCTGCTGTGCGGATATACGGTCCACGCCGCGCGGCGACGAAGCGAGTTGGGGGCGGCCGCCGCCGCCGTTCGTGCCCAAACAGCCTGAACCTGTCAGCGGCGGGCGAACCAGATGGTATGCCGCGCGCCCTTGCCATTCGCCCGCGCCCGCACCGTCACCTCTTCGACGCGAAAGCCCGATGCGATCAGCCGGCGGGTAAAGCGCGCGTCGGGCGCTGCCGACCATATTGCCAGGATGCCGCCGGGCCGCAGCGCCGCCTTTGCGACCTCCAGCCCCGCGGGCGAATAGATACGGTCGTTCGCGGGGCGGGTCAGTCCGTCGGGGCCGTTGTCGACGTCCAGCAGGATCGCGTCATATCGGCCCCCACCCTCTGCGATCGCCGCCGCCACGTCGCCGACGACGGCATCGACCCGCGCGTCGTCCAGGCAGTTGGCGGACAGGTCGGCCATCGGCCCGCGCGCCCAATCGAGGATGGCGGGAACCAGCTCCGCCACGGTTATCCGGGCTTCCGGACCCAGCGCGGCGAGTGCGGCGCGCAGGGTGAACCCCATGCCATAGCCGCCGATCAGCAGATGCGCGGCATGGCTGTCGGCCAGGCGGTCGCAGCTCATCACGGCAAGCGCCTCTTCCGACCCGCTCATCCGGCTGTTCATCAATTCATTGCCGCCGATCGCGATGATGAAATCATCCCCGCGCCGATACAGGCGCAGTTCGTCGCCGCCCGGCACCGCTGCCGTGTCGATCAGTTCGCGACGCTGCACGTGCCGTCAGCCGAGTTCGCTGAGGCCGAGTGCATCGAGCAGCGCCGCGCGGGCCGCGCGCACGTCCCTGACCAGTGCCGCCGAGGCAAGGTCGCCGGGCGCGATCGCATCGGGCCAAAGGGCGGCGACGACGGCGGCGATCCGGTCGAGCTTTGCCTCGTCCGCCATGAAACGCGGATCGATCGTCGCGGGATCGGCGACGACGCGCAGCCGCAGACAGGCGGGCCCGCCGCCGTTCGCCATCGACTGGCGGACATTGACGGGCAGCAGGCGGCGGATCGGCCCGTTGCCCGCGACATGCGCCGTCAGCCAGTTCCACACGGCGGGGGTGTCCTGTGCCTCGGTCGGCAGCACCAGCCCCATGCCGCCGCCATCGGGCAGGCTGACAAGCTGGGCGTTGAACAGATAGGATTTGATCGCATCGGGCAGGCTTACCGCGTTGGCGGGCACTTCGACGATTTCGACATCGGGAAAGGCGGCGCGGATCTGGCCATGTGCCTCTTCGCGATTTTCAAAGGCGGTTTCATGGGTGAACAGCACATGTTCATTCGCGACCGCGACGACGTCATTGTGGAATGCGCCGCCCTGGATCGCCGTGTCCGACTGGCGGATGAACAAGGTGCGCGCCGGGTCCAGCCGGTGGTGGCGGGCGATCGCCCTTGACGCATCCAGATGCTGGCGCGCGGGAAAGCGTCCGCCGCCGACGCCATAGACAAAGATTTCGACGCCGGCGCCGTCATGGCCGCTGCACAGCCGCATATGGTTCGCCGCGCCCTCGTCGCCAAAGGGTGCCGGGATCGGGGCATGGACGGCAAAGGCGGGATGGGCGAAGGCAAGGCGAAGCTGCGCCAACGTGCCCGGCCATTCGTGGCTGCGATGCGGCATGGTGACAAGGTTGGCGACGGTCAGATGGCATTGGCCGTCGGCGCTGTCGGGCGCGGGCGACACGGTGGCGGCATTGGCGGCCCACATCGACGACGCCGACCAGGCCTGTGCGCGCAGATGCCCCTCTGCATCATCGGGCGTCGTGCCGAGCGTCGCCAGCCACGGCGCGTCGGGCCGGTCGAGCGGCATGAAGAAACCCTGTGGCAGCCCGAGCGCGAGATTGTGGCGCATCTTGTCGATGCCCTGCAAGGCGGCGGCGCGCGGTTGCGACACGTCGCCCGCGTTCGATGCGGACGCGATATTGCCGCGGCTGAGCCCCGCATAATTATGGCTGGGACCGATGATCCCGTCGAAATTGATTTCGGTGAGCATCAGCGGCCGATCCAGCTTATGTCGCCGCCCTTGCCGACGCCCAGCAATTTGGCGGCTTCGCTGTCGATCGTCGCGCCGTCGCCGACCTTGCCGAAACAGCAGCGGAAATCGGCGAGTCGCCCCGTGGCGATCAGCGCATCCTCGCCGGTTTCGGCGATGCCAGAAACATCGACATGCTTTGCGTCGCGCACACTTGCCACCTGATCGGTGCGGGCGCTCATCGTCGGGCCGCCGTCAAAGATGTCGACATAGTTTTCGAACGCGAAACCTTCGTTTTCCAGCATCCGCATCGCCGCGCGCCCGGTCGGGTGCGGGACGCCGATGACGCTGCGCGCATGGTCGCCCAGCATCGCGATATAGACGGGATGCTTGGGCATCAGGTCGGCGATGAACTGGTTGCCATGGACGGCGTTGAAATGGTCGGCCTCCTGAAAATTCATGCCAAAGAATTTGCCCGCGACCCCGTCCCAAAAGGGCGATCCGCCGGCTTCGTCGATCACGCCGCGCAGTTCGGCGAGGATGCGGTCGCCAAAGCGCGCGCGGTGCCGCGCGATGAACAGGTAACGCGAACGGGCGAGCAGCAGACCCAGCCCCCCGGCGCGCGCCGCGGGGTGCAGGAACAGGCCGCCGACCTCGCTCGCGCCATTCAGGTCGTTGCTGAGCATCAGCACCTGCGCATGAAAGGTCCGGTCAAGCTGTTCGCTGTGCTTGCTGTCGGTCCCGATGCGATAGGAATAAAAGGGCCAGCGTTGGCCGACCTGCCCGAAAATCTGGCAGGTGCCGCGCACGTCGCCGCTTTCGGTGTCTTCCAGAACAAGCAGGTAAGTTTCGTCCGACGGATATTCCTTGTCGCTCGCGAACGAGGCGGCGACGCGGTCGAGCTTGGCGCTCAGCGCCGCCTTGTCGGGGGGCAGGTTGGTAAAGCCCCCGCCGGTCAGCTTTGCCATCTCGTAAATGCTTTGCAGATCGCCTGGCTTGGCCGCCCGGATCACATAATTCACACAGTCCCCCGTTCCGCTATTCTTATCAAGGTGAGCGCCGACAGTTGCGCCCGTTCGGGCAGGCTGTCGACGATCAGAAATTCGTCCGACGAATGGATCGCGCCGCCGCGCGGGCCCATCGTATCGACCACCGGTACGCCGCACGCCGCGATATTGTTGCCGTCGCACACCCCGCCGGTCGCATTCCAGGCGATTGGCGGCAATCCCAGCGCGGCACCGCAGTCGCGTACCAGTTCGAACAGCCGCGTCGCCGCCGCGTCGAGCGGCTTGGGCGGGCGATTGAAACCGCCATGGACATGGCAATGCACGTCATGGTCGCGCGATATGGCCGCGATGGCATCGCGCAGCGCGGCCTGGGCGGCGGCCATGGCATCGGGGGTCGACGGGCGCATGTTGACGCGCAGGATCGCGCTGTCCGGCACGATATTATTGGGCCCGCCGCCGTCGATCTTTGCCGGATTGACCTTTAGCGTGTCGGATTTCAGCGCGCCGAGCCGAAGCGCGAGGTCGGCGGCGGCAAGCAAGGCGTTGCGCCCGTCCTGTGGATTGCGCCCGGCGTGGGCGGCACGGCCATGGACGACGATCGAGAAATTGCCGCTTCCCGGCCGCGCCCCGGCCAGCGTGCCGTCGGGCAGCGCGGGTTCATAGGTCAGCGCCGCCGCCTTGCCCTTTGCAAGGTCCGCGATCAGCGCCGCCGACGCCTGGCTGCCCGTTTCCTCGTCGCTGTTGATCATCACGTCATAACCGACGCGCGCCGCGACGGGTGAGGCCTCCAGCGCGGTCAGCGCGGCCAGCATGACCGAAATCCCCGCTTTCATGTCGGCGGTGCCCGGCCCGTTGAGGATGCCGTCGTCCAGCCATTTCAGCGTCTGAAACGGATGGTCGGCGGCAAATACCGTGTCCATATGGCCGGTCAGCAGCAGTTGCACCGGCGCGTCCGGGCGCACCCGGACATGCAGATGGTCACCGCGCCGGATCATGTTGACGCCGCCCGCGCTATCGACGCTCTTGACCGGATCGGCGGGGACCAGCTCGACATCGCCGGGCAGCACCGCAAAGGCGTCGGCCAGTTCCCCCGCGACATGCTTCAATCCCGCAAGATTGCCGGTGCCGCTGTTGATCGCGGCCCATTTTTCCACTTGCGCGAGCATCGGGGCATCGGCGGCGCGTTCCAGCGGGGCTGTTTCGGTGGCGGTCAGACTGGCCATCGAGCGGCTATAGCGGGCGGCGAGGGGCTTTGGCACCCCCGCCACGGCATTTTGTCGCGGCGACACGGTAAATCACTGGCCGTCGTCGCATATCCGCATCAGAGCGCGCGGCTGCCGCCAAAAATCGCAAGGCGTTAACTGAAATTTCGCGACAGGCTCGCTACGGTGCCGGACGATGAGTGGGACGATGACTGCTGCCTTTGTGCTGGGCATTAACATGTCCGTGGCCGGCATTTTTGCCGTGGCCTTTGCCGTGGTCGCCGCAACCAACCGCACCGCGCGCGGCGCATGGTGGCTCGCGGCGGGTTATGGCATCGGAATCATCTACGTCGGTCTTGAATTTCTTTTGGCGCAACTGGTCGATGCAACCCCGGTCAGCATCGGCATTTTCCTGGTGTTCCTGTTGGCGCTCAGCTTTGCGATGATCGGGGTTGCCCATCATTATCGCGTGCGCCCGCCATGGATCGCGATGGCCGCGATCTGGATCGCCACGATCGTCGCCGTGCCGCTGATCTTCAGCCTGACCTATGGTTCGATGCCCCGGCTTGTCCTTTACCAGCTTCCCTATTTCGCGATGCAGGGCTTGCTGGGGCTGGTGATCTGGCGATCGGGACGCCGCCAGGCGCTGGATCTGCTGCTGGTCGTGCTACAAGCCGTCTCGGCGGCGATTTATGTCGCCAAACCGTTCGTCGCGGCGGCGATCGGGACGGCGAGTTCGCCGCAGGGCTATATGGCGACCACCTATGCCGCGATTTCGCAGAGCGGCAGCGTCGTCATGCTGATGGCGATCGCGCTGGTGATGTTGCTCGTCATGATGCGCGACACGACCGCGGAAATGGTGATGCGTTCGGAAACCGATCCGCTGTCCAGCGTGCTCAACCGGCGCGGCTTTGAACATCATGCCGAAATTGCGCTGCTGCGCGGCGGCGAAGGCGCGGTGCTGATCGCCGCCGACCTGGACGAATTCAAAAAGATCAACGACAATTTCGGCCATGCCGCCGGCGACGGGGTGATCGCGCATTTCGCGGCGATGCTGGTCGAAGCGGCACCCGCCAAGGCGATCGTCGGCCGGGTCGGGGGCGAGGAATTTGCCGTGCTGCTGCCCGACGCGCTGTTGTCCGACGGGCGTTTCTATGCCGAAACGGTGCGCAAGGCCTTTGCATCGACGCTGTTGCCCGTTTTGGGCATCGACCGCAGTTTTACCGCATCCTTTGGCGTCGCGCAGCGAAGCGATGATAATTCGCTGTTCGAATTGTCGCGCCGCGCCGACGCCGCGCTGTACAGCGCAAAGGCGGGCGGGCGTAATCAGGTTCGCGTGGCGCTGAGCGAATTGCCCGTCCTGCCGGAACAGGATGAACCGCAGACCCTGTCGGCGCGGGACGTTGCCTGATCCCAGGGATTGTGGGAATCCTGAATCCCCAAAATCCCTAAACCGCCAGCAGCGGCGTGTCTTCCTCACGCGGGGGGGACGGTTCGAAATCGGGCAGGGGATCGAACTCCTCTTCGATCAGCGTCACCGACGCCAGCCCGTCGAGCTTGAAATGGCCGAGCCGTGGATTTTCGTCTGACCGCCAGCTCTTGTTCAAATTCAGTGCGCTGACGAACAGGTCGCCGTGCCGTTCGAACAGCAGATGCGGCGCCAGCGTCAGGATCTGACCATTATATTGCGCCGTCACCTTCCGCTTTCGCGCGATGGCTTCCATCAGTTTCAATCGGGTGTCGTCCATGATGTCCTGGATCGTTCTTGGGGAGGATTATTATGTTGTGCGATGCAGCATAAGCTATACGCCGCCGCTTGGAAAGCATCCATTGCCAAGCGAAACCAATCGCGGCATAGGGCAGCGACCCTTTCCTCCCCGGATCAACCGGCGCAATCGCGCTGACCAAAGGGTGCCTTGATGACCGATTTTCTCGACCGCAACGGCCTTTCCGTCGATTCGCGTCTTGTTGCTTTCCTCGAAGACAGGGCGCTTCCGGGCACCGGGGTCGAACCGCAGAGATTCTGGGCGGATTTCGCGGCGCTGCTCGGCGCCTTCGCGCCCGAAAACGCGGCCTTGCTGACAAAGCGCGAGGATTTGCAGGCGCAGATCGACGACTGGCACGACGCGCGCTTGGGACAGGCGCACGACCCGCAAGCCTATCAGGCGTTTCTTCGCGAGATCGGCTATCTTGTCGCCGAACCCGCGCCATTTCAGGTCGGCACGCAATATGTCGATCCCGAGATCGCGACGATGGCGGGGCCGCAGCTCGTCGTGCCCGCGCTGAACGCCCGCTTTGCGCTGAACGCCGCCAATGCGCGCTGGGGCAGCCTTTACGATGCCTTTTACGGCACCGATGCGCTCGACGCCCCGCCCGCCAGGCCCGGCGGCTATGATGCCGATCGCGGCGCGGCGGTGATCGCGCGCGCCAAGGCATTTCTGGACGCGGCGGTGCCGCTGGCGTCGGGACGCTGGGCCGACTGGCAGGGCGGAGCGGCCGAACTCGCCGATCCGTCGCAATGGGTGGGCAGCAAGCCGGGCGCGATGCTGTTCAGGCATAATGGCCTGCACATCGAACTGGCGATCGATCCCGATAGCGCGATCGGCAGCACCGATCCGGCGGGTATCGCCGACGTTCTGATCGAATCCGCGCTGACGACGATCATCGACCTAGAGGACAGCGTCGCCGCCGTGGATGGCGAGGACAAGGTGCTGGGCTATGCAAACTGGCTTGGCCTGATGCGCGGCGACCTTACCGAAAGTTTTGCCAAGGGCGGCGCGACGGTGACACGCGTGATGGAGGCCGACCGCGAATGGACGTCGCCGTCGAATGAGGCCTTTACGCTGCCCGGCCGCAGCGTGATGTTCGTGCGCAACGTCGGCCATCTGATGACGACGCCGATGATCCGTTTGCCGAACGGTGCCGAAGCGCCCGAGGGGCTTTGCGATGCCGTCATCACCAGCCTCTGCGCGCTTCATGACCTCAAAGGGCTTGGCAGGCTGAAGAACAGCCGGTCCGGCGGTCCGGACGGCGGCAGCATCTATATCGTCAAGCCGAAGCAGCATGGGCCGGAAGAATGCGGCTTTACCGACCGGCTGTTCGACGCGGTGGAGGATATACTGGGCCTGTCGCGTCACACGATCAAGGTCGGGGTGATGGACGAGGAGCGGCGGACGAGCGCCAATCTTGCCGCGTGCATCCATGCGGTGAGGGATCGCATCGTGTTCATCAACACCGGCTTTCTCGACCGCACCGGCGACGAAATCCACACGTCGATGCGCGCCGGGCCGATGATCCCGAAGGGCGAGATGAAGGCGAGCGACTGGATCGCCAGCTATGAGGATCGCAACGTTCGCATCGGGCTGGCCTGCGGCCTGTCGGGCAAGGCCCAGATCGGCAAGGGCATGTGGGCGATGCCCGACCTGATGCGCGCGATGATCGACGCGAAGATCGGCCATCCGAAATCGGGCGCGAACACCGCATGGGTGCCGTCGCCGACCGCCGCGACGCTGCACGCGCTGCATTATCATGCCGTCGATGTGTTCGCCCGCCAGCGCGAGATCGCGGGCGAGGCGGTGCCCTCGCTCGACCGGCTGCTCGACATCCCGGTCGCCACCGGGCGCAATTGGAGCGAGGCCGAAATCACCCGCGAACTCGACAATAATTGCCAGGGCATCCTGGGATATGTCGTGCGCTGGATCGACCAGGGGGTCGGCTGTTCGAAAGTGCCCGACATCGACGACGTCGGCCTGATGGAGGACCGCGCGACATTGCGCATCGCCAGCCAGGCGCTCGCCAACTGGCTGGCCCACGGCGTCTGCACAGAGGCGCAGGTCGATGCCGCGCTGACGCGCATGGCGGCAAAGGTCGATGCGCAGAATGCGGGCGATCCGCTGTATGAAAAACTGACGCCGGACGGGATCGCCTATCGCGCCGCGCGCGCGCTGATCTTTGAAGGCGTGACCCAGCCGTCGGGCTATACCGAACCGCTGCTCCACGCTTATCGACAGGCGAAAAAGGCGGCGGGATGACGGGGGCGCCGCGTCCCGCCGCGGCGCGGTGCAGCCAGCGGCCGATGCCTGACCGAAAGCAGACGGTTTGATCCGCTGAGGTCGGCTTGCGCCAGGGGCGTTTGGGCCTTCGCGGCTAGCAATCATCGTTCCCAATCGCTAGGTGGGACGGATGAGCCGCGCCAAGAGATCCGACGACTGGGGTTTTCCCCGCTGGCGGCCCTATGGGTCGTCGCGCGAAACGCAAAAGGTCCGGCTGTGCGATCGCCATGGTTGCACCAACCCCGGCAACTGTCCGGCGCCCAAGTCGCCGAACAGCCCGGAACGCTGGTATTTCTGCGAAACCCATGCCGCCGAATATAATCGCGGCTGGGACTATTTCGCCGGCCTCAGCGCCGAAGATGCCGCGGCGCGCGCCGCCGAAGAGGCGCAGGGCGCGCGCAGCTATGCCCGGGCCCAGCATTATGCGTGGGGCGGGTCGGGCGACGGCAGCCGCAGCGCCGACGAGATGCGCGCGCTCGAAATCCTCGACCTCGAACCCGACGCGGATTTCGAGGCGACGAAAAAGGCATGGCGCAACCTGGCCAAGGAATGCCATCCCGACGTGAAGCCGGGCGATGCCGAAGCCGCCAAGCGTTTCGCCGCGGGTCAGGCGGCGTTCGAAATACTCAAACAGGCCGAAGACCGGAAAAGCTGGAAGCCCGCCTGACAGGGCATTCGCGCAGCGGCGATCAGCCGTTCTGCCGTTCCCGCGCCCGGTTGAACCCCTCGCGCGCCATGCATCGGTTCAGCCAGGCCCTGGTCGCGTCGCCCAACACGTCCTCGGCTCCCAGCGTCGTCGCAAGGAATGCGGCGTAACCCACCGCGATGTCGGCGATGGTGAAGCGCCCGGCGACCAGCCACTCGCGCCCGTCCGCCAACGCGGTTTCGATGCTGCGCGCCCGGCCGCCGAAAAAGGCCTTATAGTCGTCGACCGCCTGTGGCAGCCGGCGTTCCTCGGGCTCGACGCGCGTATAGCGGATCATCACCGCGAGCGGAAAGGTCAGCGTCGCATCGCTGCGGTGAAGCCAGTTGCGCGCATCCCAATAGTCGCTTTCGCTCCGCCGGACTTCGAGCGGTGTATCGACCGCAATGCGTTCGCATATCGCGCCCGATTCGGTCATCAACCGGCCGTCCTCGACCCAGGCGGGAATGGTCATCAGCGGGTTGATCGCGCGATATTCGGGTTCGAACGCGCGCGGCGGGAATTTGAGCAGGCGCAGGTCGACGTCGATCCCCGCCTCCTCGACCGCCCACATACAGCGCAGCGACCGGGCGTCGGGACAATGATATAATATCGGGCGCGTCATGCGGCGACTTCCTTCACCCGGTTGATGTGGCGCCGATGCTCGCGCCAGGCGATGAACAGCCCCGACGCGACGATCAGCGGCGCGCCGATCCAGGTCGTGTCGGCCGGCAGGGTGCCAAAGAACCACCAGCCCGCCGCAATCGCCCACAACAGGTTGGAATAATCCATCGGGATGACGACCGCGACGGGGGCAAGGCGCAGTGCCCCGGTCAGCGACATCTGGACGATCGCGCCTAGAAATCCCAGCCCGATCAGCAGCAGCCACTGGTCGGCGCTGTGCGGCGTGAAGACAAAGGGCAGGGCAATGCCCAGCGGGATCATCGACAACAGGCTGAACCAGAATACGATCGTCGCGGCATTTTCGGTGCGGCCAAGGTCGCGGATGGCAATGGTGATGAGCGCGGTCATGATCGCGCCGGCCAGCGCGACCAGGGTGCCGATGCCATGATCGCCGCCAAACCCGCCGGCAAAGCCCGCGATGGGGTTCAGGACGATGAGGACGCCGACAAAGCCGACAATCACCGCGCTCCACCGCTGCCACCCGGTTTCCTCGCCCAGCAGCAGCGCGGCAAAGATGACCGCAAAGATCGGGACGGACAGGCCGATCGTCGTCGCCTCTGCCATCGGCAGCAGGATCATCGCGCCGAAATTGCACGCCATGCCGGTCAGGCCCATCAGCATCCGCCGCCCGTGCGCGCCGATTCGCCGGGTTCGCAGGGACGACAGGCCCCCCCTGGCAAGCATCCAAATAAATAGGAAAGGCAGGATCAGCGCCTGCCGCCAGAACAGGCTTTCGACGATATGGATACCCGCGGCGTCGATATATTTGACCAGCACGAACATCAGCGACACGCTGGCCATTGCCAGAAGCCGCAGGGCGATCCCGCCCAGATAATTCTGCGGAGCGGCGGTCGATGGGGTGGAAGAGGGGCCGACGGTCATGCCCGATCGCGCATATCAGCCCGGCCCGCCGACGCAACCCGTCATCCCTCTTGCTCCGCTTTCGCAATCCGGCTAGTGGCGCACTCCGGCCTAGGGGTATAGCTCAGTTGGTAGAGCATCGGTCTCCAAAACCGAGGGTCGCGGGTTCGAGTCCTGCTGCCCCTGCCAGGCCATCGTCCGAAAGGGTCCCGTCGGGGATCGGGACATTCCACTAACCATCGGTTTTTCAGAGCGCCGTCAGCGCAAGGCGGCGGCCGACAGGGCGCGGCAGTTGACCGTGCCGGGGCTGGGCAGCGGCGCGTTACGTCCGGGGTCCTTGCGCAGGCCCAGCGCCGATCCGATCGATCGGCCGACGGCGCCGAGCAGCCCGCCGTCCTTCTTTCCGGGGGGAGCGAAGCTGATCGCCGGGGCGGTGAGCGTCCCGCCGACCGTGAGCGGATCGACGAGCTTGAGCGCCGGCTTTTTGGCGCCCGCACCGTTCATCGCCAGCATGACCGTCTCTCCATTCAGGTTGATCCGGCCGTGCCCCCTTGCACGCGCGATCGCCGTGTCGATGACGAGCGGTGAGGGGGTCAGCACGCCGTTCGCGGCCGAAAAGGACAGGATGGCGCAGCGGATCGGCGTCATTTCATTGTCGTCGCCCAGTTTCTGGCCGATCGCGCCGCCCAGATCCTGCGCGATGACAAAGGCCGCCGCGCGGTTCATTGCGCCGCCGTTCGCCACAAAGGCGATTTTTCCCGACCCCGCCGCAAAGGCTTCGCGGATCGTGTCGCCGCGCCCGCTGATGCGGATGACGCCGCGAACGGGACCGCGGATCATGTCGGGCTGGCCGATGAAATCGTCAAAGGTCGCGCCCTCGACCCGGAGGTTGGTCGTGAAAATGGGCGAGCGCCCGCGCGAATCGACCTTGACCCAGCCGGTCATCGTGCCGCGTCCCATCCCGGCGACAGCATCATCGAACCGCAGCACGCGGCGGTCGAGCCTCAACGTTCCGCTAAGGCTGCGGAACACCGATCCGCCCTCGACCAGAAGCTGTTTGATCGACACGCGGATGACGCCGTCGGTCGGTCCCATCTTGTTGAGGTTGATGCGCGTGTCGGGTAGGACGCGGGGGCCGATGCGCGCCGCCTTCGCCCGCGCCGCCGCCAGCCCGGCGTCGTCGGCCAGATCGTCGAAATCGAGTTGCGGCGCGTCGATCGCGGCGTCGATTTTGGTGCGCCCGTCCGCCTTGCGGATGGAGGCGCGGGCGCGGATCTTCGATCGGCCGATATTGCCGGCAAGGCGGTCGATGAACCAGCCCTCGCCATTGTGGCGGACGTCGCCGCCCAGATCGATGGGCTGGGTCCCGAACAGGCCCGCCTCGATAATATGGTCGAGCTGTTTCAGGCTGGTGGCGCGGGCGCGAATTTTCAGGCGCATGTCGCCGGTATCGAGCGGACCCGCCATCGTCCCGTTCGCGGTCAGGTCGAGCAGGTCCGACGACAGGCGCGCGGTAAATGGCCAGCGTCCGGCGGCGCTCGCGCCGCCCGTGCTGCGCGCGTCGAGCCGCGCCGGCGCGCCGTTGAATTTGCCTTCCGCCGCGATCGCCAGGCTGGCGGCGCTGCGGGCCTCGATCGTTCCGGCGATGTCGAGCCGGCGTTTCGCGTCGCGAAGCGTGAAGCGGCCGCCGGTGATGCGCAGCGTTTCGATCCGCAGGGCCGGGCCGTCTTTCTCCTCGCCTCGCGATGCGTCTGCCCGACCGCCCCAATTGCTGTTGCCCTTGGCGTCGCGGATAAGCGCGAGCCGAAGGCCGTCGATGACGATCGTGCGCGGTTCGGCCTTGCCCATGAGCAGGCCCAGGATCGGGACGCGCGTCGTCATCCGGGCCACCGTCACCATGTCGCCCGTGCCCGCCCATGCGGGCTGGCCGATGCGGACGTCGCGGGCGCTGATTTCCGGCACAAAGGAAAATCCGTTGCCGCGTTCAAGCGCGCCGATCCGGACCGGTGCGCCAAATTCGTCACTCAGCCGCCGTTCCGCCGTGCCGCGCAGCATCCCGACCGGGAAAAGCGCAAGCGCCAGTGTCGCGACGACCGCGACGATCACGACCGCGATGAGCGTCAGGCGCAGGATATGCGGCAGGCGTCCGGGCATGGTCTCTCCCCTGTTTGCGCGCCCGGCGAGCGGACGTGCAGGCCGGATTATTCGCGGCTCTGCAACAGGCTATGCGGGAACCCGCCGGATGGTTCCATCATCATCCTGCGCCCATGACCGGCGCGCCCATGTCACGGCGCGCCATGCATCATGTGGGGGAGATCAGCGTTTTGACGCGCGCGGCGAAGCGGTCCATCTGGAACGGCTTGGTAATCACATGCATCCCGGCGTCGAGGTGGCCGTGGTTCAGCACCGCATTTTCGGCATAGCCGGTGATGAAGAGGACCTCGATACCGGGTTGCTGGTCCCTGACGGCATCGGCCAATTGGCGGCCGTTCATTCCGCCGGGCAAACCGACGTCGGTGATCAGCAGGCTGATCGGCCCGATGCTGGCGAACAGGCGCAGCGCCGACGCGGCATCCTCTGCCTCGACGACCTGATAGCCCAGTTCCTCCAATTGTTCGGCGGCGAGCATACGGATGAGCGGTTCGTCATCGACGAGCAGGATGGTTTCGCCGCCGGACGACCGCGCGGCGGTGGGGTCGGGCATCGGCGGCATTTCCTCCATCTCCGCCGGTGCGGCGTGGCGCGGCAGATAGATACAGATCATCGTGCCCTTACCAATTTCCGAATAGATGCGCGCCGCGCCGCCCGACTGGCCGGCAAAGCCATAGACCATCGACAGGCCAAGCCCGGTGCCCTCGCCGGCGGGCTTGGTGGTGTAAAAGGGGTCAAAGGCGCGGGCGATGACGTCCGGGCTCATGCCCGTGCCGGTGTCGGACACGCACAGCGAGACATATTGACCGGGTTCCAGCCCGCGGACCTGCGCGGCGCTTTCATCCATCCAGCGGTTCGACGTCTCGATGGTCAGGCGCCCGCCTTCGGGCATCGCATCGCGCGCATTGATGCAAAGGTTGAGGAGGGCGTTCTCCAGTTGATCGGCATCGACGAAGCAGGTCCACAGGCCGGTTCCGCCCGCCGTCTCGACCTCGATACCGGGGCCGACGCTGCGCCCGACAAGGTCCAGCATCCCTTCGACCAGGCGATTGACGAGGATCGGTTTAGGGGCGAGCGTCTGTCGCCGCGAAAAGGCGAGCAGGCGCTGGGTCAGGTTCGCCGCGCGCCGGGTCGCGCCCGAAGCGGCGGTCAGGTAACGCTCGACATCCGCGATGCGACCCTGCGCCAGCCGTGCCGATATGGCCTCCAGGCTGCCGCTGATCCCCGCCAGAATATTGTTGAAGTCGTGCGCCAGCCCGCCGGTCAACTGCCCGACCGCCTCCATCTTGGCGGCGTGGCGCAGCGATTCCTCGGCGGCCAACAGTTCGGCGGTGCGTTCCTCCACCTGACGTTCGAGCGTCGCGTTCAACTCTTCCAGCGCGGCCTCGGCCCGCTTGCGCGCGGTGATGTCCTGAAACAGCACCGCGACCTGCTTTCGGCTCGGCGGGTCGATGCGGATCGCGGCCAGCTCCAGAAAGCGCCCCGTGGCGACCAATTCCTGCTGGAACCGGACCGGCTGGCCCGTGGCCAGCACCGCGCCATACCGCGCGACCCAGGCGTCGGCCTCGTCAGGAACCATTTCGCGCAGCTTTTGGCCGACGACATTGGAGATGCCGGCATGGCGTTCATAGGCGGCATTGGCCTGAATATGGATATAGTCGCTATCGGGGCCGTGCGGGCCGTCGAAAAATTCGATGATGCAAAAACCCTCGTCGATCGCGTCGAACATGCGTTTGTACAGATGTTCAAGGTCGCGGCGCGCCCGGTCGGCATTGGTGCGTTCGGTGACGTCGGCGCCCTGCACGAAAATCGCGCTGACCGACCCGTCGGATCGTCGGATCGGCTGAAAGACAAAGTCGAGATAATGGTCGGTCACCGGCCCGTCAGGCACCGCCTGTTCCGAAAAACGAACGTCATAGCCATTATAGGTCTCGCCGCTGGCATAGACCTGGTCGAGGATGGACACGAACCCCTGTGCGGCGGCATCGGGCAGCACGTCGGCGACCGTCTTGCCGACCACATCGCGCCCGCCGACCAGATCGATATAGCGCGGGTTGGCGAGTTCGAAACGATGGTCGGACCCGCGCAGCAGCGCCATGAAGGTCGGCGCCTGTTCGAACATTTCCGTCAGGATCGGATCGATTTCCGGACCGCCTTTGCCCACGCATATCCCTTTCGCCGCTGTCGCTCCGGTATCGCACGCAGTCTCTCGCGGCGCCAGTGTGGAGAACGAGAGGAGGGAAGAGGGGTTCCCCTGATTTTTTGCGGGCGATGATTTGTAGTACTTAACCCATGTTAAGAGACTATCGGCCATTTCGTGACATGCCGCGACCCTCTCCCCACGCTGCCCGGGATCGGACAGATATTTGAAACAGAACAGACTTCGTACAGCGCTTCGCGACCATACCGCCAGCCGACACGACCGCCTCGACCGGGCGGTCGGGCTTTTTGCGGACGTGGACGCCTATCGCGATTTCGTTCGCAAAAGCCTGGTCTTTCGCGAAGGCGCGGAGCGCGCGCTGGCGCCGATCGACGGTTGGTCGGTCGAACCGCTGGCGCAATATATGCGCGCCGACCTGGCCGACCTTGGCGACCAGCCCGACGAATCGCGGCTGCTCGAACTGGAGGAGCATGACGCGCCGTCGGCGCTCGGCGTCGCCTATGTCCTCGAAGGTTCGGCGCTTGGCGCCCGGCTGCTTGCGCGGCGGGCCGCTGAACTTGGCCTGGGCGCGGCCCACGGCGCGCGGCACCTTGCGGCGCAGACAGGCGATCCGGGCCGCTGGAAGGCTTTTCTGGCCAAACTCGACGCCATAGCGGAAGCGGACCATGACAGGGCGCTTGCGGGCGCCGTATCGACGTTCGACTTCGCTCTGTCCATTTATGCAGCGGATACCCCATGACCGAAACGAGCCGTGTCGACCTTAGCAACTGCGACCGCGAACCCATCCATATCCCCGGCAGCATCCAGCCGCACGGCTGTCTGCTCGCCTGCGATGCCGGCGCGACCGTGATGCTCCGGCATTCGACGAACAGCGGCGCGTTGCTGGGGATCGAGGGGCCGATCAACGGCCGATACCTTGTCGATGTCACCGGCGGGCAACAGGCGCATGAATTGCGCAACGCGCTGTCGCGGGCACAGCTCAGCGGCCGGTCGGCGCTGGTCTTTGGGTTCGATCTGGAAAATGGCCGCCGTTTCGACGTCGCCGTCCACCGGTGCAAGGGCAGCACTATACTGGAATTCGAACCGACCGAACCAAAGGTTGCCGAACCGTTGGAAATGGCGCGCGCGATGATCGGCCGCATCACCGCGATCGACACGGTGGAACGGCTGACCCGCGACACCGCGCGGCTGGTGCAGGCGGCGCTCGGCTATGACCGCGTCATGATCTATCAATTCGGGGCCGATGGCGCGGGCAAGGTGGTGAGCGAGGCCAAGCGCCCGCATCTGGAAAGCTTTCTGGGGCAATATTTCCCCGCGACCGACATTCCGCAACAGGCGCGCGCGCTCTATCTCAAAAACACCATCCGCATCATTTCCGACGCAAATTTCGAACGCATCCCGATCGAACCGGTGCTCGACGCATCGGGCGAGCCGCTCGACCTTTCTTTCGCCCATCTGCGCAGCGTGTCGCCGATCCATTGCGAATATCTGCGCAACATGGGCGTCGGCGCGTCGATGTCGATCTCGATCATCATCGATGGCGCACTGTGGGGGCTGATCGCCTGTCATCATTATGGCCCGCGCACCCTGTCGATGGCAGAGCGCGTCGCGGCCGAGATGTTCGGCGAGTTTTTCTCGCTCCACCTGAACGCGCTTCAACACAAGCAGTCGCTCGATGCCGCCCATGCGGCGCGCGAGGCGCTCGACAGATTTCTGCGCGATACCGTCGGCGTGCAGGACATCAACACGATGCTGCGCGATAAACTGGGCGACTTTTCGAAACTCATCCCCTGCGACGGCGTGGCGATGTGGCTTGACGGCCGCCTGACGGTCGAGGGGTCGGTCCCGCCGCGCGAAGCCGTGCCGGCGCTTGTGCGCTTTGCCGAAACCGTGGCCGAGGGGGCGGTCTGGGCCACCCACAAACTGTCCAATGTCGTACCCGGCGCGGCATCCCACGCCGACCTTGCGGCGGGGATGCTGGTCATCCCGCTGTCGCAGCGCCCGCGCGATTTCCTGTTCTTTTTCCGCAAGGAACTCGTCCACACGCTCGACTGGGCGGGCAATCCGGAAAAGACGTATGAGACCGGGCCGCTGGGCGACCGGCTGACCCCGCGCAAAAGCTTTGCCATCTGGAAAGAGACGGTCCGCCACGAAAGCGCGCCATGGACCGAACATGAGCGGAAATTCGCCGAGGCGACGCGCATCGCGCTGGTCGAGGTGATCCTTCAGCATAGCGAGCGATTGGCCGACGAGCGCACCAAGGCGGCGGTGCGTCAGCGGATGCTGAACGAGGAACTCAATCACCGGGTCAAGAATATCCTCGCGGTGATCCGCTCGCTCGTCGTGCATCCGACCACCGACGGCGATACGCTGGAAAATTATGCCGCGACCCTGCGCGGCCGCATCCAGGCGCTGTCGCTCGCGCATGATCAGGTCGTGCGCAACGACGGCGGCGGCGCGCTGTCCGACCTGCTGCACGCCGAACTGATGCCCTATTGGGGCGAGGGCGATCGCGTTTCGCTCGATGGGCCGTCGGTGTGGATGGACGCGCGGGCCTATTCGATCATGGCGCTGGTCCTGCACGAACTTTCGACGAACGCCGCCAAATATGGCGCGCTGTCCGCGCCCGGCGGCCGGCTGAGCGTCGCATGGTCGCTGAGCGAGGTCGGCGCATGTCGCATTGCGTGGCGCGAAAGCGGCGGTCCCACGGTGCGCGAACCGACGCGGCGCGGCTTTGGGTCGGTCCTGATCGATCGCAGCATCCCGTTCGACCTTGGTGGCGAGGCGTCGGTCGATTATGAACGCAGCGGCCTTGTCGCCGATTTCATCATCCCATCGCGTTTCGTGGCGCTGCGAAAAGACCGACCGGCCTTGGCGCAAAAGAAGGCGGTGGCGTCGGTCGCGCCGACCATGGCCGACCTTGCCGGAAAGCGGGCGATGCTGGTCGAGGACCAGCTTTTGATCGCGATCGACCTGGAACAGATATTGGAGGACGCGGGCGTCGAGGTGCTCAATACATTGAGTTCGCCGGCCGACGCGCTCGATTTCCTGTCACGGGCCAATCCGGACTTCGCGATCCTCGACATCAATCTGGGGCAGGAAACGTCGGAGGCCGTTGCACGCGAACTCATCGCCCGCGGCACGCCCTTTCTGTTCGCGACCGGCTATGGCGACGATGGCGCGATCCCCGAAGACCTTGGCGCCGTTCCCGTCGTGCGCAAACCATTCGAGCGCGACGTCATCCTCGAACGGCTGCGCGCTATCCTGTCCTGACCCCAGGGGCGCGGGGCCGTTGGGGCGGGGCTGCCCTGATCAGCGCGCGCGGCCCCGCGCGCTGACCGGCCAGATCGCGACCAGCGTGTCGCCCCGCACGACATGGTAATTGTCATACAGGTTCACGGTCGGGTCGCAGTGCGGCACCGTCAGGCTGACGGGGTCGCCGGGCTGCAACCGCGCGCCGATGTCGGCGCCGATCAGCGCGGCATGTTCGTCGCCCATGAACACGACCATGGTTTCGGGCGGGGCGCCGCGCGTCACCACCGCGCTGCCGCCATCGGTCGACAGCGATTTGAACCCGGCGTCGATCGTCACCAGCGCCTGATGGTTCGCGCTGACCACGCGGGCATCGACGCCCAGCGAGGGCGCAAAGGGCGGGGCCCCATCGCCGACCAGGTCGCAGTCCAGATATTGCTTGTCCATCAAGGCATAGGATCCGGTCTGGAGTTCGGTGAACACCCCCAGCTCCAGGTCGATGCGGTGCGTGCCCGTGCCCGACCCGCTAATGATTTCGGGCGGGTGCCCGGCATCGCTCAGCGCCGCGATCACCGTTTCCAGATAGGCGGTCCGTTCGACGATCGCGGCGCGGCGTTCGGCATATTCCTCGATATGCTGTTGCATCCCGCAATAATATTGGACGCCGCGCAGCCGCATGTTCGGCGACGCGGCGATGGTTTTGGCCAGTTCGACCGCGGCCTCGGGCGATGCGACGCCGGTACGGCAGATGCCCGGATCGACATCGATCATCACGTCCAGCGACGTGCCCGCATCGGCGAGCGCCGCGGCGATCCGCCGCGCGACGTCGGGATGGTCGACCGTCGCGATCAGTCCGGGGCTGCGCCCGGCGAGCGCGGCAAGGCGAGCGATCGCGGCGGCGGCGCTGACCGGCGACGTGATGAGCAGCCCTGTCAGTCCGGCGTCGGCCAGCACCTCCGCCTCGCCGATCTTGGCACAGCACAGCCCGACCGCCCCGGCCGCGCGCTGGCGCCGGGCGATGTCGACGCTCTTGTGCGTCTTGGCATGGGGGCGCAGCGATACGCCATGCGCCGCCGCCAGCGCCGCCATCGCGTCGATGTTGCGGTCGAGGATGTCGAGATCGAGGACAAGGACCGGCGTGTTCAGCGCGGCGCGCGATCCCTGCTGGTTGATCAGCGGCCCATGCAATTCCATATCGTCCATCAGTCGAACAACTCCGCCATATGGCTGTTGAGAAACTTGCCGCCGGGATCAGCGGCGCGCCGGACGTCGCGATAGCGTTCGGCCATCGGATAGAGGGCGTCGACGTCGGCGCGCGACAGCGTGTGGCGCTTGGCCCAATGCGGTCGGCCCCCATGGGCACGAAAAATGGCTTCGGCGTCGGCGAACAACTCGCGCCACGGCATGGCGGCATATTGATGCATCGAAATCGCGGCGACCGGCCCCTGGTTCATCGGGCTCATCCAGATATTGTCGGCGGCAACGGTGCGATATTCAAAAGGAAAGGATACCGGCAGCCGTTTCCTGCGGATCCAGTCGACGACGGCCGACAGGGTTTCCAGCCCGGCGGCGTGCGGCATTTCATACTCCATTTCCTCGAACCGGATCGTGCGGTCGGATGGAAAGATCGCATGGGCCGGGCCGCGCCGTGTGCCCTCGAACCCCGTCTTCATCATCATGCGCTGAAGGTTCGGGATCAGAAAGGGCATCGCGGCGCCAATGCCCAGAACGCGGCGAAGCGGCGCCTCGTCGATGTCCTTGGTCGACGTCGGCGCCTCGCACGGGTCGATCAGCGACAATGTCTTCAGGATCACGTCGTCTGCATGGGGAAAGAACCAGAATTCGGCGTGGCGATGCGCGGCGGTGAGTTCGTCGAACCGTTCGCGCGCTTCGTCCCAGCGCATTTTTTCGACCCGTTCCGCCAGATAATAGGCGGGGACCACCGCGCATTCGATTTCGGTCGCGATGCCGAACAGGCCCAGCGACAGACGCTGCGCCTCGAACAGGTCGGTGTTGGTCCGCGCATCGCACCACCGCGCTTCGCCATCGGCGCCGATCAGGCGAAATCCGCGCGCAAAGGTCGCAAGGCTGCCCAGTTCGACGCCGGTTCCATGCGTCCCCGTCGCCATCGCGCCGGCCAGGCTTTGCGGATTGACGTCGCCCTGGTTGGCGAGCGCCAGCCCTTCTTCGGCCAGCGCGGCGGTCAGCCGCTTGATGCTCCATCCCGCGGGAATGCGCGCCGTCTGCCGGTCGGGCGCGATGCTGATCGCGCCGGGCAGGTCGTCCAGGCTGACGATCAGGCCGTCCGATGGACAGAGCGGCATGAAGCTATGTCCCGCGCCCGTCGCGCGCACCAGCGCCGCCTCGCGCACCGCGGCGCCCAGTTCGGCTTCGCTGCGTGGGCGCAGCACCGGGACCGTCGCGCTGACGCTACCCGACCAATTCGACCAACTCATCCCATCAACATCCTGCTGCTTCGTTTCGATGGACGAAGCCAAAGCTCTACGCCATAATGGGCCGATCGGTCGCGCGGTGCATCGGGCATCGCAAGAAATCGGCCGACATGCCGCCGCATGTGTGCCGATGTTTCCTGTTGAACAGATTTTCCATAGCATTTACCGAACGGAGATCCCCCCCGTCGGTCTTCGTGGTCCTTGCCTGTCATCCCTGCAACGGGTAGCCATCGGAATTAAATAGTCAAGACTAACTTTTGGCGAGCGGTGACGATCCGGCCTATCCTGTCGCGTGGCATCGTCCCCGGAACCGAACCCAAGCTCCCTCTGATGCCGACCGAGTTCCTCGCGGCCGAGGACTATATAATGAACCTCGTCGGGACCGTCGGCGAAGCGCAGGTGGCGCACGTCGGCATATAGGTCGGCGAGCGGCGTCCATCGCGAAATTCCGGTCGCGCCATGGATCGTCGGATAGCCCGGAGCGACGCGCGACATTCGCGCGCGGGACGGGCCGGGATGGCTGTCGATCAGGAAAAGTTCAGCGAGGTGAGCGCGATGATGAAAAGAAGCACCGCCGCCGTGAACAGGATCGTCAGCATGGCGAAGAGATAGGGGTTTGACCGAAGCGGTTCGCCCACTTCGCCGAGATCGACGCCGGCCAGAGCTTCGCCAGCCTCGTCCACATCGTCGTTATAGGCGCCCTTCAGCATCGCGGCGCTGATCGCGCTGGCCGGGACGGGCGACAGAAATTCGCAGCCGAAGCGTTTGCCATCGTTGCGGACGACCCGCGCGGGCGCGGCGCCGAGTTCGGGCAGGATCAGGATGAAGGTCTCGCCCACCGCGAACGCGGCGTCGGTTTCGATCAACAGGCCGGTCCGCGACAGGTTGCGAATGACGACGGCCGATTCCGTGTCGGCGGAACGGGCATCGACATCCAGCCGCAATGTCCGGCGCTCCATCCGGCGGCGATTGGCGTCGTCCGCCGGAATTGCGATATGGGCCAGCAAGGATCGCACGATCATCTCCCTCGGCGTCCTCTATGGCCCGATAAGCTTAATATTGGATTGAATGGGCCAGAAGCCGGGGCAAAGGCCGCCGCCGGCCGGGGATGGCTGCGGTCGTGACGGTCGAGCGTTGAAACTTTATAATATGAAACAATATTATTATTTCAACTCGTGCTGAGTATGGAATCAGTCCCCGAACACTAAGAATCGATGGTTTCGTCTGTAACCGACCGATTTCATTCGATCGGACATGATATTTTATGCTTCGGATCGGGACATTAACCATGATCTTCCGGAAGCCGCTATGAAGCCGCGGAGACTTTTCATCCCGTTGAATAATCTCATGAATTATGATCGGACTTGAAAGGTAATGGTAAAGGTTTCTGGGTAAAAATTACCAGTTCCGCGAATTTGTTAACGCGCTTGCCGAGTCCGAAAGAACCATGCTTTCGTTGGTTGGTAGGGGAGCCCGAGTCGTCGGGCAGTGGGTCGCATTGAAAATTTTGAACATTTGCTGTGCCGTTTCCGGCGCAGGGTGCGACGTATTCGAGGGAAATTGACATGGATGCTTTCGACAATCCAGCTCGCGTGGGGATGACGGGTGCGCAGCGCGACGACGCGCCGACCGATCAGGCAAACGCGATGACCGCGAACAGCGACTTTCTTGCGGCCGCGGCGAATGTGACCGCCACCGCGCTGGCGATGCCTCTGGCAATCCAGGCCATTCTCGTTCCCGATGCCAGCGGGCGCATCATACTCCCGCCCGGCGTGTCGATCGACGACATCAGCGTTTCCGGATCGGATCTGATCATCACCCTGCCGAACGGGCAGGTGCTGATAGTTCCCGGCGGCGCGGTCGATATTCCGTCGATCGTCGTCGATGGCGATACGGTCCCGGCCAGCACGGTCGCCCAGTTGCTCGAAAATCTGGGCGAACTGAATCCCGAAGCTGGCGTGCGCAGTTCGGGCGGCAATTTCGCCGATCCCGAGGCGCCGATCCAGGACGCCTATGCGCTCGGCAACCTGTTGCCGTACACCGAACTGGCCTTTCCCCAGCCCGAAGAACGCGAGCTGGTGCCCAATTTCATCGACCGCGATCCCGATGTGGTCATCACCACGCCCGATCAGCCGGCCGGCCTCGACTCCGCGACGGCCAGCGTCAACGAAGCGGGCCTGCCCGCGCGCGGCCAGGAATCGGCCGGAAGCAACAGCGCGGCGACCAGCGAAACGACGACCGGATCGATCGTCTATAACGGTGGCGACGGTCTTGATACGCTCACCATCAATGGCGTCGCCGTCACCACGGTCGGCCAAATCATCACCACGCCGCTGGGCCAGTTGACGATCACCAGCCTGGCGCCCGGCAATGTCGGATACAGCTATACGCTGGCCGACAATACCAACGCGAACACCAATCCGGCCGACGTTCTGACCGTGGTCGTGACCGACAATGACGGCGACACCGCGACCGCCACGCTGACCATTTCGGTGATCGACGATGTTCCGACCGCGCGCGCCGATACCGATCAGGTCGCCGCCGGCAGCTTTGAGCCCGAAAGCGGCAATGTCCTGACCGGTACGGGGACGACCAGCGGGGCGGCGGGTGCCGATACGCAGGGCGCCGACGGCGCGGCGCTGACCGGCATTCGCGGTGCGAACAGCGAAGGCGGATTTTCGGCGCCGGGAACAGTCCAGGGGCAATATGGTACGCTGACGATCAACGCGCAGGGCGGTTATACCTATGTCCGGTATTCGGGCACCCCCGGCGGCGTCAGCGACGTCTTCACCTATCAGATTACGGACGGCGACGGCGATACCTCAACGGCGACCCTTACCATAGGTATCGCCGACGCGCCGACCGTCATCACCTTCGTGCCCGGCGACGGCGAGGGTGATGACGGTACCGTCGTATATGAAGCCGACCTTGGCCCCCGCGAAGGCGAGACGCCCGGTTCGGCCTATGCTGGCGGCGAAGGTGCCGGTGCATCGACCGGCGGCACGATCACCTTCAGCGCGGTCGACGGGATCGGCAGCGTGTCGATTGGCGGCGTCACGGTCACCCCCGGATCGCTTCCGCAGACCATCGCGAGCGATGCGACGGGGACGCTCGTCGTCACCGGCTACAGCTTTGACCCCACGACCGGGGAAGGGTCGGTCAGCTATGTCTATACGCTGATCGACAACACGCTCGACGGCGAAGGCACGACGGTCAGCTTTGACCTGGTCGTCACCGACGTCGATGGCGATGCGGCGTCCGATACGCTGGACATCAATATCGTCGACGATGCGCCGCTTGCGCAAGCCGACAGCGACAGTGTCACCGATCAGTCGGGCGAAGGCGAGGGCGAAGAAGGCGGTCAGGCATTTGCCGACGGCAATGTGCTGACCGGCAATGGCGGCGACGATAACAATGGCACTGACGGGGTTGCCGACGTGCAGGGTGCCGACGGCGCGACCGTGACGTCGGTTGCCGATGGCAGCCTGGGCGAACCGGTTGCGGGATCCTACGGTACGCTCGTGCTGAACAGCGATGGCAGCTATCGCTATGAACTCGACAAAGAATCGCAGCCGGTCCGGGGCCTCGCCGCCGGCGAGACGCTGACCGAAGTCTTTACCTACACGATCACCGACGGCGATGGCGACACGTCGACCACGACGCTGACGATCACGATCAACGGCGCCGATGACGGCGTGACGATCAACGGGCTGGATGCCGAAGGCGGCGAACTCACCGTCGACGAAGATAATCTGTCCGATGGTTCGTCGCCCGACGCGGCGGCACTGACCCAGCCGGGCAGCTTTTCGATCGAGACCCCCGATGGCCTCGGCAATGTGACGATCGGCGGTACGCAGGTCGTGACGAACGGCGTCTTCACCGCGGGCACCGCGACCAGCGCGCTCGGCACCGTCAACATCACCGGCTTCACCCCGGTCGTCGGCGAAGATGGGTCGGTGATCGGCGGCACCTTCACCTATGCATATGTGCTGGCCGACAACACGTTGGACCATGACGCGGTGGGCGAGGATAATGTTACCGACAGCTTCCCGGTCACTGTCACCGACAGCGATGGGTCCACCGCCGACGCCAGCCTTGACGTGCGGGTCGTCGACGATGTTCCGACGGCGGCCAACGATACCGCCAATGCTGCCGAAGATACGTCGGTGGTAATCAATGTGCTGACGAATGACGTTCGCGGCGCCGACGGGATCGATCTCTCGACCATCGATATCCTGGGCCCGCCGCCGGCGAAAGGTGTGGTCACCTATAATGGCGACGGCACATTTACCTATACCCCGAACGCGGGTGCGGAAGGCAGCGACAGCTTTATCTATAGGATCACGGATCGCGATGGAGACACATCGACCGCGACGGTGACGGTGACGCTTGCAACGGACTCGGTTCCGACGATCAATGTCGGCGCCGATAACAGCGTGGAAGAGGCTGGCCTGCCGATCGGATCCAATGCCGCATCGAACAGCGAAACCGCCACGGGCAGCTTTGCGTTGACCACCGGCAATGACAGCGTCGGTTCGCTGGTCATCAATGGTGTCGATGTGACCGCCGGCGGCACCGTAACGACGTCGATCGGCACGTTGACCGTGACGCTGACCGGCGGCACGTACAGCTATAGCTATACGCTGACCAGCAACACGTCGGGCAACAACACATCCGACGGCTTCACGGTGGTCCTGACCGACAGCGACGGCGATGCCGCGACCGATACACTGGTGATCGACATCGTGGACGACGTCCCGACCGCGCGCGCCGATGTCGACAGCGTGAGCGAGGACGGTCCGCTGACGGCCAATGGCAATGTCCTGACGGGCAGCGGCGGGAACGATGCCAATGCGACCGATGGCGTTGCCGACGTTCGCGGCGCGGATGGCGCCAGCGTCACGGCGGTCGCCTTTGGCGACACGGAGGGCGCAGTGGGCACCGGGCTTGCGGGCGCCTATGGCACGCTGACGCTCAATGCCGACGGCAGCTATTCCTATGTTCTGAATAACGGCAATACGCTGGTGCAGGGGCTTTCGGCCGGGCAGACGCTGACCGAGACATTCAGCTATACGATCACCGATGGCGATGGCGATCCGTCGACGACAACGCTGACGATCACGATCAACGGCGCCAACGACGGTGTGACGATCACCGGCCTGGGCCTTGTCGGCGGGGAAGAAACCGTCAACGAGGATGATCTGTCAGACGGTTCGTCGCCCAATGCGGCGGCACTGACCCAGACGGGCAGTTTCACCGTCGATGCGCCCGACGGCCTGAACAATGTCACGATTGGATCGGCGCAGGTGATGGCGAACGGCGTGTTCACGCCCGGCCTGACGACCACCAGCGCGCTTGGCACGGTCACGATCACCGGCTTTACCCCCGTAACTGCTGCCGACGGTTCGGTCATCGGGGGCAGCTTCAGCTACAGCTATACGCTTGCCGACAATACGCTGGGGCATAGTGTGTCGGGCGAAGACACGCTCAATGACAGCTTCCCCGTCACCGTCACCGACAGCGACGGGTCGAGCGCGAACGCCAGCCTCGACATAATCGTCATCGACGATGTCCCGACTGCCGCGGCCGAAGCGAACCAGAATGTCGGCGAAGGCGCGACCGTCACCGGCACGCTCGACTTTGTTCAGGGCGCCGACGGTGCGTCCGTCACCCAGATCAACGGCACGGCGCTCGTCTTTGGCAATGATGGCTTTTCGCAGGCGATCGACATCGGCGCCGGCACGATCAAGGTCAAGGCGGACGGCAGTTACAGCTTTACCGCCGACGCCTCGGTCTCCGGCGTTGCACTCGCGTCTGCGACCTATATTGTTCGCGACGGCGACGGCGATCTTTCGAGCGCGCCGATCAGCTTTACCATCACCGACGCGAACGTCCCGACCGCGGGCACGACGCTTGCGTCAGTGGACGACGATGCGCTCGTCGGCGGAAACGCTGCCAGCACGACCGGCGATCTGGCCGATCCGAACAGCGACGGCGACAATAATCAGGCGACCTTTGGCGGCACGCTCAACCTCAATTTCGGGGGCGACGGCGCGGGTTCGGTGAACTTTGCGGCGATCAGCGGCCAGTCCGTGACCGTGGGCCAGGAATCGGTCCAGCTTGGCTGGAATGCCGCCACCAACACGCTGACCGGAACCGGTCCGCGCGGCGTGCTGTTCACCGTCCAGGTGACCGATCCCGCCACCGGCGCCTATAAGGTAACGCTGGTCGACAATGTGCTGCACGCGCCGGGTGGCGACGAAAATGACACCACGACCTCGCTGGGCTTCACGGTCGTCGATAGCGACGGATCGACGGCGACGGGGACGTTGCAGATCAGCTTTGACGATGACGCACCGACGGTTACCACGGCGGAAGTCCAGCCGACGCTGACGGTCGATGAATCGGTGCTCGGGACCAATGCCTCGGCCAGCTTCGCATCCGTCTTTATCACGGCTTTTGGCGCTGACGGTGCGGCGACGGCCAACGCAACGACCTATGCGCTGGGCATCAATGCCGGTTCGACCGGCCTTGTCGATGTGATGACGAACCAGGCGGTCGTTCTCAGCGTCGTCGGCGGCGTGGTTCAGGGGCGCACCGCGACCTCGAACGAGCTCGTCTTCACGGTCAGCGTCGCGGCGAACGGCACGGTCACGCTCGACCAGCTCCGCGCCGTGAGTCACGACCCGAACAGCGGTCCGGACCAGTCGACCGGCCTGTCCGCGGACAATCTGGTCACGTTGACCGCGACCGTCACCGACGGCGACGGCGACACGGCCACCGCAACCGCGAACATCGGCCAGAATCTTGTGTTCAAGGACGATGCGCCGGTGGCGAACGACGACAGCGCGGGCCTGACCGAAGGTGGCGCAACCTCGGTCACCTTTGACGTCGATACCAACGACAGCAATGGCGCCGACGGCTTCCTCAGCCGCAGCTTTACTAGCCTGACCGGCACCTATGGCACGATCACGCTCAACCCCGACGGGACGCAGACCTATACGTTGAATTCCGCGGGTCAGGCGGCGATCGGCGCGCTGGCGCCGGGGGCGACGTTGACCGACGTCTTTACATATACGCTGGTGGACAGGGACGGCGACAGCGATCCCGCGACATTGACGATCACGCTGACCGGCTCCGACGACGGCGTCACTATCACCAATCTGACGCCCCAGGCACAGGGCGGCGATGTGACCGTTGACGAGGACGATCTGCCCGCCGGATCCGATGTCAGCAAGGAATCGCTGACGGCGACCGGCAGTTTCAACATCTCGGCCCCCGATGGCGTCGACGATGTGACGATCGGCGGTACGGCGGTCATCACCAACGGTGTCTTTACCGCGGTCAGCTTTACGACCCCGTTCGGCAACACGCTGAACATCACCGGTTATAATCCGACGACGGGCCAGATCAGCTATAGCTATACGCTGACCGCCGCCGAAACCCATTCGGGTGCCGGTGAAAACAGCCTGTACGAAAATCTGGCCGTGACCGTCAGCGACGTCGATGGCGATACGGCCAATGGCACGCTGTCGGTCAATATCATCGACGACGTCCCGGCGGCGGTGAACGACACCGACAGCATCGCGGCGGGCCAGACCGGCCCGGCCACCGGCAACGTCATCACCGATGCCGCGCCCGGCGATGCCGGTGATGGCGACACGGGCGCCGACACGCGCGGCGCCGATGGCGCGGCCGTTTCGGCCATCGCGAGCGTGAATGTGCCCGCAAACAGCGACACGACCGCCGATGGACTGGGCAATTTCCAGGTCAATGGCCAATATGGCGTGCTGACGATCAACGCCGACGGCAGCTATAGCTACACCCGCAATGCGGGCTCCGCCGGCGGGGTCAGCGACATCTTTACCTATACGCTGCGCGATGGCGACGGCGATACCACGACAGCGACGCTGACGATCAGCATCGCCGACGCGACCCCGATCGTGGGGAGCAACGCGGCCGTCCTGCTGGACGATGATGCGTTGCTTGGCGGAAACGCGGGCGGCACGGGCGACGATGCCAATGCCGTGAACACGTCGGGCACGCTCGCCGGGTCGGGCGGCGATGGCGCGCTGAGCTTTGCCTTCCAGACGTCGGGCGCGCCCGCCGGCTTCACCTATGAACTGTCGGGCAGCAACCTGTTGGTGAAACAGGGCGCGACGACGGTGCTGACGGTCACGCTCAATCCCGCGAATGGCACCTATAGCGTCACCCAGAATGCGCCGATCAACCATCCGACGGGTCAAGACGAGAATAATCAGTCGTTCACGATCAATTACGGCGTTACCGACGCCGATGGCGATGCGGTGCCGGGCACGCTCAGCATCAACGTCGATGACGATACGCCGACGGTGACGGGTAATGCGACGCAGCCGACGCTGACCGTCGATGAAACGACGCTGACGATTGATGCCACCACCAGCTTTGCGTCGGCCTTCACCACCAGCTTTGGTGCCGATGGCGAGGCGGCGAGTGGCGCGAGAGCCTATGCGCTCGGCATCAACACGGGGGCCACGGGCCTCGTCGATGTGGCGACCGGCCAGGCGATCATCCTCAGCCTGGAATCGGGCGCGGTCGTCGGCCGGGTCGGCACCACCGCCGGCGCGGTCGCCTTCACCGTCTCGGTCGCGGCGGACGGCACGGTCACGCTCGACCAGAGCCGTGCCGTCAGCCACGGCGATACCAGCAACCCGAACGACACGACGACTTTGACGACCGACAATCTGGTCACGCTGACCGCGACCATCACCGATGGCGATGGCGACAGCGCGGCGGCCACGGTCAACATCGGCCAGAACCTCGTGTTCCGTGACGATGGTCCGTCGGTTACCCTGGCTGCGTCGTCGTCTGCGGACTCGATTGCGCTGAATGACGAAACCGCGACCAGCAGCCAGGCGTCGACGATCGACACGGGCAATATCCAAAAGGGCGACGACCCCAATGTCGGCGGATCGGGCGCGATCAGCGTCGCGACCACGGCCGCGTCGGTGGTCACCGCGACGCCGATTTACGGCGCCGACGGTGCGGCGGCCAGCAACCCGCTGTCCTATGCCCTGACGGTGTCGAACGCGACTTCGGGCCTGACGGTTACCGACGGGTCGGCGATCAACCTTGTCAATGTGGGCGGCGTGATCGTCGGCCAGGTCAGCGGCGGCGCGTTCAACGGCCAGGCCGCCTTCGCGATCGCGATCGATCCCGCGACGGGCATCGTGCGCGTCGAACAATATCTGTCGTTGAAACATCTGAACATGGCCAACCCCGACGACCAGATCGCGCTGTTGGCCGGGCGGATCAGTGTGGCGGTCACGGCGACCGATCGCGACGGCGACAAGGCCACGTCGAACAGCATCGACATCTCGGCACAGATCCGCTTCGACGACGATGGCCCGGTTGCGGCCGCCGGTCCGGCGATGACGGTGGCCGAGAATGCGGGCGAAACGGCGGGCACCAACCTGCTCGACAACGACACGCTGGGCGCGGATGGCGCGACTTTGACCGGGGTGTCGTTCGACGGAGGTGCGACTTTCGACCCTATCGCTGTGACCGGGGTGACGACGATTACCAACAGCCAGGGAACCTACAAGTTTCAGGCCGATGGGAATTGGTCGTTTGATCCGACCGAAAATTCCAGCACGTCCGATCAGAGCGCCGGCTTTACCTATCAGATCACCGATGGTGACGGGGACAAGTCGATCGCGACGCAGGCGATCACATCGACCAATGTCAGTTCACCGCTGCTGCTGATCGGGTCGAGCGATGGCGACACGACGGGGATCGGCACCGGCCACACCGTGCCCAATCCGGGCGGACCGACCAATGGCGTCATCAACGGCGGATCGGCAAATGACGTCGCCGTCGGCGACCCCGGTGCCGTCACCGTCACGCAGGGCCAGGACGCGAACATCGTTCTCGTCCTCGACAGCTCGGGCAGTATGGAAAATAGGATATCCTTCGGCGGCAGCACGATCACGCGGCTTCAGGCGTTGAAGAATGGCGTGAACGCCCTGATCGACAGCCTGTCGCAATCGGGCGCACAAAATGTCCGCATTACGGTGATCGATTTCGCTACCTCCGGCTCCAATCTTGGCACCTTCAACCTGATCGTGAATGGCGTCGTTCAGAATACTCAGATCACCAACGCCAAGACCGCCGTCAATTCGATGACAGCTGGTGGGGGCACCAATTATGAAGACGGGCTGCAGGACGCACTGACCTGGATCAGCGGTAATAACGGCATTGCCGGAGCCGATGTGAACAAGGTTGTATTCGTTTCGGACGGCAATCCAACCTTTTGGAATAATAGCAATGGGAGCATTGGCGGATCTGGTGATGAAGATTCTGGCAATATTCAGGATGCCATGGATCAAATACTGGCGGTCGACGACAACACGAACGAACCGCAACTGATTATCGGTAAAGGTTATTCGATCGACGCCATCGGCATCAACGTCGGATCGCAACTGCGGGATCGCCTGAGCAATGTCGAAGACGGCAACCCCAATGGCGGAACCGGCAGCGCGACGGACGTGACGTCGGCCGAACAGCTTGCGGCGACGCTGTCGTTACTCGGCGGATCGAGCGATCTTGCCGCGGCGGGCAACGACACGATCAATGGCGGCGACGGCGACGACGTGATCCTGGGCGACGTGCTCTACACCGATGTGCTGGCAACCCAGCTAGGCCTCAACCTGCCGGCCGGATCGGGCTGGGCGGTGTTCCAGACGCTGGAAAACCGCGGCAACAACGAAAGTATAGATCCCGCCAATAACGGCGCGGATTGGACCCGCGCCGACACCGTCGCCTATATCCGCGCCAATCATGCGGTCCTGGCTCGCGAAAGCGGCCGTGACGGCGGCGCCGACATCATCAACGGCGGCGCCGGGGCCGACATCATCTATGGCCAGGAAGGCAATGACACGATCGACGGCGGGGTCGGCAACGACCGGATTTCGGGCGGCACGGGCGCGGATACGCTGATCGGCGGCGCGGGCAACGAGATATTCCTGATCGGGACCGGAGAGTTTATCGCAGGTGAATCGATCGACGGTGGGGCCGACAGCGACACGATCGAGCTGGCCAATGCCACCACGGCTGATTTTTCGGTCGGCACGATCGCCAGTGTCGAAACGCTGACGGGCAGCGGCGGCAACGATATTGTGACAATGTCGATGCAGCAATTGAGAGATTTTACCACCGTCAATCTGGGCGGCGGCACCGATGTGCTGAACATCCGAGTGTCCGGCAACGAGGGTATCACCGGCGCCACGCTGGCGACGATCACGAACGTCGAAACGATCAATTTCATCGGGTCCGTGGCTGCTGATACGTTCACGCTGACTGGCGAACAGCTCGACGACCTTCTGTCGAGCGGTAGCACGATCGATCTGGGCGGCGGCGCCGACACGCTGTCGCTGACCTCTACATCAGTCGATCTGAACAGCCGTAACGATAGCGGTCTGGCGAGTGTTGAAACGGTGTCGGCCAGTGGCGCGGCGTCGGGCGTGACGATCAATCTGGGCGCCCAGGCCGAAGCGATCACGATCATTGGTTCGGCAAATGGCGATGCGATCACCGCCAGCACCGGGCCGGGCAGCACCGTCAACGCCGGGGCGGGGGCCGACACGGTCACGATCAACGCGGCGGCGCTGACGCCGCGCGGCTGGACCGTCGACCTTGGCGCTGGCGACGGTGCGGCGGACAAGGTCATCTTCAACCACAACGCGGTTGCGACCGGCGACAATAGTGTCGTCACGGTCAGCAATTTCGCTGTCGCGAATGACAAGATCAACATCGGCGTCGGCGGCGCTTCTTCGACCGATGGCACGTTTGTGACCGTGACATCGGCCCAGACCAGCATCGCAGCGGGTGTCGAGGTGATCGAGTTGGTGAACAGCAACTGGGTGACGGGCTCGCTGACCGACGACAGCGACAGCGGCGTGATCGAGGATTTCATTCAGGCCGCGACCAATGCTATCCCAACCGGAACCTATACCTTCATCGTCTATTCGGGAACGGGTGCCAACGCCAATGCCGGCATCTATTCGGTAACGATTTCCGACTCCACCAATCCCGGCGGCAATTCCAACAGCGGCGCCGGATCGGTCGTCGAACATGTCATGACGATCAACGGCGTCGGCTATGGCAACCTTGGCGACGATAATTTCACCGGCGCCAGCGATCCGGTCATCCTCGACCTGACCGGCGACGGCTATGCTTTCGGCGCCACCGCGGCATTCGACATCGATGCCGACGGCGCCGCCGATCGCGTGACCTGGAATTCGTCGAACGACGGCATCCTCGCGGTCGATATGGACGGCAATGGCACGATCGACAGCGGGACCGAAATCTTCACGCCGGGCTTTGCGGGTGGCAGCTTTGCCAGCGGTGTGGCCGCGCTCGCCTCGCTCGACGGCAATGGCGACGGTGTCATCGACGCAAATGACGCGGGCTTTGCAAAGCTGCTGGTGTGGCAGGACGCCAATGCCGACGGCGTGAGCGATGCGGGCGAGCTTTCCAGCCTGACCGATCAGGGTATCGCATCGATCGCGGTCGGCGCGGCATCGGCCGAGGAACTGATCGACGGTCAGGCGGTAACGGCGCGCGGTGAATTTACCCGCACCGACGGCAGCACGGGCGGCTATATCGAGGTTCAGCTCGACAGCCAGCTTGGCACCGGCAGCGCGTCGCGTGAGGCAGAGGATCTTCAGCGTTCGGCCGGCAATCAGGCGCTGACCAGTTCGCTGGTCGCAGCCTCGCTGGTGGCGATGGTTCAGGACGCGCAGCAGGACAGCGGCCAATTGCCGAACCCTGTCGAACAGGAAAATCCGTTGCAGGTTCAAAGCGACGTGATCGCTGCGCCGTCGTCGAGCGACCCATCGACCGACGTCGGTTCGGCGCCGGCAACCGACACCGCGGCGACGACCCCAGCGGAACCGGCCCCCAGCACGCAGTCGTCCGCGCCCCATGCCGATGACACGGCGGCGGCCGCGATCGATCAGGCGGAGGATCGGTCCGTTCCCGCATCGAACGGCGACGCCGATGCCGGGGGTTCGGACTCGCTGTTCGACATGATCGCGGATCGGGGGGCGTCCGATCATGGGACGATGGACGGCCTGTTGTCGCTGGGCGAAGCGCCTGTGGTGATCGCCGACGCGGCGGCACAGGTTCCGGCGGCACAGGCGGTGCTGGCAGAGGTGTTGGAGGGCGGCAACGCCGTCGATCATCTGATCGATGCGGTGACCGGGGACCATGCGGTGCAGACCGCTGCAAATGACGCGGCTTCCTTCGATCTGGCGCAATTCCTGGACCAGCAATTGGCGCCCAGCGCGGTGTTCACGCCGAACCCGTCGATCGAACAGGAAGTCCAAAACATGGCAGCGGCCTGATCGGCCATTTTTCAAAGATCATTATCGACAAACGGGAGGGCGACAGGAGCATGGTATATCAATCGGCAAAATGGGCGGCGGGGGCGGTGGCCGCACTCGCCTTTGCCCAGCCCGGCAGCGCGTTGGCGCAGGCGCTCGCGGATCGGCCGGTCGGCGAACTCAGGACCGAAGTGAAAAGCCGGTATGACGCGGCATTGGCGTTGACGGTCGATCGTTCGGTCGTGGCGGCGAACAGCAACGCCTATACCTGGGCTTCGGAAACAAAGGTTCAGTGCGGCATCGCGCTGGGGTTTCTGAAATCGAACACGCGGGATGCGGAAAGCCTGCGCCGCTGCGATTCCGCCTATGCGATGATGAACCGTCCCTCGTCGGTGCCGCCGTCGGACCCGCCGCTTGTCCCGCCACAGCCGCCTGCGGACAATTGCCCGCCGGCCGTCGCGTCGACCTTCTTTTTCGAATGGAATTCGACCGTCGCCCCGGCGGAAGCCGGCCAGTCGGTCAGTTTCATGGCCGACAACCGCGCGCGCTGCGGCTGGCGCAGCTTTACCGTCGTCGGCCACACCGACCGGTCCGGTTCGGATTCCTACAATGACGATCTGGCGATGCGCCGCGCGCGCGTGATCGCCGATATGATGGGCGTGGCCGGTATTCCGGCCGATGCGATCGCGGTGTCGGGCATGGGCGAACGCAAACCGCGCGTCCAGACCGTGGACGGCGAGCGCACGCCGGAAAACCGGCGCGTCGAAGTGGAAGTCAATGGGACGGGGGGACAGTGATGAAACCGAAACATAAGCTCGCCGGCTTTGCGTCGGCACTCGCCATATCCCTGTTCGCGGCGCCGGCTCTTGCCGAACCCGTCAGCATGCAGAATGTCATGGCGGTCGCGATCGATTCCAATCCGCAGATCAATCAGGCGGAGATGAACAAACAGGCGATCGAGTTCGAACTCGAACAGGCAAAGGGCCTGTATATGCCGCGCGTCACGCTGGAAATGTCGGCCGGCGTCCGTCGGCTTGAAAACGCCACGCGCCGCAGTCTGGGGATCGCGAACGACGAACTCTATCCGGTCGAAGCAGCCCTCCGCGCCGAACAGACGCTGATCGATTTCGGTCGCCGTCATGGTGAAAAACTGCGGCAGGCGGCGCGCGTCGATGGCGCGGCGCTGCGGGTGCTGGAACGGTCCGAATTTGTCGCGCTGCAGACCGCGCGGCAATATCTCGACGTCCTGTTGCAACAGCGCGTCGTCGCTGCGGCCGAAGACAATATGACCTTTCACAACCGTCTGGTGGGCGATCTGTCGAGCGGCGTGACCGCGGGGTCGATCAGCGTCGCGGATTTGCAGCAGGCGCAGGAACGCGCCAAGGCCGCAAGTGTGCGCGTCGCCGAGGCGAAGGAAGCCCTGGCCAATGCAAAGATCGAACTGCTGGCGCTGAGCGGGCTGGAGGTCAATGACGTCCAGATGCCGCCCGCGATGGCCGAAAAGCTGCCCGTCAGCCTGAGCGAGGCGGTCGGCTTGACGCGTTCGCGGCATCCCAAGGTGCTGGAAGCGCAGGCCGATGTCGACGCCGCCAACGCCGACGCGGCAAAGGCAAAGGGCGATTTCATGCCGACGGTCGGGCTCGAACTGGCCGGCCGGATCGGTGACGACATCGATTCCTTCCGCGGCCAGACGAACGACCTGCTTGGCCGAGTCGTCATGCGCTGGGATATTTTCGACGGCGGAATCAACCGCGCGAAATATCAGGAGATGGTGCGCCGCGCGAGCGAGAGCCGTTTCCGCCTGCACGAAGCCGAACGCAACGCGGAAGCGGATACGCGGCGCGCGTGGAACAGCCGTGAGACGCAGACGGCGGTGTTTCGCGACCTGACGGATCAGAGCAAGTCCACCGACGAACTGCTCATCTCCTACCGCGATCAATTTTCGGTGGGTCGCCGGTCGCTGCTCGACGTGCTCGACGCACAGAATACGCGCTTCAACGTGCAGGTTCGCGCGGAGACGGCCCGTTTTTCAGAGCTGTTCGCCGGCTATCAGGTGCTGGCATCGACCAACAGCCTGCTCGACGCGTTCAACCTGACCGCGCCGGAATCGCGCCGCGTCTATGCGCGCGAAAAAGTGGGTTACGGTCCGCCGGCTCCGGCCGAACTCCAGCGCCGCCGTTATCCGCAATAATCTTTAGTGGGTTGATTCTGAATAGAAAAATTTACCATGGCGCAGAATCAATTCCCGATTGCGCGAATAGGTAAAGAGCCACCGGGCGATCCCCTGATCGCCTGTATCCTCTTTGTCGCGGAGCATTTCGGGCAGAATTTCCAGCGCGGGGCGCTGGCGGCGTTGGCGCGTGATGAACGGGGCTTTTTGCCCTTTCATCAGGCGCAGGCCGCGCTGGACCTCTGTTTCATCAACAACGACCGCCTCCAAGCGCGAAAGATCCGGCAGGTCGCGCGCGACCTTCCGGCGATCATCCTGCGCAAGGATGGCGGCTGTGCCGTTCTGCTCGACGCGCAGGGCGGGCAGTTGCTTGTCTGGGAGCCGGGTTACGACGCCCCGCTATGGGCCGACGAGGCGGCGGTCGAGGATGATTACGCGGGTCAGGCGATATCGGTCGCCGCGGATCCCACCGCCATTCGGGCGGAGGAACGGCCGTGGGACGAACCGGCAAAGCGGCACTGGTTCTGGAGCGAGATCCGGCGGATGCGCCGCTCCTTTTATCCGGTGCTCGGCGCCGCGCTGATGATCAACCTGCTCGGCTTTGCGCTGCCCCTGTTCACGATGAACGTCTATGACCGTGTCATCCCGAACAAGGCGGTGTCCAGCCTGTGGGTTCTTGCGGTGGGTGCGTTGCTTGCCTTTGCGGTCGAGTTCATCCTTCGCCTTGCCCGCGCGACGCTGCTCGACGATCTGGGCCGCGAACTGGACGTCAAATTGTCCGAGAAAATCTTTTCCAAGGTGCTGAACATGCCGCTGGCGGACCGCCGCGGCAGCACCGGGATGCTCGCGCGGCGGGTGTCCGAATTTGAATCGGTGCGCGACTTTTTCGCCTCGACGACGATCGTCCTGCTGGTCGACATCGCGTTCCTGATATTGTTCCTCATCATGATCGCGGTGCTGGCGGGGTGGCTGGCGCTCGTTCCGCTGCTGATTATCCTCACGATGGGCACCGCGGGCTTTTTCCTTCAGCGGCGGATGGTTCAGGCGTCGCTCGACAATCAGGCCGACGCCAGCATCCAGCACGCGATGCTGGTCGAAGCGATCGGCGGAGCGGAGACGGTCAAAAGCTGCGCGGCCGAGGGGCAGGTGCTGGGCCACTGGCGGCGGATGGTCGACACCAGCGCGCGGACCCAGGCGACGATGCGCCGGACCGGCGCCGCCGCGATCAACCTGGCCACGCTGGGACAGCAATTTTCCAGCCTCGCGCTGGTCGTCGGCGGATTTTACCTGTTCGATTCGGGCAAAATATCGATGGGCGCGATCATCGCGATCGTCATGCTGGCGGGCCGGTCGATGGCGCCGGTCGGGCAACTCGCCTTTCTGATGACGCGCGGGCGTCAGGCGATGACGACGATGGCGAGCATTCAGCAGATGATCGAGGCCGACGACGAACGCCGCATGGGCAGCAGCGCGCTGAACCTGACGATCGACAAGGGGAATATTGCTGTCGAAGGCCTGTCCTTCACCTATCCGGGCGCATCGGCGCCGTCGCTGTCCGACATCGACCTGAAAATCGCAGCTGGCGAACGGATCGCGATCGTCGGTCGGGTCGCGTCGGGCAAATCGACCCTGGGGCGTCTGCTCTGCGGACTCTATGCGCCCCAGGCCGGGAATATCTTTATCGACGGGCTCGACAGCCGCCAATATTCGCCCATCTATCTGCGATCGCAATTTCGTTTCGTCGGGCAGGATTCGGTTCTGTTCAGCGGTTCGATCAAGCAGAATATGCAATATTGCGCGCCGTCGGCCAGCGATGCCGACCTGTTGGCGACGTTGCAATCGATCGGGGCCGATCGGTTCATGGGCCGGGACGAGACCGGGCTGGACCGGGGCACGGGGGAACGCGGTGGACAGCTTTCGGGCGGGCAGCGCGGCTTCCTGACCATCGCGCGCGCGCTTGCATCGCCGTCCCGTCTGCTGTTCCTCGACGAACCGACCGGCGCGATGGATACGCAAAGCGAACGGCTGTTCATCCAGGCGCTCGATACCGCCGTCGCCAAAACGCAAACCATGGTCATTGCGACCCACCGCGAAGCCATTTTGCAGATGTGCGATCGCATCATCGTCATCGACGGCGGCCGGATCGTCGCCGACGGACCGCGCGCCGAAGTGCTCGCGCGATCGAACAGGGACAGCGGACAATGATAGCCGAACTCAACATCGGCCGCGACGGCGCCGCCGCGACCGAGGCACCGTGGCCCGACGCCGCGGCCGGAGAGCAGTCGTCGCGGCGCGGCCTGGAATTCGTCCTGCTGGGCCTTGCGCTGGCGGCGGCCGCGATCCTGTTTGCGTCGACCGACGACCGGCTCGCGCGGCTTATCGACACCATGGCTGCCGGCTGGACCACCGATTCCACCGCGACGGCCAAGGCAGCGAAGCAACGCGCGATCGCGAAGCTGATTACCGAGACGGAGAGCGACTCGCTCGTGCCGACGGCGGAGGGGGCGGATGCCGTGGCGCGCAACGCCCTGCTTCCGATATCGGACCTGCCGGTCGAAGCGGCGCGGCCGTTCCTGATGCCCACCGTTTCGCTCGCACAGGCGACCAATGCCCAGCGGTGCCTGACGCAGGCGATCTATTATGAGGCGGCGACCGAATCCGACGCGGGCAAGGCGGCGGTCGCGCAGGTCATCCTCAACCGGATGCGCCACCCGGCCTATCCGAACACCGTCTGCGGCGTCATCTATCAGGGCAGTTCGCGTCCCGGTTGTCAGTTCAGCTTCGCCTGCGACGGTTCGATGCGCCGCCCGCCCATGCCCTCCCTGTGGCGCCGTTCGGCGGAGATCGCCCGCGCGGCCCTGTCCGGCCATGTCGAAACCAGCGTCGGCATGGCGACGCATTATCACGCCGATTATGTCCTGCCGCGCTGGGCGCCAAAGCTGACCAAGATCGAACAGATCGGCGCGCATATCTTTTATCGCTGGCCGGGGTCGTGGGGCAAGCCAAGGGCTTTTTCCGACGCCTATGCCGGTGCCGAATGGATTCCGGCGTTCAGCCAGCTTTATCAGGGCGGCGCCGCGATGGCCGACATGCTGCCGGTCGAAACCGCCGTGATAGAGGGCGCGCCGCCGCCCCGCGATCCGACCGATCACCGCGCCGACAATGACGTCGGCGGCCGCGTCGATGTCACCAAGGGCTGGGTTCCGAACATCCCCGACCCGACGCAGAGCAAATCGCGGTTCGACAGCCTGACCAGCCAGCAGGGCGCGGCGGCGCCCGAACCCCAGCCCGGACAATGACCATGGCGATCGTGAAATATTGGCAGCGCCTTCGTGGAAGCGAACAGATCATGGTCGCGTGCGCCGCCGGCTTTGTCCTGTTCCTGTTGTGGGCCAGCATCGCCCGCGTCGACGAAGTCTCGCGCGGGCAGGGGCGCGTGATCCCGTCGTCAAAGGTGCAGATCATCCAGTCTGCCGAACCGTCGACCATTCGCGAAATATTGGTCCGTTCCGGCCAGACGGTGCAAAAGGGGCAATTGCTCGTCCGCCTCGACAATACGACATCGCAGTCCGAACTTGGCCAGCTTGAAACCGAAAATGCGCGGCTGGCGCAGCGCGCCGCGCGCCTTGCCGGTGAAGGCGGCAGCGGTGCCGGATGCGCGGGCGCCAATTGCGGCGACGAAGCCCGCCTTGCCGAGGTGCGGCGATCGTCGCTGCAAAGCCAGCTTGCCGCGCTGTCGGCGGGCGTCGAACAGCGCCGCCGCGACATGGGGGAGGCGCAGGCGACGGCGTCGTCGCTCGAAACCAGCCTGCGGCTCGCACGCGAACAGGTCGGGATGCTCGAACCGCTCGCGGCCAAGGGCGTGGTCCCACAGACCGAGCTTTTGTCGGCGCAGCGGGAAGTCGTCGATATACAGGGGCGGCTTGCCGCGGCGCGACAGGCGATTTCCAGGTCGCAGGCGGCGGTGCGCGAAGCGGGCGCCGAAGTGTCCCGCGCGCGGTTCGACTTTCAACAGGAGGCGCTCAATGAACGCAGCCAGTTGACGACCAAGATGGCGGTCAATGCGGAAACGATCCGCGGTGCCGAAGGGCGGCTCGCCCGTTCCGAAATCCGATCACCGGCGCGCGGTGTCGTCAACGACCTGCTCGTCAACACGCTCGGCGGTTATGTGAATGCGGGCGAACAGATCATGCAGATCGTGCCCCTGGGCGACAAATTGCTGATCGAAACGCGCGTCACGCCGCGCGACATCGCCTTTATAAAGGTGGGCGATCCCGCGAACGTCAAGGTCACCGCCTATGACTTTTCCATCTATGGCGGGCTGAACGGCAAGGTTGTCCGCGTATCGGCCGACAGCATTTATGACGAGGTCGAACGGCAGGCCTATTTTACCGTGGTGGTCGAAACGACCCATTCGTTCCTGGTGTCGAACGGGCGCCGCCTGCCGATCACGCCCGGCATGTTATGCGACGTCGAAATCGTGACCGGGAAAAAATCAGTGCTCAGCTATCTGTTGAAACCGGTCTTGAAAGTCAGCGGATCGGCCTTGACCGAACGCTGATTGTTCAGCGCCAGGACCATGGGTTTGCGCGACGCCGGGACGGCGACCGCGTTCGGTGATGACGGCGCGCCGCGATAGGCGTGGATCCAGCGCCGGTTCTCGCTGAACGACAGCACCGGACGCACCGAATTGGACTGGCTGCCATCATAGAGGCGGTCCGTCACATTATCGAGAACCACCTTGCCTCCGCCGGTCTGAACCAACAGGAAAGCATGGTCGGCATTGGCCGCAAGGTCGCGGAGCAGGACGAGTTTCATCCGATCGGCATCGACCCCCGCGGCGCGCAGCATCTGCATTTTCAGGATCGCGAAATCCTCGCAGTCGCCGCTGCCGCGTGCGATCGTCTGTTCGGCGGTCGCCCAGAAATCGCGTTGCCGATAATTGACGTCGTCGTTCACATAATCGATCTTGCCATTGACCCATTGATTGACGCGCGCCAGCAGCGCGGCCTCGGCAAGGCCGGGGGTGGCATTCGCGCGGCCAAGCTGCGCGTGCATCAGCGCGGCGGGCGCGGCGCGGCGCACCTGGTCCCAGCGGCTGTCGAAACGGGTGCGCTTGACCGGGATCGGCCTTGTTCCCAGTTCGGACGTCGGATCATATTCGGGGTCGGCGCTGGCGGACGCGACGGCCGGCGATTGCCCGCCGGTATTTCGCGATGCCGCCAGCGCGGCGCAGCCTTGCGCCTGCGGCATCGCCAGCGACACCGGATTGCGGCTCGCCGGCTCCAGCGGCTGAAAAATGGGGGTAGCAAGACCGGCAGGCGTCGGCACCGCGGCCGGGGCAGGGGTTGCCGCCGCGCCGGGCGCGTTCTGTTGATCCGACCGAATGCGATCGAGGGCGCTGGGCGCGCCGCCCAGAATGATCCGCGTCCGGTCCGCGGGCGCGGCAGGCGCAAAGCCGGGCGACACCGAACAGATTCCGCGATCGGCAAACAGCGGCTTTTCGTTCGTCAGCTTTGACGAGGCATGGGCCGCCGACGGCATAAGCGCGGCGGCGGCAATCGCGATGGAGACAGGAAGCCATCGGGACTCGCCGGCGACAGGATGGGCGTTCTTTCTCATGCTGCCGCATTTGCCGCGGCAAGATAAGGATTCGCTTCATATCGATGGTAAACCGCGCATTCACTACGAAGTGGCAGCTATATATCGGAGCATATTTGCCCATATTGCTGAAAAATAAGTATAAAAATACTGTTTTTCCAAATCTTTGCTCGCTAGAAGCGGACAAATTCGAGGCATTGTGAATGGGGTGAAGTCATATGGGCAATAATGGGTGCTGGGCGATCATGGCAGGACTTTCGCTGATCGCGTCGCCCTTTGCGTGGGGTCAGCAATCGCTGGCTCCGCCTCACTTGCCAGAGGCTCTCGTCACGTCGGGCGTACCGGAAACAGTGACCGCTACCGCGCCTGAAAATTACGGCAGCTATCGCAATACCGTGGATTTTCCGCCCTTTCTGGCTTGGTCCGAAAACGGAAATGCGTTGCTGTTCAATGGTGGATCGGTGCTTTACTCGATGTCGCAAAGCGACGGCCCGATCGAGGAAGTGGCTCGCCTGAACGGCGATGCGGGCGATTATATGTCGCCAACGCTGGATCGCTTCCTTACCCTTGAAGATAGTGATGGCGATGAAAATTACCGGCTCTCGATGCACGATTTGAAGGGCCCGAACGTTGTGGCGATCACGCCGGCGGGCACGCGCAGCACCGGCCCCTTGTGGCGACCGGACGGCCGTCAGTTTCTTTACAAGAGCAACCAACGCGACCCGGCGAAAACGGATCTCTATATCGCGGACGTCGATCGACCGACTCAGGGCAGGCTGCTCCTCAGCGATATTGGGGACGAAGCGGTCTTGCAGGACTGGGATGTCGCTGGCGGCCGGGTGCTGATAACAAAGGTTATCTCGGAAAACCGGAAGCCGCTCTACCTGCTCGATCTGGCCACGGGGACGCTGGAACGGCTCGATCAGGGCCAGAATGATGTGGCTTTCCCGATCGCCCGATTTGTTCAGGATGGGAAGGCAATCGTCACGGTAAGCGACAAGGAAAGCGAATTCCTGCAACTTCACCATTATGACTTCGCATCCCGCCGGTTTCAGAATCTGACTCCCGCCCTGGCGCAGGACATCGAAGAGATTGCGATCGCGAAGGGCGGACGCGCAATAGCATTCGCCGCAAATGACAATGGACGATCACAGCTCCATGTCCTGGACATGACCCGAAAAACCTCTCGCCGTATCGCGACGGTGCCCCCCGGCGTCCTCGCCAACCTGCGCTTCAACCCTGATGGAGAGCGGGTGGCGTTCAACCTGTTGGGGGACGTCTTTCGCCGCAAGGTTTTCACCTATTCGTTCCGCAACGGACAACTGGATCAATGGGTGGCCGGCAGCACGCCGAAATCCTCTGTCGCGTTCATCGCGCCCGAAACCGTGTCGATCCGCATTCCGCCGGCCGCGGGCCACGACGCCTATACGATCCAGGGCTATCTCTATCGGCCGACCGGCAAGGCGCCTGCGCCCGTCTATGTCGATATTCACGGAGGGCCGGAATATCAGGTCCGCCCGACTTTCAATCGCTGGCACCAATATCTGTTGGGCGAACTTAAGATTGCGGTTTTCGTGCCCAACATCAGCGGTTCCAACGGATATGGAAAAAGCTTTATGATGGCGGATGACGGGATACGCCGGCAAAGGGCGATCGACGATGTCGGCCATATCCTCGACTGGATCGGATCGCGGTCCGAACTCGATTCCACCCGAGTGGCACTTTTTGGCGAATCCTATGGCGGTTTCACCGTGCTGTCCGCACTGGCAAGATTTCCCGAGCGTATTCGCGCGGGCATCGATGTCGTCGGGATCGCCAATCTCGTCACCTTTCTGGAACGCACGGCGCCGTACCGCAAGGATCTGCGCCGCGCCGAATTCGGCGATGAGCGCGACGCCGATATGCGCCGCTTTCTGACGAGCGTGTCACCGCTGACAAATGCGGCGCGGATCAAGGCGCCGCTGCTTGTGGCGCAGGGACGCAACGATCCACGGGTCGATTACCGGGAATCGCGTGAATTGGTGGAAAGCGTGCGCAAAGGCGGCGGACCCATATGGTATATCGAAGCCGCCAATGAAGGGCATGGCTTTCATCGTCCGGAAAACAACGCGTTCCGCCTGAACGCCGAACTCGCCTTTCTGAGGCGATATTTGCTGAACTGACGCCGATGGCGTTTCACGGGTTTCCGCTCCTTGCCTCGTCACGCGGCGCATGCAAAGGCCGCTCCGACAAGTGATGGGAGATCGAGGCGATGCGGTTCGACGTGGTGATAGTGGGTGCGGGTCACGGCGGAGCACAGGTCGCGATCATGCTGCGCACGCAAAAATTCGAAGGCAGCATCGCGATCGTCGGTGACGAACCTGAACTGCCCTATGAACGCCCGCCGCTGTCGAAGGAATATTTCGCGGGCGAAAAGGAATTTGAACGCATTCAACTCCGCCCCGCGAAATATTGGGACGAACGCCAAGTCACGATGCTGCTGGGCCAGCGCGTCGTCGCCGTCGACCCGGCGGCGCATATTGTCACCACCGATGCGGGCGACAGCATCGGTTATGGCAAACTCGTCTGGGCGACCGGCGGATCACCGCGCATGTTGCCAATTCCCGGCGGCGACCTGCCCGGTGTGCAGGGCGTCCGCACCCGGGCCGATGCCGACGCGATGAAGGCGGCGTCCGAAACCGCGCGCCAGATTGTCGTCATTGGCGGCGGCTATATCGGCCTCGAAGCCGCGGCGGTGCTGCGCAAGGCGGGCAAGGCGGTGGTCCTGCTCGAAGCGCAGGATCGCGTTCTGGCGCGCGTCGCCGGAACCGAATTGTCGCGCTTTTACGAACGCGAGCATCGCGACCATGGTGTCGACCTGCGGCTTGGCGTTTCGGTGGAAGCGATCGAGGGCGACGACCGGGTCACTGGCGTTCGCCTGTCCGGCGGCGAAGTCATCGATGCCGATCTGGTCATCGTCGGCATCGGGATTATTCCCGCGGTCGAACCGCTGATCGCGGCGGGCGCCGATGGGGGCAATGGCGTGCTTGTCGACCGGCTGTGCAGGACCAGCCTGGCGGACGTTTATGCGATCGGCGACTGTGCCGCGCATGAAAATGATTTTGCCGAAGGCGTCGTGATCCGGCTGGAATCGGTTCAGAACGCCAATGATCAGGCGAATGTCGTGGCCAAGGGCATCGTCGGCGATGCGGCGCCCTATCATGCGATCCCGTGGTTCTGGTCGAACCAATATGATCTGAAGCTTCAGACCGCGGGCCTGTCGATGGGCCATGACCGCGCGGTGCTGCGCGGCGATCCGGCGACGCGCAGCTTTTCGGTCGTCTATCTGAAGGCGGGGAGGGTGATCGCGATCGACTGCGTGAACGCGACCAAGGATTATGTTCAGGGACGGATGATCGTCACCGCGGGCCTCGTCGCGACGGCGGAACAGCTTGCCGATACCGACACGCCGCTCAAGGCGTTACTTCCCGTCTGATGGACCTCTGCGCGCGGCTGGCGGGAAGCCTGCTGGCAATGCCAAGATGACAATAGGGGATGGCGGCGTTATCGATGGGGCATGACCGATGCCGTTCCGCCGCCCGCCGCCTCCGATAATTTACCCGAAGGTGCCATTCCGGCGGCAACGCTGGTCATCATGCGCCCTGCGGAAACCGGCGGGCCCGACGAGATATTGATGGTCAAGCGCGCGTCGACCATGGCGTTCGGGGCCGGCGCGGTGGTCTTTCCGGGCGGCCGGGTCGATCCCGACGATTATCTGGTCGCGCGCCTTTACGCGCCCGAACTGGACGAAGCCGATGGCGCGGCGCGCGTCGCCGCCCTGCGCGAAACGCTGGAGGAAACGGGCCTGGCGGTCGGCTGGCCATCGCTTGCGGAAGATCAGGTGCCCGATGTGCGTGGGGCCTTGCTGGCCGGAACGCTATTGTCGGACATATTGGCGGAACGCGGCGATCGGATCGCTTTGGAGGCGTTGGTTCCCTTCGCGCGCTGGTGCCCCAATTTCAAGGAGGCGCGCACATTCGACACGCGCTTCTACGCGATCGTCGCGCCGCCCCATGGTCATGAATTGACGGTCGAGGAGGCAGAGCACAGCCATATTTTCTGGTCGAGCGCGTCCGGCATGATCGCGATGGCGGACAGGGGAGAGGTGTCGGTGATGTTCCCCACCCGGCGCAACCTTGAACGGCTTGCCCAGGCGGATGATTTCGCTGGCTTTACAGGGCATTGTGCGCAGTTCCCCATTGAACTTGTCACGCCATGGATCGAAGACCGCGATGGGCAGTCGCACCTCTGTATTCCCGAGAACCTCGGCTATCCGGTCACCAGCGAAGCCTTTAACCGCGTTCGGCGGGGGTGACGCTGCCGGGATCGGCGGCATCATCCTCTCGGTCGGGCCACGCCGCGCGTTCAGACCGCCCTACAGCGTGATATGGCGTGCCATGCGGGACCGGGCCAGCGGGATCGCCTGTCGCGCCCGTTCCGACGCGGCCCCGGCAATCGGCGCCATGGCCAGCACATAATCCCTGCCGCTTGCCGATAGGGGCGCCCCGGCGTCGGTCAGCACGCTGCCCCACGGATCGACGACAAGGCTGTGGCCATAGGTTTCCCGGCCATCATCATGGCGGCCCGACTGCGCTGCGGCCACGATATGACAGCCCGTTTCGATCGCCCGCGCGCGCATCAGCACATGCCAATGCGCCTCGCCGGTGGAGGTGGTAAAGGCAGCGGGGATCGCGATCGCCGTCGCGCCCTGATCGACCAGCGCGCGGTAAAGTTCGGGAAAACGCAGGTCGTAACAGATGCTCAGTCCCAGCTTCCCCAGCGGGGTGTCGACGACGGCAACGGCATTGCCGCCGATATAGGCCGAGGATTCGGTCCAATTCTCGCCCGACGGCAATGTGACGTCGAACATGTGGATCTTGTCGTAACGGGCGCGGATGCTGCCGTCCGCGGCGATCACATGGCTGCGGTTGACCCGCCGGGTGCCGTCGTCGGCCAGCAAGGGCATCGACCCTGAATGCAGCCAGATCCGGTGCTTGACCGCCAATTGCTGCAACGCGGCCGGCCACGGACTGTCATCCTCGCGGACGATATGCGGCGCGGCGCGCGCGCGATCGCGATCGAGCAGCAGCGACATTTCGGGAAGGAACGCCATGGCGGCACCCGCCGCCGCCGCCTCGCCCATCGCGCGGTCGATCGCGGCGAGGTTGGCGGCAGGGTCGATGCCGCTGGTCATCTGGACCAGCGCAGCAAGGGGGGCGGAAAGGGGGGCGTCGGATGCGGATGTTGTCGCGGTGTTCATCCCATATCGCTAGGACCATGGCGCGTGAAGGACAAGCGATGGCGACAGTTCAGTGGCCAGCAAGGTTCGAACGCGATAAGGCGGGCCGATGTCCTATTCCCCCGCGCGCGCGCCGCTTCGTTTCCCGTCCCTTCTCCTCTCTGCCGCCACGGCGGCTGCGCTGCTGCTGCTTCCGGCGACGGTCAGCGCACAGGGCGGTGCCGCGTCCAGTGCGAAGACGGCTGGCGCCCCCGCAAAGAGCGACGACTGGCTCTATGTCGGCAGCGACATTCCGCGCGATACCGCGTGGCAATTCGGCGTCCTGCCCAACGGCGTCCGCTATGCGGTGCGGAACAATGGTGTCCCGCCGGGGCAGGTGTCGATCCGCGTGCGGATGGATGTCGGGTCGATGTTCGAAACCGACAGCGAACGCGGCTATGCTCATTTGCTGGAACATCTGACCTTTCGCGGATCGGAACATATACCGGACGGCGAAGCCAAGCGCATCTGGCAGCGGTTCGGCGTCACATTCGGCAGCGATTCGAACGCCCAGACGACGCCGACGCAGACGGTGTATCAACTGGACCTGCCCAGCGTCACGCCCGCCAACCTCGACGAAAGCATGAAATTGCTGTCGGGCATGGTCCGCGAACCGCGCATTTCGGAACTGGCTGTGGCCGCCGAGCGCGGCGTCGTGACGTCCGAATTGCGCGAATCCGACGGCCCGCAGAAGCGGATTGGCGATGCGACCAACGCGCATCTGTTCGCCGGACAATTGCTGGGCGACCGGTCGCCGATCGGCACGACGGCGTCGCTGGGACAGGCGAGTGCGACGTCGGTCGCGGCGTTTCATGATCGCTGGTACGGCCCCGAACGCGCCGTGGTCGTGATGGTTGGCGACGGCGATCCTGCCGATTTCGCCAGGCTGATCGCCAAATATTATGGCGACTGGCGCGCCGAAGGGCCGAAACCGGCGCAGCCCGATTTCGGCAAGCCCGATCCCGCCAAGCCATCGGCGTTGGAGATTGTCGAACCGAACCAGCCGCTCGCCCTGACGCTGGCGATGGTGCGCCCGTGGAAAAAGCGCGTCGATACGGTCGAAAATACCCGGCGGCTCTATCTGGAATTTATCGCGCAGGCGCTGGTCAACCGCCGCCTCGAAAATCGCGCGCGCAGCGGCGGCAGCTATCTGGTCGCGACGGTCGAACAGCAATATGTCAGCCGCAGCGCCGATGTGACGATGGCATCGATCGTGCCGCTCAGCGATTGGAAAGCCGCGCTGGCCGACGTTCGCGGCGTGATCGCGGACGCGACCAGCAAGCCGCCGTCGCAGGCCGACATCGACCGCGAAGCGAACGAGATCGAGGCGTTTCTGCGCAAGGAACTGGAAAATGCGCGCAACGAACCCGGCACCCGGCTGGCCGACGACATGGTGCGCGCGGTCGATATAGGCGAAACCGTGACCAGCCCGCAGGGACAGGTCGATATGTTCGCCGCGATCCGCGCGTCGGCCACGCCAAAAGTGATGCTCGACATCAGCAAGGCCATATTCGCCGCGCCGGTGACGCGGGTGGTGCTGACCACCCCGACGGCGGAGGGCGGCAGCGCCGCCGTGCTGGCCGCGTTGAAAGCGCCAGTGACGGTGCGCGACGACCGGCTGGCGACGGTGAAGGCCGATTTCAAACAGCTTCCCTCGCTGGGGCGGCCGGGGTCGATCGTTTCGACGACCGAGGTGCCGGGCCTGCGCGCCGAACGGATCGAATTTGCCAATGGCGTGACCGCGCTGGTGTCGAACAACAAGGTCGAACCGGGCAAGGTGCGCGTCAACGTCCGCTTCGGCACCGGCAACCGCAGCGTCGCCGCCGACGCCCCGAACCTGTTGTGGACGGGCGATTATGCGCTGATCGCCAGCGGCATCGGCCCGTGGGGGCAGAATGAAATCGACCAGTTGACCAACGGGCGACAGATTCAGCTCAATTTCGCGATCGACGACGATGCCTTTGAACTGTCGGCGGAAAGCAAGCCCGCCGACCTTCGCGATCAGATGCGGCTGATCGCGGGAAAACTGGCCCAGCCGCGTTGGGACCCCGCGCCGATCGAACGGCTGCGCACCGGCTATCTGACCGGATATGACCTCAACGACGCGACGCCCAATGCGGTGCTGGACCGCAATCTGCGCGGCTGGCTCAGCAATAATGACGCGCGCTGGTCGCCGCCCGACAAGGCGCAGATCGCGGCGCTGACGCCCGCGGCGTTCCGCGCCTTTTGGGAACCCCGTCTCGCCGGCGGGCCGATCGAGGTGCAGATATTCGGCGATCTGGAATCGGTCGATTATCGCGCCATCCTTGCCGAAACGCTCGGCGCCCTGGCGCCGCGACAGGCACTGGCGCCGCCGACCGGCCAGCGGGTGGATCCCCCCCGACATGTCACCGTGCCCGACATCGCCTATCATCGTGGGGAAAAGGGGCAGGCCGCGGCGATGACCGCCTGGCCGACCAGCGGCGGCGTCGCCAATTCGCGCGATTCACGCGGTCTCGATGTGCTTGCCGCGATCTTCAACGACCGCCTCTTCGACCGACTGCGCGCCGAACAGGGGGCCAGCTATGGTCCCGTTGTCGACAGCCATTGGCCGACCGGGTTCGACAGCGGCGGCTATCTGCTCGTCGGCAGCCTGCTTGCGCCCAAGGATATTGACCGGTTTTACGGGATTGCCAGGGATATTGCCGCCGACCTGGTCGCGCGTCCGGTCGCCGCCGATGAACTGGCGCGCAACGTGGGGCCGATCCGCGAACAGGTGGCGCGCGCCTCGACGGGCAATGTCTATTGGATGTTCCTGTTGAAGGGCGCGACGCGCGATCCCCGCATCGCGGCATCGGCCTTGTCGATTCAGGACGATATATCGGGGGTGACAGCCGCCGATATACAGCGGCTCGCCCGCCAATATCTCCTTCCCGATCGTCAATGGTCGCTTGCGATCCTGCCAAAGGGGATGACGCTGGCGGATGCGTCGGCACAGGGCGCGGCGGCCACGACGTCCGCGCCTTCGGTGTCTTCACCTCCTGCGGCGGGGACACGCTGACCGCCACCGGCTGACGCGATGTCAGGCGCAGCTTTGCCGCGCAAAGGATGTCAGGCGGCCCCGTCGCTTTGCGGCGGGCGCATGGTGGCGCGCGATTTGCGGATGCGCGGTTCCTGTTCCAGCTTGCCCTTGGTCATGATGTCGTGGCGCATCTTGGCCCGGACATCGTGGATCGATGCGATGACGGGCCCCATCGCGACGCCCAGGTCGATCAACACCGCCTCCGCCAGTTGCAGCGAACTTTCCAGCGTTTCGGGCACCGCATCGCTGGCACCCGCCTGATAAAGGGCGGCGGCATGGTCGGCGTCGCGCGCGCGGCTGATGATCGGCAGGGCGGGGTATTTCTGGCGAAGTTGCCGGGTCATCCGCAATTGTTGCACCGGGTCGTCCATCGTCAGAACGATGGCATTGGCCGATTCGATGCCCAGCTTGTCGAGCGCGCCCGGACGTGCGACGTCGGTAAAGCGGACGACGAACCCGTCGCGCCGCGCGGCGGCGACGGCGTCTATATCGGCATCGACGGCGATATAGGGTCGACCATGTTCCCGCAGCAGTTCGGCGACCGTATGCCCCACGCGGCCGAAACCGACGACGACCGTGCGGCCCTCCGGCGTATCGTCGCCCTGCGTGTCGCCGGTCCGCATCTCGATCCGCCGCGCGATGTCATGACCGACACGGGCGAGCAGCGGCGTGATGGTCAGGCCGATGGCGGTGACAAGCTGCCAGAATTCGGCGGTGCTTTGACTGATGATCTGCGCCTGCAACGCCGTCGCCAGCACGATCAGCGTGGTTTCGGACGGGCTGGCCATCAACAGGCCGACCTCGGCGGCGGTGCCGTGCCGGGCGACGTTCGAAAAACGCAGCAAGGCGGCGGTGACGGCGGCCTTGATCGCGACGACGCCGACGACCGCGACGATCAACTGCGGCCATTGTTCCGCGATGGTCTTGAGGTTCAGCCCCATGCCGACGCTGATCAGGAAGACGCCCAGCGCCAGGCCCTTGAACGGCGCGGTGATGGCCGCGACCTCGTTGTGATATTCGGTTTCGGCGATCATCAGCCCCGCCAGCAGCGCGCCGACGATCGGCGACAGCCCCACCGCGGCGGTCGCCAGCGCCGCGACGATGACGACCAGCAGGCTGGCGGCCAGAAACAGCTCAGGATCCTTGGCGCGCGCGGCCTGGGCAAAGATCCGGGGCAGCAGGAACCAGCCGCCGATCGCGAGTGCCGCGACGACGACGATGCCCTGCCACAATGTGGTCAGCAGCAATTCGCCGCTGTCTCCGGCGGCGCTGGGCGCGAACGCACCCAGGATGAAGATGATCGGGACGATCGCCAGGTCTTCGAACAACAGCATCGAAAAGGACGCCCGACCGACGGCCGATTTAGTCCCGGCGATGGGCAGGACGAGCGCGGTCGACGACAGGGCAAGGGCGATGCCCAATCCGAATGCCGCGGGCGTCGAATATCCGCCAAACAGCCATAATGCGCCGCCAAGGATCGATCCGCCCAACAGCAGTTCGGCGGCGCCGATGCCGAACACCAGGTTGCGAAGCTGCCACAGCCGCCGGAACGACAATTCCAGCCCGATCGAGAACAGCAACAGGATGATGCCGAACTCGGCAAACAGGGCGATATTTTCTTTCGATCCGATGGTGACATGCTTCAACCACGGATAATCGCCCGCCAGCGCGCCCAGCCCCGACGGCCCGACGAGCAGGCCGACAAGGATAAAGCCGATCACCGGCGGCAGGCGAAATCGCGCGAACGCCGGGATGACGATGCCAGCGGCGCCAAGGACCACCAGCGCATTGCCGATGGCGGAGGTTTCTGTTTCGGATACCATAAGGGCCGACCTTATGCAGGCCGGCCCCGATTGGCTAGTCGTCTATGTCGACTAAATCGCTAAACTATGCTTGGCGTCAGGCGCCCATCTTGGCTTCGAGATTTTCGACGATCGCCTCGAAAAAGCCTTCGGTGGTCAGCCAGTTCTGATCGGGGCCGATCAACAGCGCCAGATCCTTGGTCATCTTGCCGCTTTCGACCGTCGCGACGCAGACCTTTTCCAGATCGTCGGCGAATTTGATCAGTTCGGCATTGCCGTCCAGCTTGCCGCGATGCTTCAGGCCGCCGGTCCAGGCAAAGATCGACGCGATCGGGTTCGTCGACGTCGACTTGCCCTGCTGGTGCATACGATAGTGGCGGGTGACGGTGCCGTGCGCGGCTTCGGATTCCACCGTCTGGCCATCGGGGGTCATCAACACGCTGGTCATCAGGCCAAGCGAGCCAAAGCCCTGCGCGACGGTGTCCGACTGGACGTCGCCGTCATAATTCTTACAGGCCCAGACGAACTTGCCGCTCCATTTGAGCGCCGACGCGACCATGTCGTCGATCAGGCGATGTTCGTAAACGATACCAATTTCGTCGAACTTCGCCTTGAATTCGTTCTGGAATACCTCTTCGAACAAATCCTTGAAACGGCCGTCATAGGCTTTCAGGATCGTGTTCTTGGTCGACAGATACACCGGCCACTGGCGGGCCAGGCCATAGTTCAGGCTGGCGCGGGCAAAATCGCGGATCGAATCGTCCAGATTGTACATGGCCATGGCGACGCCCGACGACGGGAATTGGAACACTTCCTCGTCGATCAGCGTGCCGTCCTCGCCTTCGAATACCAGGCGCAGCTTGCCCGGACCGGGGACGCGGAAATCGGTCGCGCGATATTGATCGCCGAACGCATGGCGGCCGACAACGATCGGGTCGGTCCAGCCGGGGACAAGGCGCGGGACGTTGCGCATGACGATCGGTTCGCGGAACACGACACCGCCCAGGATGTTTCGGATCGTGCCATTGGGCGATTTCCACATTTTCTTCAGGCCGAATTCCTCGACGCGCGCTTCGTCGGGGGTGATCGTCGCGCATTTCACGCCGACGCCGTGCTTCTTGATCGCATTCGCGGCATCGACCGTGATCTTGTCGTCGGTCTGGTCGCGCATCTCGATGCTGAGATCATAATAATGAAGGTCGATGTCGAGATAGGGGAGGATCAACCGTTCGCGGATCCATTGCCAGATGATCCGGGTCATTTCGTCGCCGTCGAGTTCGACGACCGGGTTGGCTACCTTGATCTTGCCCATGTCTCTGCCTTTTTCCTTGGGGAGTCGGATTTGCTCGCGGCCTTAGGCAAAGCCGCGCGATTGTTCAACCGCCGTGGTGGCGAGGAACCATCGCCTTATTCGATTGTCAGTATGCGGGACGCACCGTAGGAAGATCGCCATGTCCACCATCATCTCTTCGAACCGCCCCGGCGGCGGTATCAAGTGGCACTGGCCATCGATTCATCCAGAGGGTCGCAAGTTCCTCCTGATCGCCGGCATCGTGACCCTGTGTTTCTGGCTGCTGGGATGGGAAATCCTTGGCTGGCTGATGTTTGGCGTGACCCTGTGGGTCGGTGCCTTCTTTCGCGACCCCGTGCGCGTGACCCCGGCGGGAAGCGACGTCGTCATCGCACCGGCCGACGGACTCGTCACCCAGATCGCCGAAGTCCCGCCGCCGCCGGAAATTTCCGGGCCCGACGGGCTGGGCAGCGCGCCCATGCTGCGCGTGTCGATTTTCATGAGCGTTTTCGACGTTCACATCAATCGGACGCCGGTCGCCGGTACGCTGCGCAAGCTGGTTTATATTCCCGGCAAGTTCGTCAACGCCGATCTCGACAAGGCGAGCGAGGAGAATGAGCGCCAGCATTTCGTCGTCGAGCGCGCCGATGGCGTGCGAATCGGCTTTACCCAGATCGCGGGACTGGTCGCGCGGCGCATCATGCCGTTCGTCGCGACGGGCAATGAACTGGCCACTGGCCAGCGCGTCGGGCTGATCCGTTTCGGCAGCCGGGTCGATGTCTATCTTCCCGCGGGCACGACGCCGCAGGTGCTGCTCGGCCAGCGGACGCTCGCGGGCGAAACCGTCGTGGCGCGGATCGGCAAGGCCGAAACGATCGATGGGGTCGGGCAATAGCATGGCGGGTGACGGCAATGCGTCGGACGATGTCGAGCGCCGCCGGATTGGCGGTATCCCCCTGCGCGCCTTTGCCCCCAATGCGATCACCCTGCTGGCGCTCTGCTCTGGCCTGACCGGGGTTCGGTTCGCGATCGACGGGGAATGGGCGGCGGCCATCACCATGATCATCGTCGCGGGCGTACTGGACGGCATGGACGGGCGGATCGCGCGGCTGCTCCGGGCGCAGAGCCGCTTTGGCGCCGAACTGGATTCGCTGTCGGACGTGATTGCCTTTGGTGTCGCGCCCGCGATGATCCTTTTCTTCTGGTCGCTCGACGAGGCGCCGAAATTCGGCTGGACCGCGGCACTGGCGCTGGCGGTGTGCTGCGCGCTTCGCCTGGCGCGGTTCAATTCGCGCATGGACGCCGATTTTCAACCGCATAAATCGGCCGGGTTCAACACCGGCATTCCAGCGCCAGCGGGGGCGGGGCTGTCCTTCGTTCCCGTCTATCTGTGGCTGACCACCGGCAACGACATGTTCCGCCAATGGTATATCGTCATGCCATGGGCGCTTGGCGTCGCAATGCTGATGATCTCTGCCATCCCGACTTACAGCTGGGCTTCGATCCGCCTGCGCCGGTCGTGGCGCCTGTTCGCGCTGGCGGGGGTTGGCCTGCTCGGCGCCGCGCTCGTCACCGCGCCATGGCTGACCCTGCTGGCGGTTTGCGCGCTTTACGCGGCGACCCTGCCTTTTGGCATCGCCAGCTATGCAAAGGTCAGGCGGCGCGGCTGAGCTGCGGCTGGATGCGGGTCGCGGCACGGATCGGCCGGGGCGCATCGCGACGATCGGGCGAACGGCGCAGCGTCATCCTTTGCGGCGCCGGACCAGTATGCGGAGCGGTTTCGACAGGAAATGCGCCTTCGCCCAGCAGCGCGGACAGGATCGCATTTTCGTTATTCTTGAGCATGGCGAGGATCACCGTGACACCCAGCCCGGCGGCAAGGGTGAAGAGGAGAGCGGCTGCGACCTGAACCATGAACTTGTCCTTTCGGGCTTCCTGTGCGAAACCTTCTGTTAACCATCGACGGTTTCGTGACGCTTTTTGTTCCATGTTCCCTTTTTGTTCTCAACAATGTTGCGACGAACGGAGCCTTTTTGTCGCCTAGTTGAGTGGTGCTGCCCCGTTGACCGGCGACTGGAATATGCCGAACCCCCTTGCTTTTGGCGGCCAGCCCAGCTAACGGGCCGCCCATTCCACATGGAAGGCGCACATAAACCGGTGCCGGGATCATCCGCTTGCGGACCTCGGTTCTTGCTTTCCAGAGGACCAACCGGAAGGAGAAAGACTATGGCGGCACCTGTCGTCACGATGCAGAATCTTATCGAGGCTGGCGCCCACTTCGGCCACCAGACCCACCGCTGGAACCCGCGCATGAAGCCGTATATTTTCGGTGCGCGCAACGGCATCCACATTCTCGACCTGTCGCAGACCGTGCCGCTTTTTGCGCGCGCGCTGGACTTCATCGCCTCGACCTCGGCCGCCGGTGGCAAGGTGCTGTTCGTCGGCACCAAGCGCCAGGCGCAGGGCCCGATCGCCGATGCCGCCCGCGCTTCGGGTCAGCATTTCGTCAACCACCGCTGGCTGGGCGGGATGCTCACCAACTGGAAGACGATCTCGAACTCGATCAAGCGTTTGAAGACGCTGGAAGAACAGCTTTCGGGCGACACCTCGGGCCTTACCAAGAAGGAAGTGCTCAATCGCACCCGCGAACGCGACAAGCTGGAAATGTCGCTCGGCGGCATTCGCGACATGGGCGGCATTCCCGACGTGATGTTCGTGATCGACGCGAACAAGGAAGAATTGGCGATCAAGGAAGCCAATGTCCTTGGCATTCCTGTCGTCGCGGTCCTCGATTCGAACGTTTCGCCCGACGGCATCGCTTTCCCGGTTCCGGCGAATGATGACGCAGCGCGCGCCATCCGCCTTTACTGCGACGCGGTTGCCCAGGCGGCGACGCGCGGCGGCCAGCAGGCCCGCGCAAACCGCGGCGAAGATCTGGGTGCTGCGGTCGAACCGACCGCCGAACCGGCCATCGTCGAAGAAGCCGTGACCGAAGACGAACAGGTTCCCGCCGAAGCGGCTGCCGAAACCGAACGTCAGAGCGACGCATAGTCGCTCCCATGCATGACGGGACGGTGCGGCGACAGGCCGGCACCGTCCCTGTCATGCATTTGACTTATCGCCCCGCCATGCGCGCGGGCGTCCCGCGGGCCTTAATGCGCCCGCCCTTTTGGAAAGGAATATCCCATGGCTGAAATTACGGCCGCTCTCGTCAAGGAACTGCGCGACCGCACGGGCGCAGGCATGATGGATTGCAAAAAGGCGCTCGCCGAAAATAACGGCGACATCGAAGCGTCGATCGACTGGCTGCGCACCAAGGGCCTTGCCGCCGCCGCGAAAAAGGCTGGCCGCGTGGCCGCCGAAGGTCTTGTCGGCGTGGCCACCGACGGCAATCGCGGTGCGATGGTCGAAGTGAACAGCGAAACCGATTTCGTTGCCAAGAACGAACAGTTCCAGGGCTTTGTCCGCGACGTGACCCAGGTCGCACTCGCCGGCAGCATCACCGACATCGACGCGCTGAACGCCGCGGCCTATCCGACCGGCGGCACCGTCGCCGAACAGTTGACGCAGAATATCGCGACGATCGGTGAAAACCAGTCGCTGCGCCGTTCGGCGATCGTCTCGGTCAATTCGGGCGTCGTCACCGGCTATGTCCACAACGCCGCCGCACCCGGCATGGGCAAGATCGGCGTGCTCGTCGCGCTCGAATCGACCGCGGGCGCCGACGTTCTCGAACCGCTTGGCAAGCAGTTGGCGATGCATGTCGCCGCCGCGAACCCGCTGGCGCTGAACGGCGACGATCTCGACGCCGACCTGGTCGCGCGCGAACGTGCGATCGCAGAGGAAAAGGCAGCCCAGTCGGGCAAGCCCGCCGACATCGTCGGCAAGATGGTCGACGGCACGATTGCGAAATATCGCAAGGAAAACGCGCTGCTGTCGCAGCTTTTCGTGATGGACGGCAAGACCCCCGTCGCCGAAGTCGTCGCGGCTGCCGGCAAGGATGTCGGCGCGACGATCACGCTCAAGGGCTTTGTCCGCTTCCAGCTTGGCGAAGGCATCGCCAAGGAAGAAAGCGATTTTGCGGCGGAAGTCGCAGCGGCCGCTGGCGTTTAAAAGAAAGCGCGCGATTGCCGCGCCGATGGTGCGGCAGTCCGCTTGGCAATGGCGCGTACTCTGACTAGGGTGCGCGCCATTCGCATATTCACCGATTGCATAAGGTTCCCCCGATCATGGCATTGCCCGGCCTGAAACGCATCCTGCTGAAACTGTCGGGCGAGGCGCTGATGGGGTCCAGTCCCTTTGGCATCGACCCCGAAACGGTCGCCAGCATGGCGGCCGAGGTCAAGGAGGCGAAGGATCGCGGACTGGAAATCTGCCTCGTCATCGGCGGCGGCAATATCTTTCGCGGCATGGCCGGGGCGGCCAAGGGGATGGACCGGGCGCAGGCCGATTATATGGGGATGCTCGCCACCGTGATGAACGCGCTGGCGATGCAGAATGCGCTCGAACAACTTGGCGTCCAAACGCGCGTCCAGTCGGCGATCGAGATGGACAAGGTTTGCGAACCCGTCATTCGCCGCCGTGCCGAACGGCACATGGAAAAGGGCCGCGTCGTGATCTTTGCCGCGGGCGTCGGCGCGCCCTATTTTACGACCGACAGCGGCGCCGCGCTGCGCGCCGCCGAAATGAAATGCGATGCGCTGCTCAAGGGCACCAGCGTCGACGGCGTCTATAATGCCGATCCCAAAAAGGACCCGGCGGCGGTGCGGTACGACCGGCTGAGTTACGACCGTGTGCTGGCCGACAATCTGAAGGTGATGGACGCAAGCGCCGTCGCCCTGTGCCGCGACAATCACATCCCGATCGTCGTGTTCAATATCCGCGAACCGGGCAATCTGGCGCGCGTGCTGGCGGGCGAGGGGGTTTCGACCGTCGTCGGCGATGCCGACTGATCCGATGGCGGCGACAATGGCGCGGCCCGACCCAATTTAGAGAGGAAGACAAGATGGCGAAATATGACAAGGCCGACCTTGAACGCCGTATGCACGGCGCGGTCGAATCGCTGAAAAGCGATCTTGCGGGCCTTCGCACCGGCCGCGCGCACACCGCGCTGCTCGATCCCGTGACCGTAGAGGTGTATGGCAGCCACATGCCGCTGAACCAGGTCGCATCGGTCAGCGCCCCCGAACCGCGCATGTTGTCGGTTCAGGTGTGGGACAAATCGAACGTCGGCCCGGTGGACAAGGCGATCCGGTCGGCCGGACTTGGGCTCAACCCGATCGTCGATGGCCAGACGCTGCGCCTGCCGATCCCCGAAATGACGCAGGAACGCCGCAAGGAATTGTCGAAACTGGCCGGCCAATATGCCGAAAAGGCGCGCGTCGCGGTCCGCAACGTCCGCCGCGACGGCATGGACAATCTGAAGGCCGATGAAAATAAAAAGGAAATCAGCGAGGACGAGCGCAAGCGTCATGAGGCGGAGGTGCAAAAGCTGACCGACGCGACGATCGCCGAACTCGACGCCGCCGCGACCGCGAAGGAAAAGGAAATCCTGGGCTAGTGCGTTATGGCGCGATTCTCTCTCCCGCTCGTGTCGAGCGAAGTCGAGACTCCCATCGGACCGGAGCAAGGTCGTGGGGCATCTCGACTTTGCTCGATGCGATCGGGATTTGAGGTTTCTTGATGTCGGCAACCCATCACGGTGCGCGCCATGTCGCTATCATCATGGACGGCAATGGCCGCTGGGCCAAAAAGCGTTTCCTGCCCCGCGTCGCCGGTCACAAGGCGGGGGTCGAAGCGGTGCGGACGATCGTGCGCGCCGCGGGCGACCTGGGTATCGAGGCGATGACACTATACGCCTTTTCGTCGGAAAATTGGAAACGGCCCGAAGAAGAGGTCAGCGACCTGATGGGCCTGATGAAGCGGTTCATCCTCTCCGACCTCGACGAATTTGCCGCGAACGACGTCCGGCTGAAGGTGATCGGCAACTGGCGCGCGCTCGCGCCCGACGTCGTCGCGCTGATCGATAACGCGCTCGAACGCACGGCGGGCAACAAGCGGACGACGCTGGCGGTCGCGCTCAACTATGGCGCGCAGGACGAACTGGTGCGCGCGGCAAGCGCGGCGTCGGCGGCGGGGGATATTACGGCAGAGTCGATCGAGGCGAATCTCGACACCGCCGACATGCCGCCGCTCGACCTTTTGATCCGCACCTCGGGCGAAGTGCGGCTGTCGAATTTCCTGCTCTGGCAATCGGCCTATGCCGAACTTTATTTCACCGACAAGCTGTGGCCCGATTTCGCTCCGGCGGATTTGAAGGCGGCGCTGGATCAATTTGAACGGCGCGATCGTCGTTACGGGGGGCTGTGAACATGGCGGCGGCGAAATCGGATATGTGGACGCGGATCGGTTCGGCTATCGTGCTGTTCGCGATTGCCGGAACCGCGCTCTGGTTCGGCGGCCTGGCCTTCGCGCTGTTGCTGTTGGTCGGCGGGGCGCTGGTGCTGGTCGAATGGGCCGTGCTGGTGCGCGCGATGACGATGGGCGGGGGTGCCAAGGCGGCGCTCAACCTGCTCGGCGTGGCGCTTGTCCTTGGTTCGATGGCGGCGCTGTGGTTCATCCGCGACACGCTGGGCATGACGGTGGCGCTGTGGGTGTTCGGCATGGTCTGGGCCGCGGACATCGGCGCCTATTGCGCCGGGCGGGCCTTTGGCGGCACTCGCCTTGCGCCAAGGATCAGCCCGTCGAAAACCTGGTCGGGCCTGATCGGCGGCATGGTCGCCGCGCTGGTCGCCGGCGCGACGATCGGCGACCGGGCGGGGATCATCGGCGTACCGCTGTGGATCGGCCTGTTCATGGGCCTGCTGGCGCAGCTTGGCGACCTGGCGCAAAGCTGGATGAAGCGGCGCGCCGGGGTCAAGGATTCGGGAAAGCTGATCCCCGGCCATGGCGGATTGTTCGACCGCGTCGACGGGGTGCTGCCCGTCGCCCTGCTGCTCGGCGCGCTGGCCTTTGCGGGGCAGATCGCCGTGCGGGCGGCAGGCTGATATGACGCGCCGCCTCTCGCTGTTCGGCGCGACGGGATCGGTCGGGCAATCGACCCTCGACCTTGTGCGGCGCGATGGAGAGGCGTGGTCGGTCGGCGTGCTGACCGCGAACAGCGACGTCGCCGAACTTGCGAAACTGGCAAGGGAATTTCGGCCCGACGTCGCGGTGATCGCCGATGAAACGCGCCATGGCGAACTGGTCGAGGCATTGGCCGGCACCGGTATCGCCGCCGCCGCCGGGGCCGACGCGCTGGTCGAAGCGGCGCAGCGCCCGGCCGATCTGGTGATGGCGGCGATCGTCGGCATCGCCGGGCTCGCGCCGACCATGGCGGCGATCGAGGCGGGAACCGATGTGGCGCTCGCCAACAAGGAATCGCTGGTTTCGGCGGGCGAGCTGATGACCGCCGCAGCGCGCAAGTCGGGTGCGACGATCCTGCCGGTCGACAGCGAACATAATGCGATTTTCCAATGCCTTGCGGGCGGACGTATCGATCAGGTGCGCCGGATCATCCTGACCGCCAGCGGCGGCCCATTCCGCACGATGAGCGGCGACGACATGGCGCGGGTCACGCCGGCACAGGCGGTCGCGCATCCGAACTGGTCGATGGGGGCAAAGATCAGCGTCGATTCGGCGACGATGATGAACAAAGGCCTCGAACTCATTGAGGCGCATCATCTTTTTCCCGTTGGGCTCGACCGCATCGAAATTCTCGTTCACCCGCAATCGGTGATCCACAGCCTGGTCGAATATATCGACTGCTCGACCCTTGCGCAGCTCGGCTCCCCCGACATGCGAATCCCGATCAGCAGCGCGCTTGCCTGGCCGCAGCGCATGGCGACGCCCTGCGCGCCGCTGGACCTCGCCGGCATCGCGCGGCTCGATTTCCAGGCGCCGGACGAGGTTCGCTTTCCCGCGACGGCGCTGTGCCGCGCCGCGATCGCAGAGGGCGGCGCGCGCCCGGCCCAGCTCAATGCCGCCAACGAGGTCGCGGTCGCGGCCTTTCTGGCGGGGCGCATTTCCTTTCCGGCGATCGTCGATACGGTGCGCCGGGTGATCGACGGTCAGCCCCCGATGGTGCCGACATCGCTTCACGACATATTCAGCGTCGATGCGTCATCCCGCGCGGCTGCTCAGCTTTTGGTGGACCAATATGAACATGCCTGACATCCCGCTTTGGCTTTACCCGGTCGCGTTTCTGGCGGTGCTGGGTCCGCTCGTCTTTGTGCATGAATATGGCCATTACATCGTCGGCCGCTGGTGCGGGGTAAAGGCGGACACTTTCTCGATCGGCTTCGGGCGCAGGATTTTGTCCTGGACCGACAAGCGCGGGACCGAATGGAAAATCGGCTGGTTGCCGCTCGGCGGCTATGTCCAGTTCGCGGGCGACCGCGACGCGGTCAGCCAGCCTGATGCCAACTGGCAGCAATTGCCCGCCGAACAAAGATCACATGCCTTCCCCGCGCAGCCGCTATGGAAACGGACGCTGATCGTGCTGGCGGGTCCGATGACCAATTTCCTGTTCGCGATCGCGATCTTTGCGGCGCTTTTCATGACCTATGGGGTTGCGCAGACACCGGCGGTGGTCGGCGGGGTCGAACCGCAAAGCGCGGCGCAGCAGGCGGGGTTGCAGGTCGGCGACCGCATCATGGCGATCAACGGGCGGTCGATGGAGGTCTTTGAAGATATTCCGCAGGCGGTCGCTTATGATCTGGGCAAGCCGGTTGCAATGGTTGTCGATCGGTCGGGCGAACGTCTCGACATCGCGTTGCGCCCGCGGATGGTGTCGGAAACCGACCGGTTCGGGAACAAGATCGACCGGGCGGTCATCGGCATCCGCTCTGGCGCGCCGGGTTATACGACCGTCGGGCCCGTCGCCGCCGTTCAAAAGGGCGCGGAGCAGACCTGGGGCATCGTTCGCCTGACCGGCAATATATTGGGCCAGTTCGTGACTGGTCAGCGGTCGGTCAAGGAAATGGGCGGCCCCATCAGGATCGCCAAACAATCGGGTGAGATGGCAACTTTGGGTATTGCTACGCTGATCTTCTTCGTTGCCTTTGTCTCCATCAATCTGGGGTTCATAAACCTGTTGCCATTGCCCATGCTTGATGGTGGCCATTTGATCTTTTATGCGTATGAAGCAATCCGGCGGCGTCCGGCACCGCCGCAAGCGCAGGAATGGGCGTTTCGCTTCGGTTTCGTGGCTATCGCTACTTTAATGCTGGTCGTGACTTTCAATGATTTGGGCTCAATCGGGGTATGGGACAGGATCGCCCGCTTGATTGGCTAGCGAGTCTGGGGCAGGGAGTGGCGCGCGAACCTGCGGTCAGGCGGGTTTGGCGCTTTCGAGTTATTTTTTCGGGATGAACAGCGTGGCTTCACACAAATTCTCGGCGCGGACACAGGTGTCGGCCCTCCTTATGGCGGGAACGATGCTCGCGACGCCGCTGATGGCACAGGTCGCGCCGCCGGCCGTGCCCGCGCCGACCCCGGCGCCCGCCGCGCCCACGCCTGCGGCCACGACGGTTCAGTCGATCACCGTCGTTGGCAACCAGCGGCTGGAGGCGCAGACGATCCTGTCGTATCTCCGCCTGCGCGTCGGGCAGACCTATGACCGTGCCACGCTCGATCAGGCGCTGAAGGATCTGGCGGCGACCGAATTGTTCAAGGATTTTCAGATCACCGACAATGGCGGTGCGCTGCAAATCCAGGTCGCCGAAAATCCCGTCATCAACCGGGTCATTCTAGAGGGCAACAAGCGCCTGAAGGAAGAAAAAATCCGTCCGGAGATCAAGCTGGCGCCGCGTCAGATTTTCACCCGGTCGAAAGTCCGCGCCGACGTGGCGCGCATCATCGAACTCTATAAACGGCAGGGCCGCTTTGCCGCGACCGTCGAACCAAAGATGGTGTCGCTCGACCAGAACCGCGTCGATGTCGTGTTCGAAATCAACGAAGGGCCGAAATCAAAGGTCCGGCAGATCAGCATCATCGGGAACGAAAAGTTCAGCGACGGCGATCTTAAGGACGAAATGGCGACCAAGGAATCGGGTCTGCTGACGATCCTGTCGTCGAACACCAGCTACGACCCCGATCGTCTGGCCTATGACCAACAGAAACTGCGCCTGTTCTATCTTCAGAACGGCTATGCCGATTTCCGCGTCATTTCGGCGGTGGCCGAACTGACAAGCAACAAGCAGGACTTCATCATCACCTATGTGGTGGAGGAAGGCGAACGTTACAAGTTCAGCGACGTCGATGTGAAAAGCGAACTGCGCGACTTCCAGCCCGAAATGCTGAAGCGTCTGTTGCCGATGAAAACCGGCGACTGGTATGATGCGAAGCTGGTCGAGGATACGGTCGAAAGCCTCAGCGAGACGGCGGGCCTGTTCGGCTATGCCTTTGCCGACATCAACCCCGAATTTCGCCGCGATGCCGAAACGCGCACGATGGGGATCACCTTCAACGTCGCGGAAAGCCCGCGCACCTATGTCGAGCGGATCGACGTCAACGGCAACACCCTGACCCATGACAAGGTCGTTCGCCGCGAATTTCGCCTGAACGAAGGCGATGCCTTCAACAGCTTTGGCGTCAAGCGCACCGAAAACCGCCTCAACAGCCTGGGCTATTTCCAGGAAAAGATGGAGATTGAGCGCAAGGAGGGCAGCGCCCCCGACCGCATCATCCTGGAAACCAATGTCGAGGAAAAGCCGACCGGCGAACTGTCGCTGTCGGCCGGTTTCTCGTCGATCGAAAATTTCCTGCTCCAGGCATCGATCCGTCAGCGCAACTTCCGCGGCCTTGGCCAGCAGCTACAGGCGTCGGTCAATTATTCCAGCTATTCGAAATCGGTCGAACTGGGTTTCACCGAACCCTATCTGTTTGACCGCAATATCTCGATCGGCGGCAGCATCTATCGCCGCGACCTCAACTCGTTCAACTTCATCAACAACAACCGCCGCACGACATTCCAGCAGGTCACGACCGGGCTTCAGATCAATGCCGGTGTGCCGCTGACCGAATTCCTCAACTTCTTCGGTCGTTACAGCATCAACTTCGACGATGTGACGCTCGACCAGTCGCTTTATTATTTCGGCGGCAAGTGCGATCCGCTCGTCGCGGGTCGCTATCTTTGCGACGCGATTGGCAATCGGACCACCTCGCTGCTCGGCTTTACGCTGGCCTATGACGACCGCGACAACCGCATTCGTCCGACGCGCGGCCAGTCGCTTTCGCTCAGCCAGGATTTTGCCGGTCTGGGCGGCAGCGTGCGGTACGTCCGCACCCGCGTTTCGGGCAGCAAGCATTTCAACCTTGGCAGCCGGTTCATCCTGAACCTGTCGGTCGAGGGCGGTTATATCTATCCGTTCGGCGACGCGCCGACGCCGACCAGCGACAAGGTGCGGCTGACCGACCGTTTCTTCCTCGGCAATCCGCAGATGCGCGGCTTCGACATTCGCGGCGTCGGCCCGCGCGTGATCCGCTTTACCGGCGTCGATCTCACCGATCCGGCCAACCCGATCCTCGATACGACGATCCGGCAACAGGGCCGCAGCGGTCAGATCTACGACGCACTCGGTGGGCGCGCTTATTATATGGGCCGCGTCGAACTCGACATTCCGCTGGGCACGGGTGCCAAGGAACTGGGGCTGCGGCCTTCGCTCTTCCTCGACGTCGGGTCGGTGTTCGGGGTCAAGCGGCCAACGCTGACGACGCTGGCGGATTTCCGCGATACGCGGCCGGGCGTTCCGGGCAGCGGGCTCACCAAATATCTCTGCCGCAACGCGAGCACGGGCGTCACGCAATTTGCGGACGAAACGACGACCACGGGCCCCGGCAACACCATAGTCGGGACGGGTCAATATACGACCTGTCCGACCGGCTTCTCGTCGCTAGCTCCGTTCGAGGAGCGTTTCTATGGCGACACATGGATGCCGCGCATCGCCATCGGTGCCGGCGTGAACTGGAACTCCCCCTTCGGTCCCTTCCGAATCGACTTCGCATACGCCCTTCGCAAAGAAGAGGGCGATGACGTCAAACGCTTCTCATTTAACGTAGGAACCCAATTCTGATGAAAAAGATATTTGTCGCCTCGGCACTGGCGATTGCCACCCTGTCGGTTTCGCCTCTGATCGCGGCTCCCGCGATCGCGCAGGCAAAGGGTGTGGGCGTTGCTGACGTCCGTATCGCCGCCGCCCGCTCGAACGCATTTCAGACGGCTTCGAAACAGGTTGAAACAACCTATAAGGCACAGATCGATCAGCAACAGTCGCGCGGCCAGACGCTGCAGGCCGAAATCAACGTGCTGATCGCGAAATATAACGAAGAATCGAAAAAGACGCCGCAGAATCAAGCTGCGCTTCAGGCTGCGGCAAAGGCCGTTCAGGACAAGCGCCAGGCCGCCCAGGCCGAACTGGGTCAGATCGGCGCGCCGATCGACCTCGCCATCGCCTATGTCGAAGACCAGATCAGCGTTCGCATGAACGAAGCGATCAAGGCGGCGATGACGGCAAAGCGGGTCGACCTGCTGCTCAATCCCGATGCGGTCGTGGCGCGCGAAAACAACGTCGACATCACCGACGCGGTCGTTACCGAACTCAACCGCATCCTGCCCACCGTTTCGACCGCCGTGCCCGCCGGCTATCAGCCGGGCCAGCTGGTTCAACAGCGTAACGAACAGTTGATGGCACAGGCCCGCGCGGCGCAGGGCGCGGCACCCGCCGCCCCGGCACCCACCGGCACGGCGCCGACCACGCGCTAAACGGCATGACGGACGGGGAAAGCGCGGCCAATGCTCTGGGTCCGGTGGACATCCGCCGGATCCTGACGCTGCTGCCGCATCGTTATCCGATGCTGCTCGTTGACCGGGTGGAATCGATGGTGAAGGACACCTCGATCCACGCGGTCAAGGCGGTGACGATCAATGAGCCGTTTTTTCAGGGGCATTTCCCCGGCCGGCCGATCATGCCGGGCGTCCTCATCGTCGAGGCGCTGGCACAGGCGGGCGGGATATTGGCGGTCGAATCGCTGGGCCTCGGCGGTTCGGGCAAGCTCGTCTATTTCATGGGGATCGACGGCGTAAAGTTCCGCAAGCCCGTGGAACCCGGCGTGTTGCTCGACCTGCACGTCACGATCCTTCAGGCAAAGCGGAATATCTGCCGGTTCGAAGGGCGCGCGATGCTGGGCGATCAACTGGCGACCGAATGCCAGTTCACCGCGATGATCGCCGATCCGCCGAGCGATTAAGCCCGCACTTGCAAAATGGGCCGTCCCGCTTTAGGGGACGCCGCTTCGCGTCCCCGGATGCACAGACTCGCGCGGCTGGTCGGAAACCAGCGGCATAGGAGCATTGAGATGAAAAAAGACACGCATCCCGACTATCACATGATCACGGTCAAGATGACCGACGGCACCGAATATCAGACGCGCTCGACCTGGGGCAAAGAGGGCGACGTGATGACGCTCGAAATCGATCCCACCGCGCACCCGGCCTGGACCGGCGGCACCGGACGTCTGCTCGATGCGGGCGGCCAGGTCGCAAAGTTCAACAAGCGTTTCGGCGGCCTCACGCTCAAGCGTTGATCCGCTTCCTCAATCGAGGATTTTTGCAAGCGCGCTTTGCCAGCCGGCAAGGCGCGTTTTGCGTTTTTCGGCGTCGAGCGCGGGCGTAAAGCGCGTCGCCGTCCCGCGCATCGCGGCGGCGGCGGTGGACAGGTCGGGGTAAAGGCCTGCGCCCGTCGCGGCCAGCATGGCGGCGCCCAGCGCGGTGCTTTCCACGAAATCGGGGCGCTCGACCGCGATCGCCAGCATGTCGGCCAGATCCTGCGCCATCCAGTCGTTCGCCGCCATGCCGCCGTCGATGCGCAGTTCCGCCCAGTCGACGCCATCGGCGGCGAAGGCGGATTTCAGGTCGTGCGCCTGATAGGCCTGTGCCTCCAGCGCGGCGCGCGCGACATGCGCCTTGCCCGTCGCAAAATTCAGGCCCGAAAGCGCCGCGAGCGCGTCGGGGCGCCAGTGCGGCGCGCCCAGCCCGGACAGGGCAGGGACCAGATAAACCCCGCCATTGTCGGCGACCGATCGCGCCAGCCCCTCGCTCTCCCCCGCATTGGCGATCAGGCCAAGCCCGTCGCGCAGCCATTTTATCAAACTGCCGGCGACGAACACCGATCCTTCCAGCGCATAGGACCGGACATCGCCTTCCTGCACCAACACGGTGGCGAGGAGCCGGTTGCGCGATTGCGGTCGCACCGTGCCGCTGGCCGACAGGATGAAGGCGCCGGTGCCGAACGTCGCCTTGGTCTGCCCCGGCGACAGACAGGCCTGGCCGATGGTCGCCGCCTGTTGATCGCCCGCCATGCCGCAGATCGGTATCGCACCGCCGAACAGTGCGGGATCGGTCGTGCCGACCTGCGTCGTGCATCCGGTGATTTCGGGCAGCAGCGCCATCGGCACACCCAGGAGGTTGCACAGCTCCGCATCCCAACCGCCCGCGCCATTGATGTCCATCAACAGGGTGCGCGACGCATTGCTGGCGTCGCTGACATGGACGCCGCCGGTCAGGCGATAGACGAGGTAGGATTCGACCGTGCCGACGGCCAGCCGGTCGCCCGCCTCCCGCAATTGCGGCCAGTGGCGCAGCGCCCATCCGATCTTGCTCCCCGAAAAATAGGGGTCGAGCAGCAGGCCGGTCTTTGCCTGCACCATCGGTTCGTGGCCCGCCTCCTTCAACGCCGCACAGTCGGCGGCCGATCGCCGGTCCTGCCACACGATCGCGGGGGCCAGCGGTTCGCCCGTCGCGCGGTCCCAGAACACCACCGTTTCGCGCTGGTTGGTGATGCCGACCGCCGCGATCTGTGCCGCGCCGCCCGCCTGGGCGATCATTTCCCGCGTGCAGGCGACGGTCGCGTCCCAGATTTCGGCCGCGTCATGCTCGACCAGCCCGGCGGCGGGATAATATTGCCGGATTTCGCGCTGCGCGCTGCCCAGCGGGGTGCCGTCGATCGCGAAAAGCATCGTGCGCGTCGACGTCGTGCCCTCGTCGATAACGATGATCTTTTCGGCCATGGCGCTCTCCCTCTTTTGCCCTTGATGCAAAAAGAAAATCATATCGACAAGCCGCGCGACACATCCACTCGTAACCGGCTTGCAAAACTGCGGCGCTTGTGCCATATATTGTGCAGCGCAGCATGGCGGGTTTCCCGCCGCAACCACCGGCAGCGTGATTTTCCCGCCCGAAACAGGCGCGGGACGAGCCGGACCGGCGCTTTGTCCCCAGAGGCACCCTTTCACGCGGGTCGTTTCGAACCCGCGGCCGTGCCCGTCCGTTCGATGCGAACGGACGTCGTGCGCGTCGCCCCATGTGAGTAAATTATGACGACTTTCAACGACTTTGGCCTGCACGCCGACATCAACCGCGCGCTTGCCGCCAAGGATTATACCCAGCCGACCCCGATCCAGACCCAGGCGATCCCGCCGCTGATGAAGGGGCGCGACCTGTGCGGCATCGCCCAGACCGGCACGGGCAAGACCGCCGGTTTCTCGCTGCCGTCGATCCATCATCTGCTGACCTATCCGCACCGTGCCAATCCGCGCGGTTGCCGGATGCTGGTGCTCGCGCCGACGCGCGAACTGGCGGCGCAGATCGCGCAAAGCTGCCGCGACTATGGCCGCTTTACGAAGCTCAGCGTCACGACCGTTTTCGGCGGCGTGCCGATCAACAAGCAGATTCGCGAACTGTCGAGCGGCGTCGATATTCTCGTCGCCACGCCGGGCCGTTTGCTGGACCTGATCGACCAGCGCGCGCTGCGCCTCGACGACGTCGAAATCTTCGTCCTCGACGAAGCGGACCAGATGATGGACATGGGCTTCATCCACTCGCTGCGCCGCATCGCCAAACTGCTCCCCTCGCGCCGCCAGAACCTCTTTTTCTCGGCGACGATGCCAAAGGAAATCGCGCACCTCGCCGAACAGTTTCTGGAGGATCCGGTAACGGTATCGGTGACGCCGCAGGCGACGACCGCTGAAAAGATCCGCCAGTTCACGACCTTCGTTGAACAAAAGGAAAAGCAGGCGCTGCTGCACCACGTCATCCAGACGTCGGACATCGACCGCGCGCTGATCTTCACCCGCACCAAACATGGTGCCGACCGCGTCGTCCGCCACCTGAAGGGCGCGGGGATCGAGGCTTTTGCCATCCATGGCAACAAAAGCCAGGCACAGCGCACCACGGCGCTTCAGGCCTTCCGTTCGGGGCAGGTGCGCTTGCTTGTCGCGACCGACATCGCCGCGCGCGGGATCGACGTCTCGGGCGTCAGCCATGTGATCAATTTCGAGATTCCGAACGTTCCGGAACAATATGTCCACCGCATCGGCCGCACCGCGCGCGCCGGGGCAGAGGGCATGGCGATCAGCTTTGTCGCCCCCGACGAGCGCACCTATTTGCGCGACATCGAACGCGTCACCCGGATCAAGTCCGAACCCATGGCCCTGCCCGAAGGGTTCAACGAACTCGTCCGCAACCTGCCCAAGCCCGCGGCACCGCCGCGCGACACCGGCAGCAAGGGCCGCAACCCACAGCGTCAGCGTGACGAGGCGGCTGGCGGGCGCGGCGAGGGTGGTCGCGGCAACGGCCAACCGCGCGGCGACCGTGGCCCGCGCCGTGATGGTGGTCCTGCCGGCGAGGGCGCCGACGGCCAGCGCAAGCGCCGCTTCCGCCCGCGCAACAAAAGCGTCGGCGCGCACAAGGGCGCGGTAAAGCGGGTCGGCTGATACACCGACATCGTCATGGCGAACAGCGAAGCGACGCGGCAATCCAGAATGCGGCTGCGCTGCTCTGGATTGCCTCGCTTCGCTCGCAATGACGAACTGTGGACAGGCCGATACGCCGATACGCGCCATTGACGCGAAGCTGCCACAGTTTACCTTACCAGCCATAAGGACGCAAAGGGGCTGGGATGACGGACGCAGGGGCAGCAGCAACCATCGACACAAGGCAGAGCGAGCGCAAGGTCATCCTGGCCTCCTCGCTCGGCACGGTCTTCGAATGGTATGATTTCTATCTCTACGGCCTGCTCGCGACGATCATCTCGGCGCAGTTTTTCTCGGGCGTCAACGAAACCACCGGCTTCATCTTTGCGCTCGCGGCCTTTGCGGCGGGCTTTGCTGTCAGGCCCTTTGGCGCGCTCCTGTTCGGACGCATCGGCGACCTTGTCGGGCGCAAGAACACTTTTCTCGTCACCATGGGCTTGATGGGCGTTTCGACCTTTCTGGTCGGCGTCTTGCCCAACTATGCGTCGATCGGCGTCGCCGCGCCGGTCCTGCTCCTATTGCTGCGGCTCGTTCAGGGGCTGGCGCTTGGCGGCGAATATGGCGGCGCCGCGACCTATGTGGCCGAACATGCGCCCGACGGCAAACGTGGGCTGTTCACCAGCTTCATTCAAACCACCGCGACGATCGGCCTGTTCGCGGCGCTCGGCGTTGTCATCGCCATTCGTTCGGCGATGGGGGAGGACGCCTTTGCCGACTGGGGCTGGCGTATTCCCTTCCTCATCTCGGTGATTTTGCTGGGCGTCTCGCTCTGGATTCGCCTGCAACTCGAAGAAAGCCCGGTGTTCAGGCGGATGAAGGCGGAAGGGACGACATCGAAAGCGCCGCTGACAGAGGCTTTCGGCCGCTGGGAAAATCTGAAATGGGTGATCGTCGCTCTGTTCGGCGCGGTGGCGGGACAGGCGGTGGTCTGGTATTCCGGGCAATTCTATGCGCTGTTCTTTCTGGAAAAGACGCTGAAGGTCGATGGTGCCACCGCCAATATCCTGATCGCCATCGCACTGGCGCTCGGCACCCCATTCTTCATTTTCTTTGGCTGGCTCAGCGACCGGATCGGGCGCAAACCGATCATCCTTGCGGGCTGCGCGCTCGCCGCCATCACCTATTTCCCGGCCTTCCAGTTGCTGACCGAAGCCGCCAATCCGGCGATGGCATCGGCACAGCGCGGTGCGGCGGTATCGGTCATTGCCGATCCCGGCGCCTGCGCGTTTCAGTTCGATCCGGTCGGCCGCGAAAAATTCGACAGCACCGGCTGCGACATCGCCAAATCGGCGTTGGCGAAAGCGGGCGTCAGCTATGCCAGCATCACCCGCGACAGGGACAGCGGCACACCGGCAGAGGTCAGGATCGGTCAGCGCATATTGATCGCCCCCGAACCATGGCGGCTCCCCGAACAGGATCGAGCCGCCGCCGCCGATGCTTTTCGCGGGGAACTTGCGGCGGCAACCGCCAGTGCCGGCTATCCTGCGAAAGCCGATCCGGCGGCGATCGACAGGCCGCTGGTCGTCGCGATCCTCTTTTACCTCGTCCTTCTCGTGACGATGGTTTACGGCCCGATCGCGGCGCTGCTTGTTGAACTATTCCCCAGCCGCATCCGCTATACGGCGATGTCGCTGCCCTATCATATCGGCAATGGCTGGTTCGGCGGATTCCTGCCGACGACGGCATTCGCGATGGTGGCCGCGACGGGTAATATCTATTATGGCCTCTGGTATCCGGTTGGCGTTGCCGTCCTCACGCTTGTCGTCGGACTGATCTTTCTGCCCGAAACCTTCCGCCGGACTATCCATCACTGACGGTTCGGGCCTGACCTTATCGTAAAGACCCTGTCATTTATTGTTTTTCGATGGCTTTTGGGCCGGGAAATATTCCATTTCACTTAACATTATTATAGTGGGGGCATGAACCGGATCGCGTTGGCCGGGAAAGCGCGACCATCGGGTTGGATACAGGCTTCATGGGGGGGCATGATGATTGTCGACGATGATGATTTCGGTCCGCCGACGCTGCGGCGGCGTCCATGGCTTCGGCGCAAGCGGGTCCTGATCCCGGTCGCGCTGCTCCTCGCAATCCTGATCGCCTTTCTTGCGCTGCGGACATCGGATACCGACCGGGACGCGATGATCGCCAAATATAGCGGACCCGCCGGCGCCTTTGTCGCCGGGCCAGCCGGACAGCGGATCCATTATCGCGATCAGGGGCGGCGTGATGGCCCCGTGATCATCCTGCTGCACGGATCGAACAGCAGTCTTCAGACATGGGAACCGCTGGTGCAGCGGCTTGGCGCCAAATGGCGCATCGTGACGCTCGACCTGCCGGGGCATGGGCTGACCGGCGGGACCCCGGACAAGGATTACAGCGCGGCGGGGATGATCGCCGCGGTCGATGTCGTCGCGGCAAAGCTGCGGCTGGATCATTTCATCCTGGGCGGCAATTCCATGGGGGGATGGGTCAGTTGGCGCTACGCGCTGGCCGAACCCGCGCGCGTCGACGCGCTGCTGTTGATCGATGCCGCGGGTATGCCGCTGCGTCCGGGGGAAAAAGCGCCGCCGTCGAACATCGGCTTTCGCGTCCTCGAATATCCGTTCGGGCGCTGGCTCGCGACGCAGATCACGCCGCGCTCGCTGGTCGAGGAATCGCTGCGGGGGTCGGTTGAAAAACAGGCGATCGTCGATGACGCGATGATCGATCGTTATTGGGAATTGCTGCGTTTCCCCGGCAATCGAGAGGCTACCGTGCTGCGCGCGCGGATGAACCGCGAACCGGCGATGGCGGCGCGCGTGGGACAGATCGGGGTTCCGACGCTGATCCTGTTCGGCGACCGGGACCGGCTGATCAATCCAACGGCGGCAATGACGTTCAACGAACGCATTGCGGGGTCGGAAGTCGTGCTGCTGCCGGGCATCGGCCATCTGCCCATGGAGGAATCGCCCGATGCGACGGCTGCCGCTATCGACGATTTTCTTACGCGGCGGCTTGTTTCGCAGCCGGCGTCCCGTCCAGAAACCGGGTGATGCGCTCCGCGACCGCCGCGGCGTGGGTGAATGGGAAAAGATGCGATCCGGGCATCGTTTCCGCGATTGCGCCCTCGATCTGATCGGCGATCATCTGCCCGTAACAGGGCGGCATGACTCCGTCCCGTTCGCCTGTCAGCACCAGCGTCGGCAGGTTTTTCAGGCCGGATAGAAATCCGATGCTGCTCCATCCGGCCATCGCCGCGGTCTGATAGGCGATGCCAAGCGGGGTCGCCGTCTGTATCTTGAGGCCGCTCGCCAGCATATCGTCGTCGAACAGCGCACCCCAGCCGATGCCGGGGGCGTTCATGACGGGCGTGGTGGCCATCAGCACCAGGTGGCGCACGCGGCCCGGAAACTGGATCGCGATCTGCTGTGCCAGCGCGCCGCCCCAACTGAATCCCGCAAGGTCGATATGCCGGTGGCCCATCCGATCGGCGATTTCCATGACGACGGCAGCTATCGTCGGCGCGCTATAGGGTAACAGGGCGTCGGGCGACCCGCCGACGCCGGGCATGTCGAGCGTCCAAACCTCGCGCCCGTGCATCTGGGCAAGCAACGGCGCGGCCGCCGAAATGTCCGCGCCGATGCCGTTCAGGAACAGCAGGGGCGTGCCGGGCGCCCCCTCGCGCCATCGCGCAACGCGACTGCATAAGCCATAGCTCCGCTCAACCCAAACCCCCGGCTTCCCACTGATCCTGCTCATGATCCGCGCTTTCGCATATCTTGGTGGCCCGCGAAAGGCCGCGGAAGCCTATCCAGTCTGACTTGTCGCGGCCGCGGCCTGTTCATATCGCAAGCAGTCGAAAATCTTTGCCCCTGCGAGAAAAACCGATCCGGTGCATGCAATGAGGAGCAACTGACCGCCAATTCCGGGATACTGATCAAGATAGGCTGCACCCCGTGCCATCGCGCCGACAGCCAGCGCATAGATAATGAGGCAAGCCTCGAACCGGGTCTTGATGACGAACAGGCGTCCGATTTTTTTCAGCATCACCAAGCATTCAGCAAGAGCCGTGCCACTGGCGCAAAAGCGGGATTCGGCGCGCGAGGCTTATGGTAAACTGTAAATTAACCCGACAGGGAAGGAAAGACCCGTCGATCTTCTGGAACTTATCGTCCTTTGGGCGAGAGGCGCGTTCGGAGGCTTTGCAGTTCGCGATCGTCGACGCGGTCCAACCCCTCGGCCGATTTGCCTTCGCGAAGCCGCTTGCGATCCTTCGCCGACGGATCGACCCGCCTTACGCGCACGGCGGCGTGACCCTTCATCCGGATGCCGAGTTTCTCCGCCGCGCCGCGTGACAGATCGATAATCCGGCCACGCGCAAAGGGGCCGCGATCATTGACCCTTACGATGATCCGGCGTCCGGTATCGAGTGCGGTCACCTCGACATAGGTTGGCAGGGGCAACGTGGTATGTGCGGCGCTAATCCAGCCCGGACGAAACCGTTCACCATTGGCGGTACGATTGCCGGACTCGTTTCCGTACCAACTCGCATATCCCACGACGTCATAGGAAGGCGCGGCGGCAGGCACATAGGTTATGCCGCGTATCGAATAGGGCGCGCCGATCCGGACGGGCGCATCGCTGACTTGCCTGAAATTGCCGCCGACACATGCGGACAGGGCGAGGGCGATCGCTGCGGCGCTCGTCAATCTCAATATCGAATTGGATAGCATGGGAGAATAATAGGCTGGGCATCAGCGAGGATAAAGTCCCCTGTGAGTCTCGCCAAACCGGGAGCAGCATTCCCTCATGATTTGGGCATGATTCCATGCATGCGGAGCTCAGGATAAAACACTTGAGCGGCGTGACAGACCACGCCAAGAATGGAGCAACTTTGGGAAAATCAGACCATGAACCATAAGCTTTCTATTGCTGTCTTGCCCGAATTTATCAGCTTCGTTGGTCGCGGACCGTGCGACGCGGCCATATTGCCGGCCGACCCGATCATCCTGGGTTTCGGCGATATCGGCGAACCGGCGGTTTGCGTGCTGGTTCCCGCGGATCTGGCGTGGAACGCTCACGACCATCTGATAGTTTTCGCGATTGGCAAGGCCGCGTGTCTGCGTCTTTTCGAACGATTGCCAAGACCGGACGGGCGCTGGTATTTGCCCGCCGATCTGCGCGGTCTGGGCCGGGCGGTCGTCGCGGTCGAAGGCGACGGCGAAGTGCCCAACATGCTCCGCTCGGCCCGCAGCATGGAATTGCTGTGTCAGTTGTTCGGCGCTCTTGCTGAAAATCGTATGGTGGAGGTCGGCGGCGCGACGACATTGAGCGAGGACGACATCACGCGCGTCGCGGCGGCGCATCAACTGGTGAACGAGCATTGGCAGGAGCGGCTGACGGTCAGCAGCGTCGCGCGGCGGTGCGGGTTGAGCAAGGAAAAGCTGACGCGCGGGTTTCGCGAACTTTATCGATGCAGCGTCGCCGAAGCAGTGAGCGAGCGGCGGCTGCAACGGGCCCGTCAGTTGCTTGCGCAAAGCGATCTGTCGATTTCCAGCATCGGCTATCGTTGTGGCTATATGAGCAACGCCAGCTTTACCCGCGCTTTTGGTCGCCGGTTCGGCATCGTGCCGACCGAGATGCGGCGGCGCGCGATGACGGCTTGATCGGCGGGGGGCGATTGGACCGCGCCGACGTCATGGCGACTGCCACAGCCCACAAGATATTTGCTTATGCTGTGTTGTGTCTCTAATACGGCTGCCAAGCATGAAATGGTTCCGCAAAACCGTCGCCCCTGAACCCATGGGCACCCTGCTTCCGGGGGCATCGGCCATCGACGCGTCGCCGCCTGCGCCGCTTCCTGAAACGCGTCGGCGCAAGTTGGTCCGCCGTATCGGGCGCGGATTTGCGATTTTCTGCGCCTTGTTCATCCTGCTGGTGGGGTGGCTTGCGTTCACCGCCCCGCTATCGAAGTCGCTCGAACCGATCGCGCCGCCGCAGATCACCTTGCTTGCTTCCGATGGGACACCGATCGCTCGGATCGGTGCAATCGTCGATGCGCCTGTCGAGGCGGCAAAGCTGCCGCGCCATGTCACCGGGGCCTTTCTTGCTATCGAAGATCGGCGTTTCTACAGCCATTGGGGTGTCGATCCGCGCAGCATCGCGCGTGCGGTCTGGAGCAATGTGACGGGCGGGCGGACGCAAGGCGGCAGCACGATCACGCAGCAATTGGCGAAATTCACCTTTCTGTCGCCAAAGCGGACGCTGGGGCGCAAGGCGCGCGAAGCGTTGATCGCATTCTGGCTCGAGGCTTGGCTTAGCAAGGATGAGATTCTCGAACGCTATTTGTCCAACGCCTATTTCGGCGACAATACTTATGGTTTGCGCGCGGCGTCGCTGCATTATTTCTATCGGCAGCCCGAAAAGCTGACCCCGGGACAAGCGGCAATGCTCGCGGGGCTCGTACAGGCACCTTCGCGCCTGGCGCCGACAAAGAATCCGCAGCTCGCCGAAAAACGCATGCGCCTGGTGCTGACCGCGATGCGTGATACAGGCTATATCACCGAGCGCGAGATGAAAGCCGTGCGGACACCGCGGATCGACGTGCGCAACCATAATATGCTTCCGACCGGCACTTATTTCGCCGATTGGGCGCTGCCTCAGGCGCGCAAGCTTAGCGATGTCGGCTATTCGCGGCAGACGATCAGGACCACGCTCGACGCGCGATTACAAGCGGTCGCGCGCCGTGTGACCGGTCGCGCCGGGTTGGGCAAGGCGCAGGTGGCGCTCGTCGCCATGCGACCGAATGGGGAGGTCGTGGCGATGGTGGGCGGGCGCGATTATCGTGCCTCACCGTTCAACCGGGTGACGCAGGCGATGCGGCAGCCGGGATCGACATTCAAACTCTTCGTCTATCTCGCGGCGCTCCGCGCGGGCTGGGAACCGAACGACCTGGTCGACAATCGTGCCATCGAAACGGGATCCTATCGGCCTAAAAATGCAGGCGGCGCCTACTCGACGTCGATCACGCTCGAAGACGCTTTTGCCACGTCGAGCAACGTCGCCGCTGTCCGACTGCTCCGCGCGGTGGGCGATGACAGGGTCATCGATGTGGCACGCGATCTTGGCGTGACGGCGCCGCTGGCAAAGGGCGATCCCAGCCTTGCACTGGGCACGTCGAGCATGACCCTGCTTGAACTGACCGCCGCTTATGCTGCCGTCGCGGCGAACTGTTATCCGGTCAAGCCGCACGCCTTCAAGACAGAGGAGAAAGGCTGGTTCGAAAATCTCATTTCAGGGCCGAGCCGTTTCGGGTCGGACGAGCGTGACGACATCGAACAGATGTTGCGCGCGGCGGTGAATCGCGGCACTGGCCGCGCCGCCCGTCTGCCGCAGGCGAATTTCGGCAAGACCGGCACCAGTCAGGACAGCCGCGATGCTTTGTTTGTCGGCTATGCCAACGGGCTTGTCGTGGGCATATGGATCGGCAACGATGACAATTCGCCGCTTCAGGGCATCGCCGGGGGCGGACTGCCCGCGCGTATCTGGCGCGATTTCATGGTCGAGGCGTCGGGCAAGCGGGCGGCGCCGCGTTCCAAACCCGCCGATCCGACGGGACCCGTAGAACCTTTGGATATTCCCGAAATAGGCAATATTCCGATCGGCGACCGGACGCGCGTCGGCATCGAAAGCGGCGATGCGGTGATAACGACGGAAATCAATGGCAGCCGGATCGACCTTCGTGTGCCGATCGATCCGGTACGTCCGCCGCCCGAGGCCATCGCCGAACCGCAGTCCTCGTCCGTGCCGCCCCGCTAGGCGGGTTTCGGGGAAGGCCGGGAGTTGCCTTTGGCCATGTTATCGCCGTTCGACCAGCCCGCCGCCCAGCGCGATATATAGCGTCACCAGATTATCGACCTGCGCGCGGCGTGCATCGATCAGTGTCTGTTCGGCGGCAAACAGGTTGCGTTCGGCGTCGAGCACTTCGAGATAGGTCGAAACGCCTTCGCGATAACGTTTGCGCGCGAGGTCGGCGATTTGCCGTGTCGCGAGCGTTCCACGTTCCTGCGCCTCCACCTGTTCGGCGAGGTAGCGGCGTCCGGCGAGCGCGTCGGCGACCTCGCGAAACGCGCCCTGCACGGTGCGCTCATAGGTCGCGACGGCGATATTCTCGCGCGCCTCTGCAACGGTCAGATTTCCCTTGTTGCGTCCAAAGTCAAAGATCGGCAGGCGGATCGATGGGCCAAAGCTCCACGTCTGGCTCTCCTTCGTGAAAAGATTGTCGAGCGACAGCGAGGAAAAGCCCAGATTTCCGGTCAGCGTGATCGATGGGAAAAAGGCGGCGCGCGCCGCACCGATATTCGCGCGCGCGGCCCGCAGCCGTTCTTCGGCAGCGACCACATCGGGCCGCGCGACGAGCAGGTCCGATGGCAGTCCCGCCGTCAATGTCGGCGATTGTCCCTGCGCGACGAGCGGCAGCGGTGCGGGCAGCGGACCGGTCGCCGGTCCACCCGTCAGCACAGCAAGAAAATTATCCGACTGCGCTTTGCTCAGTTTCAGGCTGGCGAGTTGTGTTTCCGCCTGCGTCAGCAGCGTTTCGGACTGGCGATAGTCGAGCGCCGACGTCACCCCCGCATCCAGCCGACGCTTCGCAATGCGAAGCCCCTCCTTGCGACTGGTCACCGTGGCTTCGGCCAGCGTTATCTGTTCATCAGCACCGCGTGACGCGAAATAGGTCGAAGCGACGTCGCGGACAAGCGCAAGCCTGAATGCCCGCTCGGCCGCCTCGGTCGCAAGATACTGGCTGCGCGCGGCTTCGGACAAATTCTTGACGCGGCCCCAGAAATCAAGTTCGAAAGACGTGACGCCCACGCCGACCGAATAGCGACTGATCCTAATCGCGGGCGTACCCGGAATGAACTGGCTCTGCGACCGTGTTGCATCCGCGCTCGCGCCGACAGTGGGCAGGCGGGCAGCATCTTGTATGCGGTACTGCCCGCGCGCTTCCTCGATCTGCGCGACGGCGACGGCGAGATCGCGGTTTCGCTCGATCGCCTGCGCAATCAGAACTTCGAGCTGCGGATCGGCAAAAAAGTCGCGCCAGTTCACATCGGTGGCGCGCTGGCCCAGCGTGGGGTCGCCAACGAACTCCGCCGGATAATCGGCGGCGGTGGAGATGGGCGGTCGCTCGTGCTTCGGCGCCATGTTGACGCATCCGGCGAGCGTCGTCGCCGCAAGCAGCGCAATCAGATTACGCATGACCGGCTTCCTCATGATGGCCTTTCTCGGCTGGGGCGGGGGGCCGCTTGCGGCTGATCCACTTACGCACCGACAGATAGAATAGTGGAATGAAGAAAATGCCGAGCAACGTCGCGGCGATCATCCCGCCCATCACGCCCGATCCCACCGCGATGCGGCTTGCCGCGCCCGCGCCACTGGCGATCACGAGCGGGACCATGCCCAGGATGAACGCGAGGCTGGTCATGATGATCGGTCGCAGACGCAGCTTCACTGCTTCCATCACCGCGTCGAACGTCGACTTGCCTTCGGCTTCCTGTTCGATCGCAAATTCGACGATCAGGATCGCATTTTTCGCCGCAAGCCCGATGATCGTGATGAGGCCGACGTTGAAATAGATGTCGGCGTTAAGGCCGCGGAACATCGAGAACAGCACGGCGCCAAGAACCCCCAATGGCACGACCAGGAGCACGGCCACCGGCACCGCCCAGCTTTCGTAAAGCGCGGCGAGCAGCAGGAAGACGACGACCAGCGAAAGGATCAGCAGCATGCCGATCTGTCCTGCCGACTGTTTTTCTTCATAGGAGATGCCGGTCCATTCGAACGAGAAGCCGGCGGGCAGGCTTTGTGCGAGCCGCTCCATTTCCGCCATCGCTTCGCCCGTCGACTGGCCGGGGGCAGGTTCGCCAGAGATCGTCATCGCCGGATAGCCGTTGTACCGCTGCCGTTGCGGGGCCTCGGCCGACCATTCGGCTGTGCTGAACGATCCAAAGGGAACCATGCCGCCGTTCGCACTGCGCACCCGCAGTTCGAGCACGTCCTGCGGCGTCATCCGGCTTGCGGCATCGGCCTGCAGCAGCACCCGCAGCACGCGGCCTTCGCGGGTGAAATCATTGGCGTAGGCGCTGCCGAAACTGATCGCGAGCGTCGCGTTGACGTCGCCAATCGACAGGCCGAGCGCACGCGCCTGGACGCGGTCAATATCCACCTTCAGAATCGGGGCGTCTTCCTGTCCTTCGGGGCGCACATTGGCGAGCAGCTTGCTCTGCATCGCGCCGCCGAGCATCTGGTTGCGCGCTGCGATCAGGGCATCGCGGCCATTGCCGCCGCGGTCCTGCAATTTAAAGGTAAATCCGCTCGACGTGCCAAGTTCGGGTATCGACGGCGGGCTGAGCGAGAAGACGAACGCCTCCTTGATGCCCGCATAGGTGCCCATCGCCTTTCCGGCGATGGCGTCGGCGCTGTCGCCTTCGCCCTTGCGCTCATTCCACGGCTTCAGCGGCGTGAACATGATCGCGTTCGCCTGACCCTGACCGAAAAAGCTGAAGCCGTTGACCGACACGACGTTGGCGACCTGCGGCTGTTCGGCGAAGAACGCCTTGACCTGCTTCGTGGCCTCGTTCGTGCGCTGCGTCGTCGCACCCGGCGGGGCCTGGATCACCGTTACCAGATAGCCCTGATCTTCCTGTGGAAGGAAGGACCCCGGCAGGCGGCTAAAGAGCAGCGCAGTGATGGCCACCATCGCCACGAACACGCCGAGCCAGCGTAGCGGCGCCGTCAGCATCTTGCCCACGCCGCCTTGATAGCGATCCGTCGTCCGCCCGAACCATGTGTTGAACCGACCAAAGAAACGGTCGGCGAAGGCGCCGATGCGGCCCTTGCGTTCGCTGTTATCGTGCGGTTTCAGCAGCGTCGCGCACAGCGCGGGGGTCAGCGTCAGCGCCAGCAGCGCGGAGAAAGCGATCGAGATCGCCAGAGTCATCGAGAATTGGCGGTAGATGCCGCCTGTCGATCCGGGGAAGAACGCCATCGGAATGAACACCGCGATAAGGACCAGCGTGATGCCGATGATCGCCGAGGTGATCTGGCTCATCGCTTTGACCGTCGCCTCATAGGGCGGCAGATGTTCTTCGTTCATGATGCGCTCGACATTTTCGATCACGACGATCGCGTCATCGACCAGGATGCCGATCGCGAGCACCATGCCAAACAATGTCAGCACATTAATCGAGAAACCCGCCATCCACAGCCCAAGGCATGCGCCGGCCAGCGCGATCGGGACGACCACAGTCGGAATGACCGTCGCGCGCCAGTTCTGGAGGAACAGGAACATGACGAGAAAGACGAGCAGCATTGCCTCGCCCAGCGTCTTTACCACCTCGTCGATCGACAGGCTGATAAAGGGCGTGGTGTCATAGGGGATCGACCAGGCGATGTCGGGCGGAAAGCCCCTGGACAATTCTTCCATTCGCGCGCGGATGCCGTCGGCGGTCGACAGGGCGTTGGCGCCGGGGGTCAACTGAACCGCAAGGCCGGCCATCGGCTTTCCGTTGAGTTCCGACGAAAAGAGATAGCTTGCCGCGCCCAGTTCGACGCGGCCCACGTCGCCCAGCGTTACCGCCGACCCGTCCGGGTTTGCGCGCAGGATGATGCTTTCGAACTGCTCGGGTTTCGTGAAACGGCCCTGTGTCGTGATGACGGCGTTGAGCTGCGCGCCCTTGGCGATCGGCTGATCGCCAAGCTGGCCGCCCGGCGTCTGGCTATTCTGTTCCTGCACCGCGGCCAGCGCCTCGCCCGGCGACAGGTTGAACGAAGCCAGTTTTTGCGGGTCGAGCCAGATGCGCATGGCATATTCGGGGGCGAACGCCTGAACATTGCCGACGCCGTTTACGCGCCGCAATTCATCAAGGATGCGCGTGTTGGCGAAATTGTTGACCTCCATCGGGTCGGTGTTGCCGCTCTTTGAGGTGATCGCGACGATCAGAAGAAAGCCCGAATTGGCTTCGGTCACCGAAATGCCTTGGCGCCGTACTTCTTCCGGCAACCTCTGTTCGACGCGGCGAAGGCGGTTCTGCACCGCCATCTGGGCGTTGTCGATGTCGGTCCCGGCTTCAAAGGTCAGGGAAATCGAGGCTGTGCCATTCGATTCGCTGGACGAGGCCATATAGAGGAAACCCTCGACCCCGTTCAGTTCCTGCTCGATGACCTGGGTGACATTCTGTTCGAGTGTGCCCGCGTCGGCGCCGGGATAGGTAACGCCGATCGTCAGTGATGGCGGCGCCACCGACGGATATTGTTCGACCGGCAGGCTGCGCAGCGCGATGATGCCCGACAACAGGATGCCGATGGCGATGACCCATGAAAAAATAGGTCGGTCGATGAAAAAACGGGGGGTCATGACGGATCAGCGTTTCACAGGGGCCGACTGGCCGCTCTTGGGCTGGGCAACCCGCACGGGCCGCCCCGGCTGCACTTTCTGCAAACCATCGACTATCACGCGGTCGCCTTGTTTCAATCCTTCGAGGATCGCCCACTGGCCGGCGACCATGGCGCCGAGTTTCACCGGGCGCGGGGTCGGGATATTCTTGGCATCAAGGACGAACACGCTGGCGTTGGTCGCCGCCAGCTTGACCGCGCGTTGCGGGATCAGGACACCGTCGGCGCGATTGCCCGCAAAAATGCGGGCGCGGACAAACTGTCCAGGCAGCAGCGCCGCGTTGGGGTTCGGAAATTCCGCGCGCAGCGCGGCCGTGCCTGTCGCCTCGTCGATCGACAGGTCCAGAAAGTCGAGGTGTCCGACAACCGGAAAGGCGGTGCCGTCCTCCAGAATCAATTGCACTTCGACACGGTCGAACTGCGGCACGCTGACCTTGCCCGAACCCATGTCGCGGCGATTGGCCAACAGGTCGGAACTGGACTGCCCGAAATTGACATAGACGCGATCGATCTGTTCGATGGTCGTAAGCAAGGTTCCTGCGCCCGCCGTTACCAGTGCGCCTTCGGTGACTTCGGCGCGCCGCACGCGACCCGAAATCGGCGCCGTCACCGATGCATAGCCCAGATTGAGCCGGGCGGACTCCAGATTGGCCTGTGCGGCCTGGACATCCGCCTCGGCGGTCCGTTGCGCCGCGACCGCCGCATCATATTCCTGCTTGCCGATTGCCTGGTCGGCCAGCAACGGTTGATAGCGGGCGACGACCTGCCGGGCGTTGGCGGCGGTCGCCTGTGCGCGGGCAAGTTGCGCGCGCGCCGCGTTGGCGGTGGCGTTCAATTCGCGGGGATCGATGCGGAACAACGCGGTTCCGGCGCGGACAAAGCTGCCTTCATTGAACAGGCGTCGTTCGACGATGCCGTTGACGCGCGCACGCACTTCCGACGTGCGATATGCCTGTACGCGGCCGGGCAGTTCGATGACGTTCGGCACGGCCTGGGTCCGGATCGTGACGATATTGACCTCGGGCGGCGGGGGGGCAGGGGGCGCCTCGGACGAGCAGGAGGCCAGCAACAGCGCCAGCGCAACGCCAGTGGCGCAGCCGAGAGGACGAAAGCGACTCATAAGAACCCCTGAAAAATCGCAGTTGTGCGGGAATTATATATACGCAAAAGCTTGCGCTTGCGCGGCGTGTAATATAGATTACAGGAAAGCACAAGGGATGGAGAGAGGCAGTTGGGGACAGCCCAATCGGAACTATGTCAGTCGGACGGCCTGTCGCCTCGGGAGCGACGCCAAAGTTCGATTCTGGATGCGGCGGAGTGGCTGTTCCTCGAACAGGGCTATGAACGCACCAGTCTTGCCGAAATCGTCAAGCGATCGGGCGGGTCGCTGGCGACGCTATATGAATTGTTCGGCAACAAGCAGGGGCTGCTTCACGCTATCGCGACGCGCTGGTGCAACGACGAATCGATGTTGCGGTCGGTCGAATGCGACGCGACGGAATCATTGTCGAGCATCGACATCCTGAAGGCGTTTGCATATCGGCAGAGCGACCTGATGGAATCGCCGCGCGCCGTGGCTTTGATGCGGATGCTTGTCTCTGAAAGTCTGCGTGACCGTGAGTTCGCGTTACAGATTTACCATGACCTTCATATTCCCGCGCTGAATGAACTGGCCGATCTGTTTGCGCTATGGGCTGCGACGGGCCGGGCTGAAATCGACGATCCAAAGGCCGCGGCTCGCCTGTTCTTCGATGTCGTCGTTGGCGATTCGATGTTGAATATGCTGATGGGCATCGAGGTCGAGCGCCTCAATCGGGAGCAGATTGACTGGCGACTGCAACCGTTTCTTACCCATTTCAGGATCGGCTGACCTCATTCGGTTTGTCGGTCAGTCTTCATCAGTCGCCCCATATCGCCAAAGGCGGCGCGGTTTTTGGGGTGGTGGTGTGCCAGCCTTTGACTTGCAATCGCCACGCCGCGCAAGTAAAGGCCGCTTTCATTCGGACAGATGCGCCGTTTTCCTTCCGCCTTTCGCCGACACGCTCGGGGAGGGTGGGCGGACTATTGCCCAAAGCGCGCTTGACGCGCTGGGCATGGCAACCCATCTGGCTCGGATCATAGACGTTGCAAGGACAGGACGATCGACATGGCGAAGACCAGCCCGGCTGAGTTCATCAATCAGGTGCGCGCCGAAGCCCGCAAGATCGTTTGGCCCACCAGCCGTGAAACGGTGCAGACGACGATCATGGTGATCATCATGACGACGATCCTGTCGCTGTTCTTCTTTGGCGTCGACACGGTTTTCAACGCGATCGTCAGTTGGCTGACGTCGCTCGCGCGCTGACGCTCGCGGTTACAGGGACAGGATACGGATACACATGGCGCGCTGGTACATCATTCACGCCTATTCGGGTTTCGAGAACAAGGTGCGCGATTCGGTGCTTTCCGAAGCCGAACGCATGGGCCTGACCGATTTCGTCGAAGCGGTCGAAGTGCCGGTCGAAACCGTGACCGAAGTGAAGCGCGGCAAAAAGGTGCAGGCCGAACGCAAGTTCTTCCCCGGCTATGTTCTCGCCAAGCTGACGATGACCGACGATGTCTATCACCTCGTCAAGAATACCCCAAAGGTCACCGGCTTTCTGGGATCGATGGGCAAGCCGCAGGCGATCAGCGAAGCCGAAGCCGCGCGCATCCTGAACAGCAAGGAAGAAGCGGCAGCGCGTCCGAAGCAGGAAATTCGCGTCGATTACGAAATCGGCGATCAGGTCAAGGTTCTCGACGGTCCCTTCGCCAGCTTCAACGGGCTGGTCGAGGAACTCGATTTCGAAAAGGCCCGCGTCAAGGTGTCGGTGTCGATCTTTGGCCGCGCCACCCCGGTCGAACTCGACTTCGAACAGGTCGAGCGTTTCAAATAATATTGCGTCGCGCCTTCGTGGGCGCGGCCCAGCGGATGGACTGAGCGCATGAGCCTTTCTCCCGACGAGATCCAGGCTCGCATTGATCGTGCGCGCGAAATCCGGGCGGCCTTGTCGCCTGAAAAGGTCATGGCAGCGGTCACGCGCCTTTTCGAACTCGACCCGGTTCCGGGGCTTGAGGACGAGTTCACTTTTCCGGCCTTCGCCAAGCCCACCCGCCAGCGCATCTTCGGCGGGCAGGTGATCGCGCAGGCACTTGCGGCCGCGGCGCGCACCGTCGACCCGGGAAAGCCGGCGCATTCGCTCCATGCCTATTTCCTGCGCGGCGGCGATGAAGCAAAACCGCTGCATTTTCGTGTCCACCGCGATTTCGACGGCCGCAGTTTCGCGAACCGCCGGGTCGTCGTGCGGCAGGACGGCAAGGTGATCTTCAATCTTACCGCCTCTTTCCACGCCCCCGAGCCCGGCGCGGCGCATCAGGCGCCGATGCCCGACCTTCTCCCGCCCGAGGATTGCGTCGAACTGGTCGAGAATCTGGCGGCCGACCCGAACGTCAGCGACGCGCAGATCGATCGCATGGCGCGCCTCCGGCCATTCGAGACGCGGAGTGTCCGCGCCTCGACGACCGAGCGGGGCACGACACATTATCAATGGTATCGGCTGGCTGCACCGATCGGCGACGATCCGCTGCTTCACCGCGCCTTCCTGGCCTATGTTTCGGACATGGGGCTGTTGTCGTCGTCGCTGTTGCCGCACGGCCTGACCTGGTCGACACCCGGTCTTTTTTCGACCAGCCTTGACCATGCGATGTGGTTTCACGATGACATCCGCCTTGACGACTGGTTCGTCTATGTCATGGACAGCGACTGGACGGGCGGCAGCCGCGGGATCAACCGTGGGCTGATCTATCGCCGCGACGGAAAGCTGATCGCGTCGGCCATGCAGGAAGGACTGCTGCGTATCACGCCGCCCGCGCCCGGCGCATAAGGCTTGTTTTTCGGCGGCTTTCAATCTATGGGCGCCGCTTCGCGTCAGATACGGGCGTGATTCCGCGCGGGAGGAGGGGGTGATGCCCTTCTGTTCGACCGCTAATTTTGAGCTCTGGACGACGTCCGGGGCGACAGAAAGATAGGAGGCCATCATGGCTAAGAAGATCAGCGGCTACATCAAGCTGCAGGTGCCCGCCGGCACCGCCAACCCGTCGCCGCCGCTTGGGCCGGCACTGGGTCAGCGCGGCGTCAACATCATGGAATTCTGCAAGGCGTTCAACGCCGCGACCGACGGCATGGAAAAGGGTACACCGACCCCGACCATCATCACCGTCTTCGCCGACAAGAGCTTTTCCTTTGTCACCAAGACGCCGCCCGCGACCTATCTGATCAAGAAGGCCGCGAACCTGAAGTCGGGTTCGAAAGAGCCGGGCAAGATCAGCGGCGGCAAGATCGCGCGCTCGAAGCTCGCCGAAATCGCCGAGATCAAGATGAAGGATCTCAACGCGAACGACATCGAACAGGCAACGAAGATCATCGAGGGCAGCGCGCGCTCGATGGGCCTCGAAGTGACGGAGGGCTGATCCGATGGCAAAGCTGACCAAGAAGCAAAAGGCCCTTGAGGGCAAGGTTGATGCGCTGAAGCTGCACACCGTCGAAGAAGCGTTGAAGACGGTTCGCGAACTGGCATCGGCCAAGTTCGACGAAACGCTTGAAATCGCGATGAACCTGGGCGTCGATCCGCGCCACGCCGACCAGATGGTCCGCGGCGTCGTGACGCTGCCCGCCGGCACCGGCAAGGACGTCAAGGTTGCCGTGTTCGCGCGCGGTGACAATGCCGACAAGGCGCTGGCCGCCGGCGCCGACAAGGTCGGTGCCGAAGACCTGATGGAAGACATGCTCGCGGGCAACCTCGACTATGGCCGCGTCATCGCGACGCCGGACATGATGGGCATCGTCGGCCGCCTCGGCAAGACGCTGGGTCCCAAGGGCCTGATGCCGAACCCGAAGCTGGGCACCGTCACCCCGAACGTCGCCGAAGCCGTGAAGGCCGCCAAGGGCGGTCAGATCGAATTCCGCGTCGAAAAGGTCGGCATCATCCACGCCGGTCTTGGCAAGCTGTCGTTCGGCGAGGAAAAGCTTCGCCAGAACTTCGACGCGTTTGTCGACGCCATCGTCAAGGCCAAGCCTGCCGGCGCGAAGGGCAAATATGTCCGCAAGATCGCGCTGTCGTCGTCGATGGGCCCCGGCGTGAAGGTCGATACGGCCGACGTGACCGGCGCCTGATTTCAGGCACTATGATTTAGGGAAGGGCCGGGGGAAACTCCGGCCCTTTTCTTATGGGCGGGACGTGCTGAACCGCCACGGCCGCCTTTCATCGTTTCGGGTTGGATCCGCGATATGGTCGGCGCAAGCGCCGCGCGATATTGCAAAGTTCAGGAAAGTTCAGCCTTATGCGCCTCCCGATTTGGACCGCGCGGCGTGCTGGACACGCCCCGCATGCCCCGCCGTGGCCGCACCGGCAAGCCGGGCAGCATCCGCTTTATCCACCAAATGAAAGAGCCGGATGAAGGCTGGCACAGCCGGATAATGTAGGAAAGGCCTATCTGAAGGGGATGCCTGCTAGGGGGTGGGAAGAGGACATTCTTTCTCCCCTCCCACAGGCGGGAGGGGTCGGGGGTGGGCCAGCAGCGGCGCGAATGCCCACCCCGCTGCGACTAGGGCGCAAGCGCCCAAGTCTCGCTGCCCCTCCCGCCTGCGGGAGGGATTAGCTCGCTCGTTCAAATGACCGCAATCGGTCGCAACCTGCCTCCCAATGTTTCGCGCAGAGGCGCGGAGAGCGCGGAGAAACGGGCGCATTCCTCTCTGCGATATTTGCGCCTCTGCGCGACTCCATGCGTGGTCTGACCGGACATGCGGATGTGCGTGAATGTCGGATTTTTTGGGGGGGAGCGGACGTTTTTTCTCCCCTCCCGCAGGCGGGAGGGGTTGGGGGTGGGCCAGCAGCGGCGCGAATGCCCACCCCGCTGCGACTAGGGCGCAAGCGCCCAAGTCTCGCTGCCCCTCCCGCCTGCGGGAGGGGATCAGGTCGTTCGTTCGAAGGGCCGTAATCGGTCGTTTCCCGCCGATCCTCCCTGTCGCGTAGCGATGGGGAGGGGGACCGCGGCCGAAGGGCGTGGTGGAGGGGCTGGGGCCTTGCGCCAAAGACCCCTCCGTCATCGCTTCGCGATGCCACCTCCCCATGGCTGCGCCACAGGGAGGATTTATGTCCGCTCCGGTCGCAACCTGCCTTCCCAAATGTTTCGCGCAGAGGCGCAGAGAACGCAGAGGGGATTGCGCCCGTTTCTCTGCGGCCTCTGCGCCTCTGCGCGAAATTTCTATAGGCTTGCAGCTATTGCCGACCGTTGCATTTCCGCTCGATGCAAACGGATATGGATGGGCGAGGCTGTTTCCTGTCGCTTCCAGAAACATCCGATTTTGACCGCCGCCCAGCGTCGCGTCGCTCACCTGGGCGACAGGATCCGGTCCATCACCCAGGCGGTATGCGCTCCACTGGCGCCGGTCGAGGGATGTGTGCCGCGCCCGGCGAGGTGGTCGCGCATCGCCTCGACGTGAAAAAGCTGGATCGTCGGCGGGTGGGCGATGACAGTCTCGGTCGTCGCCGATCCGCGCAAAAGCCGTATCGGAGCCTCTTCGAAAACCGAAAAATCGATCCGGCCCTCGCTGCCGGTGATCTCGACGCGGTCTTCGCGCCCGGCGGCGCCGAAGTTCCAGCTTCCCGATCCGGTGGCGCCGCCCTGGTGCAGCCAGCATCCCGTGATGGCGTCGGCGGCGCTGTAGCGGCCCTGCTGGTTGACGGCAAAGCCCGCGACGTCCTTAACTTCGCCGAACAGCCAGCAAAACAGGTCGAGGCCGTGGCTGGCCAGATCGTCGAAATAGCCGCCGGGCGCGACGCCGGCGTCGACACGCCAGTTGGTCGCTTCGACGTCGACGGGGCTGGCGGGCTTGGTCAGCGTCCAGTGGACATGGCGCACCGCGCCGATCGCGCCCTCGTCGAGCCACGCCTTGACCTGCCGAAAGCGGGGGAGCGTGCGGCGATAATAAGCGACGAAGAGGGGCAGGCCGCGTTCGGCAAAGGCGTCGCGGATGCGGACGCAGGCGGCATGGTCGGGCGCCATCGGCTTTTCGATGCAGCAGGGCTTGCCCGCGCGCGCGACTTCGCGCGCATAGGCTTCGTGGCTGTCGGGCGGAGTGGCGATATAGACGGCGTCGATCTCGGGATCGTGGATCAGCGCCTCGGCGCTGGCAAAGACGCGCGGGACGCCGTGGCGCGCGGAATAATCCTCGGCCTTGGCCAAGGTGCGGTTAAAGACGCCATGGAGCGTGAAACCCTCGACCTGCCGATAGGCGGGGCCGCTCTTGCGTTCGGTCACATCGCCGCAGCCGATCATTCCCCAGCGTATCATGATCATCGCCCCCACTTCGTTTTGCTCTGCTTGCCGAAACGACCCTTGCGCGTGCCCGGCTTGCCCTCGTTGCTGCGCCCCACGCGCGGCGCGACCTGTTCGCCGGGGGGCAGGCCGAGTTCGTCGGCTTCGAGCCGGCGGATTTCGTCGCGCAGCTTGCCCGCCTGCTCGAACTCCAGATCCGCCGCGGCGTCGCGCATCTGTTTTTCGAGGTCGGCGATATAGGCGCGGAGGTTGTGGCCGACCATATGCGCGGGCTTGTCGTCGCCGATGGCGATCGTCACCTGATCCTTTGACGCGACATGGGCGATGATATCGCCGATGTTACGCTTGATCGTCTGCGGCGTGATGCCATGTTCGGCATTATACGCCTCCTGCTTTTCGCGGCGGCGGTCGGTTTCGCGCATCGCGCGTTCCATGCTGCCGGTGATGCGGTCGGCATAGAGGATGACGCGCCCGTCGACGTTGCGCGCGGCGCGGCCGATCGTCTGGACGAGGCTGGTTTCGCTGCGCAGAAAGCCTTCCTTGTCGGCGTCGAGGATCGCGACCAGCCCGCATTCGGGGATGTCGAGCCCCTCGCGCAGCAGGTTGATGCCGATCAGCACGTCGAACACGCCCAGGCGCAGGTCGCGGATGATTTCGATACGCTCCAGCGTCTCGACGTCGCTGTGCATGTAACGGACCTTCAGCCCCGCTTCGTGCAGGAACTCGGTCAGATCCTCGGCCATCCGTTTGGTCAGCGTCGTGACGAGCGTGCGGTATCCGGCGGCGGCCGTCTTTTTCGCCTCGACGATCAGGTCGTCGACCTGCTCCTCGACCGGCTTGATTTCGACCGGCGGGTCGATCAGGCCGGTGGGGCGGATCACCTGTTCGGCAAAGACGCCCTGGGTGCGGTCCATTTCCCACGTGCCCGGCGTCGCCGACACGCTGACCGTCTGCGGCCGCATCATGTCCCATTCGGCAAAGCGCAGCGGGCGGTTGTCGATGCAGGATGGCAGGCGGAATCCATATTCGGCCAGCGTGATCTTGCGGCGATGATCGCCCTTTGACATCGCGCCGATCTGAGGGATCGTCTGGTGGCTTTCGTCGACGAAAAGCAGCGCGTTGTCGGGCAGATATTCGAACAGCGTCGGGGGCGGTTCGCCAGGCAGGCGGCCGGTCAGGAACCGGCTGTAATTCTCGATCCCCGCGCAGCTTCCGGTCGCGGCGATCATTTCCAGGTCGAAATTGGTGCGCTGTTCCAGCCGCTGCGCTTCGAGCAGCCGGCCTTCGACTTCGAGTTCTTTCAATCGCTCGGCCAGTTCGTGCCGGATCGCCTCCGACGCCTGTTTCAGCGTCGGGCCGGGGGTCACATAATGGCTGTTGGCATAGATGCGGACATGGTTGAGGTTGGCGATCTTCTTACCGGTCAGCGGGTCGAATTCGGTGATCTCCTCGATCTCGTCGCCGAAAAAGCTGACGCGCCACGCCATATCTTCATAATGCGAAGGGAAAATCTCCAGGCTGTCGCCGCGGACGCGGAAATTGCCGCGCGCAAACGCCTGATCGTTGCGCTTGTACTGGAGCGCGACGAGTTTGCGGATGATTTCGCGATTGTCGGCGACCTGTCCCTTCTTCAGGTCAAAGATCATCGCCGAATAGGTTTCGACCGAACCGATGCCATAGAGGCACGATACCGACGCCACGATGATGACGTCGTCACGTTCCAGCAGCGCGCGGGTGGCGGAATGGCGCATCCGGTCGATCGCCTCGTTTACCGAGCTTTCCTTCTCGATATAGGTGTCGCTGCGCGGCACATAGGCCTCGGGCTGGTAATAGTCGTAATAGCTGACGAAATATTCGACCGCATTGTTAGGGAAAAAGCTTTTGAACTCGCCATAAAGCTGTGCCGCCAGGATCTTGTTGGGGGCCAGGATCAGCGCGGGGCGCTGCAATTCATGGATGACCTTTGCCATGGTAAAGGTCTTGCCCGATCCGGTGACGCCCAACAGCACCTGATCGCGCTCGCCATCCAAAGCGGTGGTGACGAGTTCCCTGATCGCGGTCGGCTGATCGCCCGCGGGCTCATAATCGCTAACCAGTTCGAATCGCTTGCCGCCTTCGACCTTGTCGGGGCGTGCCGGGCGGTGCGGGACATAGCCTTCGGCGGTGTCGATTTCGTCGAGCGAGGTGCGAATCTGGATTGCCATCGTCGCCAATATGGTATCGATTGGGGCCAACGACAATTATAATGGTTGCACGCGGACAGCCGCATGGGGGATACCCCATCTGCCCAACAGGAGGATGATTTTATGAAGAAGTTTCTGACGGTTGCCGCCATCGGCGCGCTCGTCGCCCTATCGGGTTGCGGCAAGACCGACAACGCCGCCAGCGGTCCGGTAAAGCGCGAGGCCGGCAACTGGAAAACCGACATCAAACTGGTGAAGTTCGAAGTTCCCGGCATGCCGCCCGAAATGAAGGACGGCATGGCAAAGATGATGGAAGGCGCCAGCGGGCAGGACCAGTGCTTCACGCAGGAACAGGTCGACAAGGAAGATATTGCCGCTGAACTCGCCAAGGGGCCTGGCAATGGCGGCGAATGCAAATGGGCGAAAAAGGAAATTGCGGGCGGCAAGATCGACGTCGCCGGCACTTGCACCGCGAACGGCCAGACCGTCGAGATGACGATGGTGGGCACGATGGCGGCGAAAAAGAATGACGTGACGATCACGACCAAGGGCAAGGTTCCGACGGGCGGCGACATGGAAATGGTCATGCAGATGACCAGCACCCACACCGGCCCGTGCAAGGCTCCGGCAACGACCTGACCCCTTATATTTTCCAGCTCATGATGGGGCGTCGGTTTACACCGGCGCCCCTTTTTGCGGGGCAGCGGCTTACGGACCGGCAGCGTAGGCGAAATGCGGCCGCACATGCTGAACTCGCTCCGGCGGCGGTTCGCCGATGGGCTATGATGGGCACGGACGGGCGGGGGAGGAGAGAGTGGTCGACTTGCCGGGCGGGCGGACAGGTGGGGCTGTCGGGCCGCCCGGCGAAGTCTTGGAATGAAGCCGGAGGGGGGTTGAAAGGTGCCAGGGACCAGCTCGCACCATTCGCCTACCGGCTTCAACACCGCGCCATTACTGGAACGTCGCGATGATGAGAGAATGACAGAGTTTCGCGACAGCGGCAGTTACAAGGGGTCACATCGCGGTATGTCGCTATCCGCTAACCAATATTTAACCTCGTTTCGCGCTTTTCTGCGCGGATTGGCTAGGAAGATTTCTTCTGATATGATGCCCAGGTCGCTTGTTACCGTAACGTGGAAGTAACAATGGCTGGTCGCAAATGGTGATTGGCGTATCTATCACACCGCCCGACAGGGGGGATTAGAGGATAGCATGGATCACGCGAAAGCGAACGAGACGCCGACTCCGGGTGAAACCGACAGGATTATTGCGCAAGAGCTGGAGCGCCTGCTCGGCTCTCCGCTGTTCGTCCGTTCGCCGGTGCTGTCGCGGCTGCTGCAATTCCTTGTCGAACATCGTTTGCGCGGCGGGCGCAGCGCACCCAAGGCCTATGCGATCGCGACAGAGGCGCTGGGCCGCAGCGAGGATTTCGACCCCGCGCTCGACAGCTATCCGCGCGTCATGGTGGGGCGGCTGCGCACCCTGCTCGATCGCTATTATAACGACACGGCATGGGTTCACCGCCTGCGCGTGCCGCAGGGCAGTTATGAGGTCGTCGTCCAGCATCGATCGGCTCCGCCACCGCGGTCGGCCGACGCATCGGGCGGGGAGGATGACGTCAAGGCTGTGGAAGCGCCGATCGATGCCGTTGGTGCGCCGCCCGCCCGCGTCGCAGGGCGACCGGCCCACACCCCCCCGCATTATGGCCGCTGGATCGTCGCTATCGCACTCGTCGCGGCGGCGCTGCTGGCGCTGTGGATGGTGCGCGGCGGGCCCGAACGCCTGTTCGCGGGTGCGCCAGTGCCTGGCCCGCTGCTGGAGCTCAGCGCCCCCGCCGCCGGCAATTCGCCCCAGTCGCGCGCATTGGCCCGCGCGCTCGACGGCAAGCTGCGCGATGGACTGCGCCGCTTTGACCTTGTCGACCTCTTGAGTTCGAAAGCGCCCGGCAGCACCGCCGCAGCGGCGGGTGACTACCGGCTCGACACGTCGCTGGTGCGGACGCGCGAAGGTCCGGTCGATGTCACGCTCGTCCTCAACCGCGTCGCCGACCAGCGCGCCATATGGTCGCAGCAGCTTCGCATGACCGACGAAGAAATTCCCGAATTTGCCGCGCTCGAACCCGTCATCGCGCAGATCGCCGGCGATTATGGCGTGATCGTTCGCGATCAGGTTCAGCGTCAGCCGGACAATTTCTCTCCCGGCTATCCCTGTCTTGCGCAATTCAACCGGATGCGGCTGATGCGCAACAAGCTCGCCGTCGGTCAGATCGACAGATGCCTGCGCGCGACGGTGGAGGATGCCCCGCGTGATCCGGTCGCGCTGACCGCCCTGTCGTTGCTTCGTTACGCCGTCTGGCAGTCTCAGCGCGGGACCGCCGCCGGCCGCGAAGCCTTTGCCGAGGCGCGCGCGCTGGCGCAAAAATCCTATGAGAGCAGCCCCAATTCATCGTCGGGCCTGTTCGCGATGGCGCGGGCGAATTACTATGCGGGCAATTGTCGCGGCGGCAACGCGATGGGTGACGGCGCGCTGGCGCTCAATCCCTATGACGCCGACATTTCGGGATTTATGGGCCTGTTCAAGGTGATGTGCGGCGATGCGGACAGGGGCGAGGCCCTGCTCCGGCGATCGCTCGCGCTCGACGCATCCTATCCGGGCGTCCCGGCGGTCACGCTGGCATATATCGTATCCCAGCGCGGCGATCAGGATGAAGCGCAGTCGGTGCTCGACCGGATTCCTTCACCCAGCAGCATGGAGCCGCAATATATGATGGTGCGCGCCATCATATTGGCGCGGTCGGACAAATTGCCGGAGGCGCGGGCGCAATGGCAGCGGCTGATCGCCTATACGCGCCAGCCCGCCAATGCCGCGCCCGAAACGGTACTCGCCCGCTTTATCATCACGCCGACGGTCATCCAGCGCGCGTCCGCCGCGCTTCGCGCCTCGGGCGTCGTTCCGGCGCCGTCCGACCGGCCTTGAACGCGGGTAGGGCGGTGCCTATTTCATGACGCATGTGCCGCAGGGGCGAAAAGGGACAGGGTCGACGAATAGCGGTGTAGAGGAGTTTGGCCGACACGGCGCTTCGCCGCACCGCCGGTGCCAGCCCTCTTGCCAGCCCCGTCCACGGGCACTAGGGCAATTTTCAACATTCACGACATAGTTAGAAAAAAGGAACTGTGCATGAGCGATTCGGCCGAAAAGGTTAAAAAGATCGTCGTCGAACATCTGGGCGTCGAAGCCGACAAGGTCACCGAAGAAGCGAGCTTCATCGACGATCTGGGCGCCGACAGCCTCGACATCGTCGAACTGGTGATGGCGTTCGAAGAAGAATTCGGCGTCGAAATCCCCGACGATGCGGCGGAAAAGATCGCCACCGTCAAGGACGCGATCGACTATATCGAAGCGAACAAGGGCTAACGCCCTGCGGTCCGGCCTAGCCGGATGCGGCGGCGACGCCGTCCACGCATTTCCGGCTCCCCGGTCTCGAGCGCTCGCGCGCAGTGGCCGGGGAGCTTTTTTATGCGCGCGGCTCCGCTAAAAGCGCGCCGATGATGATGATGCGGGTTCCTGCGGGGGCAGGGACCGATGAAAGGAATGACTATGCGCCGGGTTGTGGTGACGGGTTTGGGTTTGGTGACGCCGCTGGGCGCCGATGTGGAAACCACATGGGCGAATTTGCTTGCGAGCAAGTCGGGCGCGGGCACGATCACCCATTTCGACGCGTCGGACCAGAAATGCACGATCGCGTGCGAGGTCAAGGGCCCCGACCATGAATATGGTTTCGACCCCGGCAAGCGCGTCGACCACAAGGTGCAGCGTCAGGTCGATCCTTTCATCATCTATGGCATCGACGCCGCCGGACAGGCGATCGAAGATGCGGGACTTGAGGATATGACCGACGCGATGAAACTGCGCGCCGGTTGCTCGATCGGTTCGGGCATCGGCGGCCTGCCGGGTATCGAGAGCGAAAGCCTGCTGCTCGCCGAAAAAGGCCCCGGCCGCGTGTCGCCGCACTTCGTCCATGGACGGCTCATCAACCTGATTTCGGGTCAGGTCAGCATCAAATACGGCCTTCAGGGTCCGAACCACGCGGTCGTCACCGCCTGTTCGACCGGCGCGCATTCGATCGGCGATGCGGCGCGGATGATCCGCGACGACGATGCCGACATCATGCTCGCGGGCGGCGCAGAATCGACCGTGTGTCCGATCGGCATCGCCGGTTTCGCCCAGGCGCGCGCGCTCAACACAAGCTATAACGACCGCCCGGAGGCCGCGAGCCGCCCCTATGACAAGGATCGCGACGGTTTCGTGATGGGCGAAGGCGCGGGCGTCGTCGTGCTTGAGGAATATGAACATGCCAAGGCGCGCGGCGCAAAAATCTATGCCGAGGTCGTCGGTTACGGCCTGTCGGGCGATGCCTATCATGTGACGGCGCCGCATCCCGACGGGTCGGGCGCGTTCCGGTCGATGGAAATGGCGTTGAAAAAGGCGGGCATGACCCCCGCCGACATCGACTATATCAACGCGCACGGCACCTCGACGATGGCCGACACCATCGAACTGGGCGCTGTGAAGCGTCTGTTCGGCGACGACATCGCGAATGTGTCGATGAGTTCGACCAAGTCGGCCATCGGCCATCTGCTGGGCGGGGCCGGCGCGGTCGAAACGATCTTTTGCATCCTGTCGATCCGCGACCAGATCGTCCCGCCGACCCTCAACCTCGACAATCCCGATGAAGGGACAGAAGGCGTCGACCTGGTCCCGCATAAGGCACGGAAGCGGCCGGTAAAGGCGGCGCTGAACAACAGCTTCGGCTTTGGCGGCACGAACGCCAGCGTCATCGTCAAGGCGGTCGAAGACTGATTTTTCCGTCCGGCGGCGAAGCGATGGGGCAGGTGAGTCGGGCGAGCGGCGTCTGCTTATCGCCCCTTCGCCCGGTGCGGATGGTCGCCGGTTCGGTCCCTTCGCTGGGGGGCGATGAAAAGCCTTTCCTACATTACGCCGCCATGCTCTATCACCCGTGTCGCCCCGCCCCGGCATAAGGCGACAAAGGAGACATTTTCGACGCGCTCATGCGTGTCTTTTGTCTCTTTAAGGCGCCGGATAGGGAGAATCTCGTGCATCTGTTCCGCTGGCTGACGATCGCGATCCCGGCTCTGCTGCTTGCCGCCTGTTCGGGCGGGGCGCCGCAGGACGCCGAAATCGTCGTGCCGCCGGGCGCGAGCATCGCCCGGGCGGGCGAGATTCTCGAATCCGCCGGGCTGGTCTCCGCATCCAGCTTTCGCAACGAAGCGCGCTTCTTTGGATCGGACGATCCGATCAAGCCGGGCGAGTATAAGATCGAAAAGGGGATGGATGCGGGCGACATCCTGACGCTTTTCCAGTCGGGCAAGACGATCCAGCGGATGGTCATGATCCCCGAAGGAATGCCGTCGATCATGGTGTGGGACCGGCTGATGGCCGAAAAACGGCTGAAGGGCGACATCCCGGTCCCAGCCGAAGGCAGCGTCCTGCCCGACAGCTATGCCTTTACCACGGGCGAAAGCCGCGCCGCCGTCGTCAAACGGATGCAGTCCGCGATGGACAAGGCATTCAACGAGCTATGGAAAAAGCGAAGCCCGCGCAGCGCGGTCCAGAATCGCAACGAGGCAATGACGCTCGCATCGATCGTCGAAAAGGAAACCGCCGTCGCCGCCGAACGCCGCACGGTCGCGGGCGTCTATACCAACCGGCTCGCGGTCGGCATGAAGCTTCAGGCCGATCCGACGATCATCTATCCGATCACCAAGGGCAAGCCGCTCGGCCGCCGTATCCTGCGCTCTGAAATCCAGGCGGTGAACGGTTACAACACCTACAGCATGACCGGGCTGCCGCGCGGACCGATCGCCAATCCCGGCAAGGCATCGATCGCCGCCGTGCTGGATCCGGAGGCAACCGATTATCTGTTCTTCGTTGCCAAGGGCGACGGCGGCCATGTGTTTGCGCGGACGCTGTCCGAACATAATGCCAATGTGCAGAAATGGTACGCGCTCCGCCGCGACCGCGGGGAAATGGAGTAGGCGCCGGCCTTGCGGGCACGACAGGCACCGGGACCGAATCGGCCGGTTGAACGCGCCTGCCGGGCTGATTGAAAAATCCGATCAACCTCTGCCAATTTATCGATTGGACCCGCGCGTCCTTTCATGTGCTTAGGCGCAGGAAACCAAAAAGAGAAAGGCTCTCCCATGATTAATCAGAATGTTCCCGCCGTCACGCTCAAGACGCGCGTCCGCGACGAAACGGTCGATGGTCCGAATCCCTTCCGCTGGCAGGATGTCGACACCGGCGATCTGTTCGGCGAAGGTCGCCATGTGCTGTTCGGCCTTCCCGGCGCTTACACCCCGACCTGCTCGAACGAACAGTGCCCGGGTTTCGAACGCCTTCACGACGAATTCGCTGCCGCCGGCGTTGCCGACATTCACTGCATCAGCGTCAACGACGCGTTCGTCATGTATAATTGGGGCAAGAGCCTCGGCGTCGAAAAGGTGAAGATGGTTCCCGACGGTTCGGCCGCGTTCACGCGCCGCATGGGCATGTTGATCAACAAGGATCACCTGGGCTTCGGTATGCGTAGCTGGCGCTACACCGCGATCGTCGATGACGGCGTGGTGGTCCAGATGTTCGTCGAACCCGGCATCAACGACATCGGCACCGACAGCGATCCCTATGTCGAATCGACCCCTGAAAAGGCGCTCGAATGGGTGAAGGCGAACCCGTATGAAGGCAAGCTGTCGCAAGCGGCCTGATCCTGCGATAGGCGGCCCGGACATCCCCCCTCCCGACCGGGCCGCCGGCGCCGTACCCATCATCGTGACCGCGACGATGGGTGCGGCCGACCAACGTTATTTCGACACGCTGCGGCAGGCGCATTTTCCGCCCGATCGCAATCATCTCGCCGCGCATATCACGCTTTTTCACCAATTGCCGCCATCCTGTCTGGACGAACTCGACCGGCTCTTTCGCCGGATCGCAGCCGACATGGGACCCCCGGCCGCACATCTGCGCGAAGTCTATTCGCTGGGGCGCGGGGTCGCCTTTCGCATCGACAGTCCCGACCTCATCGGGATTCGCGGCCGCATCGCCGATCATTTCGCCGGGATGCTGACGCTGCAGGACCAGGGCACGCCGCGGCTGCACATCACGGTGCAGAACAAGGTGACGGCGGCAGAGGCGAGGGCGTTGATCGCCGCGCTGTCCGCCGGGTTCGCGCCGCGTCGGCTGGCGATCACCGGCCTGGCCGCCCACCACTATCTTGGCGGCCCATGGCAAACGGCGCTCACACGGAATTTCAATGGAGGGCGTACATGATATTGACCGGGCGCAAAGCCCTGCCTATAGGCGCTGCTCGCCCGTCGCGGCGACCCCTTCGGGGCGGAGTAGCTCAGCTGGTTAGAGCAGCGGAATCATAATCCGCGTGTCGGGGGTTCGAGTCCCTCCTCCGCTACCAATTTTCTGTTTGGCGAAGGTCGCCAAAGGTTGAAAAAACCCCTGATTTCCGCTAGTTTAAGGGCATTCGCTGGCTGCCAGCGACCGCCTTTGTCTGCCTGCAATTGTGGA